>JAYTOL010000100.1:0-383886 GCA_043747815.1 Deltaproteobacteria bacterium
ACCGGCAGCAACGATCTATTCACCGGTGAACGGTGAAGCGCCATCCGGCCCGCTTGGCGCTCTTCACCGTCTAGACGCGGATCGCGCCGCACGCTCACACTTGCAGGCGCAGCGGTGCCATCCAGGCGATGAATCGCTCTCTGGTGAGCTTACCGTCCTGGTAGTCGTGCCAGTACTCGAACACGAGTCCAGTGTAGTCGAGAAGCTCGCGACCGATGGATCCCGTGGGCCCGTCTCTCTCGGCAAACGACACGAACTTGCGGACCAGGTGCGCCCAGCAAATCTGACGGTGATCCATCGCCCAGAAGTTGAGTGCTTTGGCGCGGTCGCTGACCAAGATGCCCTGCAACGCGCCGTACAAGGGCTCGAGCGTCTGCTTGCTGCCGTCGGCGACGATCTTGAACACGGTGGCCGCCGCGGTGGCGATGGTCCACAGGGCGCGCGACAGACCCGATTGGAACCAGCTCGTTCCGTCGGTGTGTTTGACCTCAGCCTGCCCTACGCGCTCCCACGCCGCCTCGACGGCGGGCTGGACGGCCACACTCACGCGGGCTTCAACCGCACTGAGAGCACCGACCGAGATGCGTACGCCGGCCATGTCGCCGAGCAGCTCGGCTGCCTTGCGCCGGCTCAGGTGATAGACGCCGGTGAGCAATGCCACGAGAGCCATCAGTCTCGGGCCAAACGGCGAAGCGGGCTGCTGGTCGTGGACCGCGCACGTCGTGTGCCCGCACGAACACCGCACAGCGTGCCTGCGATACTCGGTCGTGTGCGGCTTGACGGGCGGCACCTCGGTGACCTGGAAACGCATGGCGTTGGGGTCCGGCACGTCGGGCAAAGGCTTCGCGCAATCGTCGCAATGAGACGGGAACAGGTTGACGACCTCGTCGACCTCCTCGGGCGGTAGCAGCTGGCGCTGGGCCGGACGATGCCCCGGCTGAGCGCCGCGCTTGCGCTTTGACTTCGACTTGCCCTTACCTCGGCGCTGACCACGAGCAGCCGGCGAATCGCTCGACGGTGGCCGGTGCGAATTTCGCGAATTCTGCCCCAGCTTCTCGGCGTGCTCTGCCAGCCGTGCGCTCAGCTCGGCGACGCGCTGCTCGAGCTCGGCGATCCGCGCGTCCTTGGCAGCATGCAGCGCCTCACTGGCAGCGAGCGCAGCTTCGAGCTCCGCGATTCGCTGATCCCGCCAGTCCTGCGCCACGGGTGCGAGGCATCACCCATCGACCCGCCGATGGAAAGCGGAAAAATTTTATGGAGCGATCTAGCGCACTTACGAGGGCCGTGAACGGTTACATCTCCGCCGACTCCGATCTAGGGCTCCGTATTCCGTGCGGCCGCTGCCTATGTTGAGGGCGCCGACGTACGGCGAGAGCTGGTCCGCATCTCGCTGGTTGCATAGGTCGAGATCGACAACTCATGTGACTCGACGCCGATACACGAGGCCAAGTGCTGCGCTGAAAAGGGCGATCAAGAGCCACCTTGACGAGTTCAGGCCTGCCGATCCGTTGCTCAAGACGCATCCGCTATCAGCCGCAGACCCACCGTCGTCTTGACCAGCTGTGTACCAGTCGCCCCTGTACACCCACTGCAGGGCCACGGGGTCGAAGGCGTATCCTGTTTCAGGATCATAGCAACCGTTCACCTTGGGCCAGAAGACGAAGTCGGGGCCACATCCGGCCACATTATTGGGTGGCTGTGACCAATCGCCCGCGCCGTTTTTAGCCGCCGCGTCCCAGACGTAGCCATACGTGTTTTCGTAGCAAAGGCCGAGAACGGTGCTGCACTCGTACATGCCGCACGCCGGGTCGTCCACTACCGTGCACTGACCATTCCCGGTGGGCCGTCCAGCGGGACCGGGGGGCAAGCCACCGGTGCTTTCATTCGGGTCGGGAGCACCCACCGGCGTCAGACCCGAGCCCGTGGGCTCGCCGCCGGGAGTGACGGTACCGATGTTACTGCCGCCGGGAGGGGTGCTGCCAGAAGGGGTGCTGCCAGAAGGGGTACTGCCGGGAGGGGGCGTGCCGGGATTGCTTGGGTCCACCGGGACAGTGGGCTCTCCGCCCGGAGAGACGGGCGCGTCGGGCTCCGACACGGGCAGATCTGTAGCCTGAAAGACCACGTCGTCCAATGTCACGGCGGCAGCCGAGTCCCCGAATTGGAATTTGAAGCGCGCCTGCGGATCCGTAACGCCGGCCTTGAACACCCATTCGTAGGTGGCGAATTCCGTGCCTAACGTGACCTCGGCACCGTTCGCCAGATTGCCGTAAACCGTGTAGGTCCCACCCTCCTGCTGAACGAGCAGTCGGATTCGTCGGGCCGCCGCCGCGCGTGCACGGAAACGCATCAAGTAGTTCTGATTCGCTTGGACGCCGATCGTTTCATACAGCGCGATGTTGTCTGCGATGTCGACACCTTGAATGAGAATGTTCAACTCGCCCTGACGATGCATCGCGTACCCCTGTGCTGCACCAGTAGCGCCGTAATTCTCGACGGTCCAACCCAAAAGCCCTTCGTCAAAGTCACCGTTCTTGAGCAAATTACCGGGTTCGGGGTTCACGACTGGCGGCTGAACACGCACCGGATTTGGGCCGGCCGGATCCCACATGGAACCTGTAACGAGCAATCCGTAGAGAAGGGCCAGGCTGTTGCCAAATGCGCGATACGTGCCGGAACTGTCACCAGGTGCGTAAAGGCTCTGCCAAGCCCCCGTGAACTGATCGAGATTCTGCTGCGTGCTTGCCGTCATGGCGGTGGCGAACCCGCCCATAGTGAACGTGCTGCGGCGCCCCAACGCGTTTAGTGTCGTTGGGTCTAGCGGATTGTTCCCACCGTTCTCACCAGGCAGCGGGGCTCCACCAAGCTGATAGCGGTCTACGACGTGAGTGATCCGAACGGGCGGAGATGTCGCGAATCTTGCCATTGGCGCGAGGAAGGCACTCGCCCTCGCCTCTTGATGCCACAACAGATCGGTAGCAACCCGCCACGGCGTTCTGGCTGCGTCTGCCTGAAACTCGCTTGTCTGCCCGCCGCCCGCAACTTGCGGGTTACAGTTGTTGAGATTGGTTCCACCCGTGGAGTTTGACCAAGCAGGGACGAGACCCGTCTGATCGTTCTGAGCCGCTGCAAGGTACGCATACGTGGCTGCCAGGGCACCGTTCCAAAAACCAGCGTTGTCATACTCTGAAAAAGCCGCGTAATATCCGGGTGGGATATACGATGGGTTGACACAGCCACAATTTGAAAAATTGCTTCCCGCGAGGAGGATCCCCCCACAGCCAGGATTGAACAGGCGACCTCTAATCTGCGCCAAGATGCCGCTTGCGTCGCCGGCATACCCACCCCACTGCTTATCGGCGACTATGAGCCCGAATGCCGCGTCGATGTCCGCATCTGATGCGCTCCCTGTGTCTCCGACAGCGTCGCAATTGTTGATGAGCCAATTCATCAGACCGTTGTTGGAATGGCTTTCATAGAAAGCCCAAAGACCGTCAAAGGTGGTTTGATCCCCCATGTACGCGGCAATGACCATCCCGTAGCCAATCCCCTCGGACCGCGTATCACCGTTTGTCTCCGGATAGATCACGCGACTACCCCGACCCGGGCAAGGTCGAATGAGATTGGTGCGCCAGCGATCGTAAGCCGCCCGTATCTCATGGCTAGTCAGCACCGGGGTGATGAAACGGCCATTGCCCGGCTGCACGTTGCTACTTGGAAAAGGAAACGCCTGCGCGCCCGCGCTGCTGCTGACAGCCAACGTCGCGGCGGCCAACGCCGTAGCTAACGCGACGTTGAAGAACCGACTTCCAGAATCAAACAACCTACGGCCGTACTGCATGGGATCACTCTCTCGAAAGGTTATGAGCAACGGAATCGGGTGCTTGTTCGACCGGCGAACCCGAATGCTCAGCGTGACCTTAGCAGCTCCCTCGGGTCGCGCCTAGCGAAGGGCGAGCACTGGTCTTTTTCGCCGCGCCTGCGTCTCGGATAGCTGAGTATCGAGGAACAAACTTGCGCCATTGCTGGATCCAGCCCAAGCGAGCGCCCCTCATCGGGGCTCGACGTGTTGCGTGCGATCCAAGGGATCGCGCGGTGTTCGGGAGCCGATTGTGATCGGGCTGCGCGCTCCTGCGCCCCGAGCTTTGGTCAATTCATAACGAGCACCAATCGGTCGAGACTCAGTTGGTAAGTTCGCGAGTGGTTGCCACGCATCAACTTCGGAAGCGCGACCGTTCAGTCGATCTCGCAGGTGGCTGGCTGCTTCGCGATGGGGACCAGTACTCCTTCTTCAGCGGCGTCCAAAGTGTGATCCAGCCAGCGGCGCATTCGTCATCCAGTGCGCCCGCTCGGAATCTCGGAATAGCGCGCGGCGCTTGGTGATCAAGCGCAGCACCGGGCGCGCGGGGGACGTTGGAGTGGGCTCGGGATAGGATCCCAAATCGAAGCCAGAGCACTACCGAGTGCCGGACGGCGATCACCTGGCGATGAACGAATGTGGGAGGCGGTTCGGAGGAAGGCGCCTTCGGGCTTAGGCCGCGGCTATTCGGTAAGCCACATCGCGGCAAGATATTCGTTCCAAGCTGCCGCTGAAACGCGACGGGCGCCACCACCTCGTGGCCCCCACGGTTCTGCGGGCCCATACCTGTCGTTCAGCTTCCGCGACCTCACAAGTCCGAAAGACGACCGGCGCGCAAACTCAGAGCAAGGCTCCTGCGCGGCGCTGGGAGCGACCGACATTGACCGCGCAGGTACCCTCGAGCTTGCCATAGCGCTGATCGGGGCGACAGGGCGTGTTAAGCAAATCGACTCAGCTGAGCTGGCAAGTGAGGCACAGAAAACCGGATCCCTGTCGGGCGCTCGACGAGAAGCCACCCGTGCGCGACTATTGAGAACACCTGGCCTACAGGAGCTCGGCTACGTTCCTACCCGAGCAGATTCCTCCCCTTTTTATCAACGGCAACTCACCGGTGTACTCGTCGGTGGACCGCGGCCAGCTGGAGTCTGACAAATCCCGTTGATGATAAAGCACCCGTAGGAGCTGACCGTACCGCCGCAAACAGGTTCATTCAGTCTACCCCCTCCCGTGCAAACACCGGCGACGGTCGCGCAATCGACGAACGGCGGCGGCAAGTCGGCGGTTACCGGCGTCTCAAAACCGTCACAGTTGAAATCGGCGGTGAAAATCCCTGGCGCGCAATTCGCTGCTCCGGTGCTACCCGTAGTTCGTCCTGGAAAAGCCTCTCTAGAAGGGAAGACGCCATTGACGGAGCTTGCAGCACATGAGTCGAGGTTGTCGCAACAATCCGTTCGCCCAGTGGGATCAGTGACGTAAGGCAACTCGACATCATTCCCGCGGCACCCATCGACGAATAGAAATGGTGGCGGGCGATTTGCGGCCGATCCATCGCCGCAAATAAGCAGCGCGGGGTGTCCACCGATAGCTTGGCGTGAGCCGAAGCCGTCCCCGTCAGAATCGACAAACCATTCCGTACATCGGTTGGCGTCACAGTCGGCGGAACCATTGGACGAGCACGGGACCCCATTGCGAAGCCGCGCTGGACCCTCGACGTCCACGCTCACGGCTACGTTTGCTCCCCCTTCCAGTCTCAAGTTCGCGCGACGAGCACCCGGATTTCTTGGTGAAAACGCAATGCTGACGGAGCACGATCCTCCCGGCTGCAGCACCAAGTCGAGACAATTGCCACTCGCTTGAAATTCCAAGGCATTGCTGTTGGTCAAGCGGAGTGGACTCGTTGCGGAGGCCCCGGTGTTTTGCACGGACCAGGTCTTGGGGCTACTGGTGGCGTCCACGAGAGTGCGGGAGAAAGCCGTCGGCGCTCCGCCGGCAACGGTGACGAGGGCCGCCGGAGCCAACGCGATACACCGCCCATCGCCCTGGCACTGGCCGCCAGCGACTGAGCTACACGCGGTCGGTGGAGGCAGGTGGTTCGCAGCACACTGGCCCTGGTTGTTGCACGTATCTTGCGCGGAGCATTCGGTCGGGCCCGAGCCGCAGCGTGCGTTCACGTTGGCGCTGAAGGCGCTGCGATTTCTTGCTGGATCGCAGATCTGGCAGGCGTTGTTCCCGTTCAACGCGCCGGCTGCAAAGCAGTTGCCACCGACCAAACAGCCCTGGCAATCGCATCGATCGGCTGTCTCGTTGCAGCTCGAGCCGGCGCCACAGTTGCGATTTCCGGTACCGGTGCAGGCGCCGCCTCGGCATTCGTCCGCCACGGTACAGAATTGATTGTCGTTACAGGCAGTGCCATTGCCGACGAGGCGGGGTAAGCAGGCTCCCCGCCCGTCGCAGGAGTCCGCGAGATCGCAGGCGGTGGCAGCGTTGTTGCCACACGGCGCTCCTTCCAGCGCGTGATTGGGCAGGCACGCCCCATTGGCATCGCAAGTATCCTGGGCGGAGCAGGTAGCGGGTCCGGCGCCGCAGGCCTTGCCCTGGGCGACTGTGTATGCGCTGTTCGAGCGACTGGTGTCGCAGACCATACACGGGTCACCCGACTGCTCGGCACCACGCTGCACGCAGACCCCCGCGATCACGCAGCCGTCACACGTCGTCGTGCACGTATCCGATTCCGTGTCGCACAACTCCAGAGCGTTGCACTGATTTACGCCGGGAGTACAGCGGTCTTCGGCCTCGTCGCACGTCGAGACTCCGTTGCAGGCCACGCCGTCTTCGCAAGCACGCGGGGTTCCCGTGCAGTCGTTGCCCTGGCAGCTGTCGTCGACCGTGCAGAAGGTGCCATCGTCACAGGCCACACCGTCATTGCTCGACCAGCCTTGGGCGCTGCGCGATGGATCACACACTTGACAGGGGTTATTGGGGTCGACGGCGTCAGCGCCAACGCAGACGTCATCAATCAAACACCCCGGGCAAGCTGCCTCACAGGAAGCACCCGCGTCACAGAGCGGCAGCGCCGCGCAAGATTGGATGTTCACGTTGCACTCACAATTACCCGCTGTGTCACAGACGGCGGTGCCTTCCGTGTTCAGATCCGTCAGGGAGGCATCTGGGGACTCACCAGGCGCCCGTGCCCCCAGTTCACCTCCGCGTTGCATACCGCCATCCATCGAGTCCGCCGTACCCAACGCCCCGATCGTAACCTCTGCCTTCCCCCCATCGATCGGCGCATCCCAGAAGGGACGCTTCTTGCCCGCACAGCCCGTCGATCCGACCGCCAGAGCAAGCACCAAGATCCATTTCGCGTGTCTCATTTCCCTCACCCTTTGAATTCTGCGCCCCCTCGATGGTGTAGCGAAGTTGCGCACCTTATCAGACGCGCATGGCCCCCGCCTTGAGCAATTCGTGCGCTTCCGGGACGTGACGAGGGCCGGTTGCGGACACGCTTGCTCGACGCGCGCAACCGCCGCCGCAACTCGTGCGATCACGTCGAATGCGTGCGTTCATCCGCCGGATCCCTCGCTTGACACGACTTGCTGGGCAGTCGCTTCGCCAGCTGATCGCCCCCGACTACTGCGCCGCCTGCGATGAGCCTCTCGTCGATGGGCGGGTCGTGTTTTGTCCGGACTGCGGCGGTTGTCCGTCAGCGCCGCAGGAGGTCGCGGTCGAGGCTATCGTGGGGGGCGCGTACCTGCCTCCATTGTCGACGGCGATTTTGCGCATGAAATTTGGCCAAAGAGCCGATTTGGCAGATCGGCTGAGTGACTTGCTTCCGTTGCGTTCGATTGCTCGGCACACGCTGGTCGTGCCCGTACCTCTCCATCTGACGCGGTTGGTGGAGCGAGGGTTCAACCCCGCCGCGCTGCTGGCCCGGAGCCTCAGTCGGCGTGCCGGCGGTGAGTTTGCGCCGGGGGTGCTGGAGCGTTGCCGCGATACCCCGCATCAGGTGAGGCTCTCGGCGCGAGCACGGCGAGAGAACGTGGACGGCGCGTTTGTGGCGCGAGCGAGCGCCGCGGGGCGTCACGCCTTGCTCTTGGATGATGTGATCACGACGGGTTCGACTCTGCTCGCCTGTAGCCAAGCGCTCTATGCAGCGGGGGTCGTTCATGTCACTGTGGTGGCTCTCGCCGCAACGCCCAACTCGTGAGCGAGCGCTTCCTCCCTACCATGCGTTCTCCGTGCCTTCCGATTCGATGCGTCAGTGCCCTTACGGGTTCCCCTTCCGCGTCGCTCCTCGTCCCCCGCCCCCGGTACCGCTTCGTCGCGCTGGCAGCGCTGCTTGGTTTGAGCCTCTCGCTCGTGGCTCCCGCCTGCGCACCACTACAGCCCGGGCCCAAGTTGGCGACCGGCGAGCGTCCCGTCACGGGTGACCCGCGTTACGACCGTCTATTCACGGAGATCAACGCGATGCTCGTGGCCGTAAACGAAGCGGAACGCGAGGAAGAGGACGTGCGCGGTGCGCTGGCGCGCCGCGTCGGTTTATCGGACGCTACCGGGGTAGACGCGCTCGGTGCGCGTTTGCGGGAACGCACTCTGCGCCTCGCCGCCGAAGGGTTGACGCTCGAGCTGGAGTTCACCGGCATCGACGGCGTCGAGAACGAGGGGCCCGGCGAGAGCAAGGCGGCGGCAGACGGCAGCTCGAATGCGGAAGCCGACGAGGCACCCAGCCCCGAAAGCGCGCCGGAGGCCCCGCCCACTGCGACCTTGAGGACGCCCGGGCGAGAGCCCGAGCGGCGCGAGCTTCGGCTGCTCGAGGTGCTAGCGCAGGCCGCGCTCTCCGGGGCCACGCTCTACGCCGACATGGGGCGCGTGCATCGGCGCACTCAGCAATTATTGGCAGAGTCGGGTGAGCTGCGTAATCAGGTGGACGCTTCCTTCAAGGACGCGACGGAGCGCGAACGCGTTCGAGCCAAGCTGATCGAGGCGGAAGAGTTTTTGCCGCAGCTGAACACGCGCGCGCGCGGCGTCGCCAACGCGGCCGACAGCCTGATCGCGATCCTGGATGAAGCGGCAAACACGGCGCAGGCTGCACCAACAAATCGCCGGCGCGCACCTCGAGACCCCAAAGAGGTCGTGCCGCGAGATGGTCCGCCTCGCGAGAGCCCTCCCAGCGCTCAGAGCGCGCCGCGGCGCCCACCCGCCACCGACGCTGAACGTGGACCGGCGGCGCCCATGGCTGCTGAGCGGCCCGCTGCAGACTTCGAGCCCTGAGGGCGCGAGCAGGCCTCACGGCGCGGCTGTGTTTCACAGTGATATTGTTTCACAGTGATATTGGCTCAGCGCGCGCTGCTGACACTCGCGCGCTCAGCCTCCCACATCGTCCCTGGTCGGCGCTCTAACCTGGCGGGCACGTTTTGTGTGACTTTCCTTCCCTGTGAATGGGGCAGCATAGTTGCATCAGTTTGGAGGGGGAACGTCGTTCAGATTGATGGATCGCCGTCGACGGGGCCGACAGGGAAGTGCCGCCAGTTACGTTACGTTTAGACGTTCGCTCGGTGTCCGAAGCGGCCAGAGGGCTAGCCGGCGTCGCACCAGGGCGAGCTCGAGAAGCAATCACCGATGTCCACGCGCGCTCAGTTCGACTCCTCTCCGGTGACCGCCGGGGATCCCACATCGAGCAGCGCTGCTTCGCTGGATAGGGCCGAGCCCGTATCGGACGTCCCCGCCTCGTCCGGACCGCGGGAGGCCTTCGCCTCGTTGCGCACCGATCCGCCGCCAAATGCAGAAGGCCTCACAGAGAACGACATCGACATCGTCTTTCAGCCCATCGTGTCCGTGACGACGCGCGAGGTGTTCGCTTACGAAGCGCTGACCCGCTGCAAGTGGCCGAGCCTCGCCAACCCCGAGGTGCTGTTTCGGCGCGCTTCGGAGGAGTCATGTTGTGGGCGCCTGGGGCGGATGGTTCGCGCTGCCTCGATGCGCTGCGCTCCTGGAACGCCCTTATTCGTGAATGTGCACCCCGACGAGCTGTCCGCGCGTTGGCTCGTGCGCCCCGATGACCCCGTCTTCTTCCACGATCACGACGTCTATGTGGAGATCACTGAATCGGCTGCCTTTACTCACTATGAGGTCTGCGTGAGCGTGCTCAGGGAGATCCAGTCTCGGGCTGGCATCTACCTCGCTGTCGATGATCTGGGCGCGGGCCACTCCAACCTCAAACGCGTGCTCGATCTCGAGCCTCGCATCGTCAAGCTCGACCGGGCCCTGATCACGGGTCTGGACAAAAGCCCTCGCCAGCAGATCCTGGTGCGACACGTGGTGCGGCTCTGCATGGAGCTCGGGGCAGACGTGGTGGCCGAGGGTATCGAGACGCCGGACGAGCTGAGCGCTGTGGTCGACTCCGGCGCGCACTATGCGCAGGGGTTTCTGCTCGGGCGACCGAGTTATCCGGCCTCGCCCGGTCGTTGGCCGGATCCCTGAACGAATTCTGATCGCACTGGCCCCGCTGGCGCACTACGTTCGGGCTCGTGAATCAGCCTAGCCTGGCCGCGGAGACCGGTACGGTCCGTTGGATCATTGCGGCCTTGAGTATCTTCGTGGTGGTCGCCGTCGCGCTGGCCATCGCGCTCGGTCCTGCCACCAACGAGGCCACGGCCCAGCCGAGCGTGCTCGCCCGCGTGAACGTCGTGCTCAACGCCGGCGCAGGGCTCTTCCTCCTGGCTGGCTTTGCGTGCGTGCGGTCGGGACATGTCGCTTTGCACCGCCGCTGCATGTTGACGGCGTTCGGTCTGTCCTCGGCGTTCCTGGTGAGCTACCTGCTCCACCACGCGCAGGTCGGCTCTGTGCCCTTTCGAGGGACTGGGCTGCTGCGCCAAATTTATTTCGGCATCCTCATCCCGCACATCTTGCTCGCCGGCGGCATCGTGCCGCTCGCCCTGTTCACCGTGTACCGAGGCTGGACGGGGAGGATCGCCGCTCACCGCCGCATCGCGCGCTACACGCTCCCGATCTGGCTGTTCGTCTCGTTCAGTGGGGTCGTGGTCTTCGCCATGTTGTATTACTTGCCCTGAGCGCAACGGCCCACTGCAAGCGGTGGCCCCCTCGAGCTCACTGCAGTAGAAGGCGGGCGTGCGAGCGGTAATCACGCGAGTTTCATGGGCGCGCGTTCGGGTCGGCGGCGAAGTCGTCGGGCAGGTCGCCGGCGGTGTGTGCGCGCTCGTCGGGGTCGGGCGGGAGGACGCCGAGGCCGACGCCCTCTGGCTCGCCGAAAAGGTCGTGAACGCGCGCTTTTTTCGGGACGAGCAGGACAAGATGAACCGCAGCCTGCTCGACGGGCACGGCGGCCTGCTCGCCATCTCGCAATTCACTTTGTATGGCGATCTGCGCCGCGGTAACCGGCCGAGCTTTGGCGCCGCCATGGAACCGCAGACCGCGCGCGGCCTGTTCGATCGCTTCTGCGCGCATGCAAGGTCGTTCGGGGTGGGGGTCGAGACCGGGGTCTTCGGCGCGCACATGGCCGTCGAGTCCCTCAACGACGGACCCGTGACGCTGCTCTTGGATTCAGCGAAGACCTTCTGAGGGGCCTGGGCTCGTGGCCGCGGGCGTGGGACACGCAGGATCTTCGGGGTCGGGTGCGGCGCCCTCCGAAGCGGATGCCGGGGAGCGGCAGCCCTCGACCGGCGCCGGCGGGGCCGGGCGGACCAGGCGATAGGGCGACGACGTCGAGGGGGGAGGCGCCTGCAGGCTCTGCATGCGGTCGGGCCCTTTGGGCTTCAGGGCATAACCGACTCCGGCCAGCGCGGCACCGGCCACGGCGATGCCCGTGCCCGTTCGGCGCGCGCCCCGGCTCAGGCCCGGGGAACAATAGACTCCCGCGCTGCCCTCCCCCGAAGCATAGCAGTTTCCATCCGCGGCCATGCTCGCCCCCAGCACGACCGCCGCTGCGCCCGCGATGGTCATGGCCTGCGAGGTGGCGTTCTGGGTGGCGCAGGCGAGGAGGAGACCACCTACACCCAATGCCAGCCCCCCACGTGCGCCGCTGTATCCCATCCCTCGAGTATCGCATATCCGAGCTGGAGCGCCCCTTTGCTTTGACCCTCGAGTACGCCTATGAGGCTTGTCGCACACACCCCGTGCTCGATCCCCTGGCCGCTCTTTCCTCCCCGGGTCAGGGGTGCTAGCGCAGCTCCGCTCGACCTCCGAGCTCCTAAAAGCAGGAATACTACGTGGCCGCCGACCCTTCTTTAACCAGTGCTGCACCTGCGGCGTTTGATCGCCGACACATCGGGCCAACGCCCATCCAGATCGAGAGCATGCTCCATAGCCTCGGCCTCGGGTCCCTCGATGAGCTCGTCGAGCGTTGTGTGCCGCGCTCCATTCACGCCGCCGCGCCGCTGGCTCTGCCGCCCGCGATCAGCGAAGCAGAGCAACTCGCTCGCCTGGCTCAGCTCGCCGACGAAAACACGATCCTGCGTTCTTACATCGGCATGGGCTACTACGATTGCCTGACGCCGGCGGTGATCCAAAGGAACATCCTCGAAAATCCGGGCTGGTACACGCAGTACACCCCGTACCAGGCGGAGATCGCGCAGGGGCGGCTGGAAGCGTTGATGAACTTCCAGACCCTGATCGCCGACATGACGGGCCTGCCGTTTGCCAACGCGTCGCTGCTCGACGAGGGGACCGCAGCGGCCGAAGCAGTGACGATGTGCCATCACATCAGTCGTCAGAAGAAGACGCGGTTCTTCGTCGATCAGGACGTGCATCCGCAGACGTTGGCCGTGCTCCAGACGCGCGCCGCCCCGGTCGGGATCGAGCTCGTCGTGGGGGACGTGCAGGCGCTGAGTTTTGAGGACCCGGAGCTGTTCGGCGTCCTGGTCTCGTATCCGAGCTCGAGCGGCGACATTCGAGACTATCGGGAGCTCACGGCGCGCGCTCACGCCGCCGACGTACGCCTCGTTGTCGCCACCGATCTGCTCGCCCTCGGCCTGTTAACGCCGCCGGGCGAGTTCGGCGCAGACATCGCAGTGGGCTCGTCGCAGCGGTTCGGCGTGCCGCTCGGCTACGGCGGCCCGCACGCTGCGTTTTTGTCCACGAGCGATGCTCACAAGCGGCTCTTGCCGGGGCGCATCGCGGGCTTATCGGTCGATAGCCACGGCAAGCCCGCCTATCGCCTCGCGCTCCAGACGCGGGAACAACACATCCGGCGCGATCGCGCCACCAGTAATATCTGCACGGCGCAGGTGCTGCTCGCCATCGTCGCGAGCATGTACGCCGTCTACCACGGGCCGTTCGGCATCCAGAACATCGCGCGCCGCGTGCGCTCACTGACGGCCACGTTAGGCGCTGGGCTACGCCAGCGCGGGCTGCGGCCCGTGAACGCCCATTTCTTCGACACCCTCACGCTGCGCATCACGGGGGCCGATCGGGCTGCCGTGCTCGAACGGGCTCGGCGCGCTGGGGTCAACTTGAGAAACGACGTGCCGGATAGCCTGGGCGTCTCCATCGACGAGACGACGAACTCAGAAGACATCCGGACTCTGCTCGGCGTGTTCCTCGGCCAAGCCTTCGACCTGGATGCGTTTGCCGCGCTCGAAGCCAGCCCAAGCGCGGATTACCCGGCGCCCTTTGCTCGCCAGAGCCGCTACCTCAGCCACGCGGTGTTCAACACCCATCATTCCGAGCATGAGCTCTTGCGCTATATGAAGCGACTAGAGAACCGGGATCTGTCGCTCACGACCTCGATGATCCCGCTCGGCTCCTGCACCATGAAGCTGAACGCCACTGCCGAGATGCTGCCCTTGACCTGGCCCAAGCTCGGCAGATTGCATCCCTTCTCGCCCAAGGAACAAGCGGGGGGCTACGCACAGATGCTCGCCGAGCTTCGTGATTGGCTGGCGGAGATCACGGGCATGGACGCGGTTTCGCTGCAACCCAACGCCGGCGCGCAGGGCGAATACGCGGGGCTGCTCGTGATCCGCGCCTACCACCTGAACGCCGGTGACACGCGGCGTCAAGTTTGCCTGATCCCCACTTCGGCGCACGGCACGAACCCGGCCACGGCGGTGATGGCCGGCATGCGCGTGGTGACGGTGTCGTGCGACAGCCGCGGCAATATCGACCTGGCAGACCTGGAGGCCAAGGCGACCCAGCATCGGGACGAGCTCGCCGCGTTGATGCTCACCTACCCGTCGACACACGGCGTGTTCGAAGAGCGAGTGCGCGAGGTCTGCGAAATCGTGCACCAGCACGGGGGGCTCGTGTATCTGGACGGAGCGAACATGAACGCCCAGGTGGGTGTCTGCCGTCCGGGCGACTACGGCGCCGACGTTTGTCACCTCAACCTGCACAAGACGTTCTGCATCCCGCACGGAGGTGGCGGCCCGGGGATGGGCCCTATCGCCGTGAAGCGCAGGCTCGCGAAGTTCTTGCCGGGTCACCCGGCGCTCGAACGCACCGAGGGGGCGATCGGTCCGGTCTCGGCTGCCCCCTACGGCAGCGCCAGCATCCTGCACATCTCGTGGGCGTACATCCGCATGATGGGTGGCGATGGCCTGCGGCGAGCGACACAGGTGGCGATCTTGAACGCCAACTACATGGCCAAACGCCTGGCGCCTCACTACCCGATCCTGTTCACCGGTGAGCGCGAAGGTGTCGCGCACGAGTTCATCATCGATCTCAGGCCGCTGAAGAAGCGCACCGGCATCGAGGTCGACGACATCGCGAAGCGGCTCATGGACTACGGCTTCCACTCGCCGACGATGTCGTTCCCGGTCGCCGGAACCTTGATGATCGAGCCCACGGAGAGTGAATCCAAGCTGGAGCTCGACCGCTTCTGCGACTCGATGATCGCCATTCGCGAGGAGATCCGCGCGATCGATGAGGGCCTCTCGGACCGCGAGGACAACCCGCTCAAGCACGCCCCGCACACCGCGGCCGCAGTCAGCAGCGATGATTGGAAGCACACCTATTCGCGGCGGCAGGCCGCTTACCCGACGGCGTGGCAGGTCGAGTACAAATACTGGCCACCCGTCGGGCGCATCGACAACGCACGCGGGGACCGGCAGCTCATCAGCACCCGGGTCGAAGCCGGCAGCGGCCAGGTCGACTGCCCCTAGTGACCCTGGCCCACGGTCCGCTCCGGTGTGCAAAGCGCAAACTCGTGCGCGCGTGCTACCAATGACGTCATGGAGGATGCTGACCCTAAACATTGGTTGGCGCGCTTTCGCCTTGCCGAACGGGTGAGCGACGACGCGCGCCGACGAAGGCCCCTACCGAGTGCCGACGAGTCGCTGGTGCGCGCCCTCGAAATGATGGCGTTAGCGGACGAGCGAGGCCTCCTGAAGCCTTCTGGCATTCCTGCGGAGGACTTGACCGTCTATCGGCAATGGGGACGGCTCTGCGCTCCTTACGCGCGGTCCGTGTCGCGATGACTGAGGCAGGGCTGAGGCAGGCGCTAGCAGCGCTGTCGCGTGCGCTCACCCGCGTTGGGGCGCCATTCATGATCATCGGGGGCATTGCGGTCGTATGCCGCGGTGTTCCGCGCCATACCGACGACGTGGACGCGACCGTGTGGGGACCAGGTCTCGACCTCGATGCGCTGTATCGAGAGCTCGAGGCCCAGGCCCTGGTCTTCCGCATCGAGGGTGGGCTCGCGTTTGCATCGCAGAATCAGGTGGTGCTACTGGTCCACACACCGTCCGAGGTCGAGATCGATCTGAGTCTGGCGTGGCTCCCGTTCGAAGAAGAGGCGTTGCAGCGCGCGCCCCACGAACGCCTCCGGGGGATCGTTTTGCCCGTCGCGTGCGCCGAGGACCTCGTTATCTATAAAGCCCTTGCCTGGCGCGACCGCGATCGGAGCGACATCGCGCAACTGATGGCGTTGCATCGTGACGACATCGACGTCGAGCGGGTCCTCAGGGTGATTGCGCCGCTCGCTCTAGCCATGGAGCTGCCGGACCGAACGCTCGAGCTCACGCGGATGCTGCGCCCGGACGGCTGAGCCTGGCCGCACAGTCCAGCCCTATTCGAGCCCGAACCGAGCGCGTCGGCTTCGCACGAAGTCGATGTAGACGTCCGACGTTTGCCCGGCGGGCAGCTCACCCGCCTCAACCACTGCCTCCAGGGCGCGGCGCAGCTCACCGATCAGGCGACTCGGCGGTAGCTCGAACGCCTTCATCAACTCGTCCCCAAGGCCCTTGGGCAACGGGGGCTGCTTGGCATCGTCCGCGGCCAATGCCGCGATGCGCTCCTGCAAATCCTTGAGCTGATACAGAAACCGGCGCCGCTTCTCGCGCCGCTTGGTCGTCATGTCCGCCCGCGACAAGGCCATCAGATCATCGAGTGAGCCGCCGATCTCCCGCGCGAAGCGCCGCACGGCGCTATCAGTCCACTCTTCCTCGTATTGATGCGCCCGCTGATGATGCAGGATCAGAAACTGGATCTCGGCGCCCAGCTCAGGATCCGCCGCAAACAGACCCAGGCGGCGCTCCAAGCGCTCGAACATGCGAGCGCCCTCCTCCGCGTGGTGAAAAAAGTGGACCGCACCGTCCGGCGCGACAGAGCGCGTGCGCGGCTTGCCGATGTCGTGCAGCAGGGCGGACCAGCGCACCGGCAAACGCGGCACGGATTGGATCACCACCTGCTTGGTGTGCCGCCACACGTCTTTGTGCGACTCCCCGTCGCCAAAGCCCACGATCTTCGAGACCTCCGGCAGGAGCGCCCCAATCAACCCGCTCTGCAGCAAGACCTCCAGGCCGACGTCGGCGTGACGTGCCAGAAGGACCGCATCCAGACGTGACCGCACCTCCGCCATGGGCAACGCCCGGTAGGCGCCCGCTTCGACCGGGAACACCGGCTCGACGGGGGCCTCCCCGGACCTGGCCGCCGCCAATGCGCCGTCGAGACTTTCGAGGGCTACGGGCCCCGGCCGATCCACCAGAGCCACTTGAACGTACGCTGCTTCCATCGATTATCCGCGTCTACGCGCGCCCAGCGTCATACGCCAGCACCCGTCCATGGTCACCGTGCAGGCTCGCGCTCCGCAAGTCTACCAGCTTGTCAAACCCGGCCGTAAGGCGGGCGTGCTTTTCGTCTCGCAAGAGCGCGGCAGGCTAGTGCTCGAAATTGCAAACTTCAAGCGCTCTTTGCCGAGCCCTGCTGGGCACGGACGCCGTTCTGGCCCCGCCGCCCTTACGAATAGTCCTTGCTCCCTGCCAAGCGGGCGCTCGTCGCCGCGCCTCCATCACTATTGGCGCCGCGGCACTAGACATCTCCCCCCGTCCCGTGATTAAAGCCCACGCTGGCTCGAGCGCCGAGCGGGCCCTTCGGCCGCTCCTCGGTCAGTGCCGGCGTCGACCGCGTGGTGCCGAGGCTCGATTCAAATGCCAATTGACAATGTGACAGCGCGGCCCACGATCGGTCGCCTGGCTGCGAGAGGCCACGAGTAGCCTCCGGGTTGAGAACTATGAAAGCTGACATCCATCCAAAGCTGAATCCCGTCGTCTTCGTCGATGGCGCGAACGAGATCGTGACGCACTCGACCATGAGCTCGAATGAGAGCAAGAAGATCGACGGTGTCGACCACTTTATCGTGCACGTCGACATCAGCGGGCATTCACATCCCTTCTACACCGGCAAGCAGCGCCTCGTGGACACCGCGGGCCGCATCGAACGCTTCAAGGCGCGCTACAACAAGAAATAGCCCGCTTAAATGAACGCCGCATTTGATCCGGTACTGCCCCACCGGGTGGTGTGCGGAACTCCGTGTACCTCCCGGTTGCAAGCGGTTGTTGCTAGCCTGGGGCCTCGCGCGCAAAATTCGTCTCTGCTGGCCCTTTCGTCGCCGATGAGCTCAGCGAGCGCGGCTCCGTTGGTGGCACGCCCGTGAGCAGCCCTGGAAACGCTCGCCCGCGGCTACCGGTAGCGGTGATCTCTGGGTTCTTGGGCGCGGGGAAGACCACCCTCGTCGATCGTATCCTGAACAACCCCGAAAACCGCCGGATCGCCGTCATCGTCAACGACATCGGCGAGTACAGCGCGGACCAAAAGCTCTTGAGCGGAGCCAGCCTCAAGCATCACAAGAACGTGATTGAGCTGAAGAACGGCTGCATTTGTTGCAGCTTGCGCGACGAGCTCGCCGAGCGGCTGACGCAAATAGCGGCCAGCGAACAGTTCGACTACATCTTGGTAGAAGCGACCGGCATCTCGGAGCCGCTGCCGGTGGCCGCTGGCTTCTTTTCCGATGACGAGTTTGGCAGCACGCTCGAGGACATCGTGCGGGTGGACGCGATGATCACCGTGGTGGACGCGCTGAACTTCCCGCTCGACTTCGAGCGAAGCGACACGCTGCGTGAGCGTCGCATCTCGCTCGATCCGGCGGACGACCGCAGCATCTCCGACGTGCTCGCGGAGCAGGTGGAGTTCGCCAACGTGATCGTCATCAACAAGACGGATCTGGTTGCCGAGCTCGAGCTGCGTCGGCTCGAAGCCATCTTGCACCAGCTGAACCCGAAGGCTCGTTTGATCCGGGCGACCCACGGCATGGTGCCGATGGAGGTGGTGCTGGACACGCACGCTTTCGAGTTCGATAAAGCCAGTCAAGCATCGGGCTGGCAGCGCGCAATCATCGGCAAGAAGGTGCCGCCGACGGCGGAGTTCGACCTCGACTGCTTCGTATATCGCGCGCGTCGCCCCTTCCACCCAGGCCGCCTCTGGGATGCGCTCCAGGAGAAGATGGCTGGAGTGATCCGGGTCAAGGGCTTCTTCTGGCTCGCCTCTCGCCACAACCACGCCGGCATCTGGTCCCAAGCGGGGCACGCCTTCCGGGACGACCTCGCCGGGCGCTGGTGGGCAAGCCTGCCCAAGGACGAGTGGCCTGAAGAGCCGGTCGCGCAGGAGGAGATCCACCGCCTGCATGAGGAGCCCTACGGCGACCGTCGGCAAGAGCTGGTGTTCATCGGCGCAGGGATGGACCGCTCAGCCATCGAGCAGGCGCTGAACCACTGCCTGCTCGACGACGTCGAGATGCGGCTCGGCCAGCTCGGTTGGGAGTCGTTCGCCGACCCCTTCTCGGTGTGGTGGGATGACGACGAGGGCGAAATCGCAGGCAACGAGAACTTCCCCACAGCGTGACGCCTGGGGCGCGGCGGCGCTGTCCTCGCTCGAAGGCGCCCCGCGACGTTCTCAACTAGCAACTGGGCCCAGCTGGCACACGGGCCCACCTTGCAAGCTCCGCAGCTTGGCTTTGCGCGTATCCCCCACTGGCGGGGCTATGCCCCGTCGGGCGCCCCGCTGCGGGTAACGCTGCGGGTAACGCCCACTCCGCGACG
This sequence comes from Deltaproteobacteria bacterium, assembly GCA_043747815.1. Classification (GTDB taxonomy): domain Bacteria; phylum Myxococcota_A; class Polyangia; order Polyangiales; family Polyangiaceae; genus SZUA-265. The sequence continues at coordinate 19,183 of JAYTOL010000100.1, forward strand.
TGCTTACTCGGGCTTGGTGTAGGGAAGCAGCGCGATCTCTCGCGCGCGCTTGATGGCGGTCGTCAAGGCCCGCTGCTGCTTGGCGGTCAGCCCGGTCATGCGGCGCGGCATGATGCGGCCGCGATCCGTGATGAAGTAGGCCAAAAGGCGAGGATCCTTGTAATCAAAGGTCAGCTCGTCGGCTTTGATGCCGAGGCGGCTCGCAACTTTGCGCCCGCGGCCGACGGACGAAAATGGGCCGCCGGGGCCCGAGTCGTTGTTCTGATCCATGTCGTTCATGCGTTAACCCTAGTCTGCCGAATCCATCGAAGCGATGGGATTGCCAAGCCGCGCGCGGCGAGAGCCTTCGAAGTGGCCCCTCCATCCGAGAATGCAAAGGCCGGCAGCCCATACCACTTCCGTTGCGAGCGGCCAAGGCCCGCCGTCGGCTTTACGCCGCATTTTGGGAGGAATTCCGCGCAGCAGCTGCGGGGAGCGGCGCTCAGCTCGAACGACACTCGCAGGGCGCCGGCGATTCGCGCCATTCTGCCGGTATATCGCCGATGCAGACTTGCGCGGCCGTCCCCGGGAGCCGTAGCTGGTGAGCGGGCCTATGGCGGGTGCTTGCTCGAGAGCGACGTGTGGGAGGGCACTCGGGCGGCGCCTAAAAGGCGCCGCGTCGGCAACAAAAGTTCAGCAGTCTGTCTGGACACGTGTCCTCGAGCGAAGCACTTCGTGTTAGGGTCCGCTCCCAGCCGTGGGGGCTCTTGGAGGAAAGAAAGTCACGCTCATGTCAAGCTACCTGTTTACTTCGGAATCCGTAGGCGAAGGGCATCCCGACAAGGTCTGCGATGCGATCTCAGACGCTGTCCTCGACGCCTGCTTGGAACAAGACCCGCTGAGCCGAGTCGCGTGCGAGACTTTCTGCAAGACGGGGTTCGTGATCGTCGGCGGCGAGATCACGACCAAAGCCAGGGTCGATTTCGGCAGGCTGGCGCGCAGCACGATCAAAGAGATCGGCTACACCAGCTCGGCCATGGGCTTCGACTGGGAGTCTTGTGGCGTGCTCACCGCGATCGAGCCGCAGTCCCCCGATATCTCACAGGGCGTGACGGAGGGCGAGGGCGCCTTCAAGGAGCAGGGCGCAGGGGATCAGGGACTCATGTTCGGCTTCGCCGTGGATGAGACGCCGGAGCTGATGCCGGCGCCCATCATGTACGCGCACAAGCTGATGCGCCGCACCACCGAGGTGCGCAAATCTGGGAAGGTTGACTTCCTCCGCCCAGACGCCAAGAGCCAGGTGACGCTCGAGTATGACCGCAATGACCAGCCGCTCCGCATCGAGACGGTCGTCGTGTCGGTTCAACACAGCCCGGAAGCGAAGAACAAGCAGATCCACGAGGCCATCATGGAGCTCGTGATCAAGAAGGCTTTGCCGAAGAAGCTGCTCGACAACAAGACCAAGTATTTCATTAATCCGACGGGGCGCTTCGTCATCGGCGGCCCGCATGGGGACGCCGGCTTGACGGGTCGAAAAATCATCGTCGACACGTACGGCGGCATGGGTCGCCACGGCGGCGGTGCCTTCAGCGGCAAGGACCCTTCAAAGGTCGATCGTTCTGCGGCTTACTATGCCCGTTACGTCGCGAAGAACATCGTGGCCTCGGGCATCGCGACGCGGGCCGAGGTTCAGCTCGCGTACGCCATCGGCGTGGCCAAGCCCGTGGGCGTGAACGTCAACACGTTTGGCACCGGCAAGATCGACGACGACAAGCTCTCGGCTTACATTATCAAGAATTTCGACATGCGCCCTCGCGCCATCGTCGAACAGCTCGACCTGCTACGGCCCATTTATCGCGCCACCTCGGCGTACGGCCATTTCGGTCGTCCGGAGTTCAGCTGGGAGAAGACCGACCGTGCCGAAGAGCTCGCTCAGGCTCTGCTCGGCGGCGTCAAGAAGGCGACGGCGGCAACCAGCAATGGCTCTGCGGAAAAGCCCGACAAGAAGGAAGCCGGTCGCGCCAATGGGCGCGCCAGCAAGACGACGTCTGAAGAAGGAGTGGCAGCAAAGAATGGCGCTCGCTCTGCCCCTCGGCGGGCCCGCGCCGCACAGGCCTGAGCCGCTCGGCTGGAGGCGAGTGTTTGATGCACCACCACTCCCCCGCGTTTTTGGCGCTGAGCATTGGTCCCATTTCGAAGAACGGCACGACCCCGAAGATCTCGGCCATCTGCTATGTCGCCCTGCGCTTCCGGTCCTCACCGTAGAAAATACGGTTCCGGGCCGGTTCTCGGGCGACTACGCATCTGGCTCGAGCTTTTCGGGGGTTCGACTGGCAAGATGCGATGAATGGTCAGGTTTTGGCGCGGGGGGTGATGCTGGGCGGTGGAGGTGACCTCCAGCGCTCCAGGGAAGTGGGCGCCCTCGAATGCTGACACCTCAGCTGTATTCGGTTCAAGACATCACGCGGCCTGATCCCAAGCTGTTGTGGTTGTACGGGTTGCGTACGTTGGCGTTGTGTCTGCTGGGGCCTTGGTTTGCGGTGGCCTTCGTGCCGCTCTATTTCAAGTACCACACGCTGCGCTATCACTTCGATGCGGAGGGCATCGGCATGAGCTGGGGGGTGCTCTGGCGGCGAGAAATCAACCTGACGTACGCTCGAATTCAGGACATCCACGTGTCCCGCGGGTTGTTCGAGCGCTGGCTTGGCCTCGCCACCATCCGCGTTCAGACCGCGTCCGGGAGCACCGGAGCCGAGATGAGCATCGTGGGGCTGACGGATTTCGAGCTCGTGCGAGACTTTCTGTATTCGCGAATGCGCGGAGCCGGTGAGGACGAGGGCTCCCCGGTGGAAGCGGCCGATCCAACGCTGGCCTTGCTCGGCGAGCTGCTGGTGGAAGTTCGCGAGCTCAAGGCCGAGCTCCAGAGGTCAGCGCAGCGAGTGGGCGGTAACGACCCGCGGCAGCATTGAGGCGAGCGTGGTGTACGAGAGCCTGAAGCGGCCACTCCTCTTGCTCCTTCGGGCGCCGCACGAGCCGCCGCAACCCCCGATCGGCTCGGCACACTCGCTGCGGGTGGAGAAGCCATCCGCGCGCTACCTGACTTTGCAGTTGATCGTGCATTTTGCGTCGATTGGCGCGGCGCTAGTCTTCGAGCTCGTCGCCTGGCGCCTCTCCCCCACCCCAGCCCCGACTGCCGCCATGGCCTTCGTGTCCGGGGGCATCGTAGCGATCACCGTGCTGGTGATGCTGCTGCGCTATTTCTTGATCCGCCTGGATTATGACATGCGCTTCTACCTGCTGACCGATCGCAGCTTGCGCATTCGTCGCGGAGCGTTGGCCATCGAGGAGAGCACGTATACTTTCGCGAACGTGCAGAATTTGAGCCTCGAGCAGGGCCCCCTCGAACGCCTGCTCAAGCTGGCGCATCTGCACATCGAGACGGCGGGGGGCGGAGCGCAGTCGCGGTCCACAAACTCGAGCGAAGGCATGTTTCACAAAGGCCGGCTCGAAGGGCTCGACCTCGACAAGGCGGTCGAGCTGAGAGACGAGATCCTGCGCCTAGTGCAGACTTACGCTGATTCTGGGCTCGGGGAGCGAGGCTCGAGAGCAGCGGGCCCCGGCGTATCGGCTTCAGAGCTGCAAGCGAGGGCGGAGGTGTTGCAGGCGTTGGTCGATGAATTTCGCGACATCAACGCTGACGCGAGGCGCGTTCGGACGGAGCGTGGCGCGCCCCCGCGAGCATGACACCCCCCGCCGATGGTCATGCACTGAGCTCGCCTCCCCGGCTCCCGAGCGGCAGCGGCCAGCTCGGGAGCGACGGACGACGCTGAATCAGAGGCTGTAGTACATGTCGAACTCGATCGGGTGAGTCGCCTGACGGATGCGAGTCACTTCCTTCATCTTGAGGTCGATGTAGGCGTCGATGAGATCGTTCGTGAAGACGTCGCCCTGGATCAAGAACTCGCGATCCTTGTTCAAGTTCTCGAGCGACATGTCCAGACTGGAGCTCACGAGCAGGAGCTTGGACTCTTCCTCGGGCGATAGCTCATACAAGTCGACGTCGGCGGGCTTGCCTGGATCGATCTTGTTCTTTATGCCGTCGAGGCCGGCGAGCATCATGGCGCTGAAGCCGAGATAGGGGTTGCACGTCGAGTCGGGGAAACGGATCTCCATGCGCGCTGCCTTGGGGTTTTGCACCCACGGAATGCGGATCGAAGCAGACCGATTGCGCGCCGAGTAGGCGAGGATGGTCGGGGCCTCGAAGCCCGGCACCAGACGCCGATAGCTATTGGTGCTCGCGTTCGTGAAGGCGTTGATGGAGCGCGCATGCTTGATGATGCCGCCAATGTAGTACAGCGCGTCCTGCGACAAGCCCGCGTACGTATCGCCCTGGAAGATGTTCTTGCCTTCCTTGGCCAGCGACTGGTGCACGTGCATGCCGCTGCCGTTGTCGCCCACCATCGGCTTGGGCATGAAGGTCGCCGTCTTGCCGTATAGGTGCGCGACGTTCTGAACGACGTACTTGAGCATCAGCACGTCGTCGGCCTTCTTGAGGAGATCACCGAAGCCGACACCGATCTCACACTGCCCAGCGGTCGCCACCTCGTGGTGGTGGACTTCGACCTTGAGGCCCATCTGCTCGAGCGCCAAGCACATGTGCGAGCGAATATCCTGCAGTGCATCGACTGGCGGCACGGGGAAATACCCGCCCTTGACCCCTGGCCGATGACCGCTGTTCTTGCCGTCGTAGGCGAGGTTTGAGCTCCACGCGGCTTCGCTCGACTCGATGGCGTAAGAGGTACCGCTCATGTCGGTCTGGTAGCGCACGCTATCGAAGATGAAGAACTCGTTTTCAGGACCAAAGTAGGCCGTGTCGGCGATGCCCGTCGACTTCAGGTACGAGAGCGCTCGCTTTGCTAGGGAGCGAGGGTCGCGTTCATAGCCTTTACCCGTCGTTGGCTCGATGACATCACAGCGCAGGATGAGCGTCGGATCTTTGAAGAAGATGTCCATGACCGCCGTGTTGGGGTCCGGCATCAGAATCATGTCGGAGGCTTCGATGCCCTTCCAACCGGCGATCGACGAGCCGTCGAACATTTTGCCGTCTTTGAAGATTGCGGCGTCCACCTGATGGTGAGGCACCGTGACGTGTTGCTCTTTGCCCTTGGTATCGACAAAGCGATAATCAACGAACTTGACGCCCTTCTCTCCAATGAGCTTCAGAACATCCGCTGCGGTCGTCATCGCGTCTCCTTAACAATTGGGGCAGTTAAATCTGCCAAATTTGCCCCGCGGCAGCATGGAAAGTAGTGGGCAAACGTTTCTGGAATGTATCCAGGACGAGGGCCAGAAATGCGCTGACGACTATTCGTTGCGCACGGGAGACCGCACTGAACCGTTGATGAGCCCCCGAAACGTCAGTTGGTCGGCCACGGGGCCGTTGTCAGCGGCTAAAACCCGGATATGCTGCATGTCTCATGCTGGAGTCCTTCTCTTCACTCGTCAGTCGCTACCGGGTCATCTTTTTCGACGCTTATGGCGTGCTCAAGAACGCGCGGGGGGTCATGCAGGGCGTACCCGAGCTGCTGAGTTGGATCATCCGCCAGGGGAAGGACGTCTACGTCATCACCAACGACGCTTCGCGCTCTCCGGCGCAGATGGCCGCTGCCTTCGTCCACCCGGAGCATGGTGTCTTGATCCCCGCGGGGAAGATCATCTCGTCCGGCATCCTGGCGAAGGACTTCCTGCGTGCCAAAGTGCGCACCGGCAAGGTGGCTTACCTGGGCAAACCGAGCGCGGCGTTTTACATCGAGAGCGCTGGGCTCACGCCGATCCATATCAACACGTGTCGCAGCAATGAGGACGTGGCAGCGATCGCTCTGCTCGACGACGAGGGATTTGACTGGTTCCGAGACATCAATTTGACGTTGAACCTGATGCGGCGAGTGAACGCCACCGTCGTCGTCGCTAACCCCGACCTGGCCTACCCGGTCAACGATGAAGAGGTGGGGTTAGCGGTGGGTAGCTTGGCGCTGATGCTGGAGCGCATCGTGGGCAAGGCGTTCATCCGCTTCGGCAAGCCCGACACCATGATGTTCTCGCACGCCTTCGCTTGCGCTCACGACAACGTCCCGCACCTGAAGAAGAGCGACATCCTGATGGTCGGGGACACGCTCGAGACAGATATTTTGGGCGCCAACACCTTCGGACTAGATACCGCGCTCGTGCTCTCCGGCAACACTCGCCCCAATCAAGCCATGGTGATGATTCAGTCCAAGGGCATCACGCCGACCTACCTCTGCGAGTCGGTGTTTACCTGAGGCTCGGTGCGCCTGACCGCCCCCGTGGCCTCAGCGGCGGAGCAGGATGGCGACGCCCCACGCGAACGTGATGAGGCCAAAGACGATCGCCGCCGCGCTGCTCCAGTCGAAACGGTCAGGCCAACGCGAAAGCGCCCTCTCGACCTGTCGCCGGACAAAGCCGAGCGGCGAGAGACCCCTGCGCCCGGACACCTGGATCGCTCTGGCCTCTCCAAAGCTCAACGACCACGTCATGCGAGTGCGTTCCCCGCCCAACATCAAAAGCTCCCGCCCGAGCGCCTTGAGGTCGGGGTAACGGCTCTCTGGATCGAGGCTCATGGCTCGCTCGATGATGCGCACCAAGGGCTCGGAGGGGCGCGCCTCGTGTCGCGACAGCGGCGGGTAGTCACCGTGTACGATGCGCCGAATCGCGTCCAGGCCGGTGGAAGCGGCGAACGGGTTGACGCCGACCGCACACTCGTAGAGCACGACCCCGAGCGAATACTGATCCGACAGCAGCGTGGCGTCTTCCCCGCGCGCGGCTTCCGGCGAGACGTACAGCGCGCTACCTCGGAAGATGCCGCGCGTACCCGACGAGCGGCGCAGCTTCTCGGCGCCCGCCGCCCTGGAGATGCCGAAATCGAGCAGCTTGGGCTCGCGTTCGCGCGGCGAGCGGTACACGAGGAAGATGTTTTTTGTCTTCAAATCACCGTGCACGATGCCGACCTCGTGCAGCGCCGAAAGCCCTGCCACGATAGGCACGATCAAGTCGACGATAGCGCCCTCGTCGAGGCCACCGCGCGAATGCAGGAGCGCATCCAGATCTTCGCCATCGAGCAGCTCCATCACCAGGTAGGGGATGCCGTCCTGAACGCCCACGTCGAAGATGTTGACGACGCTCGGGTGGCGGACCGTCGCGGCTCGGCGCGCTTCTCTCAGGAAGCGGTTCCGCCCCATGGCGCTGCGGGCGAATTCGTCCGTGAAGACCTTGAGGGCGAGCTGACTGTTGATGGCCTCGTGCTCGGCGCGATAGATGCGGCCCGTTTCACCATGCCCGATGCAGGGACCGATGACATACGCACCGAACTTAGAGCTTTCCGCAAAGATCCCCGCCGCGTTGGCGGCAGAAATCGAACGCTGACCATCCGCCTCAGACATCAATTACCATCGCCATTTTGCTGGCCGCGGCCCCGATCGAGCCAGGACCCACCGGAGGACAAAGGGAGGTCGGCCGCGCCCACAGCTGCCCTGTTCTCCGCACGGGAACTTACGCCGAATGTAGGAGCCATTTCTACCCCGTACTACATGCGCGGCGTCCCGCCTGCCCCTTAAGCGCGGCCTAAGGGCCAAGCCAGCGGGCGGATATCGTCACCGTTTCGCCTGCGCGCTGGACGCCGGTTTTGCGTCAGCGTGCTCATCAACCCACTTTTGGGCCCTCACTCGCGCAGGATGCTGATCCGGGGCGTTGCTCAGAAACTCTGCAAAAAGAGCCGTCGCTTCTGCGGGGCGGTCCATCGACTCCGCGTACAAGACAGCCAAGTTGTGCGCCGCTGCCCAGTGGCGAGGCGAAGCCTTCAAAATCTCCTTGAGCAGGCCCTCGGCCACCAGGTAGGGGCCCGGCTGATCTCGGCTGCCCTGTCCCCGCAGCGCAGCCGCGAGGCCCAGTTTCGCCGCCTCGGAGTCGGGCGCGGCGGCAAGCACCGCTCGGAAGTGTTTCTCCGCGCGCGCGTACACGCCCGCCTGCAGCAGCACGGTCGCCGTGTTGAGCCCCGCCGCGGTGTCGCTCGGATCGAGCTCCGTCGCCCTGGCGAAATGCACGAAAGCGAGCGCGTCTTCTCCGCGCTGCAAAGCGATCAGGCCGGCAGCGCGCAGAACCACTGCTGCTCGAGGCTCGACCTTCAGCGCCTCCTCAATCAAGAGCTCCGCGACGTCGACTTGACCCTGCTCCAAGTGCGTCAGGGCTAGCTCTGCCAGCGCCGCAGGATTGCCGGGCTGCCGCTTCAAGAGCTCACGCGCTTGCACCAGCGCCAGGTCGGCCTGACCGCTCTCCCGCAACACGGTCACGAGCACACGACGCGCCGAGAGGGCCGCAGGGAAGGCCTGCACGAAGGCGGTCAGAATATGGCTGGCTTGCCCGAGCTCTTCGCTGCGACGAAGCACCTCACCCAGAGCAGCTACGACGTCTTCGGCGTTGGGGGCGAGCTCGTGGGCTCGTGTGAGCTGCTCGCGCGCGGCTCCCGGCTCGCCTCGTTGCGCCAACAGCACACCCAGGTTGTAGCGCGCCTCCCAGAGCTCGGGGTCTTCCGCAACTGCCTCTCGCAAGAGGCTGACCGCATCGGCCTGGCTCGCGGGGCGCGCGGCTCGTTCCACGGCGCGTATCATTTTGCCGACCGCGGCTTTGCGCGCGACGGGGACGGGCGGGGCTTCGCGCACGGCGCTGCTGGAGGCGCAGCTCAGGATCAGAACGGCGCCGAAAGCGCTGCGCGCTGCAGGCCGTCGCCAAGCGCCCGACCAAGAGAGCCACGCTGGACCGATGCGCAGGGACTTGCCGGCGCTCATCGACTCACCTGCGATACGCGCTGGCCTGGCGTGAGCTGCGGGCGGGCGCCCTCCGGCGCAGCCTTTTCGGTGACTGCCGGCGCCGCGATCAGGTAGTCCGAGCTCTTGCCGGCCTCGGTGCGGCGGGTGCTCGGGATCAATTGGGGCAGTCGGCTGCCTCCCTCTCCGCGCAACCGAAAGCCCACCTCGGAGAGCGGAGGGTAGACTTCGGTATTCAGGCGACCGAGCGCTTGGCGCATCTTCGCCGTCCAGGCGTTGAAGATGCCGAGCTCGATCGCCTTTAGCCAACCGCTCTCGTAGGCCTCGATGCTCTTCTCCTCGATCGGCACGACGAACTCGTCGATCTGCGTGCGGTATTGTTCCGCCTGCTCGGCGCTCGCGTTCGGGGGCGCCGGAGAATTCATCAAAGACTGGGCGAAGGACTCGTAAATCGAGCCCACTTCATACAGAGACGCCGTCGTCCACTCCGCGACGCCGAGCTTGGCCGTCTCGAGCAACGCCCCGCTCGCTCGTTTGAGCAGCTCGGCCTTACGCGCAAGGCGTTGCCCCAAGAGCTTCACGTCACCTTCGATCTTGATTTGCTCGAACTCGGCCAGGATGCGCTGGGCCCGCATGAAGTGCGCTCGGGCGCCAAAATACTTACCGCGTTCGTCGAGCGCGCGCGCGTGCGCCTTGTGCTGCTGGATGGCGCGCTCCAGAGCCTCGCGCGCCGGCGCCTCCTCAGCCAACTCGACGTGGGCGACCGCGAGCCGAACGAGCGCTTCGATGCGCCGGCTTGGCAACTTCGCCGAGCTGGAGTAGCGAGCATACAGGGCCTGCGCAGAGCGCCAGTCCTCGGCCTGCTCGTGTGCCTTGCCCATCGAGAAGTTCACTTCGTCAGCGAGCGGATCGCCCGGGTAGCGGCGCACGAAGCTCTCGCCCGCGGCGATGGCGAGCTTCCGCTCGCCGAGGCTCTGATAGAGCAGCACGGCGTTATACAGGGCCGCCTGGTGGCGCTCGTCCTTCGGCCAGGTCTTGGCCAGGTCCGCGTAGTATTGCGCGGCCTCGGCGAGCAAGCCCACGGACTGATGCACGTTGGCCGCGATCCAGACGCCGCGCGCCGCCTCAGGCCGCCCGCGGAACTCACCCGTGGACAGCGCTGCGGCCTCGCGCAGTAGCCCGAGATCGACCGCGAGCGCTGCCTCCGCCGCGGCGTTCACGGCCGCCAGAGCCGCGCGTTCGTCTTTCTCAAACTCGCGCGCAGCGCGCAGGTAGGCAGCGGCCGCGACCGCGTGCCGCCCCTCCGCGGACTCTTGCTCGCCCTGTTTGAAGATCGCTTGCACGATCAACGTCGTCAGACGCGCCTGGGCCTTGGCCTCCGCGAAGGCCGGTGCCAGGAGTAAGCGGCGGCCCCAGGTCTCGATGTTCTGATAGTCTTGGCTCTTGTTGAAGGAGTCGAGGATCAGCTCACCCGCCTCTCGGGCGTGAGAGCTCGCGGCGTGTTTCTCGAGCAAGAGCCCCCATTGCCGGACGGCGGGGTCGTACAGCTCGTAGTCGTAATATAGTCGACCTTGGCGGAATAAGAGCTCCGGCAATGCGGGGTCGTCGGGGTAGGTGCTAGCGTAGAGCTCCATTGCCTGCGTGAGCTGCTTGTCTGTCGGCGTTTCACGCTGCTTTTGCCCGGCGGTCTTTGCCGCCTGAAACTCCGCCTCGCGCGCTGACTCGAGGGCGGCCAGGGCGTTATACAGCGCGTCACGTGACCACGGCCCGTTCGGGCTCAGGCGCACGGCGGCGAGGTAAGCCTCCGCAGCGCGGCTGGTCTGCCCGAGGTGATGGAAGCAAATCTCGCCGAGATTGAAGTGTGCTTCGTAGGCGCGCGGCCCGTGAGCGAAACGGCTCACGTAGGTGGCGTACAGCGCCGCGGCGGCTTCAAATTCCATGCGACTGGTCTTGTCGGACTGCGCCTTGGCGTGCAAACCCAGAGCGTCAGCGTAGAGGCGCCGTTCAATGGCCTCCGAGGCGCGCTTGCGGGTCGCGGCGTCCTGGAGCGCGAGCCACGCGCCGTTCGTGGAGGGGCGCTCGCCACCCGTGGGGGCGGCCGTGGCTGGCACGGGAGGCGGGCTGGCTACAGAGGTTGGCGTCGGAGCGGCAGCGGCTTCTGGCCGCGGAATCGTGGGTTTCGCGACGTACTCCTCGAGCAGCCACGCGTAGTCCTGCCCGAGCTCGTCCCAGGCCTCGAGCGTCGAATGCCCGAGCGCGATCGCCAGCGCGTGCTCGTAGGCGGACTCGTGGGTGGGCGCCAAGCGGATCAGCAGGCGATAGGCCTCGATGCCTCGCGTGTAGTGCGCCTGATCGTACAACGCCTCGGCCAGGGCGCGCACGATCTCGCCGGCAAAGCGCTCACCGCCGGCCTTCACCAAGAAGCCGTGCATATCGTCCGCCGTGTTCTTCTCGTCCTCCACGAAGACCGCGACCAAGTTCTTTAGAGCTTCGGCTTGTAGCTGATCGAGCTCGTCTCGACGCTGGCCAGGGCGAGGCGTGTTGCGCTCGGCCCCTGCCTTGAAGACGCTCAGAAAGCGCCGCGCCGCTTCGTCGGTCTGCCCCAGCCGCCACAGCGCCCAGGCGCTCTTGAAGAGCGCGAGATCATGCAGCCCGGAGTCTGGCAGTGCCAGCACGGCCTCATACTCCTCATAAGCAAAGGTGTAGTTGGGGGCGGATCTGCCAAACTCGGCCTCCGCGCGCACCATGTGCGCGTCTGCCACGAAGGGGCTCTTTGGGTATTCGGCGAGGATGCGGTTGAAGCGCTCCAGAGCTTGCTCGACGTGACCTTCTTCGGTGGCCAAAAACCCGTCGACGTACAGGGCCAGGTCGTAGCGCTCGAACTCGGGGTGCTGCTCGAGGACGCGCGCGAAGCGCGCCCGCGGCGCGGCGAAATTCGGGATCGGCGGAGCGCTCTGTCGATCGCTCGGAGTGCGTTCCCACGCCGCAAACTCGGCGAGGAAGGCCTCGCGAGCCTCTTCCCATTCGAGCTCACCGAGCCGCACCAGGGTGGTTGGCGTCTCGACCGCCCCCGGCGGCAGCTCCCCGAGCAGCTGGCGCAGCATACGCAGCGCCTCGCGACGCAGGCCTCGCGCCCGTTCGACGTTACGCGTGATCCTGGCTTCTACCTTGACCAGCGCGCGTTGGCGCAGCGCGGCCGGTATCTGCAGGGCCACTTGGCTCTTCTGTTGCGCCGCGACCCGCTCTTTCGCCTTCGTCTTCAGCGTGCCGGGCGGCCGCGCCTCGATCCGGCGCTCCTTCTTGGGCTCGGGGTTGACCCGCAGCGGCTGCGCTGCGTCGACAGCGCCCTGCCCTGGCTGAGCCCTCGCCACGTCGAGCGGCAGAGCCGTAGAGAACGCGACCGAGAGCCAGACGGCAATATCGCTGCGCCGGCTCAACGAAGCCCCTCCCCGCCAACGTATTCATCCTCCCAGTCCTCGCCGTCGAACGGCCAGTACTCCTCGTTATCCGAGAGGTAACGGGCCGCGTCCAGCGAATCTACCGCTCCCTTGGGCAAGAAGCCCTGCGACAGCGCTTCGACTTCGATCTCGAGCGCGCGCTTTGTCCCGAGCACGGTCTCGATCCGACCCGCCCTGGCGCGTCGCACCAGGCGCGTGAGCCGGAGCTCGAGTCTCGAAAGTGCCTGCTGAGCCAGCTGATCCTGCTCCGCGACCAGGGCGGTGCGCAGCGCTCCTGCGCCTTGCTCCATCTCGAGGGCGAGCGCGGCGTCATGAGCCAGGAGCCCCGGGAGGTGATCGGCGTCTCCGGCCGCCGCCTCTCCCACTGCGGGACTGAGGCGCACTTTCAGCGCAAGGGCGTCGGCTTCGACGGCGATGAGCTCAGTCTGGATCGCGTCGTGCTCTGCTCCCGCCGCGCCGTCGCCGCGAACCGCCTCGCGCAACGAGCGCCGCACGGCGGCGGTCTCGTCCCCCAGCCGCTCGAGCCGCTCCGAAGGGCCGTCGGCCAGCGCGGAGGCCGCGCGCGGCACCACACTGCCGCCCTCGTTCACGCGCGCGCGGAGGTCGGTGATCTCGCTCTTGGCAGCGCGCAAGCCCGAGAGCTGGTGGTCCAGGTCCGCGATCTGCCGGGTCACCACGCCATAACTCGAATCCACCCGGATCGCGGTTCCTAGCAGGTCTCTCACCTCCCCTGACCCAGCCGCTCGTGAAGCCACGACGCCGTCCTCGCCCGCGAGCAGGGCTCGCAAAGCGCGCGGGTCACTGCGCAGCTGGCGGGCCGCGCCGAGCACCGGTTCGTAGCGCTTCAGGAACGCCTGCAGTTTCTTCGCTGCGCGCGGAAACTCACACTGGGCGAGATCCACGTACGCGTCCAGAATCCAAGCTTCGTCTTCGTACGGGTGGTGACGTTCGAGCTTATGAAGCTCGTCCAGGAGAGCATGGGCGCTCGCGTAGTCCTTGGACTCGTAGCGCGACGTCGCCGACTCGTACAAGGCCTCCGGCAGCCGCTCGGAGTCCCCGGGCACGAGGTGATAATAATAGCGGGCGTCGTCGAAGCGATACTGCTCGTGCGCGACGCGCCCGAGCGCGAGCCGCGAGAGATCGCGCACCTGGAAGAAGTCGTTGCCGCCAAACAGCGGAGCGACCTTGGGGGTCTGCTTGGGATCGGCGATCCGGCAAAAGAGCTGCTCGCCCTTGCCCAGTTGCCCCGCGTCGACCTCGAGCAGGCCTGCCCTGTAGCTCGCCTGGGCCCAGAAACGCGCGTTAGGCGCCACTTGGGCGTAGGCCAAAAGAGCCTCGCGCGAACGGCCCGCGCGCTCGTGCAGGATACCCTGCAAATACGCGACATCGCCCGCCCACGGCTCTCGACCAGCCGCCGGTAACTCCGCCAACGCCGAGAGGAATGACGCCGGGTCGCCGCTCTCGAGCCCAAAATCTACCAGGCTACTCACCGCCCGCCGACACCAGCTGTCGATCTTGGGCCCCCGTATCAGACGAGCCAAGTACTCGCGTGCGAGCGGATAGGCGCCGGCGCGCCCCAAGGCGTCTCCCAATAGGAATACGAGCGCTCGGCCTTCGTCCAGATCCGCGAGCGGAGCAAAGCGCGGCGATTCGCTCACCGCGGCGAGCTGGCTGATGGCTTCGTCGCGCCGGCCGAGCGCCAGTTGCGCTTCGGCGCGCTGGATCACTTGCGCGAGCTGCTCGGTTCCGAGCGCCCCTGATGCATCGAGCCGCTTTTCGGCGAGAGCCGCATGATAGGCGCCGAGCGCGAGCCCTGTGTCCGCGCTCGAGGGAGACAGCGACGGCGGGCCCGCCGGTGTGGCGGGTACGGCAGGAGGCGTCGCCGGTGGGCTCGGCGGCTGAGCTGCCAACGAGCGAGCGGCGAGCAACGCAACAGTGCAAGCGCAGCCAACGCCGAGCCCCTGACCGAAGCGGCCCATCACTCGCTCACTTCAGCCTGGAGCTTGACGGATAGCTCGTACTCGCCCGCCTCGTCCTCTGCGAAGTCCTCACCCATGCTCGACGCGTCCGTAAGCTCGAGGCGAGTCCAGAGCAGCCGCTTCTCTGGGACGATGACCACGAAGCGGGAGGACTGCCACGTAGAAAATTGCGGAGCTCGCAGCTCGTGGCGCTCGACTTCGATGCCCAGCACGTGCGGGCCCGGCGCCACGGCGTGTTCGTACACGACCTCGGGGCGTTCAAAGAACGCTTGCGCAGGCGCGGTATAGATCAACCCGCCGTCCAGGCTCACCCGCAACGACTGGAGGCGGGCGCCGTCGCCGACCAGCTGCAGCTCGACGCGCAGCTTACTCGAAAACAGCGCGGTGGTAAGCGCCGCGATCCGGCTGCGTAGGGCTGCGACGCGCGTCATCAAGGTATCGAGCTCGGCGCTGCTCGAAGCCGGCGCGGCGCTGGGAAACTCGGCGCGCGCGGGGTTGAGCGCTGACGCGGAGGGCACGCCTGTCGCGGACGCGTTCGTTGCCTGGGCGGCGCGAGGCAGTGGGGTCGCGGGAGCTGGGGCCGCCGTGGATGGGACCAGCGGCGGGTTCGACGACGGTACCGCCGCCGCGGGGGGCACAGCGGCGACGTGGGTCGACTGCGCTGCTGCCGGCAGCGACCCGAGCCCGAGCGCGAGCAAGCAGGCAGACGCCCACAGGTCCGGAACAATGTGCTGCTGGATCGAATTCACCAACGACCACCACGGCGAGATTTCGAAGCGAGTTGATAGCCGGCGTCCACGAAGCAGACCGAATCGAAGCTCCCCCGTTCAGCCGCCCGCGACTGTGAGCTGATTATTACATTGCCCGCAGCCGCCTACGACCCACCAGACTGTCCGGCGTTGGGCTACAAGACCACATCCTCCTCAGCTGCGATGTCGGCTCTCGTGACGCCGGCGTCAGGGACCTGTGTCGAGCGCCGGCTCCATCTGAGCTCGGCTTCGGCTGGCGCCGGGCCGTTCGGGCCTTTGCGGTATGGGCTGTTCGCCTTGGCGTTACGTCGACGACGTGACCGCGGGATCGTTGGCGCGCCAACCCGCGTCATCCTGCATGTGTACGCGCCGGGCGAAGCGGGCGTCACCTGGACGGTCGACACGAGATCGGCTCCACGTCGGCAACGGCCGCATCGGCAACGTGCTCGAGCTGCTGGCGCCACGATGCCCTCGGGCGTCGAGCGGTGAAACGCGAGGCCACGCGCTGCGAAGAGAAGTCGGCGAGTGGTGCAGCAGCGCCCACGGCGGCAAGGACGAGGCTCGCCGAACCGGAGCAGCGGACGGAGCAGACCGAACGCTGAGCGGACCCTGGACTGGCTCATCGACGTACCGCAAGGGTTTTTCCGGATGGACGCCTCGAGACCGTTGGTGGACGCATGGTTAACGAACGGTGACCGAGTCTGCGATCAACTGGCCCGCGCTACGAGGCGGCGAGCTATGCCGCCAGCTACATGGTGCAGCGCAGGCACGTTGGTTGATGAACAGTAATCAAGCAGTAGGTTGCCGAGCTCGAAGCAGCGACGTAGGCGCGTGGATGAGCACGCGCTCCCGATGAGAGGCAATCGAAGCGTCACTACGTCGCGGTGAGAGAGCATCGCCTACGCACGTTGCTCGCGTGTGAAGCTCGCATCGAGAGTCGCGAGCTATCGATCTTCATCGAGGCCTCCGCTATGGTAGCGTCGAGGTCGCGACGTCGAGCGACGTGACATTGGGCACGTTGCGCGATCGTCCGATTCAGCAGACCCAAGCGCCGTGCCACGGTGCAACAGCAGGTGCCGATCTGCTGGGCTGCCAATCTCATGCAAAAAAAGCCGCGGGCACGGTCAGCGCCCGTCGGCGTCGCGAAGCGCTGATCAAAGGGGTAAACCGCATGCAGGATTCTTGTCGGAAATACGTCGAAGCCCTCCAACGCCGTCCACCGCTCGAAGGGCACCTGTCGTTTGAGCGCGGCTTCTTGCCGCTCTGGCCCACGAGGCCGGCGCTGCCAGCTTCTCACCGTATCTGGGATGAAGTTGCTGCCGAGCTGCCGCAGCTCTTCTTCTCAAACGCCACCCAACGGCTTCTGTCTGATCTACCCGTGCTGTCGGCTGAAGAGGACGTGCTCGCTGACGAGGACGTGACTCGTGCGAGCGTGGTGCTCAGCGCCTTGGCGCACGCCTACTGGCGGTTCGGCGTCGATCGCTTCTTCCCGCAGCGGATCACTCAGGTGCCGACGGAGTTGCCCGATTCCATTTCGTTGCCCTGGCGCACGCTCAGCCGAAGGCTGAGCCACACGCGGCCCGAGGAGCCGTTCCAAAGCTTTTACGACTTGTTTCTGGCCAACTTCCGCTACGCCCCACACGCTGCGCCCGGCTCGCCGCTCTCGATTGAGAACCTCGAGGTGTTGGTCCCCTCCTTTGGCAGTGAGGCGGAGCGCGTGTTCTACATGTCGTTCGTCGAGATGCATCATCATTTTACGCCAGTGGTCGAGGCGGTCTGCGAGCTCGACGATGGCGTGCAACGAGGCGAGGTGGAACGGGTGCTCGGGGCGCTCGCTCGCATTAGCACGAGCTTCAGGCGCGCAACGACGGTGTGGAACAAGATCAGCGCGCGCCGGGGGAGCCCCGTCTATTGCGACCCCGTGCTCTGGTCGAAGACCGCCGCTATCCTTGGCGTGCCGCCAGACGGCCGTGTTCAAGGCGCCACGAGCGGCGCCTGCGCGCCGGTGCTGTATGTAATGGACGCGCTCCTCGCGCGAGAGGACTACGCCTCCCGCTACGGTCAATTCATGCTCCAGCAAGCGCGCGACCTCGTCGCTCCGACGGTGCACGAGCTCGCGCGCCGGGTCCGGGCCATTCCGCTCGCGGACTTCATCGCGAGGCGTGACGGCAGCCTCGAGGGCAAGGCGTTGCGCGACGGCATGCTGGCCATGGTCGACAGCTACTCCGGGCAAGAGGGGTGGCTGGGGCGACACGCGGCCAAAGTCTTCAACTACCTGTGCATATCGACGATAACCGGGCGTAACGCCTCGGTCAGCGGACATGAGCGCTATTTCAGCCGGCAGACGTGGATCGAGGCCAGCCTGGAGCTCCACGAATCGGCTGCGGAGCGAGCCGCCGGCGTGGGCGTTTGCCCGATGGGGCATGGGTCGCGGGCGAAGGAGCCGGCGCCCAGCGCTCGCGCGCAGCAGCTGCCCGCCACTGATCTGCCGCTCTACAGCCGAGTCGACGTGGCGCGGCACCACCGCGCGGGCCACCTGTGGCTCATCATCGACGGGCGCGTGTACGATGTGAGCGCCTACGCCGACAAACACCCGGGCGGGCGCCCGTTGCTCGAGGCCTATGCCGGCCAGGACGTGTCACGGGTGTTCTGGTCGCAGACGGTGCATCTAGCAGCGCCGATCGCTCGCATCATGAGCAGCCTCGTCATCGGACACGTGTTGCCCGAGGAGCCGCGCCTCGAGCGCTTGCGCCAGGTGCTGTACTCGCTCTTGTGCTGTGAGCAGGCGCTCGTGATGCAATATGCGCACCCCATGCAAACGCCCGCGCTCAAGCTGTTCTCCGACGAGAACGCGCACATGATGTTGTGGCGCGAGAACTTGCCGGCAGCCTACGAGCTATTGGAGACCGGAGGCTTCTGCACGATCATGGCAGACGACGCCGTGAAGAGTATCATTGTCGAAGCGCAACAGCTCTCACGCGCCTTCGACTGGCGGGGCGAGCTGACGCCGGCGCTGCGTGAGAGGCTCGAGCTGCGCTGTGCGAGCCTGCATCGGCATGACCTCGCCCTGCTCGCACGGCTCTTCGATCTCACCGCCAGAGTTCTAGACGCAGCGCTCGAGCGGCCGTGGGAGGATTCCAGCGCAAGCGAGTATTGTGCGGATCTGGCGAGCGCCTTACGTCGGGAGATTCTCGCGCATGCGTGGGCTCGGCGAGAGACCTCGACTGGCACGTACTCCGGTTACGTGCCTTTGGCGGTCACCGCATGAAACATGCGCGCCATGCAATCGCGTGTTGCAACCGTCTCACCACGATACGTCGCTGAGCGTTCGGCCGCCTTCCTCGTGAGCGCTCGCTGCCGGCGCACCTGCCGCGCTCCTACTCGCGCAAACGCACTCACTCGGCGTTCAGATGCTTTTCTTCGCATCAGGTCTGGTGTACTGCCTGCGTGTGGCTGGTGGCGATCGGACGCACCGCGACGCACGGGCAAGAGCTGCGCTCAGCTGGTTTTCGTTCGCACAGTTCTCACTCGATCCATCGAATGAGCGACTTTGGTGCGCAGAGCAGCCGATCACGCTCAAGCCGAAGGCGTTTGCGGTACTGCGCTACCTGCTGGAAAATTCGCAGCGCCTGGTGACCAAGGTGGAGTTGCTCGACAGCGTCTGGGGAGGCGCGTCTGTTCGCGATTCGGTCCTCAAGGCGCAGCTCCGAGACATTCGCCTGGCCTTGGGAGACGATGCGATGGCGCCTCGATTCATCGAGACCGCTCATCGGCGGGGGTACCGCTTCATCGCCGCAGTGTCCAAGGTCAAGCCCACGGTGCCAGACGCTGCGGAGCAGGCGCACGAGGGCCGCTTCGTCGGGCGTGAATCTGAGCTCTCCTGCTTGAATCGGGCGTTCGAAACCGCCGAGTCGGCGCGGCGGCAGGTGGTCTTCGTCACAGGGCCGCCCGGCATCGGTAAAACCAGCCTGATCAACGCCTTCGCCGACCAACTTCAGCGGCGAGCGGCCGCACTGGTTGCTCGTGGCCAATGTGTAAACCAGTATGGCGCAGGCGAGGCCTACCTTCCTCTGCTGGAGGCCCTGGGGCGAATCGGGCGCGGACCGGACAGGAGTGCGCTCGTCAGTGTGCTGCGTCGGCATGCGCCGAGCTGGCTGTCCCAGCTCCCGGAGCTGCTCGAGGGCAACGAGGGTCCGGAGCAGCCGACCGTCGGCTCGAGTGCAGCCCCCGAGCGCATGTTGCGGGAGATGGCCGAGGCGCTCGAAGTGTTCGCGCTACAAAGGCCTCTCGTCCTGTTGCTGGAGGACGTCCACTGGGCCGATCCGTCGACGCTGACTTGGATCGCCTACGTCGCGCGCAGGACGGACCCGACGCGGCTTCTCGTGCTCGCGACGTACCGCCCGCTCGAAGTCGAGATGAGCGAGCATCCACTCGCCGGCGTCAAGCGGGAGCTCGAGATCCAGCAGCGCTGCCGCGAGCTGGCTGTGCCGTTCTTCTCGCGAGCGGACGCGGATGCCTATCTGGCGCAGCGCTTTGCTGGACATCGCTTTCCATCGGAGCTCAGCGCGCTGCTCTCGATTCGCACGGCAGGTAACCCGCTATTTTTGATCCATCTGCTCGATTCTTGGGTAGATCAGCGCTTGATCCGGCGCGAGGCGCAGAGGTGGACGGTCGGGGTCGAGCTCGGCGAGCTCTCATCCTTCACGCCGGCGAGCATCGTGTCATTGATCGCGAACGAGACCGAGCGGCTGCCCGCGTCCGCGCGCAGTTTGCTCGAGGCCGCCAGCGTGGCGGGCTTCGAGTTCGCCGCTGCGTCGCTGGCCGCCGCCCTCGATCAGGAGCTGACCCGCGTTGAAGACGTGTGCTTGAGCTGGGCTCGGCGCGGGCAATTCATACGCCTCGCGGGCAAGGCTCAATGGCCCGATGGTACGGTCACCACGCGCTACGAGTTCATTCATTCGATATACCAGCACACGATTTACGAGCGCATCGGCCCAGCGCGCCAGGCCCAGCTTCACCAACGAATCGGCGAGCGGCAGGAGGCCGCCTTTGGCGAACGCGCTAACGAAGTGGCCGTGGAGCTCGTGCTGCACTTCGGGCGCGGTGGGGATCACAAGCGAGCGTTGCGCTACATGAGCGTAGCGGGAGAGCAGGCGCTCCAGCGCAGCGCGTACCGTGAGGCCATCGAGCACTTTAGACGTGCTCTCGAGCTCCTGCCCGAGCTCTGCGACGAGGAGGAACGACTGCGCACCGAGCTCACGCTACAAGTAGCCATCGGCGCGGCCCTGGGAATGACGCTGGGCCACGGCGCCCCCGAGGTGGAGCAGCGCTACGGGCGAGCGCGCGAGCTGTGCAACGCGCTGGGGGAAGCACCGCGCTTGACGCAGACGATGCCAGGTATCCTGGTTTTCTACCTGGTACGAGGCAAGTATCGCACCGTCTGCGATCTCGCGCAGGCGTCATTGCTGCTCGCCGAGGCGCCGGAGCACTCTCGCCTCGACTTTGCAACCGGCGCACGCTCGGCGCTCGAAAGCGACGTGCTGCTGGGTACGGCCCTCACCT
This sequence comes from Deltaproteobacteria bacterium, assembly GCA_043747815.1. Taxonomy (GTDB): domain Bacteria; phylum Myxococcota_A; class Polyangia; order Polyangiales; family Polyangiaceae; genus SZUA-265. The sequence continues at coordinate 39,747 of JAYTOL010000100.1, forward strand.
TCATGGGCGACCTGCGCGAGGCTCGGGTGCGGCTCGAACGGGCAGTCCAGCATGACAGGGTCGTCGAGCGTTCGTCCCGGCTGCAGACGCTGGATGCCACCGCGCTCGGCCGGAGCTTGCTTGGGGTGACGCTGTGGCTGCTCGGCTATCCCGATCGAGCGCTCCAGGTCGAGCGGGAGACACTGGCCCTCGGTGAGAGGTCTCGAGATCCCTCCACCATCGCCCTGGCGACGACGACCCTCACGCTCGTGCTGCAGCTGTCGAGAGATCCACGCGCCATCGACCTCGCGGTGACCGGCGCAGAGTACTGCAGCAAACATGGCTTTCCTTACTATTTCACCGAGCTGTGCCTGCTCGGCCACGCGAGCGCCGCCGAGGGTGAGCAGGCGTGGAGCCAACACGTGGGGCCAATTCGTGCAGCTTGGGAGGGCTTGAGGGCCATCGGCGCCGATCTCGGCGACACGCGTGCCCGGTTCCTGGTCGCGTTGGCATACGCTCGCACGGGGTCCGAAGAGGAGGCGTTTCGGATGCTCTTCGAGGCGCTGGAGCGGGTCGAGGCCAGCGACGAGCACTGGTGGGAACCCGAGCTCCACAGGCTGCTCGGTGAGCTGGTGCTACAATCAGGCAGCGTGCCGCCCGAGTTCGTCGCCCGGCATCACTTGCCGAGCTCGGCGCCCCTCTGCGCCGAGGCCTGCCTCGTTCGGGCCGTGGAGATGGCGAAGGGCATGGGTGCCAAGTCCCTCGAGCTGCGCGCGGCGTTGCGCCTGAGCCGTTGGTGGCGTGGGCGGGGCAAGGCTCGCGAGGCGCACGACATGCTGCGCGAGACCTACGCCTGGTTTACCGAGGGGTTCGGGACACTAGACCTGATCGAGGCCAACCAGCTCTTGCTCGAGCTCGCAGCGGAGCTGGATACGCTCTGAGCAGGTTGCTGCGGGCGAAGTCGCCAAGCAGCGGCGAGCTCGTTTGCCAAACAGGATGGGCTCGCGCCTAAAGCTCCACGTGCTGGTCGACGAGGCGCGGCGCGCGGAATGCTCCCGGCAAGCGACAGGCTTAGACTGCAGGGGGACGCAGACTGAAGTGGCGCGCAACGTCGACGAGCTCGCGCGCAGCCACGAGCTCTTCCTCCGCCCCTTCCAGGTCGACCAGGAAGCTCTCACCGTAGTCCGCCTGTTCTCGGAACTTCTGTAGCCTCGCCAGGACCCGCCCGGCCCGGGGCTCGAAATGACCCGGGCGGATCAGTTGTTGGTTGAACAGAGTCAGCACTCCCTGATGCGTCTTTGGATCGTAGCCCTGTGCGTACAACACCGCCCGAGCCGCGTGGAACACGGCAAAATATGTGCGCGTCAACGCGATGCGGTAGAGGGCGCTGCCAATCAACTGCTCCGCCGCAAGCAGCTCCTCCGCCGCGACTCGCAGCTCTTCCGCCACGACTAATTCGCGGCCCTCGGAGGTCAAAAGCGCAGCCCCTGTTGCTCGATCTGGCTGATGAGGGGACGCTCTTGATCGCGATGAGCCTCGTATACGGCTTGACCGAAGACGCTTGGAGACACGAACAGGTTGGTCTCGACGAAAAGATCAGCGGCAATGTTCAGGACGTCGCGCTGCGCCTCGTAGTCCATTTGGTCGAGCAGAACAAAGACGTCCACGTCCGAGTCTTCGTGGGCCGCACCCCGCGCGTAGGAACCGAAGAGCCGCACGTCGCGCAGGCGCGACCCGAAGTGCCTCTGCAGGCGGCACTGAAAGTCGCGCATCACTCGCTGCACTTCCAGCGGGACGCGAGCGGCCTTTGACATCACGTTCAGTGTACCCGAGAGGCTGACAGCCAGCAACGGCAGCGACTAGAACCTAGCCGCGGCGCGGCCCGGCGCGCGCTACGGCTGGCCAGCAGCGACGCCTCGCTAGACCAGACGCCGCAGCGGCCCTCGCCGCATCACCTCCACCACCCCGGCCGAGACCGCGAACGTCAGCAGAGCAAGGAGCGGCAGGGGCGGCATCGGTAGGTGCGATGCCTGGTAGACCCTCACGACCAGAGGATGAGTCAAATAGATGCCGAAGAGCAGCGGGGCTACTCGCAGACTGAAGCGATCCATCCGGCCTGGCCAGAGGAACGCCGCGCTCACCAACGCCATCGATACGGCATAACGGCGCACCATTTCTGGCGCCAAGGACAGGAGGGCTAGCCCGACACACACCACGGCCACCGCCGCGAGGACCCACACCGCCGAACGCATCAACTTGCGGCTGTTAGCCAGCACGACCCGACCGAGCGCAAAGCCCAGCAGCGGGGACGGCAGCGCAAACAGCCACTGCAAGGCGGGCCAGTCGAGCTGCCAGGCGCGCAGGAGCAGGGCGTCGACCACGACCACGACGCTTCCCACAACGAGCATCACGAGCGCCATGAGGTGGTGCGGGACTTTTTGTGTTCGCGTTTGGAGCCAGGCGATGAGCAAGCTCCCAAACAGCGCAAAGGGCACGAACCACAAGTGGGTGTAGGTGCCGCCGATGATCATCCAAGCAGAAAACGCTTCGCTGAGTGGTTCGTCGTGCCGAAGCTTCTCGAGCAGCACCACACTCGCGTACACCCCCGACCAGATCAGCCAGGGCAAAAGCAGACGAGTCACTTTCAGCTGCAAGAACGCCTTGGTCCCCAGCCTTTCGGAGAGAGTGCAGTTAAAGGCGTTGTTGAGCAGTAGGAACGTCGGAAGGCCCAGGCCGGCGATGATGGGCAAGCGCTCTTCGGCGTCGCTCATGGCTCCGCCCACGTGAAAGGCCACGATCTCGAACATGGCAAGCAGGCGCAGCCGCTCGACGTTGGCGAGGCGCGGTGAGCGCTCGCGAGCCCGCGGCAGCTCCGCCGCCAGCGCGCCAGCCGACGTGTTGTGCGCCTGGCCCAGCTCGGCGTGACCCGTTGGGACCTCCGCTGTTTGCACCTCCGCCACGTCGCTGGAACGCATGCCTCACCTCACGTCGCGCGTAGCGAGCCGAAATGCAAGCAGCAGCGCAGGCCCGATGCCACGGCCAGCGCACTCGCGCCGGTACCTCACGCCGGTGCCCACGCAGAGGCCGAGTGGCCGACAGCGTGGGTCCTCGTGAAAGGCCCTGAATCCCTCCGAGCTCGACACTAGGGGCTAGCTGGACAGCGGCAAAAATAGGCTCAAGCCCCCGAGAGCGGTCACGTCATTGACGACTTCGTCGACGCCGAGCGGGGCTCGCAGGGAGTGCACGTGGTCGCGGATGTCGAGGCGCACGAGCATCCACTGTGCCAGGTGGAACTTCATCCCGAAGCCGCCGGAGGCCGTGACGCTGCTCGTGCCATCTTCATCCGCCGCCCCGGCGCCCAACGCCAAGTAGAAGTCGAACCGCCCAATGGGGCCACCGAACCAGCGCACCTTGCCATAAGCCAGTGACCAGATCAGGTGCCCCATGAAGAGCTGCACCGGCACGCTCGAGCTATCAGTGATTTGAGTGAGGTTCTGCTGCCGATCGTTGACCGCGTCCAGGAAGCCGAAAGACCGCTGCGTACGCAGGTAAGAGGCTTCGAGCCCGAGGTCTTCGGTGAAGTGAAATGTATACGCGCCGCCATAGGCGGGGCGTCCGTCGCTGAGGTCGGCGGCATACCAGCCACCCAACGCCGAGAGCTCGTGGCGCAAGGCCTTCTTGAACAGCCGAGGGACTACTCCGCGATAGGCGCGTCGGCCAATGAGTTGCTCCTTTAGCTCTTCGTCGACGCATTGGCCCCGCGCCGGTGTTGCAGCGAGGCTCGCCAATAGACCAACGGCCAGCGGCAGGAGCAGGGATAATTGAACGCGCTGCATGGGCTTCCCTCGAGGGTTCGAGCTTGATTGCCCGTCGTGCAGGCCATCAGCATTCCGTAACGGCAACGCGCCCGCTCGAGAAAACACCCACCCTCCCACGGCGTGGTGGCAAGCCGGCGCGCGGCGCACCCGGCGCCTCAGCGACCCAACGGCCGGCACTCGCTTTGGGGGCGCTCCGGGCCTTCTTCTACCTCGGTTCGGGTTCCACGCGGCTCACCGGGTGCCCCTTGGCCGCGTAGAGAGCGCGATCGGCTCGCTGAAACAAGGCGCCGACATCGTAGTCGTTGGAAGCGTCCGCGGCGGCGACCCCGACACTGACGGTGACCTTCAGCGAGTCGTTGTCGTCGAAGCTCAGCGGCTCATTGGCTTGCGACTTCACGAAGCGGCGGGCGGCTCGAAGCCCGCTCGACCGGTCCAACCCTCTGAGGAGCACGGCGAACTCGTCACCCCCGATGCGAAAGCCGCGGTCGCTGCAGCGCATGGCGCTGCGCAGCCCGTTCGCCGTCCAAGTGATGGCCCGATCGCCCGAGCTGTGCCCGAGCGCGTCGTTGATGACCTTCAGGTTGTCGATATCCACCAGGACCAAGGACAGCGGCGCGTGGTGGCGCGTCGTGAACGCCATCTCGCTCGTGAGCTCGGAGTCAAATTGGCGACGGTTGCCGAGCCCCGTCATATAATCCGTGCTGGCTTGCGCCTCGGCCTGGCGCAGGCGTTCGACGAGCTTCAGCTGGCGGCTGCGGCGCTGCACGAGCGACTGTACCTTCGCAGCCAGTACCGGGCCGCGAAACGGCTTGGCGACGTGATCGACAGCGCCCTTCTTGAGGCCGTACACCACGTCGCTCTCCTGTTGCGCATGCGCGCTCAGGATCAGGACTGGCACGTCGCGAAGCGCGGCGTCCGCTTGGACGCGCTCGAGCACTTCGTAGCCGCTCATGCTGGGCATCATCACGTCCAGGAGCACGGCACCGATGGTCTCGGGAGCTGATTGAAGCACGCGCAGCGCGTCCTCCCCATTCTCCGCCTCGCACGTGAGCATGCCGACACGCTCCAACCAGCGGACCGCGAGCAAGCGATTGGAGCCGTCATCGTCCACCACCAATACCTTGAGAGGGGGGTCCGATCCGGCAGTCGGACGGGGCGACGGGGGACGCGACGAAGTGTTCACCGCTACGTCGGAGCCTATCGACATTTATCCTCCACTGAAACAGGGGAGATGGGCTCCATCGCTTTCGAATGAGCATTGCCGCTATTCGAGGAGCACGAGCATTTGCCAGTGCAGACCGATGAGCTCAGCGCTCCATCGGTTCACATCTCGTCACCGCCGATGCACCTCCCGAAGCAGTGCCGGAACAAATGGAACACAGCGCGACGGGAACGCAACGCTCGAGATGGCTTGCGCCTGCGTAACACGAGCAGAGCTCGCCGGACGGCAACCCGCACGTCACCTCAGCTTGGCGAGCGCAGGGCCAGTGGCGTTGGGAACCCGAACGCGGCGCCCACGCTGCCTCAGGTCTGCAGGGCTTCCGACCCGGCGATGATCTCGATCAACTCGGTGGTGATGACGGCTTGACGCTGCCGATTGTACTTTAGCGTGAGCTTGGAGATCATCTCCGCGGCGTTCTTGGTCGCCGAATCCATCGCCGTCATTCGAGCGCCGAGCTCGGAGGCCACCGAGTCGTAGAGCGCGCGGAGCAGGGTGATCTCGATATAGATCGGCACCAGGCGCTCGAATATCGACCGCTGATTCGGCTCGAATATATACTCCGGGACGGGCTCATCCGAGAGCGGCTCGGACGCGTCAGCGTCCGCAGTGACCGCCACGTCCGGCAGGGGTAACAACCGGGTCGAGATGACCTGCTGGGTCATGGCGCTCTTGAACTCGGTATAAATGAGGTAGATCGCGTCCACCTCCCCGCGCAGGAAGGGCCCCAGGATGGTGCGCGCGATGCGGCGAGCCTCGCCGAGGCCGAGCTGTTCGAACACCCCATCGAACTGCTCGAGGAAAGGCGCCGAGCGCCGGCGAAAGTAGTCGCGGCCGCGCCGACCGATGGTGGCAAACTGAACACCGACGCCCGCAGCGACCTTGGCCTTCCAAAACGCCTCCGCGGTTTTGCTGATGTTGGCGTTGAACGCGCCGCACAGGCCGCGGTCGCTGGTGATGACGACCACCAGGACTTTTTGCTCGGGCCGGCGCGCCAAGAGCGGGTGCTCTTCCAGACCGGTCGGGCCCAGCGCTTTGACGACGTCGTTCAGGACCTCAGACGACTGCTTCGCATAAGGCCGCATCGCCGAAATGCGTTGCTGAGCCCGATTCAGACGAGCCCCCGCGACCATCTTCATGGCGCGGGTGATCTTCTGCGTGCTCTTGACGCTGATGATGCGTTTGCGAATTGCCTTGAGATTGGCCAAGCGGGATCAGGCTCCGACAGCTTTTTTCTTGCTCGCCTGCTTCGCGCCGCTCGGCACGAACTTGGTGGCAAACTCTTTCAACGCAAGGTCGAGCTGTGCTTTCAGCTTGTCGCTCAGCTGGCGGTCTTCGGTCAGCGTCGTCCAGACCTGTGGGTGGCGCTCGTCGATGAAGCTCAAGAGCTCCTGCTCGAACTCTCCAACGGCCTCCACCGGTAGCTTGTCGAGATGGCCGTTCGTACCGGCGTAGATGCTCACCACCTGACGGTCCACGGGCATCGGCACGTATTGCCCCTGCTTGAGCAGCTCCGTCAGCCGCTGGCCGCGATCGAGCTGCCGGCGGGTGGTCGGGTCGAGATCGCTCGCAAACTGGCTGAAAGCCGCCATTTCCCGATATTGCGCGAGATCGAGGCGCAGGGTGCCCGCGATCTTCTTCATGGCCTTGGTCTGAGCGTTGCCACCGACGCGGCTCACCGAGATGCCAACGTTGATGGCGGGGCGAATACCCGAATAGAAGAGGTCACCCTCCAGAAAGATTTGCCCGTCGGTGATCGAGATGACGTTGGTGGGAATGTACGCGGAGACGTCGCCTGCCTGGGTCTCGACAATCGGCAAGGCCGTGAGCGAGCCGCCAGAGAACGGGTCTTTCGCGAGCTCGAAGGACGCCTTGTCCGCGCGCGCGTGCAGGGCCTTCTCCGCCACTTCGCGGCCGTCGTCGCGCAGGTAGACCTGGCCATCGGCGCCTTTGAATTCACGGTCACCCGGGGGCACCTTGGCGCCCTTGGGCACGATGAACCAACGCTCCGCCATCTTGGCAGCGCGTTCCAAGAGGCGCGAGTGAACGTAGAACACGTCACCAGGATACGCCTCACGGCCTGGGGGGCGCCGCAGCAGCAGAGACATCTGTCGGTAGGCGACCGCTTGCTTGGACAGGTCGTCGTAGATGCACAGGGCGTGCTCGCCGCGATCGCGGAAGTACTCGGCCATCGTCACGCCGGTATACGGCGCGAGGAACTGCAGCGGCGCAGCTTCGGTGGCCGTGGCGACCACGATGATCGTGTAGCTCAAGGCGCCACGAGCGCGCAGCTGCTCCGCGATCTGCGCAACGGTGGATGCCTTCTGACCGATCGCCACGTACACACATTTGACGCCCGTGGACTTCTGATTGATGATCGTGTCGATGGCGATGGCGGTCTTGCCGGTCTGGCGGTCGCCGATGATGAGCTCGCGCTGGCCTCGCCCGATCGGGATCATGGAGTCGATCGCCTTGATGCCGGTCTGCATCGGCTCCTTCACGGGTTGGCGATCGAGGATGCCTGGTGCCTTGATCTCGATGCGGCGTTGGCCGACGGACTCGATGGGGCCCTTGCCGTCGATGGGCTGACCCAGCGTGTTGACGACGCGCCCGAGCAGACCTTCTCCCACGGGAACGCTGGCGATCTGACCAGTCCGCTTGACCGACTGCCCTTCTCGAATGCTGGCTGCGTCCCCGAGCAGCGCCACACCGACGTTGTCGTCCTCCAGGTTCAGCACCAGGCCGAACACCGAATTCGAGAACTCGACGAGCTCTCCGGCCATGACGCCTTCGAGCCCGTACAGACGAGCGATGCCGTCTCCCGTGGACAGAACGGTGCCGGTCTCCTTGACGAGCGTGGCACTATCGAAGTTCTGGATCTGCGACTTGATGATCTGAGAGATCTCGTCCGCGCTGAGTTGCATATGTGCTCCGTGGTTTCCGATCGCTGCCCGGGAGTCCGTGTTCTGGACTGGGCCGCTTTGATTCTCGCCGGACGAGCTCTGACCGTCCCGACGACGACCGCCTCCGATGATTTATGCCGTCGCGAGCAGCCTGCGCTCGAGCTCCTCTAGCCGCCCTTTGATACTACCGTCGAAGGTATTGTCACCGACCCGAACGACGATGCCGCCGATCAGCTCCGGATCCTCTTCGTGCTCGACGAGGATGCGTTTGCCGAGCACCCGCTCGAGCCGCTGCTTGAGTTGGCTGAAATACGTTTCCGACAGGCTTCCCGCCGAGGTGATCTTGGCCCGCACAACGCCATTTTTTTCGTCTGCGAGCGAGCGCAAGCGCCGCGCGATCGCGGGCAGCTCCCCCAGGCGGCGGCGCTTCAGTAGCACGAGCAGGGCATTGGTCGCGAGCGGGCTAAACTGAGAGTGGCGCGCCAATTGCCGGAGCACGCGCTCGCGCAACTGCTCCTCTAGCACCGGATTCTCGAGCGCTCGCCGTAGCATCGGCAGCTCCTGAAACGAGGCGGCAAACTCCGCGATCTCCTGGCTCAGTCGATCGAGCTGCCCGCTCTCCGAGCCCAGCTCGAAGATGGCCCGCGCGTATCGTTCAGCCGCAGCGCCGGTACTCACGTCGATTCGCTCCGTCCGCCCTTCGCACCGTCGGTGGGCGATTGGGGCCGCATGGTCTCGAGGTATTCTTCACACAGGCGTCGATGGTCGTCGGTCGACGTGTTCGCCTGAAGCAAGTCGCGAGCCGATCGCAGCGCGGCCCGCGCCGTCTCGCGCATCAGGTCATCCCGCACGGCCTTGAGCTCCTGATCGATCAACAGGCGCGCCTCTTGCTCGAGCCGAACGCGGCGGTTGGCAGCATCGTCCAGGATGCGCAAGCGTTCGACCTCCGCGGTCTCCCGCATTTCCCTGCGCACGCGCTCGATCTCGCTATCCAGGTTGTCGAGCTTGTGGCGATACATCTCGAGCTGGCGCTTGGCCTCTTCCTTCATCGCGGCTGCCTCGTCGATGCCGCGCATGATCCGCTGCCGGCGATCGGCCAAACCCTTGGCGACGGGCTTCCTGGCAACCTTGTAGAGGATCGCGAACAGCAGGAGCGTGTTGAACAATAGCCCAACAAAGGGCGTGGGCATGCCGGGGCTGCGCCAGAGCAGGTCGGGCGGGACGCCTTCCTTCACACCGATCAACCCGTAGTACCAGTTGAACTCCTGGTGGTGCTCGCCAGCGTGCTCCGCTTCACCATGCCCCGCGGCCGCGTGTGGATCAGCGAGCGAGCCGGCGGGGACGTGCTTCGAATCGGCATGCACGGGCTGCGAAGTATGCACGGGCTGCATCAGTGTAGGCTCCTGCCCAATACGGCCTCTGCAGCGCTGCGCGCCAGACGCTCGGACTCTCGGCCCAAGGCGAACTCGATCTGCCGGCGCTCGCGATCGATTCGCTGCCGTCCTTCTGCGACGATGTGATCGGCCGCGTCGCGCGCCTGCCCTATCAGCTCCGCTTCCACCTTCGCCGTTTCGGCGCGAGCGCGGTCCCGCTCCTGGCGGGCCACGTCGTGCACCTTGGCTAGCTCGCGCTCGTATCGGCTGAGCAGCTCCCCCGCCTCCTCCTGCATCGAGCGAGCGCTGTCCTTCGCCCCTTCGGTCCGCTTCTCGCGCTCCTCGAACACCCGCAAAACGGGCTCAAACAAGAGCGGCCGAAGCACGACGATCAAGGATGCAAACAGCAGCATCTGCAGTACGAAGGTCAGGTCAAAATCAAAGGTCATGCTGCCCTTGGTGTCCTTGCCCGCGGCGAAAACGAAACTTGGCCGTTTTGACGGGTCGCGCGGCTCGTACCATCATGGGCGAGGCCTGTCCATACCCGGAGGCACATCGCGAAGGTCCGCCCCGACCCAGGAATGCCGGACCTCGAGCACGCCAGCGAGATCGAGCTCACGGAGCGCTTCCTTGTACTCGGTGCCGTCGCTCGGGTCCGTGGCCTCGGGTGCCACCTCGAGGAGCGGAAGCAAAGCAAACGCCCGCTCACGGAGCCGAGCATGAGGCACTTGGAGCCCCGGCGCATCGACCCGACGATCTTTGATCCACAAGATATCTAAGTCCAAATTGCGCGGCCCCCAGCGCTCGCGCCGCTCACGCCCCGCCGCTCGCTCGATCTCGAGCAGGCTCGCGAGCAGCGCCTGCGGTGAACCCTGGAACCGCAACCGCACGGCTGCGTTGAGGTAATCCGGCTGAAGCGGCCCACCGACCGGCAGTGTCCGGTAGATTGACGAACACGCTGAAAGATCGCCGAGTTGCCCCAGCGCCGACCGGGCGGTTTGCAGCGCCAGCTCCGGCGAAGCCAGGTTTGCGCCCAAACCGATCACCGCGTCGAGTACTTGCCCCGAAGGCTGCTCCTCATTTTCCATCAGGTACGCCGTTTGTGAGTCAGCCATACTCTGGCGGCATCGGCGCGAGGCACATGTTCGATCTAAACAGCGGAGAGTGGTTTGTCGTGTTGTTTATTTTAGTCGCGATCGTTTCAGCTCCGCTGTGGTCAGCCATGGGGGAATGGATCGCGGTCCGTGTCGGCGGACGTGGCACCGAAGCCCGCGACCGCGACAGCAGTTAAGTCTCCTCGCCAAATCCCGAGATGAAGTCCGTCCACCCCGATGATGCCTCCGCTCCCGCGGAGCTAATGGTCATGGTGAGCGGCCGTTCGATCGAGCTCAAGGCGCTCGGTCAACGCCTCGGTGTCGAGGGTGTCAAGGTTTTACCGGCTGTCGCCGAGGCGGTGCTCGATGCCAAGCCCGCTCTGCCCGACCTGATCGTCTGCGATCTCGCGAGTGACGGCGCGCTCGATTTGATCGAACAGGTCTGGAACACCACCGAGCCGCAGCCCGTCCTCGTGACGTTGGGCAGCCCGCGGGGCGACCTGTCCGAGGCGCAGGCGGCCCTGTTGGAACGAGCTCGGCAGCGTTTTCGACGCCCCATCGACATTCAAGGCGTCGCGGAGGCGATCCTCGGGATGCTACGCCAGCCTCGCCCCTCGACGCGTGTTCCACAAACTGGAGCGGAGCTGGCGTTCGCACCGCTCAAGGGCAGATCGAGCCGCGCGCCCAAACTCAGCGCGCCTCCGATGATCGAGCTCGCCCCCTCGAGTCATCCCTCTTCGGGGCCAGCAGCGCTAGTGGAAGATCCGGTGGGCGCTCAATCTCGACACCTCGGGAGCCCAGCCCTCGAACACTCCGTGGTCAGCCCCGAGCTCGAAACGCTGCTCGCCGAGGCCGAGCGGAGAGTGCAGGCTCAGATCTCCATCCAGAACGAGCCCGCGGGCTCTACACCGCCCAACGGCAACAGCCGGCACCTCTCCGATGACTTTTGGGATGCGCTGGCGGAACCCCTGGATGAGGACGAAGACAATCCGCTGCAAGACGGTTCGAACGAGGACGGGCCGCCGCCGTCCCCGCTGGCGGACCACCCCGCGGGGCGATCGCTCTCGCCACCGGGCGACTCGACCGTGCCGCCCGATCTCTGGGAGGGCTCCATCGACGAGGACACCGGATCGCATGCGCCCGCGCCGGAGTCCGAGCAGACCAGCGGGTCGATGAGCCCCGTCACGGCTGCGGGCAACAGCGCTGCGCCGCCCACGCTCGGGCCCGGCGGGCTCAGAAATGTCGCCAGCAGCCTGGATACAAACCCAGGCCAGCGACGAGACGTTGACCGCCGCCCGACTCCAGCGCCCGATCCCCCGTCGACGGCTCCGCCTGGCGTCGCTCGGCAGGCGGAAACGCGCCCGCCGATCTGGCCAAGCGCGCTCGTGCGCTCGCTGCGTCAGGCCGCAACAGCCGATTCAGAGCCAGGCTCTAGCGATCGGGCACCCGGTACGCTGCGTCCCCCGGATGGGCTCGCCGCCGCTCCCGCCGAGAGCGAGCTATCCCCCGGATCCCGCCAGATCGAGCTTCCCGGCGCGCTCGTGCGAGGTGCGCCGGCTTTGGTCATCGGGCGAGCCGTGCGGCAGCGCTTCACGGGCTGTCTAGCGTTCGAAGTCGACCAAGGCTTGCGACGCGTCGTGTTCAAGGAGGGCGACGTGGTGATCGCGGCCTCGGCCGTGCACGGCGAGTCGCTCGTTTCATTTCTCGCCCAACGCGGCGACCTGGCCCAGGACACCGCCGCGCAGATCGAACATCGCATCCCCATCTTTGGGCGGCATGCAGGCGCCGCGCTGATCGCTCGCGGCCTGCTGGAACAGGGCGAGCTGTGGCCGGTGCTGCGCTCACACGCCGAGTGGGTCCTGGCCCAGCTGCTGCTGATCGAGCGCGGCTCCGTGCAAATGGAGTATCCGGTACCCGAGCGACTCGCGGCCGAACCCGCCGTCTTCGGCGGCGCTACCGGCGCAGAGGTCGTGGTCGAGGTCATCCAGCGCACGGTTCCCCCTACCCAAGCCGTGGGGTATCTCGGTAACGAATCGATCTCGCTCGCCCCGGGCGGCGCCAGGAGCCTGCTCGCGGAGTGCGCCCTCTCCGCGCGGCTCACTGCGCTGGTCGAGCGAGCACAGGAGGTCAACCTCTCCGAGCTGCTCGCGGAAGCCGACGACGAGCCCATGTTACCCTGCGTGCTCTACGCGCTGTGCGTGCTGGACGTGCTCAAGGTCTACGAGCCGCCGTCGCCACGGGCCGCCCGCGCCGCACGCCTCGGCCCCGTCAAGGCTCCCGATCACATCGACGACGAGGCCCTACGTGCGAAAGTGGGGGCACGCCGCGCCCTCGTGGATGAGGGCGACTACTTCGCGCTGCTCGGTGTGCCACGCCAGGCGACGGGTTATGACATCCGGCGCTCCTACGTCGAGCTGCGGCGGCAATTCGACCCCGCGCAGGTGCTCAGGCCCAACACCCTCGACCTACGAGACGACGTGGACACGATCCTCGAGGTCCTCGACGAAGCCTACGAAATCCTGCGCGACCAGCAGCGCCGAGAGCGGTACCGGCGAGCGATCGAGAGCACCCCTTAGAGGCGCTGAGGCTCAAGGGCTCGCTGGCAAGCAACGGGCGGGCACGGAGGTGAACCCCGCGCCGCGGCGGGCGTTGCCTGTGGCGACGAACCCCGCGTGGCCAGGCTGAATCGCGACACGCTCGCCAGCGGTCCACTTCTCGGCCTGCGACGCGACGTACTCGCGCGATTCGTACGTGGACCCCGCGCCCCAACTCACGAAGGCCGCCATCAGCAATGGGTTGGTGAACGCCCCAGTGGTCGTATAGATACCGAGCTCGTTGACGTCCGAGTCGCTCTCTCCATGATACAGAACGCGCGTAGTCCGCATCCTTTGAATGAGGTGAAAGGTGTACGTCTCGCCCGGCGCGAGCACGACGTCTTCTTCGACCAGGACGATGTTCCAGTAGTCGGGAACGTTGCACCACTGCCAGCCGTTCAAGCCCCCGACGATCGTCTGAGGCGTTCGCGAGACGTTCTGGAGCACGACCTCGCTTCGATCGAAATGAACGCTCCGGATGCCGATGACCTGATTGGGTGCGGCAATTGGTGATGGAATGGGGCAGCCAGGGGGGTCGTGACGATTGACCCACCAGAGCCCGACGAGGCGTCGCTGTCGGGTCCACCATCTGTCGTTTCATCCGCAGTACCGTTACCGCCGTTACCCCCGGTTTCGGCGACCGCTGCGCTAGCCCCGCGCCGCCTGCCAACGCCCTCCCGGCGCTCCCGTTGCCTCCGGCGCCGGATGAGCTCGAGCTCTCACCACATGCAAACGCACAGCAGGCAATTGCAGCGACCGCTGCTCCGTTCACGGCCCGGCCCGGATTCGCTATCCACCTCACCTCTGGCAGCACCCCGCCACCTCCTGAAACAGCACGTACGCGACGTCGTCACTCACCGGTCAAGGCGACAACCTCGAGTTAACGCGAGTCTACAGCGCTCGCTGCTGAACGCGGCTCCACCGCTGGAGCGTTCGGCGCCTTGGCGAGAGCATCGCCAATCCAATCCGCCGTGAACAAGGTCGCACGCAGGCTGTGGTACTGCGCCTTCCACTCCTCGCCTTTATGATCGCCATGCGGCCCGACGGAGCCATCGGGGTTTATGCCCCAGAACCACTCGCCATACTCTGCATCCACCTGGCTCTTCTCGATCCAGGTGAGCGTCCGCTCCAGACGATCGATGTAGCTCGGATCGTTACTGAGTTTATACAGCCACCATAGACCCGGCAGCGCCTCGGCCTGGATCCACCAGACCTTCTCGAGCTTCGTCGGGGCACCGCCGGGGACGCCCTCCTCAAAGTAGCCGCCCTTATTGGCATCGAAGCCGAGCTCGGCGGAGTGTTTGCCGAGATACAGCGCCACTTGGCTCACCACGGGCTCGAGCGGCGTGCCGAGCGCGTCGAGCGCATCGAGCAAGAGCCACGCCGTCTCCAGATCATGGCCATAGCTGACGACCGGCTTCTCGTGGATGCGCCAGTCCTTGTAGAACTCCTTGTGCGCGTAGTTCGACGGCTGAACGATGCGCGTCGCTATCACTTTGACTAGCTCCGCGAGCCGGAGCCGCACCGCTTCGTCCTTGCTCAGCCGATACAGGGCCGTGAACGCCTCGAGCAAATGAATGTGCGTGTTGGTGTCCTTCTGGGCGCCGGGCGCGAGCCAGCCGGGATCGCGCGTTTGGTCATAGCCGAGGGACTCTGCATCATGCGCGCGCCGATCGATGGACTTGAAGCACGCCATCGCCTTTTGGCCGGCTTCGGGTACATCGAAGATCTCCGAATAGGTCGACAGCGCGAAGATGGCGAAGCTCTCGGCGTACAACTGCTTCTTCGGATCGACCACCTTCGTCCCGTCGCGGCTCACCTTGTAGAAGAACTCGCCGTCCTTCTTGTCGAGGAAGTGAGCGATCAGAAAGGCGTAGATATTATCGGCGGTCGCCTTGATCGCCGGGGTCTTTTCACGCCGCGCGTACCACGTGCTGTACGACCACAGGTGGCGCGTCTGCTGGACCAAGCCCTTGTCCGCGTCCTCCTTCGGCCTGCCCTGTCGATCGTGCATGCCATGGATGCCGCCGTATTTGGCGTCGAGCCCGTGCCTGTTCCAGAAATCCATGGTGCTCCCCGCCAGCGCCTCCAGCCGCGCTTTGATGCTGCCGAGGCGATCTTCAAAGGAGCTCTCCGACTCGCTGATGCCCGAGCCGTCCCGACCCACGAAATGCACGGGGGCCGTAGGGGCTCTCGCGCTCGACTCGGGTACCGGAGCCTGGGGCAGAGGCCGCTCACACGCGAGGGCCAGAGCCAACCCGATGAGGCCGCCGAGGCCCCGAGCGGCGCCCGGCAAAAACCTCAGGCGTGCGCGCCTGCCGCTGGACAGGATTTGCTCGCTCCGTGATAGCTCGCTCGCTCGTGACATTCGTTCCTCGCGTGCAACGTCGCCGCGAGGTAGAAACCCAGCAGCGCCCAGGGTCGGCGACCCTAGCTGCGCCTCTCTCTCGACGTCAAGCGGGCTCGCCGCCGGCACGGATCAGGGCCGGTTCTCTAGCTCGAGCCCGAGCCCGCGAGGCCCAGCTGGACCCGCAAAGCTGCCCCCGCATCTCGATGACGCGAGCGCCAGATGCTGTACACTGCCGGCATGGTGAAGCAATATTCGATCGCCGAGGCGCAGCGCTCGCTGTCTCACCTCGTGGAGGAGGCCGTGAGCGGGACAGAAGTATTGCTCTCCCAGCGCGGTCGCCCCATGGCAGTGCTCGTCTCCATGGCTCGTTACGCTGAGCTCAAGACCCGCCGCGGATCCTTTGCCGAGGCTTATGCGGCCTTTCGCGCCACCTGTGCTGGCGCCCGCGCGGGCCTCACCTCGGAGCATTTTCGTTCCCTACGGGTTCGGGAAGCTGGGCGACACGTCGCGCTGTGACGTTACGTTATCTGCTCGACACGAGCACGCTCGCCGCCTTGATCGCCACCAAGCCCAACGCCTCGGTGCTCGAACGCTTGACGGAGCACGAGGCCCAGTGCGCCATCGCCGCCCCGGTCTGGGGCGAGCTCGTCTACGCCTATGAACGGATGGAGGTCGGAAAGCGCAAAGCCGTCGTAGAAGGCTTCGTCGCAGACGTGGTGGCGCGCCTGTTTCCGGTCTTGCCCTTCGATCAAGACGCCGCGAGCTGGCTCGCGCTCGAACGCGCTCGTCAGGAGCAAACGCAGCGCTCGTCAGCTCATGTCGACGGCCAAATTGCGGCCATCGCCCGCATCCACGACCTGACTGTCGTCACCACCACGCCCCGAGATTTTGCCAGCTTCAAAGGTGTGCGCGTCGAAGACTGGAGCCGTAAGCGCAAGAAGAAGATGTGAGGCGTGGGCAGCCCCCCACCGCGGCTCAGTCGCAGCCGATGGGCTCCGTACTCAAGACCACATCGTCCATCCAGACGTCGTTTGCCGGCGCCGGGCTGAAGCTCTGCCAACCGAGGAAGACCTCGGTAAACATCCCGGTCAGCCATGAGGCGTTCCCCAAGGGAACATGCCAGTCACTCGCGGCGGTCACCGAGCGGACGACCTGGTCGTCCACCGAAGCCCGAGCCACGGGGCTCGCCGCGTTGTCATTGAGGAAGGCGAGCTCGAGGCAACGCCAGGTGTCTACGGGGATGCTCGGAGCGCTGCCCCAAAGGGCCTGGGGCGGCGCCACCGCGTCGTTCCTACCCGGGCCGACCATGTTGAAGCCGAGCGAGCCCTTCGCCCCTCCAAAGCGGATCTCGAAATTGCCGTCGTTCGGGATAGCCCTGAGCCCGATCAGCGACTCGTGATTGCTTTGCTGATCCGGCGTCTGGTTGCCGATTTGAACCGACGTCTTGACGAAAGCCCGAACGTAAATACGCGTCATGTTGGCGGGCAGCGTCATCGTCAACATCGCCGGTTGGGTCGCGCCTTCGACATGGAAATGAACGGATTGGTTACCGCGAAAAGCCTCCTGATCGTCCAGCAATGCGAACTGCGCTCCTTCGAGCGTATTGCCTGCCACCGTGGTGTAGTTGATCCAGCGAGCCCACGCCGCCGGCTGTAGGCCCGGGGCACCGGCCTCGAAATCGTCAAAAAAGAACGCCTCGCCGGGCGGAGTGGGAAGGGTGCCTGCAAGGTTACCAGCGCCCGCCACGCCGCTGACTCCGCCAGTGCCACTGCCCGCGGCTCCGCCTGCGCCGCCCGAGGGCGTGACCATGGTTGCGCCGCCCGCTCCGGTCGGCGTTACGCTGCCGATGTTGGAAGCAGCGCCATTCGAGCCAGGGGCGTTAACGCCGCTTAGGTTCCCCTCGCCCGAGCTCGCGCCGCCCGTGGAGCCGCCGGTGTTGGCAGGAGCATTGGGGCCAGCCGGGCTCTGCGCGTTGCTCCCCGCGCCTGCGGGCGAGAACGGTGGTGCTCCGTCATAGTCAGGTTGCCCATCCGCCGCGGGGGCGCTGCAGGCTAGGGTCGCCAGGTTGGCGTCAAGCACGGCGACCCATCCGCCACGTTTGAAGCCCTGCTCGACGCGACGCCCCGCGAGCCATGTCCGGGGTGCGGGGTGGCTCCGCAGTAACTGCACTAGGGAGACCGAGCGTTCGACAGCCATGAATCAATGTTTTTTCTGCGCCGGCGGTGCCGACGCATTTTCTAGGCGGGCGATTTGCCCTGCTTGCGTCTTTTTACACGCAGCTCGATGCATCGCAAATCGATTCATCGCGATCACAAATCTACACAGCGCTGGATCCTGGGGATCGCACGCGCCCATTTTGGTCCACGCGAATAGTCAGCGCATTTCGCGGCGAATACCCTCGAGCGCGACGATCAGCCGCTCGACTTCCTCGGCCGTGTTGTAATGCACTGCGCCGACTCGAACCATTCCCGTTTCGGCGATGCCGAGGCGCTCCATCAACGTGAGCGCGTAATGGTTGCCGGCCCAGGTAAAAATGCCGCGCTCCGCCAGGCGCTGCGACAGCTCGAGATTCGCGATCCCGTCGAGCGTGAAGCCGAAGGTCGGGACGCGCAGCCTCAGATCTTCTGCGCGCGACATGCCGTACAGGCGCAGACCTGGGATCGATTGCAGACCCTCGAGCAAGCGCTCGCCGAGCTTCGATTCGTGAGCGCGAATGGCGCTCATAGCCGCGAGCAAGGGGCGCCGCAGATCACCCGGGGAGGACGACCTCGCCGGGGTTGTGGGCATGCCGGGTTCAGAGGCATATGCCCGCGCTCCGAGCGCTGCCAGATACTCGAAGGCGCCTATCAAGCCCGCGAGGCCTTCGTGGTTCTTGGTGCCCGTCTCGAATTTCTCCGGCGCGCTTTGAGGCGCTGGCCGGACCTGCTCGACCGGGAGCTGCGCCAGCAGCGCCGACTTGCCCCAGAAGATCGCGAGATGGGGCCCGAAGAATTTGTAGGCGGAGCAGACTAGAAAATCGACATCGAGCGCCTGCACGTCGATGGGACCATGCGGCGCATAGTGCACGGCGTCCACCCAGACCCAGGCGCCGACGGCATGCGCCAGAGCCGTGATGCGCGAGATGTCGTTGATGGTGCCGATGGCGTTGGACGCGTAACCGACGGCGACGAGCCGCGTGCGCGGCGAGAGCAAGCGCTCGAGCTGTGACAGATCGAGGCTGCAGTCCGAAGGGCGAATCGGGACGCGACGAATGACGACGCCCCGCTCTTGGAGGATGAGCCACGGGCTGATGTTCGCGTCGTGATCCAGATCGCTCACGATCACCTCGTCACCAGCGCGAAAGACCCGAGCGAAGGCGCGGCTGAGCGCGTACGTGAGCGTGGTCGTGTTCGGTCCAAACGCCACCTCAGAGGGCGACTCGGCGCCGAGGAAAGCGGCGCTGAGGAGGCGCGCGTGCTCGACGATGGCGTCCGTCCGCCGGCTCGTGAGGAAGGAGCCATGCGTATTGGCGTTGGCCTCTCGATAATAGCCGACGACCGCGCGCTCGACCTGAAACGGAACCTGAGTTCCGGCGGGATTGTCTAAGTACACCACCGACTCCCCACCTACACGCAGCGCGAGGGAAGGAAATTGTTCGCGCACCCAGGCACTGAACGGACCTGGCTCGGGCTGCTCGGGGGGCGGGCTCGCGGAGGTTGGCATGCGCCGATGATAGGCCGAGGAGCTCTTGCTCGCACCCGGAACGTATGCCGCGCACTACCCTCGACAGAGCTGGGGATTGACGCCGCACCCCTCCCCGCCCCACCTTCGATCGGCCGCTGCTCGAGCGCGTCGCACCCGCGCAGGCGCTATGCTAGCTTCCACGCCGTGGCACTGCAAACATGGCTCAAAGGGTTTCTTTCGGATCATCACGGGGTGGCCGGCACCGTGCATCGCCTGGACGGCGACTCCCTGAAATTGGCCGCGTCCGTCAACATACCGCCCCCGGTGGTCGAGAAGACGCGCGTCATACCCAAAGGCAAAGGGATGGCCGGGCTCGCCTGGGAGCGCAACGAGGTGGTGTCCACCTGCAACTTGAAGACGGACACGACGGGCGACGTGCAACCCGGCGCCAGGGCGGTCAGCGCGCAGGCAGCCGTGGCGATCCCCGTGCACGACGCGGCGGGTGCGCTGAGAGCCGTAGTGGGCATCGCCTTCGTCGATGATCGGCAGTTCAGCGAGGCAGAGCTGTCCGCGTTCGCACGAGCCGCCGAGGCCCTGCCCAGTGGCAGCTGAAGTCCACGCCGAGCATGACGTAGAACGCTGGGCTGGTGAGGATCCCGAGGCTCTGGCTCGACGACTCGAAGCCGTCGATCGTCCGTTGCTGATTGCCGGAGGCGCGGGGCACTGGCCCGCCGTATCGCGCTGGGGGCCTGCCTACCTGTCTGCCGCGCTTGGCCCCATCGAAATCTCCTACAAGACATCGACGAGCAACGTTCATCCCGACTTGAGGCAGACGGAGCTCCCCCGCATGTTTGCTCGGGGCCGCGCGCGCTTCAGTGAATTCTTGTCATTGATCAGCTCGGGGCCAGCGTTGGAGCGGGCACGTTACTTGTTCACGGGAGACGAGCAATTTCTGATGCGCCGGCGCTCCGGAGAGACGAGCGTCGACCGCGAGCTCGCGCCGTTGCTCTTGGATATCGAGCAACCGCGGCTGTTCGAGGAAGGGCGACTGCACACGATCTGGGCGTGGTTTAGCGGTCCAGGCGTGCGGACCTGGCTGCACTACGATAACAACGGTTGCCATAATCTCAACGCGCAGGTCACCGGCCACAAGCGCTGCTGGCTGTACCCGCCGGAGGAGCTCGCCAGGCTGCATCCCTTCATGCTCGGCGGCAAGAACCCTGCTCACAACGTGAGCCGGATCGACGTCGATCGACCGGCGCCCGACCTGGCTGCGGATTTTGCCGCCGCGCGCGCCTGGACCACGGAGCTCGCCGCCGGAGACCTGCTGTTCATCCCCGCATGGTGGTTTCATTCGTTCATGCACCTGGGCGAGTTCAACAGCAACGTTAACTTCTGGTGGAAGCCGGCCCTTCCGCGCTGGAACGTCGTGGCCGCACGCCAAGCCCTGATCGACGCCGCCGGGGCGGCCGAGCTGGATGGGCGAGACGAAGGCGTTGCTGCGGTCCTCCGCGCGCTCGACACGGCGGCGATTCGGCGTCCCGCGTGGAGCTGAGGTCACTCAGCCGATCTGAACCGGCAGCGGCCGCGAGAAGACGACCGTGCGTCCGCCGAAGCTGTCGACCAAGTCTCGGCGGTCGGCCGGCTCCGTCACCCAGCTCCACGACTTGAACTCGAACCTCTCGAGCCCACCCACGCGCACGTGTTCGCTCTGCGCGGCGTTGATGGCGCCCGACATGGCATTGCAGATCTCGGCCGACGCCGCGATCGAGTCTTCTCCCGGGCTCAATGCCTTGAGCTGCTGCTCGAGCTCGGACCGGGGCAGCATCATGAGCGTACCGCCCAAGAATACGGTGGCCTTGAGGTCCATCAGAATGAGCCCCACCGTCTGATCGCGGTCGTCGAGGATGGGCGCCGCATAACAATCCCGCGTCGTGCGATTGATCCCGAGCGGGGGGGACTCTTGCGCCGAAACGTCGCCACCGATGAGCAGGGCGATGCACTTGGCGAGGTCTGAGGTGGACGGCAGCGCGAGCTCCTGCCGCTCGGGCGGGGCGGCGACCACAGGGTCCGGGGAGGCAGCGCCGCCTTCACCTCCTTTGGGCGTGACCAGAGGTTGGTCGTCATTGAACGCGGTAGCCGCCTCCTCCGCGACGGGATCGAGGCCCGACGGCTCTGGAGTGTTCCACGCCTGCGGCGACTCTTCCTGCGCCCTAAGCAGCGGCGCCGCGTCATCGGCGGGAGCCGACCCGGAGGGTGGCCCCGCCTGGTGAAGGGCGCTCCGCGCGGGCGCGCGTGACGCCTCCGAGCTCCAGGAGCCCCGCGCCAGCTTGGCTTCGAGGCGCGCCAAGCGCATGATCAACCCCTCCTGGACCGCCGTGAGCATGACCACCTGCGTTTTGAGCTCGAGAACCCCGGTCTCCAAGCTGGGAGTGTCGGCGGGGGGGCGATCGCTGTCGAACCTATCGCCGGGCGGCGGAGGCGTCGAGTTGGCTATCCATTCTCCGCCTTCGGCGCGATAGCTCCGCAGCTCGCCGCTGCTCACGCTTTGCATCAACTTCTGCGTGGCCTTCGCGAGCAACGCCTTGTCGGGGTTGCTGCTGAAATAGGACGCGATGACTCGCTGGCCCGTCAGCTTTTGGGTCGTCGGACGAATCAGGTCTTGACCCACGCTCACGTGGCGCACCACCTCGAGTACCCACTTACCCGCTTGGTGCAGCAGGCGGCGCGGAGCGCCACCACTCAATGACTCAGACCGCACTCATATGCATACGGGCCAACCGAGCCGGGGGCTTATGGGGGCCACCCACCTACACTCGGCCAGCGCTGGCCGTTTAATTGTAGAGGACAACCGCCGTTCTTAGACCTCGACGGAGCTCACCTCGAAGCGACATGAAGATACTAGTGGTCGACGACAGCAAGGCAATGCGCATGATCGTGCGGCGTACCCTGCGCCAGGCCGGGTTCGGAGACCACGCGGTCACCGAGGCCAGCAATGGCCGCGAGGCGCTCGATGCCCTGCGGCAATCCATGCCCGACGTGATTCTCTCCGACTGGAACATGCCGGAAATGAGCGGCATCGAGCTGCTCGACAGCATCAAGGCGGCGGGCATCGCGGTGAAGTTCGGGTTCGTGACCACGGAGCGCACCGCGGAGATGCGCCTCAGAGCCTCGGACGCCGGCGCCACCTTCCTGATCGTGAAGCCCTTCACGCCGGAGGACTTCAAGGACGCGCTCGGACCCATTCTGCGTTAGGCGACGGTCCGAGGCCTCGAGAGGGTTTGGCGTGAATCTGAACGAATGGCTCGATGCAGCTGCGGCTTCAGCCAAGGAAATCGCCCGCGGGCCGCTCGGTGCCACCACCACGAGTTGGTCGAGCTCACCGGCCATGGTGCTGCCGGACGATCTATGCGGCGTCTACATCCCGCTGTCGAGCGACGGGCTGGCGCTGCAGATCGGAGTGCTCGCCGAGCGGGCCACATGCGCGAAGCTAGCCAAGTCGCTCCTGGGCATAGGCCACGATGAGCCGCTCGGTAGCGACGAAGACGTCTTCGACGCGCTGGGGGAGATCACGAACATGGTCGCGGGAGGCGTCAAGGTGCGTCTGGCAGAGAAGACCAAGGTCACGGTCGGCCTGCCCTTGGCGATGAAGGGCAAGCTCATCCAGCTCGGAGGCAGCCTGAGCATCCACGGCAGCATCCGCATCGACGACAGTAGCGTCTGGCTGGTCGTGACCGGCACCGTACGGAGGAAGGCATGAGCCCCATCGCCCCCGACCTCGAGCGCGACGCCAAATATTTGACCTTCAAGCTCGGGCGGCAGGAGTTCGGGCTCGAGCTGACGCGCGTTAGAGAGATCCTCGCGCTGCCGGAGGTGACCGTGCTGCCTCTCGCGCCGAAGTACCTGCTGGGCGTCATCAACTTGCGCGGGCGCGTGGTCCCCGTGATCGACCTCCGGGTCAAGCTCGGCATGGCAGCGACCGAGCACGACAGTCGCAAGTGCATCATCGTGTGTGACGTCATGCGCGGCGGGCAGCCCCTTCAGATGAGTATCCTGGTCGACTCCGTTTCCGAGGTGCTGCATGTCGGACCTCGAGATCTGTCGGCCGCACCTGCCCTCGACGAGGTCGACACGAGCTTCATCGTGGCTATCGCCAAGAGCACGGCCGGTATGAAGCTTCTGATCGATGTCGACATCATGCTGTCGACGGCTCAGGTGACGCTACCGAGCGCGATGCTTGCGTAATCGAACAGCTGCGTAGCCGAACCGCTGCGTTCAACCTTCCCCTCGGCCTAGCTCGACGACCAACCCGGTACCGAGCTCGACGAGCTCGTCGAGCTGGCCACCCCAGCCGAAGTGTTGCGCCGCCGCGGCCGCGTCCGGAGCCCCCTGCATGTCGATCACACCGGCGCCGGCCTCGCCCGCGATCCAACTGGACAAGCAAACCAGGGCAGCTACCGGGCTCACGTGCGTGCGAAGCGCGAAGCTATGATGGTGAGCGAAGATCCAACGCAACCCCTGGGGCATGTTCCAGAGGGAGCTCAGGATCTCACCTGCCTGTTCGTGCACCGCGTGAATCGGGCCCTGGAGCTGCCCGAAATCGAATCCCCGCCCGTCCGGCCCCTCGAGGCTAGGCGCCACCAACATGCAGGCAGCGATCCCGATGTCGTGGAGCAAGCCGCACAAGTAGGCGCGGTCTCCAGGCTGACCCATGCGCTCGGAGAGCTTCTTTGCGATGTGGGCGGTTGCGGTGCTGTGTCGGCGCAAGGCCTGCATCGGCTCCTGAAACACCTCGCTCGAGAAGACCTCGGCGTTCATCGCCGCCTCCGCGAACACGAGCGAGATGGCGCGCATGCCCAGCCGCAGCACTGCATCCTCGATGGTCCGTATCCGGGCACCCGCGGAATAGAACGGTGATTGGGCGGTCCGAATCACGCGAGCCACGATCAGCGGCTCCGACTCCAGTAGCGCAATCACCTTGGACATGGCCACGTCCGGGTCGCGCGCCAGGCTGAGCAACTGCAGCGCGGCACCTGGCAGCAGCGGGGGCTGATAATCCGGTGACGCAAAGGTCTCCAGCAGCTCGTCGATGAGCGCCTGCTCCCAAGCCGGACGCTGTCCCTCTCCGTCCGCGTCTGCCCTCGTCGCCTCCACTCCCATACGCTCCACTACGGCCACGGAGCCTAGTGGATAATTCTCGAGCGCAGGGCCAAGCTCGCGGTTGCCCCGCAGGGCCGCGATAGACGCTTCCCACTCACTCCGCTGCGCTTTCGGCTAGTTCGATGCCCCACCTTGCCCAGCACGCGCCGGGGCCTGGAGCGAGGTGGGCTCGGCCGTTTTCTCGGAAGGCAGGCAGTAAATGCTGGTCGACTCCTCGTCGTCCGAGTCTTCGAGCGCCGCCACGAGCACAGGCAGCTCGGCGAGCGCGATACGCATCGCCATGCTCAGAGCGCGCCGGCTCACGGGCGCCTCGACCATCACACACAACATTCCTGCCGCGCAGCGCTTCATCACCAACTGGTAGCGGCTGAGGCTCAGGTCACATTGCTCGACGTTGACCCCGCAGATTTCAGCAGAACGGACGATGCTGGCCAACCTCGCCGTGGTTCTCCCAAGCGCATCCTCGCCGAACTCTGGAGGCATTTGATAGACCAGGAGCTCGCCGTCGCGGTTGGCCAAGAAACTGCCGACGACCCAATCGACATCCTGGATCAGCGCTAGAACGTCGTCGACTTTCATTGCAGCCCCACTTTGGAGAGAAGGGACGCGAGCCGAGCCGTGGGCCCCAACGCTGCCGCGATATCATTGACCTCGGATCGGACGACGAGCAGGCTCTGCCCTTCACCGTGTAGATGCAGGTTTGCCCGGCCATGGCGGCCGAGATCCGAAGCGATCAAATTGGCGAGCCCGTGGATGAAGGCCGCGGCATCGGCGAGGCGCTCGGCGTGCTTTCCACGCGCCGCCAGCAAGGACCCATGAGCCGCGATCCGCACCATCGTCGTCGGTTCGTCCTCGCTCGCCGGCGCCGTCAGGGGCTCGCCGGCGAACGCTGCTGGGAACGAGCTCGACGAGTCCGCCTCGACCGCCGCCCGCGGCGGCTTACGCGCCACCACGGCTCGTGACAGACGCTTCTCGGCGCGCACCACAGGGCGAATACCCGACACGGAGGCTTTGGGAGGCGGAACGCTAGCCGCCGGCTTAGCGGTTGCTTCGGGTGGCGCTGCTTCCGACGGCACTACTCGAGGCGGCACCACTCGAGGCGGCACCACTCGAGGCGGCATGGATCGAGACGGCATGGATCGAGACGGCACTGCCGGGGATGCCACTGCCGGGGATGCCACTGCCGGGGAGAACGGTGCGGGGCGCGGCACGGGAGGAGGATCCGCCCGCAACGTAACCTTCCTGACCACGCGCGTGTCGAACTTCGCGATGTCACGCACGTCGCCGCGTTCGATGAGCGAAAGCATGAGCTCGGACCCGAGATGCATCGTCGGTTGGCTCGGCCAACTTAACATCCATGGCTCGAGCACCACCGGCCCCGCACGCAACATCTCGACGACCGCCCGAAGGCCGCAGTCCTCTCCGAATTCGGCGTGAATGACCTGCCCCTCCTCGAAAAAAATCTGCCCTCGCACGTTCTCCGCCGCGACGCGAAAACCGCGGCGCCCGCGGAGCTGACAACCGCGCCGGATTAAATCGGCCACGTCCCGCGGCATGCCAATGTCGTTTGGTGAGAGCGGCGAGGCCACTGCGTTTGAATTTGGGCTGGGGATGTTCGTCATTCGAGTTCCCGCTGGGTTGCTGCGACGTTGCGCTCGAGAGCGCTCGCCCAGTGACGGAGCGCGCTATGGCCTGCCGCTACGGGGCGTGGCCTCTACCGAGCCGACCCGGATGCAAGAGCTGACCCGGATGCGGACCTGACCCGGACGGAATGCGACCAGGTCTTTGAATTGACTGCTGCGACCCTTCCTCGAACGGATGGGACACTCTCGGATACGGACGTTCGAAGCAGCCGGAGAACCGTGCGGCGATGTAGGATGAATACCGCCAACGCTCGTTCGATAACGCCACGAACCTGGCCGCGGGAGAATCGCGTCGTTCGCTCAGCTGGGCACGGCCCTCGCCAGCAGTCACTGGTGTAACAGCAGCACATGTTATGAGCAAGCCAGCCGAGAAGCGAAACAACCATGACCACGCTCGCAGCGTAATCCTGCAGCCACTTCGTCGCGCACGACTTATGCCGGCAGGCAAGAGCCCGTCGCTCGCTGGCGTGGGCCCACGTCCTCGCGCCGAAGCGCACCGCATGCGGCGAATGCCACTCCATGCTTCCCGCTTCACCGAGGGCACGGACCCGTCACCACCCCGCCATTGTCCAGCTTCGTCATTAGCGTGAGACCGGGTAAACCGAGGGTGTCGGTGTCCGGATGTGGGATCGTTTCCGCACGCGCGCACGTCAACATTGTTTCCGAGAGGTCACTCCCCTCGCACGGCAGAGGCCGCAGCCGCCCGGCGTGCGCGGGCTCACGCTGGCAGAGGCGGCACCCTGAGGAAACGAATCGCGGCAACGCAGCAATGCGCGTGGCTTGATGCGAGGGCGACGCGCATCGATCACAAATAGTGTGCTCGAGGCTGCTGCGCGGAACTGCGCGATCGAATCAGGTCGCGACGTCGCAGCGGCCGGCACCTTACGGCGTGGCACGCCGGCCCTTTGACACGGGCGTGCTCGGCTGAACTTGGAATCGCCGCCGAGGTCGATCGACGTCGTGTTGCCAGCGCATTCGCCTGCGCCACCTCCTGCAATCGCGTCGCGCCTTAGCCCGCTTGGCTTGGCACCCGGGCCCTGGCTGGGCACCGAGGCGAGGCCGCTCAATGGCAGCTCAGGCGACCCTGCCCGGTCCGATGGGCGGCACCTCGGCAACATCACGCTGGCGGCCAACGATAGCGTTAGCCTCTACCGAGCCGGGTCGCCTAAAGGTTGGGTTTCTGGACCTGCCTCACATCCAGGTGGGTTACGCCCGAGGTCCAGACGAACGTCCGATGACAGGCCTCGACGCTCGGATGACAGGCCTCGACACTCGGATGACGGATGACGGATGACGGATGACGGGACTGAACCGTTCTCCTGGAGCTCCCGGCGCCCGCCATAACGCCGTACTTCGAACGCCGTGCTTTGGCGTCGCGCAGCGGCGGGCTGTCACCCAATGTCGTATTCGTTGCCTTTCGGCGCCGCGAGCTCAGGCCACGTCGCGCGCCGATGAGCTGGCTCGCGGAGACGGAAGGTTAGATGCGCCGAGATCGAGCGAACGCTCGCGCTCACCGCTCGTGCCGATTTGAAGCGAAAGCGTTTCAGCGTCGTGCAGCGTTCGATGAATCGACGCGCGTTAGAAAAAAAGGGCTGGTGTGATCGCGTGATCTGCCAATGCTTGTCGATCGCTGCCAAGGGAGGGAGAGGGGGCGTCGGCTGACCACGCATATACGCGAGCCTTGCGCGCGCATACGCCGGTGGCGAGCCGATCGAGGGCCTTGCCATGGGGACCGAGCACCGAGCCACCCGCGTCAGCAATGAAGGAGGGCGAGAACGAAGTATGGCCAATCAATCCACTCGACATCAACCTACGAAAATGCTCCTGCTCGGCAGGCGCTGGGCGGGCTGCCCGGCGTGGATCTTTACGCGGCTGCTAGCTCCAACGCTGGGGCTGGCGAGTTGCTCGGCACCCAGCGAGGCGGGGCTTTACGACAAAGGCACCGCGCTGCCCTCCGAAGCCGGGATTGCGACGTTCGAGCTGTCCAGCCAATTGCCGCGCTGCCAGCGAGAGCAGCGGGGCCAAGTCTACTATGTGAGATCCGACGCGAAGTTCTTCTATTGCGATGGCAGGAGGCACCGCGAGATCGAGCTGTACGGAGAACCTGACCTGCGCTGGTTGACCCAGATTTCCGACGCCGGCGCGATCTGCGAGGCCGGCGGTACCCTGATCCAAGTCGGTGTGGACAATAATGGAGACCGCATCTTGGCAGGCGGAGAAGTCTTGGGCACGGATGCCATCTGCAATGGAGTGGACGGCAACGACGGCGCGGATGGCACTGACGGCGCTGATGGCGCTGATGGCGCTGATGGTACAGACGGTCAGAATGGCACCTCGTGTACGGTCGCAGACAACCAGGACGGTACCAAGACCCTGAGCTGCACAGATGGCACGTCCGTGATCCTCTCAGACGGTAGTGACGGCACCTCTTGCGCGGTCACGGACAACGGAGACGGGACGCATACGATCAGCTGCACGGACGGGACGAGCGCGGTCATCCACGACGGGCCACCAGGGGCACCAGGGGCGGACGGCGCCGATGGCGCAGACGGTGCTCCAGGCGTAGATGGCGCAGACGGTGCTCCAGGCGCAGATGGCGCAGACGGTGCTCCAGGCGTAGATGGCGCTCCAGGCGCAGACGGTGCTCCAGGCGCAGACGGTGCTCCAGGCGCAGACGGCGCTCCAGGCGCAGATGGTGCTCCAGGCGCAGACGGCGCTCCAGGGGCAGATGGCGCTCCAGGCGCAGACGGCGCTCCAGGCGCGGACGGTCAGGATGGTAACGATGGAACATCGTGTTCGGCGGAGGACAACTTGGACGGTACGTTCACGATCTCCTGCTCCGACGGCACTGAGGTCATCCTCACGAACGGCCAGGACGCGAGCGCCACCCCGGTGCTACTCGCGATCGTGCAGCTGCCATTCTTCAATCCCATCTGCACTATCGGCGGCAACGAAATCAGCATCGGCAGCGATCTCGATACAGACGGCGAGCTCGACGCCGCTGAAGTGACCGATCAAGGGGTGGCCTGCCCGCTCTGACGCGTCCCGAGTGAGCCGCCTCGAAGAGCTCGCGCCTCGAGGGCCAACTGGCGTTCGGGGCGGGAAGTCAGCGTTGGGTCGCAGCGCTGTTGCCCGCTCGCAGGTCGATGACTCGATCTCGAGCGGGCGGCGTTGGAGCGACCAAGCGCCTCGCACCCCAAATTCGTGCCGGGTTTCGCCCGGGCCCGCAACAAGTGCCTGACCATTGGTCTCATCTCGATCACACGAACACCCGAAAAGCGCGAGTCAGCTGCGTAGTTGCCCGGCTTTTGCTGCGGGGACACCCCGCACCCCGGGCGAAACCCGGAACCGTAGCTCGGCCGCCGCGTCGCTCGGGCGTGCGCCAGCGCTGGGGGGTCCTCAAAGGCCGCTCTGCCAAATGAAGGCGATATCCCCGCCCATCGCCGACTGCGTCGGGCTGTGTTGCACTGGTGATTGGCCGACGTCCGTCGGCATCTTTGTTTTGTTTGTTTGACAAATCGCCGGTCGAATAATACACTCTCGCTATAACAATATTGCGCCCATGGAAACCCATGGTGGACGCTTCACGTCGTCCGAGAGTGGCGTCGGCAGCCTCAGCCAGCGCTCCGTGCCCGCTTGACGCTTCGATTCCGTAACGTGACCCAAGTCTGCGGTCGTCCTCGTCGTTAGCGAGAACAGGGTCGCTCACCCGCGGCCGTGCCTGCTGCTTGTCGTGGCTTAACGCTGCGAGCCATCGACTCAGCGGTGGCTCGAACGATGGCCCGCGTGGGCCAGGAGATGTCTAGAACATGATTCAACCAGCGCTCACCTTCGTCATCTACCAGCAGGGTCTTTTCGCGCGGAGGGAAACCATCCAGCGCGGCGTCATTCGCATCGGCCGCCATTCAGGCAATCACCTGTCGCTCGACGATGCCGCCGTTGCAGAGCGGCATGCGCTGATCGAGATCGACGGGGCCAAGTCGATTACGCTGAGCAATCTCGGCGGCGAGTCGACGCTGGCCGTCAACGGCCGCTGGGTGGACGAGGTGATCCTCGCGGTGGGTGATCGCATCACCGTCGGCTCGAGCGAGCTGCTGCTGGAAGAGGTCGTCGCTGAGAGCGCTGCGTTGGCTCCGACGCGCACGCAGCAGGGCGTTGTAGTCGCGGCCAACCAGAACGGCCCCGCCGTCGCGGCCAACCAACCCGGCACCCCGCCCCTGCAATTCGGCTCGATCGCGGATCACGGCCTGGCCCAAGCCTACGCGATGCTCAAACGTGGCCCTGCGGTTCGCCTCGAAGAGGTCGAGCTGCCGCACGTCACCGCGGCCGAGGTCAGCATCGCGTGGGGCGAGAACGTGCTCCACGTCGCTCACCTCGTGCCGCCGCGGAATTTCTACGTGGGCGACGAGCAAGACCCGACGCGGCCGTTTGACTTCCTGATCCCGCGTGAAAAGCTCGGCGTCGCGCACATGCCGTTGCTGCTCTGCGACGAATCGGGCATTTGGGTGGTCATTCCTCCGCTCGCGATGGGATACGTCGACACGGCGGATGGCACACGCCTGTCGCTCGCGGCGGCTCGTGCCCACGGCATCCCATGTGCGCAAATGCCGGGAGCAGTTCAGCTGGCGCTTGGCGTGGGCACGCGCGCGTACCTTCAGCTCGCTGACATCACCTTCCGGGTGGGCGCCGTCCGCGCCGGCAAGCCCATGGCGCGCGGGCTGTTCAGCGCGCTCGACGCCACCGCCCTCGGCTACCTCGGCCTGTCCGCGCTTTCGGTGGGAGGGCTGTTGTCCTCGATGGCCTTTTTGGTACCCCCGCTCGGGCTATCCGGCGACGAAGACATGTCGCCAGATCGGCTGTACCTGCTGCAGCAGTACCTCGCCGCGGCGTCGGAACGTGAACAGAAGCCGGCGGCCGCACCGCTGGATTCGCCGACGGGAGGCGAGAGCGCGCCCGGCGCTCGCGCAGACGGGGCCGAGGGCGCCATGGGGGCACCCGACACAGCACAGCGAGATCGCCGCTACGCGATCGCGGGCACGGCCGATCGGACTGAGCAACGGCGTTCAAGCGACCAACAGGTTCGTGAAGCTCGCGACTACGGCATCATCAGCCTGCTCAATTCCGGGCTGCTCGGAGACCCAGCGGCACCGACGGCGGTGTTTGGCGCCGACATTGCCGTAGGCAGCGACGCCGTCAGCGCGCAGGGCAACCTCTGGGGTGACGACCTTGGCCGCGCTCTCGGCGCAGGCGGCCTGGCGCTCTCAGATGCGGGAGATGGCGGCGGTGGGCGCACCGACAGCATTGGGTTGAGGGAGATCGGCACCATCGGCCACGACGGCAACGGCGAGCCCGGTATGGGTTTCGACCGAGGGCGGCCTTCCGGATCGCATCGCACGTCTGCCCCCCGACTGCGAATGGGCCAAGTCAACGTCAGCGGGCGTCTGCCCCCACAGACGATCCAGCGCGTGGTGCGTCAGAACTTCGCGCGCCTGCGCAGCTGTTACGAGCACGGCTTGCTCTCGAATCCGGGCTTGACGGGTCGCGTGGGCGTGCGCTTCGTCATCGGTCGCGACGGGGCCGTCGCCAACGTCGCCAACGTCGGCTCAGACCTGCCGGACCCGAAGGTGATCGATTGCGTGTCACGCGCATTTTACGACATCACCTTTCCCAAACCCGAGGGCGGCGTAGTCAGCGTGACCTATCCCATCGTGTTTCAACCGGACTGATGTTTTTTCGCAGCGTGGGTCCGGCCGCGTGCCGACCCGCGCGCGCACCGCTGAGCCCGCTGAGCGTAGCGCGTGCTTTCGCGGTTGGCTTGACGCGGCGCGGAGGCTATGGACACGGAGGTCGATATCAGATCCGGTGCGTGCCGGTTCGTTTACACCGTCAATTGAGGCAAAATGCCCAGGCTCAGCCCTATCCCTTCCCTCCCTCTGCTCATAGTGGCCGCGCAATTGTTTAGCGGCATCGCATCGGCGCACATCCACCTGCTCGAGCCCATTCCGCGCTACCCCGGCGAGGTTTCAGGCGAAAACAAGGCCTGCCCCTGCGGGGTGGGGCTGAGCAACCGCACCTGTAACGTCGAGGGTGACCGCTCCGATCCAGACCGATCGACGGATCGGGTCACGACACTGGTGGCCGGTTCGAGCGTCGTGGTCCATTTCGACGAGTACGTCGGTCACTCCGGTCGGTTCCGCGTCGCGTTCGATCCGGACGGCGCCGACTTACAGGATTTCAATGCGCACATTCTCGGCGACATCACCGACCCGCCGGGGAAAGTCGGCAACATGGGAGACGGCTCCAACTGGCAGATGACAGTCACCGTTCCCGAAACGCCATGCACCAACTGCACCCTGCAGCTGATCCAGATGATGGACGGCAATACGCAAGAGCCTGTCGCTGATCCGGTGGGGCGGTCATCGTACTATCAATGCGCCGACATCACGATCGTCGCGGCCGGCGGCAGCACCGGCGGCGGCGCGAGCCCGAGCGGAGCGCCTGGCGTGGGGCTCGGGCGTCCCGATGCGGGAACGGGCGGCGCGGAGCCCCGCCCCGACGTCACCGAACCTGATGCGCCGGGCGGCGACAGCGCCTGTAGCCTCGAGCACGCCAGCACCCATGGCTCGGCGCTGGGCAGCGTGTCTCTCCTCTTGCTCGCATGCGGCCTCCGGAGGCGGCGGCTCCTCCGCGGGTCACCCTGACATGCGCGGCCTGGGCTCTCCTCGACGGCGCTTCGCTCCGCGGCCTGCCATGTCGATAGCGAGTGGCTATTGCCTGGCCGCTTGCGTACCGGCGGCGGGCCCCGCGCCACGGCAAGCCGATCCAAAAGCAACGCCGAGCTCGAGCGTGCCCCAGGCAGAGCTGAGGGTGGCGCCCCCGCCGACGAGTGGAGGCACGAGCGCATCGCCCGCAAGCCCGCCCAAGTTTACTGGGCCCTTGGATTGTGTCGCCCCGCCAGATCCCGAGTTTGACAAGGAGTCGCCCTGGAGCAAAGAGGTGGGAGCGCGGTTGGAACGCGCGCTGCCCAGTCTCCGCCGTTGTACCGCAGACCTCCCAGCGACAGAGGAGGCTCGACTCACGCTGCGCCTCGTATACGACAAAGCTGGCGCCCCGGCATCACAACACGTGATCGACGGCATGCGCTACGTCTGCGCGGCGACAGATTGCCTGAAACAGGAGCTCGCCAAGCTGCGGAGCCCCGAGCTCGTCATCGACCAGGGCTCGTACGATCTCGCGCTGGTGCTGAAGCGTGATGCCGTGCCGCAACGCGTGGCGGAGCCGACGAATCCACTGGTCGACGACGACGTCGCAGGGGACCCATCGAGCTGCGTCGACCCGGCCGTCGCCCGGCTCTCGCAAGAGAAGGTGCGGGAGGTCGTCAGCACCAGCTATGATCAATTGAAGGCGTGCTACGGGCAGGCGCTCGTGAGGGACCATGCCATCAGCGGCAACGTGACCTTCGAGTTCGTCATCGGTAGAGCCGGGGAAGTAACCAACGCACAGGCGCGGGCCGCCACTTTTCCCGACTGCCAAGCCATCGAGTGCATGCTGGGTCAGTTTCGGGCGCTCAACTTTCCGGCGCCGGTCGGCCGTAGCGTGCGCGTGATCTACCCGATCAACTACGTCATCGAACAAGCGCCCATGACGCTGCGCTGAGGCCAGCAGCGGGCCCTATGCCTCGCGTTCCCATTTGGCCCGACGCTTGCTCATGCTCGGGGCATGTCGAAGCAGGTCGCTCTGAAATGGCTCTGGTTTGGCGCAGGCTTCGTGAGCGTCGCTGCCCTCGTGCGCTGGCAGCTTGCGCGGCTGTTTACCGAAAAGCCAAACTACGAGCTGGAAAGGCGCAGCGGGGACGTGGAGATTCGGGGTTATGCGGCGGGCTGGGTCGCAGAGACGACCGTGGATGAGGCGCGCTGGGACGTCGCATTGAACGAGGGCTTTCGCCGCCTCGCCGGCCACATCTTCGGTGACAACCGGCCTTCCCCATTTCAGCCAGATCGCCTCGGCCGTTTGGGTGCGCGCGGCTCTGCCGACACCACCGAAACCCTCGCCATGACCGTTCCCGTCAACGTCACCCCCGCGAGCCGCAGCAGCCATATCATTGCGCTCAACTTACCCCCCGGCCGCACGTTGGCCTCGCTGCCCGCTCCCAACGACGAGCGCGTTCGGCTCGAGTCCAGGCCTGAGCGGCGTGTCGCCGTTCTCCGCTACCGCGGGCGCCACACTGACAACAGGGTCGCTCAAAAATTCTCGGAGCTGATCGCCACCTTGCGCAGCGCCGGGCTCCAATGCCGGGGCATGCCGCAATTTGCAGCCTACGATCCGCCCTCGACCTTGCCGCTCTTCCGCCGCAACGAGGTCTGGGTCGAGCTAGCACCGGCGTGACGTTGGAGCGTGCTCTCTCCGAGGATTGCTGATTCTGGCACGTGGGTATTTCCGCTTCCTACGCGCCCGTGGCTGGCTACACTCGGCGGCATGAATGAAATTCAGCGTTACCTCGCGGAAGAAGTCGCGGAGGTTTGTGGCCAGGGGCATATCACTCGTTTTGAGGCGATGCGCCGCTTGCGCCTGATGGGCGTGAGCGCCGCCGTAGCCGTGGCCCTGCTCAGTGCATGTGGGAGTGACGATACGACCTCTCCCGAGGCGATGACCGTGGAATCGAATGAGGGCACCGGCGCGCCGTCCAACGCGGCTGCTCCCATGCCCGCATTCGAGAGCCCTGCCGCCTTGGGCAACACGTCGGCGACTCCCACCGCAACGGAGGGTAACGTGATCCCCACCGCTCCGCCCGCTTCGCCCGCGGCCCCAGCTGGCGGCGGTGCTGCCGCGCCCCCCGCAACTAGCCCGCCCACTACGGCTCCCGCCGAGCCCGCGCCAGCTTCCCCGCCCGCAGCAACGCCCGGCATGGCCATAACGACAGAGGCTATCACCTTCACAGGGCCACGCGGCGAGCTTCAGGCCGCCTGGGCCAGCGCCGCGCAGCCGCGCGGGGCGGTGCTCGTCATCCACGAGAACCGTGGGCTCAACGATCACATCCGCTCGGTCGCGGGGCGCTTCGCCGCCGCTGGATACTCAGCGCTTGCGCTGGACCTACTCTCGCAGGAGGGGGGCACCGCGGCGCTCGGTGACACGGCCAACGCCACAGCTGCGCTCGGCATGGCGGGGCAGATGCCGCAGCGCTTCGTCGACGACATGCGCGCCGCCCTCGATGAGCTGGCGCGGCGTGTGCCCGGCGCCAAGCTGGGCGCCATCGGCTTCTGTTTTGGCGGCGGCCAGATGTGGAGCTTGGTCGCGTCCAAAGATCCGCGCCTGGCCGCGGTGGCGCCCTTTTACGGGCCCTTGCCCCAAGGCGCCGATTTCACGGGCTCGAACGCCGCTGTCCTCGGTGTCTACGGTGAGCTCGATGCGCGAGTGAATGCGACGCGCGACGCTGCCGAGGCAGCATTGACCCGGGCGGGCCTCACGCACGAAATCGTGACCTTCCCGGGCGCCAATCACGCGTTTTTCAACGACACGGGCGCCAACTTCAACGCCGCCGCCGCCGAGCAGGCCTGGGCGCGGGTGCTCGACTGGTTTGGACAGAATCTCGGCTGAGCTCGGGTGCGGTCGCCTCGCTGTAGCCGCGGCAGCCTCCCTGCAGAGGTGAGCGCCGCGGCGTCTCGATGGGAGACGACGTGGCGGATGGCCGCGTCGAAGGGGATGACTACGTCGAGAGGCGGCGCGAAAGGACGCATCAGCGGCCGGGCATTGACACAACCCGCACCGGCACTCGCCCGCGTTCACGGCCCGCTGATCGTGCCGCCGCCGGACTCTTCCCATGTGCCGCGGACCACGTCGCCATAGAGCTCCACCTCGCCGGTTCCCAAGACCGTGGCGTCGACGCGCCCATCGACGCTGGCAGTGATGCTGCCGGAGCCCGACAGCTCGACGGTCCCCCTGCGCGCGGTGAGCGACCGAGCGTCGAGCTCCCCGTTGCCCGCCAGGTACAGGTCGACGCTCGCGGCCGCGCCTTTGAGGACGAGCGACCCTGAGCCCGAGAGCACGGCATCGAGCGCCGTGGCCCTGCCCGACCAGGACACTTCACCCGACCCGGCGAGCTCGACGGAGACGTCCTCGTCGACGTCGGCGTCAAAGCCCTGAGCGAACAGGCGCCCCGACCCATTGAGCTCTAGATCGCGCAGCGTCGGCATCGACACGAGCACGTGCGGACCCCCCAAGCTGTCGCCCAAATTCCCACCATCTACCTCGATCTCGAGGGTGGTGTCCGAAACGGACGTGCTGACCCGCCTGATCAAGTTCGAGTCAATATTCACCCTGATGGCGAACGCCTCCGCTTGCGTCACCTCCACGTTGAGAGCGCCGCGCGCGGACACGCGGTTGAAGCCAGCTTGACTTCGATCTTCCTCAGCCGGGAGACCGTCGCCGTCAAACGTTTCGACGCAAGCGCTTCCCGACAGCAGGACGATGAAAACGCATGACTTCGAGAGCTGTGAAAAAGCTGGCACGATTCCTCCGAGATACCCTCCGGAGCTTGTAGGGGGATAACTCAGCCGGCGCAATATTCCCTCGCGCCACTCTGGGGGACGAGCTGATGGCCAACCCACTGGGCCGATGAAGCACCCTGAAGGCGTTCGCGGGCTCGGCAGCCCCCCGGCTACTCCGCTGCGGACGCCGCCCGCTTCTCGATCGCGATCTTCCCTGCCCGCCCACGTACCGACACGGTGCTCCCGGGCGTCACCTCTCCGCGCAGGATCATCTCCGCCAGGGGACCCTCGATCAGGCGCGAGATCGTGCGTTGCATGGGCCGCGCGCCGAGCGTTAGATCCACGCCGCCGGCCGCGAGCAGGCACTCGACTGCGCTGGGCGCGAACTCCACTTCGACCCCGCGTGCGGCGCGCAAGCGCTCGCTGAGCCTCCCGAGCAAGCGTTCCGCGATTTCACAGACCTCCGCCCGCGTCAGCGGCCCGAAGACTAAGACCTCATCGATGCGATTGAACAGCTCGGGCGCGAGCGCCTCGCGCACCCGGCGCAACATGCGTTCCTTATAGTCTCCGGCGCCGCTGGCCTCCGAACGCTGGAAGCCGAGCTTCTGAGAGGCCGTGAGCTCACTCGCTCCGAGGTTGGACGTCATGACGATCAGGGTGTGTGAAAAATCGATGGTGCGGCCTCGCCCGTCGGTCATGCGCCCCTCGTCAAACAGGGCGAGGAAGCTCTCGAGCACTTCATCGTGAGCTTTCTCGAGCTCGTCTAGCAAGATGACCTGATAGGGCCTGCGCCGCACGGCCTCCGTGAGCTGCCCGCCTGCCTCGTGCCCGACGTAACCCGGGGGCGCCCCGATCAGGCGGGCCACCGCGTGCGCTTCGCCGTACTCCGAGAGATCGATGCGGGTCATGGCCTGATCGGAGAAGAAGAGCGCCTCGGCGAGCGCTTTGGCCGTCTCCGTTTTTCCCACGCCCGTAGGTCCGAGCAGCAAAAACGTTCCGATCGGCCGCTTGCCTCCGAGCCCTGCGGCGTTGCGGCGGACGCTCTGGGCGATGGCGCGCAGGCAGTCGGCGTGACCGACGACCCTCGACGCCAAGGCTTGCTCGAGCGCGAGCAGGCGCTGCCCGTCGCTCTCCAACAACCGCTCGGCGGGCACTCCGGTGAGCTCGGAGATGACCTCGGCGATCTGCTCGGGCAACACCTCCACTTGCCCGCGGCGGCGCGCTCGGGCACCGCTCAGATCCACCACCGAGATTGCTTTGTCGGGCAGCGCCTTTCCCGCGATGTACTGCACCGACCAGGCGATGGCGAGCGCCAGGGCTTCTTCCCCGTACTTGACACCGTGGTGCGCCTCGAGCTTCGGCGCCATGGCCGCGAGCACCAGATACGCCTCTTCGCGACTGGGCTCCTCGATCTCGATCACAGAGAAGCGCCGGCAGAGCGCCGGGTCGGGCTCGATAGCGCGGGCGTACTCCTCGCGCGTGGTCGCGCCGATACACGGCAACTCGCCTCGCGAGATAGCGAGCTTGAATTCAGACGCGAGCTCTTCGCCCCCGTCGCCGACGAACAACTGATGCACTTCATCGAAGAAGATGACGATGCGTCCCGCGCCGAGCTCCACTTCGCGACGCAAGGCCTGCATCCTCTGCGCAAGCCCACCGCGCACACCGGTGCCGGTGACGAGCGCGCCCGCGCTCAGCTCGATGATGATCCGCGGCTCTGTGTTACTGGCCTCGTCGAGCTGCGCCATGCGCTGCGCGAGGCCATGCACGATGCGTGTCTTGCCTACTCCGGAAGGTCCGATCAAGCACGGGTTGTTGGCCAGGCGCTTGGAGAGCACGTCGAGCACACGCTCCACCTCCACGTCGCGGCACACGCATTTATCGAGCTCGCCGCGAGCCGCAGCCAACGTCAGATTGGTGCCCAGGCGGCTGAGCAGAGGGAATTGCTTACGGGCCAGCCCAAAGCGTCGCAGCAGGTCCTCTCCGCCGTCTTGACGCGCGCTGGGCGCGGCGGGGGCCGGCTCTAGCGTCTGCGCAGGCTTACCTCGACGTCGATCGCGGAGGTCCTCCGGCGAGACGAGCTGCGCGCGGCGGCGGCTCTGTCCGCGCGCGGCTCGCAGCGTCGTCGCGCGCGCCGTCGCCGGCTCGGCCTCGGCTGCTGCGCGTCGAGACTGCGCCTCCGGTCGGCTCAGGATCGGCTGGCGTCCGAGCGCGCCGAGGGCTTGGTTCATCGCAGCCAAGCGCAGGCGCCGCACGTCCACCCCACACTGGTCGAGAGCGCGATACGCGGCCGTGCGCCGATCGCTCAAGAGCGAGATCACGAGGTGCAGCGCGAGCGGCTCGGGCGCGCGCATGTGCTCGGCCACTTGTCGTGCACCCTTGATCGCGACGCGCAAGGGTTCTTTGTCGTCGTCGGTGGAGGCCCGGGCGGCGCGCAGCAGATCCTCGGCGCCGAGGCGACGATCCTTGAGCAGCCCCGCCGCACCGCCGGACGTAGCGGCAATCGCCGCGAGCAGATGAGCGCTCGTGACCCGCTCTTTGCGCCCCCGGGCGAGCTCCTCCGCCTGCCGCTCGATGCTCCCCAACTCGGACTCTGCTCTGGTCGTTGCCATACGGGCCTCCGACGGTGTGCATCACGGGGCGGTGGGGGCCAACTTTTGGGCATCGGAAGCCGGCGGAAACATCCGAACGCCACGCCGAGCGTCGTAGACCGTGAGCCCAAATGCGTTCACCGCGAGCCACTCTCCCGAGCTGCACCAGGCGATCTCTGGCTCCAGGGCGGCCCGTGGTCCGCCGTCTGGGGGCGCGGGAGCGACGGCGCTAAAACGCAGCACGTTGAAGCCGGTGGCTCCGCGTCCGTAGAAATCGACACGCAGCAGCACGCGCGTTTCATCCTCGCCTGCCACCGAGAGCACCGCCACGGCCCCCCCAAGAGTCGCCAGCGCCACGGGGTGCGGCGCGAGCTCGCTCCGTTCGACGGTCTCGGCCAAGCTGCGAGCCTTCAGCAAATACAAATGTTGCTCGGTCGCGGCCCACACTTGGTCACGACGAGCGGCACGCCCCAATGCCCAGATGCGCCCCGCGAGCTCGGGCTTGGGCAGGTGCTCGCGTCGCCCTTCCGAGTCGATGCGCCGCAGCCCGTCTGGCACGGTGTAGATGAAGCTGCCGTCGCCAAAGGCGAGCAGAGCGCGTCGGTCGAAAGCCACGAGCTCAGTCCAGTCCAGGATGGGTTGTGAAGCGACGAGCGTCGGCTCACTCAGGTCGAACCGAGGCAGCTTGAGGATGCCTTCGTAGTACAGCCAGAACTGCTCGCTATCTTGGTTGCTACCGATGACGGTGGTCGGGCCGATGCGCGGCACCCTGGGAAACGCCTCGGGGCGGCGGTCGGCGCCGGACAGGCGCAACACGTGGTCCTGTCCCACGATTAAAAACCCGCCGCCGACCAGGCCGATGACGTTACGAGCGCCCGCTACACGAAAGCTCGTCGCGAGGCTAAAATTACCGAGTGTGAGGACGCGGAGCAGCTCCCCATCCAGCCACGCCAGCCGCTGGCGCGAAAAAGCCAGGCGCTGGCCCGGATGTTCCGGAGGCACGACGCGGTCGAGCCGGCCATCACGGGCGGGCGCCGCTTCCGAGCTCAGCGAGCCTTGGCCGAGGCTCGAACGCAGGCGATGGGTGAGCTCGAATGGCGCGCGCTCGGCCATGGGGACCTCTTTGTGGGGGGCGGCGCTGCTCTGGGTCGTGCTGCCCGACTCGACGCTATCCCCTCGCGACAGTGCCCGATGCGTCTCGGTCGAGCGCGCATTACACGCCAGCAGGGCAAACACGAACGAAGCCACGCCGCCGACATATAGCGCGAGAGAGAACTTGAACGACGGACGCGGCGCGGACAATGCCCGCGGAGTGTAGTGCCGCGAATCCATCGAAGCGATCGGTAACTGGCGCTAGACCCCGGCGAAGGGTCGTGACGGCATGGCGCCGGAGCAGGTGCTTCGGATCGGAGTGCTCGAGCAACACACGGGCGCGCGCTACGATCGCTTGGCATCGGGAAACCGCGTACGGTCACAGGGTGTGCTTGACCACGGGCGCTTCAGCGCTCGTGACCGACGTGATCCGCGCCGACGTGCATTATTGCGCTCTGGCGTGCAACTCCTGGTGATGGCTGACCAAGTCATGGCCGCGGGCGCCTGAAACTCACCCTCGATGCTTGGGCCTCGGCGCTCCCGCGAGCGCTACGGACGGGTGCATCCGTTGTTTGGGGCGCAAACAACTCCCTGGCGCCCGGCACCCCCCCAACGGTGAGCGCGTCCGTTGTTTGGGGTGCAAACGAGCCTCGCGCGGCAGCGCAGACCTTCTGGAGTCTCTGGCACGCTCGTCGGCCCGTTGGTCGCCCGCCCGCAGCCGCGGTATTCTCCGCAGAATCCGGCATTTTTTCGCGGTGATTCGCGGCACTGCCTTTACATTGCCCTCGACTATCGAGGCCTTGCCGCGCGCCGCCCACGCCGAGCGCCCACAGGGCGCAGCTTTCGATGCACCGGCCGCGACGGTCGGGATGCCGCGCATGAGAGGCGCCCCTCGACCACATGCGTCCCAAACGTGGACGCGAATCGCTGCTGCTCGAGCAGCGCCCGCGGCGAGCCACCCGATGGCGCGCGCGAGCCCGCTCACGAAGCTCCCCGGACCGTACACGCCACGTCGTCCTCCGACATCCGTGTCTGGAGGGGACCGCGTAGACACGACCCGCACTGATGACGGTTGATTTTACTCGGGGCCCTGCCTGCCGTTCAGGGCGAGAGGTCGGTGATGCGCGCGCTGCGCATGCACCGCCGTGGACTGTCGTTCACGGTGCAACACCGCGTATCCCGGATCGTGCTGCAACCGAGCCAGGCCTCAAAGGTGCTCGTTCGGAGCCTCGTCGCCGCTACAGCTTTGAATCTCAACTTGAAATGTCGCCAAATTTGCTTCCCTCGGTGTCCCGTTTTGTCCACCTGAAAGAAGGCTCCTTGCGTTCCAGCGTATGGCTATTGGGAGTGGTCGGTCTCCTTACCGCATTGGCTTGTAGCTCGCGGCCGCCGGGCGGCGTCATCAATGAGGGCGGAGCAGGAGGCGGCGGGCCCAGCGCTGGCGCGGGAGGCAACAGCGCGGGGAGCGGAGGCTTTGACTGGATCCAGCCCGAGCCCGACAGCGGCGTCACCTGTCGTACCGCCGCGAGCTGCGACGCGCTCGAGTGCGGGCCTATCGCCGACAACTGCGGCAGCTTCATCCAGTGTGGGGGCTGCGAGGCACCAGCGACCTGCGGTGGCGCGGGGGTGCCGAGTCATTGCGGCGTGCCCGGCGCTGGCGGCAGCAGCGGCGGTGGCAGCAATTGTGAGCCGGCGACCTGCGACTCATTGAACGTGAGCTGCGGCTCACACGGCGATGGTTGCGGCGGTGTCATCACCTGCTCGCCTTGTACAGTGAACGGCGAAGAGTGTGTGCAAGGGCAGTGTCAGCAGACGACCGGCTGTACGCCGCTCACCTGCGCCGCCTATCCGGAGGCTGGCCGCTGTGGACCGGTGAGCGACGGCTGTAGCGGCATCCTCAATTGCCCCTTCACGCCCTGCGGCAACGACGAGTCGTGCGGGGCCCAGCAGCCCGGGTTCTGCGGGGTAGAGACCTGCGTGCAGTCGACCTGTGAGGACGCGCTCGCGGGCAAGCCTGCCGGATATTGCGGATTCGTCTCCAACGGTTGTGACGGCGAGCTCGTTGGCTGCGCCACGGTCTGTAGCGTCGGTCAGCACTGCGGCGTTACGCCGGACGGCGGCGTGTATCAGGAAATCTGCGGCTCCGGCTCGGGCGGCGGCTGCGTGCCCATCCTCGAGGGCGTGGCCTGCGCGGGCAAATGCGGCGTGGTCAGCGATGGCTGCAGCGACACCTACACGTGCCCAAGCTGCCCCAGCGGGCAGGTGTGCGGCGCCAATCAAAACCCCAACGTCTGCGGCAACACAGCCTGTGTGCCGACCACGTGCGGCGCTCAAAACGCCGAGTGCGGCAGTGTCGACGACGGCTGCGGAGGTTTCCTTTCCTGCGGTAGCTGCTCGGGCGGCCAGACCTGCGCGGGCGGCGGCGTGCCGTTCGAATGTGGGGCACCGGGTTGCCAACCCCTGAGCCAACCCGCGGCCTGCGCGGCGGCGGGCGGCGCTACCTGCGGCAGCCAGAGCGACGGCTGCAGCGGCACCGTCAGCTGCGGCACGTGCTCGGGCGGACAGACCTGCGGCGGCGGCGGTACTGCCAACCAGTGCGGCTCGAGTTGCGTGGCGCTCACTTGCGCCGGCATCGGCGCAAGCTGCGGCCCCCAAGGGGATGGCTGCGGCGGCCAGCTCGCGTGCGGCAACTGCGGCGCCGGACAAGTCTGCCAGGGTACGCCCAGCGCCTGCGTGACGGACACCTGCACCAACTTGTGCCAGAGCCAGGCGACGTGCGCTCCGGGCCAACAGACGCGCATCACCGGCAAGGTCTACGCTCCCAACGGCACCGAGCCCTTGTACAACGCGCTCGTCTACGTGCCGAACCTCGCCAACCTCGCCAACTTGCCGGCCATCGGCGCCGGACCGAGCTGCGAGCGCTGCGAAGACGAGGACCTCGGCGAGCCCCTGGTCGCGGCCATCACAGGGCCCGACGGTCAGTTCACTTTGGACAACGTGCCCTCGGGCGTTTCGTTCCCGCTGGTCGTGAAGATGGGCAAATGGCGCCGCGTCACTATGATCCCGGCGGTCGGCGACTGCAGTGACAACGTGCTCGACGCCGACGACGCCCGCCTGCCCCGGCACATGAACGACGCGGCCGCAGGGCTCGTACAACACGTCAACATCCCCAAGTTTGCGCTGACCACAGGACGCGTGGATGCCATCGAGTGCGTGATGCGCAAGATCGGCGTGGCGGACACGGAGTTCACGGCGCCTACGGGCAACGGTCGCATTCACTTGTACCGCGGACAAGGGTCCGGAAACCCGGCGTTCCCCGGCGCCGGAACATCTCGCACCGGTCAAACCGTGAACGGAACCTCAGACTCGGTATTGTTTCAGGGCACCACGCTCAACAACTACGACGTCGCGGTCTTTGACTGCGAGGGTAAGTCGATCAGCCGCACCAGCAACAACTCGAGTCGCAAGACCAAGCTGCGCGCCTTCGCCAACAGTGGCGGGCGGGTGTTCGCGTCTCACTACTCGTATACCTACCTGGAAGGCTCGGAGGTAGGCAACACGTTCGCCACCACGGCAAGCTTTGGTGGCAATCAAGGCGCGGAAGCGGCCGCTGCCAACCCGACCACGGGCATCATCGACGTGAGCCACGCCAAGGGTCAGGCTTTCGACGCCTGGCTGGGCGAAGCCAACGCGCACCATCCGACGTACGGCGATGGCTACATTAGCATCATCGACCCCCGCGGCTACGTGACGGGGGTCACCGCCGGCACCACCGAGCGCTTCGTCCACACCAACGCCAACCATATCGTCCCCGGCTACCCCGGCACCGGCGCTCAGCCGAACGGCGACATCAACGTGGGCACGGCGGTCCAGCAATACAGCTTCAATACCCCCGTGGGTGCCGCGCCAGAAGCCGCCTGCGGTCGCGTGCTGTACAGCGCCTTCCACGTGGCCGGCAACAACTTGGACACCTCCAACGCCGTGTTCCCCGAGCACTGCAATAGCAACCCGCTGACAGCGCAGGAGAAGATCCTCGAGTTCATGATC
The DNA here is from genome assembly GCA_043747815.1 of Deltaproteobacteria bacterium. Lineage (GTDB taxonomy): Bacteria > Myxococcota_A > Polyangia > Polyangiales > Polyangiaceae > SZUA-265. The sequence goes on from JAYTOL010000100.1 coordinate 83,757, forward strand.
TTCGATCTGTCCTCCTGCATCTCCACCGTGGTGCCCCCTTCTTGCGCGCCGCGGACCTGCAACGACGTGGGCTCGAACTGCGGTTACCTCTCCGACGGCTGCGGCGGCCTGCTCAACTGCGGCACCTGCGTCAGCCCCGAGAGCTGCGGCGGCGGCGGCAGCCCCAATGTGTGCGGATCGAGCTGCACGCTCACCAACTGCGCCACTGCAGGCGCTACTTGCGGCACCATCGGCGACGGCTGCGGCGGCACGCTCGAGTGCGGCACCTGCCCCAGTGGCTCCGCCTGCGGCGCCGGCGGCACGGCCAACGTCTGCGGCACCCCCGCGTGTACGCCACGCTCCTGCACCAGCGCTGGCGCCACCTGCGGCACCATCGGTGATGGTTGCGGCGGGACGCTCAACTGCGGCACCTGCGTCTCGCCCCAATTCTGTGGCGGCGGTGGCCCGAACACTTGCGGCACGACGACCTGCACGCCGACGGGCTGCGCCCCCGGCCAATGCGGCAGCATCGGCGACGGCTGCGGCAACGCCGTGACGTGCGCCACTTGCCCGAACGGCTCCGTCTGCGGCGCCGGCGGTCCGAACCGGTGCGGCGCGGTCTGCACGCCGCAAACCTGCGACGACGTGGACGCCAACTGCGGCTTCATCGGCAACGGCTGCGGCGGCGTGCTCAACTGCGGCACTTGCTCCGAAGGCGCCGTCTGTGGCGGCGGCGGCACGGCGAACGTGTGCGGCGCTTCCTGCACCCCCGACACCTGCACGAGCGAGAACGCGAGCTGCGGTACCATCAGCGACGGCTGCGGTGGCATCCTGTCCTGTGGTTCCTGCCCGTCGGGCCAGGTCTGCGGCGCGAGCGTCGCAAATCAATGCGGGCAGGGCACGTGCACGCCGGACAGCTGCGGCGCACGCTGCGGCATCGTCAGCGACGGCTGCTCGGGGACGCTCAACTGCGGGCCGTGCAACGGGTGCGTGCCCTTCGACTGCGCGCCCACCGTGGACTGCGGCCCCCGCGCGGACGGCTGCGGAGCCTTGATCGACTGTGGCGCCTGCATCAACGGCAACGTCTGCGGCGGCGCGGGCGTGGCCAACAAGTGCGGTGGCGGCATCCAGTAAGCCCGGCGAGGACTGAGCGCGCGACGAGGGGAGGTCAGGCTGACCGCCCCTCGTCTGCATTGTGACGACGAACGCGCGGCGCGGGAGCTCCCACCTCCACCTTGGTGGCTCAGCGCACGCTGGGGACGGCGTCGACCTGGTAGGCGCCGGGACAGTCGGACATACGCACGCTGTCCTCCTCGTCATCGATGTTGAGCCACCAGACAACGCGCGCGGCGCGCGTATCGTCGCGCGGCAAGCCCGAGACGTCGTAGTTGCCGGCGTAAGTCAAAATCAGCGTCAAGCTATGACAGTTCCGGAGCGAGCCCGACCAGTCCATGATCACGCTACGCGGCTCTTCATAGAAGCCGGCCGGGATATCCAGCTCCTGATCTGGGAGGCTGCCTGGCTTGCCTGGGACGAGGTCCGTGTACAAGCGCGCCTGCAGGTTTATGTTCACGTCCTCGGAACGAAACGGGACGTTGATCGGTATGGGCACCGGCCCCTCGTAGATCGCGCCGAGCGGCGGATACACCTGCCCGGCGATGATGAAGGGCGGGATCTGGCCGCGCGGCGCGAACGTCGGCGGCTCATCCAGGCAACCCAGGGCCGAGAGCGCCGCGATCTGCCAGGCGCAGCGCAGGTGACGCTTCGGTTCTATCTTCAGCGCTGAGCTCCGGAGCCTCAAAGGCCCCTCCGCGTCGTCCCCGCTCCGTGCCGGCCGAGCTCGGGGCGCCAGCGCAGGTGGGCGTAGACTGGATCGGTGGCGAGCCGGACGAGGTCGGCGGCCGCCGCCGATTTCGCGCACAGGCGCACGAGCCCCTCGGGGCCACGCAGCAGTGTCGGCTCGATGCCCTCTTCCCCAGCGACGCGGGCCAGCGCCTCGACCAGGTCTCCGGACGCGAACAACCCGGCGCGGCGAGCCGCGCGCCGAGCCGACGCGACGGCGAGCTCGCGGGTCAGCTTGCCTTCCTTGCACCATTCGATCATGGAGCGTTGCGTCCGAGGCGGCACACTCTCCCACAAGAGCGCGGCCAGCCGGGCCGTCGACGTGAAGTTAGTCTGCGAGACGTTGGGCGGACCGAAGGCGTTGTGTACCGCGCGGAACAGGTCGTCAATTTGTTCATAGGTAGCGGCGTTGATGATGGCGTAAGGCGGCAGGGTACCCGCCAACGCAGCACCGAGGTCGTAGCGCAGCTGAGCGCTGTCCTCCGACGGGTCACCTCGGAACAACACCGACGGCTCGCCAAAGACGATCACGTTGACCCGGTATTGTCCGCTCGCGGGCAGGCGCCAGAGCGGCGTCGCCGAGAGACCGAGCAGCCGCGCTGCTGACCCCCACACCCGCCCGAGCGCCGACCGCTGCTCGGTCTGAACGCGCTCGGCAGTTTTTATGTCGCGCACGCTCTCCCACTCGAGCACCCGACGCGTGCTGTCCCAAATTACCTCCAGCGGCTGGGGCCACGAGCCGTCGGGCTCGCTGAACAGCAAACGCCGAACCACCTCCACGCGTTCGAGCTGCTGATTCAACGGTGGGGGGGCGTGGCTCGGAGTGGGGCTCGCCGACTCCCGCACGTGAGCGACGGCGGCGGCGTGCGCCACGTCACCCGTGGCCTCCGCAGCCCGCTCCAGTAGCTCGAGCGCGCCGCGCTCGCCAGGCTCGACGCGCGTCAGGTGTAGCGCCGCGACCAACAAGTCGTCGGGGCGTTCACGATCGGCAGCGAGGCGCTGGCAGAGCTCCCGACCCGCCCCGGCGCCGCCGGCGAGCAGCTGCTCGAAGAGCGCCTTCTCGGCGCTGGAGCGCGGCTGGAATACGGGCGCTGGCGACGGCTCATCGATGTTGCGCGGCTCGCGTGCCGGCGCCTTGGCGACATGCAGGAGCTGCTCCGGCCTGCTGACGATCGAAGGCGCGTTGCCGACAGAACCCGCGGGCAGCGCGCTCCGCGGCGCCCGCGGCAGCACCTCGGCCGGCGCGCTCAGGCCGCCTCCCGGCTCAGTCCCGAGCTGCCGCGGCTGGACCCGGCCTAGCCCCATCTGCGTGCGTCGCGCGGGACGTGTCTGCTGCTCGACTTCATCCGCAACGGCGGCAAATCCCTGCTCCAGCGCCAGCGTTGCGTCGGGCGAGCTCTTGGGCACCCGGCCCGGAGCCACGCTCGGCGCGGAGGTGCCGGGCAGGCCTTCGCGTAGCCGCGCCACCTCGTCACCGAGCTCGGGATCGACCTCCGCCAATTTGGCGTAGCGATGGACGAGCCCGAATAACTCGCCCCGGCGCGCCGCGTAGGCGGCCTCGAGCGCGAGCTGCCCGGGCGTGCGCAAGCCACGCAGGTCACCGCCGCGCAGCGCCACCTCAAAGTGTTCCAGCGCATCTCGCGGCGAAGCCCCTCGACCGAGCCGCTCCGCGATCCCGACGGAGATGAGCGGAGTCGGTCCCAGCCGCTCCCGCAACTTCGTGAGCTCGGCGAGACCCGCGTCGCCCGTCTCCACGACGTCCAGCGCCTCGCCCAACAAGAATCCCGCCAGATCCGCCTGGTCCACGCTCAGCTGATCGAACACGCGCTCTAGACGTTCGATGGTCTTGCGCGCGTCGTCTCGACTACGGGGACCGCGCCGTCGGTAGACTAGGTAGCTGGCGAGGATCTGGGCCTCCACATCCTCCGGCACCATGCGCGCCGCTTCAGCGGCGCAAGCACAAGCGCGTTCTTCATCACCCAGCCGACGCCACAAGTTCGACGCCTCGAGCACGGCGTCAGCGCGATCGCGAATGGGTTGGTCATCCACCGCGCCGAGCTCTTCGAGAGCACGTGCGAGCCGCGGTTCGTTCTCCCCGTCGCGCTCGAGCCGCACGCCAAGACGGGCCAGGCCCAGCGTGCGAGGCAGTGTTTGAGGGGCAGCCAAGACTCTGCGCGCCGACATCACCTCGCCCACGTCGAGGAACAGCCGGCAGGCGCGCTCGGCCAGCTGGGCAGCAGCGGGTCGGGTCGAGGAGAGGCCGCTGGCCGTGAGCCAGGCTGCAGCCGCCGCCGAGTGCTCGCCGAGCTGCTCCGTCACTTGCGCCAGCCGCTCGACCACCGTGCGATCTGCCGGCGCCTGTTCGACCAGGGCCGAGAGCTCCTGGCGCGCTTCCGTCAAGCGACCGAGCTTGGTCTCTAGCAACTCGCTGCGACGCAGGACCAGGCGTCGGCGCTCGCGAAAGGACACGCCGAGCGCGAGGTGGCGGCCGATCAGATCGGCCAGGCCCTCCCAATCTTGGCGAGCTTCGCACTCTGCCTCGAGCCGGCTCAGAGCCTGCGTGTCGTCCGGATCGGCCTCGATCCAGCGCCGCAGAATTTCGGTGGCCTGCTCGGGCTGGCCGCGCTTCTTCGCGACCTCCCAGGCTTCATTCAGCCAGAAGCTCTTCTTGACGTTGTCGGAGGTCAGATCGATGAGGTGAGAGAGGAGCTCTTGCCGCTGCTCGTCGTCGCCCGCCGCACGCGCCGCAGACAAGGCTTGCGTCCAGAGGCCCACGTCCGCCGGCGACTGCTCGCAGGCGTCCTTTAGCAATTTGAGGGCGCGCTGCGGGCGGCGATGCTCGACGAGGAGCGTAGCCAAGCTGCGCGTGGCTTGGGCGACCACGTCGGCGTCCAGCTCCGACTTCTGCATCGCAGCGAGCGTCTGTTCGGCCACGGCCATGTTGCCAGCCTCCCCAGACAGCTCGAGCAAGCGGGAGAGCAGCTCCTCGGGCAGCGCATCGAGCGTGAGCGCGTCTGACAGCACCATCAGCTCCGTTGCACGGTCGCCGCTGATCTGCGCCACTTCTGCGCGCGCGAGCAGCTGGGCTTGTTGCGCCTGGGTCGGAAACAGCCCGTGCACGTGCGGCGGCAGGACCAGATCGCGACTCTTGCGCACCGCCTGCTCAGCCCGGTTGCGCAGCGCTTCGCTGTCGGGGCCGCGCTCGATGCGCCGGACCAAGTAGCTCGCCGCAGTGCCCATGCGCCCGAGCGCGAGAGCGACCTCCGAAACTAGCTCGAGTAGCGCCAGGCTGCCGCGCTGCCCCTGCAGCGTCGCGCCATCCACGCTGACCAGCCAGGCCTGCGCCGCCTCCGCCTCCGCCGCGAGCCGCGCCACTTCAGGGACGAACTCGGCGAACTCGTCCACCTCCGGCTCCAGAGCTACCGCGCCGGCGAGGGCGTCGAACGCGAGCTTGGCGTCGGAAAAGCAGCTGAGCGCCACGCTGGCCATGGCGATGGCGACGCGCGCTCCGTCGACGGATTCGAGCCGCCGCATGAGCTTGTCGACGGCGCGGCTGAAGCGCAGCTGACCGAGCGAACGCCCATCAGGCTGCTGCCGCGCGAGATCGGTGAAGGCCCGACCGAGCAGGTCGACGATCTCGATGTCGGGCGAAGCGAACAAGGCCCTGAGCAGCACCTCCATGCGCTGCTGCGCGCCGTCGGCGCTGTTACTGGCGATCAGCGCCGCGCGCCGCAGCCACTGGGAGCGAAGCGCGCCGCTCTGATGCGTCTGTGCGACCTCCTCGATCGCTCGCGAGGCGCGCTCGGCCTCTTTAGCGCCCTGAGCCAGGCGCAACATCAGCGCGAAGGTCACGCCTTCCGAGGGCACGGCGCGGAAGGCTGCGATGGCGTGCGTGAGCGCGAGGCTCTGATCGCCGGCGCGCTCGAAGAAGCGAGCCGCTCGGTAGTGCAAGGCGCGCTCGCCGTAAGCTCCAAGCGTCGCTCCAAGCGCCGAGCCGTAGGCGCTCTCCACCGACGGCATGTCGCCGGAGAGCGCAGCGCCTTCGATGATCTCGAGCGCCCACACGTTGGCGGGATCGGTATCCAGGGCCAAGAGCGCGAGCTGCAGCGCGCGGCGCCGGCTGCCGCGATTCATCGAGACCACGGCGGCGCCCGTCAGCAGGGCCGCGACCTGGTCCGGCGCATCCCGACTCTCGGCGAGCCGACAGACCTCGTCGAGAGCACGATCGAGCCCGAGAAACTCGACCAGGTCTCGCGCAAAGTGGAACCAGCCGTGCGCACCACCGAGCTCGGCGGCTCGCAGCCAGACCTCGACGGCCTGGGTCTGATCGCGCGCCAGATCCCAGAGCGCGGCGCCGTACTGGCGAAGCGCACGCCAGCAGGCATCGTTTTTTTCGCCGCATAGCTCGTGAGCCCTGGCCCGCGCCTGGATACGGTGAAACTCGCCTTCGGGCGAATGCGCGTCGGGCATCGCTTCGAGCATCGAAAGGATGCGCTGAGGGTCCAGCCCGGCTGCCAGCGCGCGCACCAGCACCGCGTAGCCTCGATCGACGTCACCGCGTTCGAAGTGCAGCTCGACGAGGCGCCACAGGCTCGGATCGTGTGCCCCGGCCGCGTCGGAAGCGAGCTCGCGTTCGATCACCGCGACCTCCAGCTCTACGTCGGCACTCTGCTCGGCCACCACCAGCACGGCGTGCTTCAAGGCGGGTGGCTCCGGGCCAAAGGCGTCGAGGATGCGCCAGGCCGCCTCGGCGGCCCGCGTCCGATCTGACTCCGCCAAGCAGGTCAGCGCGTTGGCGAGCGGCTCCGCCCAACCCGAGAGCGGATGAGCCTGCGAGACTGTCCAATTGACGACGTCGCCGAGCCTCGCGGCGTCGCCGGTCCGGGCCGCACCGCGCAGGAGCTGGGTAGCGGCCGCCGTCTCCGCGGGGCGCAAGGCCAGCCAGCGGCCGGTCCAGACCTGGGCCGCGTAAGGCTCTCCCAGGGCATCGAGCACCAGCGCCAGGCCTCGACAGTGCGCCGAGCTCGGAAAGGTCAGCGCCATGGCTCGTTCATAGGCCACCGCAGCGACGCGATCTTTGCGCCCCGCGGCTGCGCTGGCGTAGGCCACGACCGGGCGGGCCAGGCTCGGATCGGCATGCGTCCCCACCTCGGCCGCGCGCAAGGCCGCGGGCAACTCCCCGAGCGCCGTGAGCTCGGAGGAGGCCACGCTGGCCAGCCAGGCTCGCAGCGTGGGCGCCAGCGCCGCCCCCAGCTCGAGCAAGCTCTCGGCGCGCAGGCGGCGGTTACCGAGCTGGGCGGCCAAGGACAATTGCATGCCCGCGGCCGGGCCACGCATGCGGCTATCGTCAGCTGCCAAGACGGCGAGCGAGCCCTGCAGATTGCCCGCCTGGCGCTCCAGGCGCGCTAGGCCCATGAGCGCGCGCAAGGAGAGGTTGGGGTCCGTCGCGGAGACGAGATCAGCCGTCCACAGCCGCGACAGCCCGGCGCTATCCTCGAGCCGCGTGAGCAAGCTCTCCAGCAGGCGGCGCCAGCGCAACTCTTCCGGGCGTCGCGCGCCGAGCTCCCAGAGCACGGCGCAGTACTCCCCCGCCCGATCCGGGCGCCCCCGGAGCGCGGCCGCCATTTGCCGCAGCACGCTGACGCGCTCGTCGCCATCCAGGGCTTCCAGGCTGGTATTCGCCGCGTCGAGCGCGCGCTCCGCCTCCCGAGCGGGCTCGGCCAAGAGGCGCTCTGCGGAGGATAAGTCCAGCGCTCCAGGTTCGTAGCGCAGCGCTTGCTTCACGCACCACAGGGCAAGCGCGGGATCGGCGAGCCGCTCCTCGGCCAGGCGCCACAGCTCGCGCAGACAGGCGCTGGTACCGGGCACGTCGCTCGGATCGTCGCGCGCGCCCGCGCGCAGCAGCGCCTCGAGCAAGGGCGAGTAGTCGCCGGTACTGGCCGCGTACCGCCGCAGCCCCGCCCGCGCGGGCTCACTCTGCGGGTCGCTCACTACGGCGCCGATCCAAGGTTCGAGTGCGCGCTCGGTATTGCCGAGCTCACGCTCGACCAGGTTGCCGAGCTCGATCAGGCAGCGACTGCGGATCGGGCCTTCGTTGGCCTCTGCGGCCAGCTCGAGCCGGGCCGCAGAGAGCTCCGAGAGGCCGAGCTCGAAGAGCAGCCAATCGAAGACCTCGTCCGCTCTCGGCGGCTCACTTCGAGCCAGGCCGCCCTCGGCCTGGGCGCGCGCCAGGATCGACAGCAGCGCGCGCGCATCTACCGACGCGTCCAGGTGGGCGTCGAAGGCCGCGGACAATGCCTCGTCGAGCCGCGCGCCGTCGAGGCAGGTCTGCATCCGGCGCCGATGGATCGCCACCGCCTCGTTGAGCTGGCCAGCCTCCAGCAGCGCCTCTGCATGCCGGCGCCAGACCTCGTCCGCGATGCCCGGCTGACCCCGCTCGTCGATGGCCCGGGCCAAGGCCTGAGCCGCTTCGGCGTGCGCGGGAGCCGTGTCGAACGCGCGCAGGATGTCCTGAAACGCGGTCGCCTCGTCGCGCCGATGCTTGCGACAGGCCGCGGCTTTCAAGTAAGCATCCGCTGCCTGCGCGGCGGACGTGGCGCGGGGCGCCCAGCCGTAGACCGTCGCGAGCAACTCGTGGATCAATGGATCGTCAGGATCGTAAGCAGCCGCTTCGCGTAGTGCAGCCAGCGCCTGCTCGGCTTGCCCTAGGCGGGCCCAATACAACGCGATGCGCATCGACAGGCGAGCCCGGTCGAGCCCGGGCGACTCGAGCAGCGGCACGAGCATGCCCACCGCCAGCGAGGTCTGGCCAAGCTGGCAATGCCAGCCAGCGAGGTCCGTGCGCAAGGCGTCGTCTCCGAGCAACACTGCGCGCCGGGCCAAACGGACGGCGATGTCGAGCTCGGAGCGGCGCTTCACCAGCGCCCGCGCCAGCGCGGCGGCGATCAAACGCTCGCGCTCCACGTCTCGCTTGCGCTCGGCGCGCCGCAACTGGGCACGTAACGCCGGCAGCTCGGCTCGAGCCTCCCGCCAGCGTGGCAGAGGCGGTTCGGCGTCGATGTTTCGACCAAAGCTACGCGCTTCCTTCGAACCCGACTCTGGAACTGCCTGGCTTTCGCTGTCGGCCTCATGGCTGGAGGCGCCCCCGGAAACGGCTAGGCCCCCCGGTGGGTAGACACTCTGAAAACCATCACTCATCGACGACGCAGCCTAGCTTGCCTGACCTGCGATAACCGGTCTAGCCTAGCACCGCATGTCTCTGCCATCGGCTCCGGTTCGACGTCCCTGGTCATTTGCCAGCTTGGCGCTGGTAAGCGTTCTGCACACATCAGCGGCCGCACACGCGCAAACTAGATCGGCGGCGCCAGAAGTTGCCGCACCACCAAGCTCGGGGCCCTCGGCGCCGCCCGCCAACGGCGTGGCTCCCGATACGGCCAACGTACGCGAGCAGGCTCGAGCCGCGTATGGTGCCGGTCAAGATGCTTACGGCGCAGGGCAATACGCGGAAGCCGCAGAACATTTCGCGCGCGCCGACTCGTTCTTGCCAGCGCTGCAAGCCAAGTATTGGCGGGCGATGAGCCTCGATCAATTGGGCGACGTCGCCGGCGCTCTGGCGGCGTTCGAGCTGCTGCTGGCGCAGCCCGACAAGGGCCAACTCGGCCCGGAGAAGCTGGCGACGGCCGAAGCGCGCCGGCAGGCGCTCGCGACCACGCCGGCCCACCTCACGGTCACGACGACACCCTCCGGGGCCCGCCTCAACGTCAGCGGTGTCGACCTGGCGACACCCACGCCCTTCTCTTTGCGGCTCGCGCCGGGTCGGCATCTGGTGCGGGTCTCGCTCGAGGGGTATGAGCCGCAACAGGTAGAGATCACGGCCACAGCGGGAGCAAAGTTGAGCCCTCACCTGACGCTCGTGCCGTCGGTGGTCCCCGCCGCGGGTGCGGCGCTGTCTGCGCCTCCAGACATTGCCTTTCTGCCTGCTTCCACACCCGCAGAGCGCAGCCGGGTGCCAGGTTACGTCACGCTCGGCATCGCTGGGGCGAGCGCAGTGGTAGGCACCATTTTCGGCGTCATGGCCCTAGGCGACAAGCAGGACTTCGAGGACCGGCCGACGACCAGCAAGGCGGACGACGTCGAGCGCAACGCGCTGATCGCGGACATGGCGTTCGGTGTGGCTCTCACGCTCGGCATCACGGGCATCGTGCTCTTGGTCGCCGATGATCCCGGCCCGGAACAAGCCTCGTCGGCGGCGCCTGCCGAGGCGCGGCTGCGGCTGCTCCCGTACGTCGCGCCCCACGGCGCCGGCGCCGCGGCGACGCTCAGCTTCTAGGCGCTTCAGGCTTCGGGCTCCTGGGAGCGCTGAGGTCCCGACGCCTGATAACCTTGTTTCAGACGGGCGCGGAGAAGCGCTTCTGGATCGTCGCCAGCACGCTCTCGTAGTCCGGCGGCAGGAGGACGGCAGGATTGGCCTGAGAGCTCTGGATCTTGCCGAGCTGGGACTCGTGGTAGCGCACCTTGAACTCGGTGAACTTCAGACCGTGCGCGGTCGAGATACATACGACGCGCTCGGACCTGCTGATCGTACCGGCTTTTACCAGCTTCTTGAGCACGGCCAGGCCAACCGCCGTGTGCGGGCAGGTGTACATCCCCGTCGCGTCCGCTTCGGCGGCGGCGTCCACGAGCTCCTGCTCGGTAGCTTGTTCGACGATGCCGCGCATCGCGTCCAGCGCGCGGAAAGCGCGGGGCGCGCTGACGGGGTTGCCGATCTGAATGGCGCTGGCGAGCGTCGTCTCAGCGCGCATCGGCTCGACCTCGCGTTTGCCGGCGACCCAGGCCCGATACAGGGGGTTGGCTGCCGCCGCCTGAGCCACGCACAAGCGAGGCAAGCGCGTGGCGACCCCGAGGTCGATCATCATCTTGAAGCCGGCATACAGAGCCGCGGCATTGCCGAGGTTGCCGCTCGGCAGGATCACCCAATCGGGCACCTCCCAGTCGAACTGCTGCACGATCTCGATGGCCACTGTCTTTTGGCCTTCGATGCGCAACGGGTTCATCGAGTTGGCGAGGTACACCACCTGTTCCTCCGCCAGACGCCGCACGATCTCCATGCAACCATCGAAGTCGGTGTCTAAGCCGAGCACGAGCGCGCCGTGCGCCAGCGGCTGAACCAATTGACCCGTCGTAATCTTCCCGCGTGGCAGAAGCACGACCACGGGCAAGCCCGCCGCTGCGCCATAGGCCGCGAGCGAAGCGCTGGTGTCGCCGGTCGAAGCACAGGCCACGGCCTTGACCTGCAGACCCTCTCGGATGGCTTGCCGCACGACGCTGACCAGCACGGTCATCCCCAGGTCTTTGAAGGAGCCGCTGTGGCTGTTGCCGCACAGCTTCACCCACAGATCGTCGACACCTATCTGCTTGCCGTAGCGCTCGGCCCAGAACAGGTTCGTGCCGCCCTCATCCATCGAGACGATCAGGTCGTCGTCCGTGTTGGGCATCACCCACTCGCGCTTGCCCCACACGCCTGACCCGTAGGGCCAGCGCGTCCCCTTGTAACGCTGATCAAATAGCTTGCGCCACTCGGCCCCGCTCTTCGTACCGAGCGCCTCCAAATCGTGCTCGACTTGAAGCAGCCCTCCGCACGTCGGGCAGCTATACATGGCGACGGTGACAGGCCAGTGCCCATCGCAACCAGACAGACAAGTGAATCGTGCCGAGTACTTCACCGCGCGAATATACCTCTGTGAAAACGTGGAACGAGAGAAAGCAGCGCCGACCCATCAGCAATCAGCGCCGGACGCTTCACGTGCTTCGGCAGGCACCACCCTGGGGCAAACTGCCCAGGGTCACAGGCCGAAGCGTAAAACACGTCTCCGATTCGTCGAGTCCTGAAAGATCCGCCCTCGTTACGGTAGGCTGGGTCGAAGTGTCAACAACTGCAGTCCGGCGCGCGCTCGCACCCGCGCTCGCGCTTGGCATTGGGGCGTTAGCCTGGCCGAGCTGCTCTCGAAAAGCGGACCTCGATGAGGTCTTCGAGCCACCCCGTTCGCTCGAACCGTCCAGCGTCGCCTCGGGCTCTCCCTCAGAGTTCGTGTTGGAGCCCGGAAGTCAATTGGACTTCTCCTTCGGCTCCCGACAACGCAAGGTCCGAGGCCACGTGGCGCTCGCGCGCGGTGAGCTGACGCTCAACCCGATGGCCCTCGCGACGACGCGGGGCTGGCTGAGCTTCGACCTGGCAACGACCGAAGTCGCAGAAGATGCGACGATAGCCTCGAACGCATCGCTGCCGAGCGCGACGGGCGGATTGACCGAACAGTCGCTCAGATGGCTCCAGGTCGGAGAACCGGACTCGCTCGTGGAGCCGCAACTTCGATATGCCCGATTTTCGATTTCTAGCGTGGGAGCATTGAGCGCGGACGCCGCCTTCGCGGGCCAGGTGGTTCAAGCCCCGTCCGCGGCGTTGGCACTTCGGCGCGTTCGGCTGCGCGTGACGGGGGAGCTCGAGCTGCATGGTTTCCGCTTGCCGTACACCGTCCCGCTGATCGTGACCTTCGGCTGGCCCGAGCCAATGCCAGGCAACAACCCTCCTCGAAGCCTAGAGATCGCCACTGCCGAAGCCCTCGACGTCGACCTGATCGCACACGGCATCGTGCCGCGAGATGCCCGCGGCGACGTGCTCGGCGAGAGTTTGGCTGAGCTGCGTAAGCCGCCTAGTAATAAGGTCGAGGTCAGCGCGCGCTGGGTCGCCAGGCTGACGCCCTTGCCCGGCGCTTCGAGCCCCGGCGATCGCCCGCCGCGCTGAGCGGGGCGACCAATGGAGACAGGAAGCTACGCTTCGGTCACAGGACTTGGTACCCTGACCGGGGATGTCCGTCACCAGTCCGCTCGATAGCACCGAGCTCCGTCAAATCGAAAAGACGCTCGACGAAGGTCACACTCAGGAGGCGGCCACGCTTCTCGGAGAGCTCGGCGACCCGCGCGATCACAAAGACGCCATCGACTTCTTGACGACCCGCTTGTTATTTCAGCGGGGCCGGATCGACTCGGATGGCGCGGCGGATCGAGTCGGCGCGATCCTCGATCGGGTCCATTACTTCCCGGAAGCGGAAGATTGGCTGTTCGAGCTCGAGGCGCGCACCGAGCGCACCGAGCGCAGCGCCCTGGCTGAGGGCGAGAAGCAACCCGCCCTGAGCGCAACCGCCAGCACGACTCCTCCTCCGGCGTCCCACGCTCCGAGCATTCCGCGCGACGGCGAGCAGCTCCATCCCTACTTTGACGAGCTTGGCGAGGACGACGACGACGTCACTCCCACGGAATCGAGCGGCGCGAAGCCGGAGCGGGGCGCGGAGCCTCGTCCGGATAGCTCGGAGCCCCCGGCGCGCCCGAACTCGCTGCCGGCCGATCTCGGCGGGTGGGAGCCACCGACCCGCCCCGACGCGGCACGGAGCAAGGCCCGCGCAACCCACCCTGCCCCCCGCCCCGACGTGCGACCGAAGGTGGCGAGCTTCGAGCCTCCGACGCGTCCCGACATCATGCGCGCGGAGCTGGCCGCCCCGGAGACGCCCACGCGTCCGTCGTACATGCCCTTCGACAACCTGCGCGCCAAGGAACGACTTTCAGTGGAGGCAGGGCGCTACAAGGGCGACATCACTGACCCCGGCGAGAGCATGGGAGGACCGCGCAAGGCGCGTTCGGTCCGCGCTGCGCGCACCTCGAGTCGCGCGCCTTTGGATCCGGAACGCCGGATCCTCGAGGCGTTCCAATACGTCAAGGACGGGCTGCTCGACGAGGCACGCAAGCTCCTTGCCGATGAAGCCTCGCCGGTTAACTTGCGGCCCGAGATCAGGACGATATTCGCCCGGCTACTTCTGGAGCTCGGACACGCCGAGCGCGCAGCGGGCGAAGCCGTGCTGGCCCTGGAGCAGGCGCCTCAGTCGGCCGAGGCGCGGCTGGTCTTCGTTTGGAGCGCAGTACGCTACGCTCGGCAGCGCGACGACGCTTGGTCGCTCGAGCGCGCCGGGCGCATCTTGAAAGACCTTCAGCAGACGCCGACCTTCGACGTGGGGCTCTTGGACGCCCTCACCGCGTGCATCGAGGCGCGCGTCGGAGTGGCCGCCGTCGCGCTGCGCCTGGCCCAACGCGCCTTGCGTAACAGCGCGGACTCCGTCGATGGCCTAGCGGCGCTAGCCGAGGCGGCTGCGCTTACAGGTGAAGAACGCCGCGCCGAGGCTGCGCTGGAGCGGCTGTTTGCGATCTCCGAAGAGGTCGCCGAACAGATCGCGCCCCGCCTGCGTCGTCTGGGCGTGGGCGAACACGGCCCCACCTCGTCGGCCTCGGTCTGGCTTCCGCTCGAGCACACCCTGTCGAGCGGCGCTCGCGAGGTCGCGCTCGCGGGCCTCGAAGATCTGGCTACAGATGCGTTGGCAGAGCTCGGCGGCGCAGTGCTGGACGACGCTGAGCATTCAGCCCGAGGCGCAGCCCGATTCTTTACCCTCGCCCCTCTGTTACGTCACTTCGGTCCTTACGATCTTTCGCTGCACAGCATCGAGCGCTTGGACGTGGGCCTGGGCCTGGCCTATGGCTCGGGCCCGCGCGCCGCCGATGTCGACGGCGCGAGCCGCTCGCTCTGGCAGCTCGCCGGCGTCTACCTCGGCGAGGTGTTGCAAAGGTCTTGCGACGGTCAGTGGCAGGCGGCTCCTGAGCGGCTCGAGGACACGATCATGGACGTCTTGGGGATCGAAGTCCGGCCCTTTCAAGCGGTCCGGCATCGCATCTCTCATGGGCGGCACGCGACGCTCAAGGCAGCACTCGGCGAGGTCATCGATCGGGCACCCCCCGAAGCACACGGCTTTCGCGTCGCCATGGAGCTTGCGCCACCCGCGCCCTGGGGAGAGCAGGCGTGGCCTACCCTGAATGAGCTTCCCCGGCTGGGCCGCGCTTTGGGGCACTCGGTGGTGGCAGTTTTCGCCGCGGACCTCGACCAGCATCGGCTGGATCGCAGCGGCGAGAGCCTGCGTGCGCTCGACCGATACTTGGAGCTCGTCGCGCCGGTCGACACGCCGAGTCGCGACGACGCCCCCTGGACCCGCTGGTTGTGTGTCTTTTTGGGTGCCTACCTCGGCGAAGTCCTGTGCAAGGAGCTCGGCGGGGTTTGGGCCGCTGCCGAGCGCCCAGACGCGGAGAGCTTCGTCGTGCAGCTCGGCGATCGACATGAGGCACCGCTCGCCCTGCTGTTAGACGCGCTCACGGGTCGCCATCCGATATCTCTGGCCGACTACCTGGGTCAGCTCCGGCAGACCCTCGGCCCTGCCTGAGCCGCCTCGGCCAGCAGCGCCGGCGGGCATAAATAGCTTTGCAGCGGGTTTTCCGTCACTTAGACTGCGCCGCTTCGTCGGGTCCCACCGGCATTGCTCGACGCAGGCGCGCCGTCTTGCCGGCTCTGGCCGCCTCCCCGAAGCGATTTGAATGCTTAGCAAATTACGACAAGTCCGCCTGCCGGCTCAGCTGGGTTTCCTAAACTCCACACCGGCGCGTTACGCGCTCGATTTCGTGCTCGTCGCCGTGTTTGCTCTCGCGTTGAGCGCCTGGCTGAACGTGCGCTACCCGCTGCCCGTGAGCGACGAGAGCCACCTGCTCGTCGCCATCGAGGTGCCGGTGATATTCACGCTGCTCGCGCTCGCGCAGCGCTTCGGCCTGCGCCTGCGCTGGTGGTTCTTCTTGATTTTGAGCTCGGTCGCGCTGCTCGCGCGACTGTTCATGACCGCCGATAACATCTCCTGGCGCTTCGTGTTCCGGGACTTCCGGGTGCCGCTCGATCTGCATCTCGTGCCGGAGTTTTTCCGGCTCGCGTATGACACGAGCCCGTGGAAGGCCATGGCGAGCTACGTGGCGCTCTTCATCCTCGCCCTGGCCCTCAGCTTTGCTTTGGTCGCGCTGATCCTGGCGCAGGTCTACAATGGCGCCAAGCGACCGAGCTTTCGGCGTTTCATCGTCGCCTATGTCGCGCTGGCCGCCGTCGGTGCGGTGTCCCAAGAGCTCGGGGGGCCCGAGGTGTACACGCGCGAGGTCTCGCGCCGAATCGGCCAGGAAGTGCGCCACGCCTCTCACCTCCCCGAGGAGCGAAAGCAGGTCCTGAAGACCATCGCGGGCGTGCGCGAGCGCATCGGCAACGGTAAGTTCCTGGACAAGCTGAACGGCAACGACGTGCTGTTCATCTTCGTCGAGTCGTATGGGCGCACGGTGTTCGTCAAGCCGGAGTTCAGCGAAGTGCTGGTTCCGCGCTTCGAGGCGATGGCGAAGCACCTGGAGTCAGAGGGCTTCCACGTCGTGTCCGATTTCGTGACCTCGCCCACCTACGGTGGCTTCTCCTGGTTCGCGCACCAGACGCTCGACACCGGCGTGAAGGTGATCAGCCATTTGCATTCGCAGCTCTTGGACGAGCAAAAACCCACCGGTTTCGCCGATCACTTTCGCGATGCGGGCTACAAGCCCATCTTCGTAGCCCCTGGTTCGACCCGGCCCTGGCCTGGCATGGACAACTACTACGGCTTCCGCAGCCACTATTTCTCGTGGGAGTTCGGCTACAAGGGGCCCCGCTATGGCTGGCCCACGATGGCTGACCAGTTCGTCCTCAACCACATCTACGAGGCGGAGATCGCGAAGTCTCAGCAGCCTCTGTTCATCCAGTACGCGCTCGTCTCGAGCCACGCGCCGTTCAGCGACTTGCCGCGCTACATCGACGATTGGTCGACGATCGGTGATGGATCCATCCTCCACACGAGCGGTCGCGACCGCTTCAATGTCTCCTGGGGCCTCTCGGGTGAGGTCACGACCGCCTACAACGCGGCCATCACCTACGAGATGCAAGTGATGGAAGGGTACCTCACCAACTACGTCAAGGACGATACGCTCGTGATTTTCGTGGGCGATCATCAGCCGCATCAGCTCGTCACGGGCCCGGATAACCTCACGTGGTCGGTGCCGATCCACATCGCCTGCCGCAACCCCGATCTCGTTGCGCCCTTCATTCGGCGCGGCTATGAGCACGGTATGGTGCCGACGCACCCCTTGCCGCACGTCGGGATGGAGCGCTTCATGGAAGAGTTCCTGAGCGACTTCAGCACCCAACCTTTGGCCGTCGATCCGGGGATCTGGCCTCCGATCCAAGCGCGGCTGCAGGCCGAAGCCGCCAAGTTACGCTGAGCCCGGCAGGGGGCTCCTAAATTTACTCGAGGTCTCAGCATGCCGATCGACTACTCCAGCGTCCGCTATTTGCTCTCCAAGAAGCCGGTCGACGATCGGGCCTTAAACCAGACGCTGCTGTCCGAGCTACGTTCGCGCATCGCCGGCAGGGGAGACGGCAGCCGCCTCGACGTGCTGGAGATCGGCGCCGGCGTCGGCACCATGGTCTCGCGCCTCTCCGAGTGGAACGTCGTGGGCAATGCCAACTACACCCTGATCGACCAGGATCAACCGAGCTTGAAGGCAGCGGAAGCGCACCTCCGCGAGTGGGCCGACCACGCCGATCTGGTCGCACCGGGGAAGCTCTCGCTGCGCGCCAAGGCACACGAGCTGTCCGTGCGCTTCGTCCACGGCAACGCCCTCGAGCACGTCACCCTGCCCGAACACCGCCAGCGCTACGACCTCGTAACGGCCAACGCCGTGCTAGATTTGATGGAGGTGCGGCCAGCGCTGGAGCGCATCTGGCAAGCTCTGAGGCCTGGCGGGCTCTTCTGGTTTACCATCAACTTCGACGGTGAGAGCATCTTCCTGCCCGAAGCCCCGCTCGATGAGCGGGTGACGCATCTTTACCACCGCACGATGGATGAGCGAGTGATCGACGGTGTACCGAGCGGTGACAGCAAGACGGGCCGCCACCTGCTCGAGCTCATCCCAAAAACGGGGGCGACCCTGTTATCCGCGGGCAGCTCCGACTGGGTCGTCTTCCCGAGCGCGGGTGCATATCGGAACGACGAAGCCTATTTCCTGCACCATATCGTGGATACGATCTGGACGGCCCTGCGAGCGTCGCCAGAGCTCGATACGGCAGAGCTCGAGGCCTGGGTGCAGCGGCGCCACGGGCAGATCGACGCCGCGCAGCTGATCTATATCGCCCATCAGCTCGACGTGCTCGGGCACGTCCCAGGTTGAGAAGAGGCTGTCACAGGCCCTGAGGATCTACTCAAAGGGGCTATGTTCCGGCGCGGTCGCGTAGCCGCGTTCGGGAACCAGGCGGTCACGTCGCACGAAAGCAATCTGGAGCGGCTTGCCCGGAGCAACGGTGGCCGACAAGGTGATCTCGCGGGCACGCTCTGCCGCCTCAAAGAAATGCGTCGTCTGCTCGCCCGAGATCGTCCGGTCTGGCTCGCCCCCAATGGCGAGCTGGATGGGGATCCCATTTGTGGCCGCCCAGTACTCACCCTCGAGCTTTGCTTTCAGGCTCACCCGCAACTCCATCGTCTCATTCGAGACTGCCACGTTGATCGCGGGCACAGCAAACGCTGGACTCGGCGGCGCGTCGTTGAGCAGGTCGGCCACGGTGTCTTGAATGAGCACCGGGCCTGGGCAACGATATGCACCGTACAGCGGCCTGTAGCTGCACCTCGTCCATGAGCTGCCCTGCGCGCGTGCTTCGACGCTCGCACCGGCGCGCAAGGCATTGCCGACCTGCAGCGCGGGTGCGGGCAGGCGCGAAGAAAAGGCGCTGGCGAGCAACAAGGTTACGACCAACACGCTCGCGGCGACCAGACCAACCCTGACGCGGTGTCGCTTCAGCCAAGCCGCCAAGCGCGCCATACCGAGGAGCAGTCGAGTCCGAGCCTTGGATGCCCGCGACCAGACCACGATGATAGCGGTGGCAAGCAGGGCGGCAAACCCGGTCGCCGCGCGACCCTTGCCGTCGGACGGCAACGCCCCAGACGGCCGGAGGGTTGTGTGCCCGGGGGGCAGCCAGGCAGCGACGACATTTAGCTGCCCACCTTCGATCGTCGGCAAGGCATATACGGGCAACGCGCCACGCCCAGCATGCTCCGCCTGCCAGCGAGGGTAGTAGCCCATTCCGAAGGCAACCAGGGCAGGCTCGGAAGTGCCGCGCAACTCGACGTCGATGCGCTCATCGTCCAGATGCGTGACGACCGCGTCCCCGGCCCCGCGCTCAACGCGGGCAAAGCGCCCGTCCCAGTCAGGCAACTCCCGCACGATATAGCGACCGAATCTACGCTCGGTCGCAGGATCACCGTAAGAAGGCGCGCGATCGAGGCGCATGACCCAGCGCACATTGAAACGTTGCAAGCTCGCGGCGGACGCATCCTCTATTCGTTCTCTCAGGAAGAGCGCGGACACCGGCCCCACCCAGAGTGAAGGCAGGTCACTCCTGGCATTGACGTGGTACACCAAGTAGGTACGCCCGTCGTCTTGATGGAGCAGACGGCCATATCGTTCCGGACGCATGGCGCTGTTTTGCTCACGCGCCCAGCTGGCGAGCTGCTCGAGGCCAACGCTGTCGGGCACCTCCAGAAATGCACGCGCACGCAACTCACTTGCGAGGCGATCGAAATACGGAAGCCCGCCTCGCAAAATGCCCGCGGTGGCGAGTGCCAGTAGCGCTCCCACCAGCGGCCTCGCATGTTGTGGCTGCTTCGACTGCACAAGGCGGAGGGCGGAGTCCAACAGGTATACTCCGCACACATAGATGCCAACTTTGGCGGACGATGCCAGGCGAACGGTCTGGAAGCGCGCCGTCTGCAGGGACGGGACCAAGTCCAGGAGCGTATACACCTGGTCAAAGAGGCCCACCATCAGGATTGCGGCAAAACAGGCGAGCAGGGTCGGCACCGCGCGGCGCGACAACACGCCCACTAAAATGCCCCAGTAGCCCGCGTACACGATCGCCGCGACGCTGGTCTCCGGCACGGGCTGGCTCAGCATATGCTCAAAGGTGCTCCAGGCAAGCTGGCCAGCGACGCCGAAGTGAACGCCATAGAGCACCAGACGTTCGCTGAACGGCGCCCAGACCACCGCGACGAGCAGCACGCCGATGGTCACGTGCGCGATGGCGAACAGGGCCCGATGCGCCGGAATGTCCCGAGCGAGTAAAGCCACGAGCAAGAGGGCCCCACACGTAGCCAGTGCGATCACGAGCGCGAGTGGATGGCACGCTATTGCGAGCGCAACCAGCGCCCAGATGGCCACGGACTTCCACAGACGAGGGCGCCTGAGGGCGCCGATGATCGCGAGCAACACGAACGGCCAGATCGCGTTGCCGAGGGCGCTATGAGTCACGCCCATGCCGAGCAGCCCATCGATCCCCCCTCCCCACACAGAGCCAAAGTCATATAGCGTGGCGAACCCCACCACGATCGCCCAGGGCAAACCCGTCGCCCTCCGAGCAAGGAGCGCCGCTCCAAGCGCCGCCAGCGTATGAACGAGAATGCCGGAACGCACCATTACCAGAGTGAGGTCGGTGGCCTGGGTCAGAATCGCCGTTTTGGCCGCGAGATAATACGGGAGCAGAGCGTACAGCTCGTACGGGCTATCCCCCGTCGAGACGCTGTGCACCCACGCAGGCACACGTCCTTCCCGCAGCCCATCCACCAAATGTCTGAGATTCGCGTGATGCGGACCCCAGTCATACATGCGGAAGCCAGCGGTGTTCCAGGGCCCTCGAAACAGCTGCGCGCTCGCGCCGCCAATCACAACGAGGATGAGCAGATCGAGGATCCAACCCGGCAGCTTGACCCTAACACGAGACGCCGCGCCAATAAGCGCTGCTCCCATCAGCCCGATGAGCAGCAGAAGCGCTGCACCGGCAGCCCCCGCCAGCGGAAAGAGCAGTACGTCTGCGATCAGCAAGCCGAGCAGCAGGAGCCCAGCCCAAGTTGAATTTGGATGCTTGAAAAAGAGGCGGAACACGAGCGCGGCTAGCCTAGGAAGATTTGTTGCGAGCGGCAAGCGGAGGCTGATTTTGGAGGCCGGCGGGACCACGCGGCGAGGGCAGAGGAGCGGTCCGACAAGGCTCTTCTCATGGAAAGTCAGCCGTGCCATGATTACCGCGTATGCAAGTGGCCCAACCGACACCCCTGTCTTTGCGCGACGCGATGAACCTGTCTTGCATGGGTTTTCTGACGCTGTTTCTGGAGCTGGCGCTGATCCGCTACTTGCCGGGCAACATCTGGAACTTGGGATACTTCCCGAATCTGATCCTGATCGCCGCGTTCGTCGGCATGGGCATGGGCTTCGTGTTCCATCAGTATGCGAGCCCCCGGATCTCGGCGTGGCTCATGCACGGGGCAATGTTGCTACTGTTCGCGTTGGTCGTGTTCGTCCATTACTGGCACCCCAACGTTCCTGGCTTCACCAGCTGGGAAGGAGATCTAGGCGGCGATCTCTACTTTACGTCCACGAATGACGATGATCAGCAAGGGAGCGCACCCTTCCTGGTGTGTCTGCTCAGTGTCGGCGTGATCTTCGGCTGCCTGTCCCAGCGCACCGCCAAGCTGTTCCGCTGCTTTCGCCCGCTCACGGCCTATACTCTCGACATCGCGGGCTCGTGCGCGGGTATCGTTAGCTTCATCGTGATGAGCTGGCTCGGGGCCCCGGCGTGGGTTTGGTTCAGCTTCTTCACAGCGCTCTTGGTGCTAGCCATGCCAGGCTCCCTGCCGGTGCGCTGGTTGCCGCTCGTTCCCGGTCTCATGATTGTGCTCTTGGTACGGCATCAGGATTCGGTGCTGCTCAGCTATCCAGACTACAAGGGATCGATCGAATCCTTTTGGTCTCCATACCAGCGCGTTCAGCTCATGGAGGCCCGGCGCGCCATCTACGTCAATGGCGTCGGACATCAGGCCATGTCGACCGGCGCGCACATTCGAAAGGATTTTTATCAGAAGGTGCATGACGCCCGCCGACGGGACGGCGGCGAGCCGTATGGCAATGTCCTCATTCTAGGGGCGGGGTCAGGCAACGACGTCACGGCGGCCCTGATGAATGGCGCCAAGCACGTCGACGCAGTCGAGATCGATCCCGCCATTGCCGGTATCGGTAAGCGGCATCACCCCGAGAAGCCGTATGATGACGCGAGGGTCAACGTCGTCATCGACGACGGCCGAGCGTTCATGAGCCGCAGTTCAATGCGCTACGATCTCGTCATCTTCGCGCTGACTGATTCACTCGTCAAAGTTAGCTCGATGTCGCAACTCCGTCTGGAGAACTACCTATTTACGGTCGAATCGGTGCGTCGGGCGCGCAGCCTGCTCAAGCCTGGCGGGGATCTTATCTTCTACAACTACTATCGACAACCGTGGCTACGCACCAAGATCAACGAGATGGTTCATGAAGCCACCGGCGTCGAGCCCGAAGCGATTTTCGAGTTCAGCGACTTCGCCGTGCTCAAGGCGCACGAAGGTGATGGGCATGAAATTGCACCATTCCAACCGACCATGGACCTGCCTCACGACGATTGGCCCTTCCTCTATCTCGTCCAACGCGGCATTCCCAAGCTCTACCAGTGGGCAATGCTTGGGATGTGCGTGTTTGCTGCGCTTCTCGTCGCGTTGTTGCACTTGAGTACCCGCCGACTCGAGCGCTACAGCAAGCCTGGCATGCTCGCCACGAAGTTGGCCTTCGTCTTCATGGGCATTGCCTTTTTGCTCCTCGAGACGAAGAGTGTGATCCAGTTTAGTCTGTTGTTTGGGACCACTTGGCTGAACAGTTCGCTCGTTTTCCTAGCTGCGCTTCTCTTGGTGCTGGTCGCCAATTGGGCGGCGGTGTTGATTCGTGACGCACGCTGGATGCGCGTCATTTATGGCTGCCTGATACTTTCCTGTCTGATCACCGTTGTGTATCCCCTGGGCAAACTGCTCGACGTTGAAAGTATTTTGCTGCGCTTCGTGCTTGCCAGTGCGATGACCTTCGCTCCAATCTTTTTCGCTAACCTGATCTTTAGCCTCAGCTTTCGCGAACAAGAAGTACCGGAGCACATCTTCGGCTGGAACTTGATCGGTGCAACGGCAGGCGGCGTCATCGAATATTCGAGCATGTATTTTGGGTATTCGTTCCTCGCTGTCGTGGTGGCTGTAGCCTATACGATCGTGATCGCGCTGCTGGTGTTCGCTCGGCGCGCTCAGGCGATAGCAGCGAACCGTCTCAACCACCCGCCGGCTCTGGCGAGCACATCATGATTGGATGGTCGCGTCACTTATCGGCAGGGCGTCGCTGCTGACAGTTCCCGCGCATGTAGGATAAGGTTTGTTGCTCGATCTCTCGGGTTAGCCAAGCAACGTCCGTTTGTGGCTGAAGCCCTCCTCCTCCCGGGGGCGAGGCGGTTATTGAGTCGCGACGGGGAGCCGCGCCAACCCCGCTGGCTCCGCGACCCGCTAGCGTGCGACCCGCTAGGCACTTCCGCTACACGGCTGCGTGAAGCGCATACCGTGAAAGCCGAGCCCATGCTTTCAGGCAGAAAGGCCTGCGTGTTACTGAACCCGGACAAGCGTATGCCGCCTTCGGTCAGGATCGTCGCCTCCAGCTCATCGTTGGGCTCGCGCCCGACGAAACTCGACGGTCGCGCCGAGCTCGCGCACTCTGCTGACCGCACGAGCGTGCGACCGCGGCCAGGGCTAGCAGTACTGACAGTCCAGAAGACTTCTGCAGATCCATTCCGGCGAGGAGCGAACAACCGGTCGCCCGCGGGCTCCTGTCGACCATCTCACGGTGGGTTGCGTCGCCCGCTTGCGGCATTGCCGCAGCTTCGTTTCCAACGTCGGGGGGCGGAGGGGTCGGGGCCGGCTGGGGTGCGGCTGTATCCCAGGTCGGAGTTGTTTCGTCGATGGCCCAGCCCGGCAGCGTGCCCGGCGTCGAGGGTGCAACGCTCGCATCCGCCGCAGGGGAGCCGGTAGGATCGCCGTGATCGGGCACTTCGCAAAGCTCAAGTTGGGGTTGCGCGTTGCAAAGGGTATCTATGATGGCGCTCAGAGTGTTGGCCTGCTCGCTACCCTGACTTCCGTCCTCGGCGACGACTCTACTGCGCCAACACCCCTCCGGACTGAGCTCGAAGTCCGCGCTACCTCGAACATGGATGCCAAGCAGCGCGCCGGTGTCGTCAAACACGCCCGAGCCACTGCTCCCCGCATACAAGTCACCCGAGAAGTCGAAGTAGTCGGCTTGCTGAACCCGAACTCCTAGAACGTGGCCGGGGCTCGCCTTGAAGGGCAAACCGCCGTTCGTTCCCAGCGTCGTGACGGCCTCTCCGAGCGCAGGCAGCCGACGTGTCAACACCGGTGGCACGAAGTCTTCAACCTGGGCCGTAAGCTCTAACACTGCAAAATCCAAGTCTTGCTCGTCCAGGAAGGACGTGTTCACGTGAAGCAGCGTCGTGTCGCACTCGACGCTCGACGGCTCGTCGCTCGACGCGGGTCGGGCGCCATCCTCCAGGTAGTAGTTTCGGACGTAGGAGTAGTCTTTGCACGATGAGACGATGTCCAGGCAGTGCGCCGCGGTGATAATGAGGCGAGGGGTGATCAATACCCCCGTACACTCTGCCACGGCGGGTTGGGCCGCGAAGCGCTCTCCAGGACACAGCCCATGCACAGCCTCGAATGAATGCCCCGTCGTGTCCTGCTCCTCGGCGCCGCGCGGAATCAATGCAACAATCGAAGAGAGCGCGGCTGAATGTGCTGCCTCGCTTCGGTCGTCCGCGCCGTATATGAGCGGCTGCCGAGCGACTCCGGCTGTACCGCTCCACTCGGCGCGTTGGCAGCCCGCTAGGACGGCCAACACGCCGACGACCAACCTGCTGCCGGTCATACGACGCTTTCTAGGGAAGGGCTGATACCACCTGGGCGAGCCCCGCCGGATCGTAGCAGTCGACTCTTACCGGATCGGTGTTGAAGCCGAGCGGAGGCGACACAGCGGGATTGCCAAACACCCCTGTCGCGTGGTTGGTGGCGGGGCAGCGCAGGCGGACCCCACCGAGGGGGACCGCCGATGCTGTATACGTGGAGCCGACGCGTACGTTTAGCGAGGTCGCCGTCTGCGGCGTTCGAGTGGAACTCAGCGACAGCGTTGCCGTCTGGAACGTCACTTGCAGGCTGGCATTCCTCCAGCTGGAGTACCGGATGACACCCTGACGCAGCGGAATACTCGTCGGATACAGATTCTGTGCGCTCGCGATGTCGCCAACGCTGATTTCACTCATTCTCGGATCGGTGCTCCCCAGGTCCTCTTGTTGCTGGCAATAGTACATGATCGAATCTTCGTCGAAGCTGCCGACGGTCTGCGCGGCCAAAACACCTGCCTGGGGGTCGATGTCGGTCGGCGTCAGTCGATCGTTTATAAATAGGCCGGACGGGATGTAGGTAATGTCCACATCCGCGTTCGGGCAGTTCCGTGGCGCGGTCGCAGGAGGCGCCGGCAAGGAAGGATCATTCCAGTTGTATTCGAGCCGAATCTGTTCGTGTGCTAGACCTATGGCGTGCCCGAACTCGTGCACCGCTGTGTAGTCGAGCCAGGCGGGGGTCGAACCCACCGAACCGGCTGTTGGCAACACCATACTCGCGGTCGTATCGACACACACCGGAGGTGTCCCCACGCAGCCTCGGAGTGCGGAGCAGGACGGCGATGTGCTGCCTGAACCATAGGCAGAGCAACCCCTGTTGGCCGAGGCGTCCTGACGGATGCGGATCTCCC
Source organism: Deltaproteobacteria bacterium (assembly GCA_043747815.1). GTDB lineage: Bacteria > Myxococcota_A > Polyangia > Polyangiales > Polyangiaceae > SZUA-265. The sequence goes on from JAYTOL010000100.1 coordinate 109,251, forward strand.
AGCTACCGTCCGGCGCTGCGGACGCGCAGGTGTTGATGTTGCCCGCCCCGTCTGTGAACTGAATTTGAACCTCGGTCACCGTGGGCCAGGCTGCTTGTACTACCTGCGCCACGCGCTGCCGCTCTAAGGGCGTCGAATTTCCGGAGGACCAGCAGACATCGAGACGAGGAGCGCAACTGCTCCCCGTGCCCGCGCAGCGCCTCGCCCACGCCGTGCTCGAGACGACCAGGCCCTTGTCCAAATACGGTGCATATAGGGACTGAAAGTAATCGAGCAACGAGTCCTGATCCTGAAACGCCACGTCCTGAACCATGAAGCCCCCCTGCGGCACCTCCGTAACGCGGTCCAGGAAGCGCGCCCACAGCTCCTGCATCTGTGCTGGCACGTCGTCGCTTGCCGACGGCCCATCCACGGCAGGGGCAGCTTTGCTCGGCAGACCCGGTGGGGCAGCGCCGTGCGCTTGAGTCTCCGGCAGCCAGCTAGTGAACCATTCCTGGCCAAAATCTTCTAGCTCCTGCCGCCGCTTGGGACCCAAGCTCTGCTCTGTCTGAATATTGGAGCCGTGCTCGACGGCCTCGTTCTGCGATCGGTCGCTCACGGGCTCGGACAAAAAGTCGTCCCGATGAGAGGCAGAGTCCGTGCTCACGTCCCCCTGAGAGCAGGCGAGACCTGCGAGGCTCAGAGCGGATAGCAGCACCATGCTCGTGCCGTTTGTTAAACTTGGCATAGGTAAATACATTCCTGACTTTGGGTGGCGCGATGCGGGTACGAACCGTGCGCAGTTCCGTTTATGGCGCGTTCACAAGTTGCCCCGTGCAACTCTATGCGGCCCGCACTCGTGTCGCGCGAGCGCGCCGCACGCGCCGGGTCCACGCCGCCTTTGCCGATGTGCCGCGCGCGAAACGGCGCCGGACATTCCACTCGATAGGTCCGAGTCTCGCGCGTCGATTGCGCTCTAGCTGGGCCGCGCGTCCCGCGCCGTGGGTGGACCCCAGACGGCGCGGAGCCTGCCGCGGTCGTTCTTACCGCGACAGCATTCGGAAGCCGTCAAGGGTTAAGTGTCAGCTGGTCCAAAGTTTGAATGAGAGAAGTGGCATTATCGACCGCGATGCACCCGTTCCCGCCCGTGATGTTGACGGTTTTGCCAGCAAGCACAGCAGCTGTGGCGAGATTCAACAAGGCCCTTCCCTTTTGCGAAGTTAGGTCGATCGCAAAAAGGGTCGCCGCGACGGAACATCCCGGCGCCGAGCCACCGGTGGTCCCTGAAAGGGAGCTGATGGCGATGCGCGCTCGGTCGGTGCCGATGATGGTGATATCGCTAATGGTCAATCCGGTAGCGGATTTTACGGCCAAGGCTGGCGTAGCAATGAGGCTCAAGCCCAGGAAACCGAGAGCTGCAACTGAGAATATTTTCACGATCTTACCTCCGAGTGTCTGTATTGTCTTGTGTCGCACCAGGGCCGTCGCACAGGTGCACGGTTGGAATGCTGTGTGCGTAGATGCGCCGCAGTGCGGAATAGCCCGGACGAGCCAGGCGCTATGTCGATCCGGTTGTAAGTGGCGATTCATTCTGGCACATGCCGATTTACTTCACGTGCGCGCGTTCGCTTTTTGCCCCTGAATTAGAGTAACACCGTGCAACACTGGCGCAAGAAATTAGCTGATGCGTCTAAGTAAAATTAACACCGCGTGTTGTTGCACTATCTGTTGCATCGATGTGGGCACTACCAAAGTAAGTATCCCGTGGACGCCATCTGCGCATAACAGTCCGCGGCTCGCGAACTCCTGCGGGAAGGACCGAGCGATGGCAAAGAGAGGCCAGTCAGGTCGGCGGTCGTGCGTCCAAGCGCGGGCGAGCGTGGGGCGCATGTCCTGCGCTATTGGCTCACCCGGGAGACGGCTGCCTTCGACGGCAACGACGAACTGATCCATCCCGCGCTCGAGCGGACCCAGGCGGAAAGTGCTCCGCGCAAGGTAGTGATCCACCGGGGGCGCCTTCAGCGCTCAGCGAGAATGACACAAGTCTGATTGCGAGCACAGATCCGCAGCGGTTGACGCGTTAACGACTCGTACGAGATGAGCGCGGGGGCCAGGGCCCAGTGGGTGGCGCTGCCAGCGCCCAGCCTGTTGTCTCTCACGCTCGGCCCCCGGCAGGTTCTCTGGATGGTCGTGCTGGCGAGGTGATGGTTTCTCGGAATACGAGCAGGCATCGCCCTCTGCGCTGAAAAGCGCGCTCGACAGCCATTTATCGGCGCCAGAACTCCGCGGGTTTGGAAGATCGCTAACACGCTAACACCGACAAAGGGGGGCGCTTGATGGTCAGGTGACTTCTGGCAGGGCCGCCTGGATGTGTTCGATGGTAACTGGTCTTGGCCCGCGCGCTCCGGCCATGAGCGCGTGGTGGCAGAGCAGGTTCAGTTTGCGAGGCAGTCCGCTCGAGACTTGGAAGAGCGCCTCTTGGGCTGCGGGGGTCGAAGAGCGGAGCTCGGTGACTGCGAGGCGCAGCAGGCGAGGTAGGGCCGAGCTCGTCGCGCGCGAGGCCGGTCACGTGGGCGCGCACGACGATGTGCTGGGACAGTGATAATACGCCTCGTTCACTGCCATGTTCAAGCGGCGGCGTAGCTCGGGATGACCAACGAGATCTTGGCAGAGGCGATTGTCAGAGTGCATGGCGCAGTGGTGAGCAGGCGCAGATCTTCGAGCGCGTCGCTGCCTAAGTGATGGCTTTCGTCGATGATGCGAATGGGCTTGTGCCGCGCCTCTCCGCGAGTCGGGTGACCTCGACGCGATCTGTCGGAACAGGGCGGCGCGTTTGCGTTCGACGGGCACCCCAAGCTCCCAGGCGATGTTCTTGTACATGTCCATCACGTTGCCCGTCGTGACGCAGAGGTAGAGCACGCGGTGCAGGCCAGTGCGCAAGCCCGCCACCAACTTTCGACTGGCCGCGTCTTGCCGCTGCCTCTCTCCAGTGACGATGCCGATGCCGAGCAGCTCGCGCAGGTCGCCCAGTCTGCGGTCAGACGCCTGCGATCTGAAGCGGAGCCGGTACACTTAGATGTGCCGCCGGGCCGCTTGCCGCAAGGCAATCAACCCGCGTTGCTGCCTCACCCCGTGGACCAAATTCCCGCGGATCTTGATGGCCATCTACAGACGGCGGCGGTTGAGGGCATGCGCGGCCTCAGCGCCTTCTTCGTCGTCACGGCCCACAAGAGTTCGGGACAGACCGAGGGGCAGGAACTGCAAGCGTGACGGTGGCGTCGGAGAGCCGAATGAGTGAGTTCATCGTGGAAGCTCCAGCAGGCAGTTGCGCGCTGCTCGCACACGGTGCGCGAGTTGCTAGCGGAGACGGGCTCGATGCCTGGCGCGATCTGCTACCGTTCGGCCAGCTCGTCGGGCGGCGCGTGATGCAGCGGCTGAACCAACTCCAGAATGAGTTGTCGAGCCAGCCTCCCGAGTACACCCAACGCCAACGCAAGACGCGACCGCTGCTCGAAGCACTTTCCGCTGGATTGATTCTTTGACGATCCCCTGAAGCGCGAACGCTGCCCCCGCTATCGCGCCCAACTTACCGATAGAGTACGAAATATTGGTCGACGATCTCAGGCTTGCGAAAGCACATCGTGCCGTTCGGCACCGGCAAGCATGGCCGCGCTGGGATGTTGCCGTAGTTGTATTCGACGTACACCGTGCGCAGTGACTTATCCGCTTCGTCCCAAGTCCTGATGCGAATGCCCGTATCGCCAAGCAACGCGCGCAAGGGCCGGTTTAGCGAGGCATTGGACAGGATCTGCTCCGGCGGGGGCTCCAAGGTACGCAGTTTTTGCTCGATGCCCTCCTTCGGCAGATAGCCCCACGTGGAGGTGTACGGCGAACGCGCGCCAAGCCGAAAGAAGCTGATGCCAAGCTCTCGCTTGTGCCATGGCACGTAGAAGTTGCTCACCAAGTAGAAGAGGTTGCACGCCACGAGGGCACCTGCCGCCGCGCGCATGGCGTACGACCACCATAGGCTAAGCTGGATCGCCGACGCGCCGAGCTGGACCAGAAACGTCGCAATACCGATGCCCCACAAGATGAAGAACCTCACCCCCATGTACGGAGACCCCACCGTGGCGAGGCCCGCAAATATCATGGCCGTGATCAGCGTAAACCAGGCGTGCTTCGGGACCGACCGCAGCCTTCTCACCCAAGGCAAAAAGAATAGAAGCGCCAGCGGTGCCCAGTAGGGCCACACGTCCACGGCGAGGCGACCGGCAGAGCCGATGTACACGGTCCGGCCGAGCAGGGTTTCCCAGAGAGCTAGGGGCAGCTCCTTCAGATCCGCGACGCCGGCAGCGAACGAGTAATGCCCGGCCGAGCTCGCCGGGTCGAGGGGTTTGCGGTAGAGCGCGACGGCGAACAGCCGCGGCGCGATCCCGAGGCCAAAGCCGGCGAGCGCCGGCAACCATTGAATCCGTGGTAGCCTTCGATATACCACGAGCCACGCTAGCAATAAGCTCATGGGGAAGTAAGCCCCGATCAGGTGGTTGTAGACGAGTAGACCCCAACTCAGCCCGGCGGCAAACGCTGACCAACCCGCGCCCAGCGTGAGCAGGAACAGGCCGAGCACGCTTAGCAGGGGAGTGAAGATACTGATCTCGAAAGCCGTGCGAATCGTCACCAGCCACACCGGAGTCGTCGCGATCAAGGGGAGCGCCCAGCAGCGGAGCACGCGAGCCGGATATAGGTGGCCGAGCATTACCGCCAGAAGCACTAGCGTCAGCCCGTTCGCCAACAGCGAGGCGACGCGGAGCACCAAGAGGCCGGAATTCGTGCCGAATAACTTGAGCAACAACAGCGGAAACGGCCCTGCATAGCTCGTCAGACCGCTGAGGGGGTTATCGGACTCCCACTGACCGCGCGTGGACAAGATGTACCACGCTTCGTCCATGTGCATTCCGGGCACGCTGCCGAGCTTCCATCCGACCAGTCCGACCCACGCCGCCCAGCCCAGGACTTGCGCGACGAGCGCGAGACTCCGTGTGTCCCGCGCCGGCACGCTTGCCGCGAGAACGCCTTCTGTCTGAGTTGTAGCGTCCATCGCTCCCTCGAATTCGAACCTACTTCAGATTTCGCAGCACCCAGCGAGCATTCCCGTGGAGCGGCCCGCGCGGTCGCGCGAGCGCGCTCTCATGAAGCGCCCGCACGGAGCGTTAAATCCTCTTCCTCCCCCGGGCGTAGAGAGCTCCTCCATTTGGAATCGGCGAGCACGAAGGAGACGTCCGGGGTCGACTCCGCCTCGACGTAGATCTGATAGGAAAACAACGACGGCGAGAGCCGAATCAGGCTCAGGTTCACGGCAATGGCAGCCTTGCCCAACCAGCCTGTGCCCAGCACCTTCGGAAATGGTGCAGGCACGCCCCTGACCCTCTTGATGCGAAAGCCCTCGTCGCTGAGCAGCCGGCGCAAAGTACGGAAGGTAAACAGGCGGGTATGCGTGCGGTCGAGGATACCCGCCTTGCCGTAGTTGAACTGACCGAGAGCCAACATGGCTCGCACCACCACGAACGCAACGTTGGGTGTGGTGAGTATCAGCGTCTTGTTCTCGTAGCCAAATTGCTTGCGTATTTGCTCTAGGAATTGCTCGGGGTTCCGCAAGTGCTCGATAATGTCCAGCATGAGGAGGACGTCGTATTCGGTCGCATCGAAGGCGACGTCATCGTCCAGGTTCTGCGTAATGACCCTCACGGCTGCTTCGCCCATTGGTGGGGCGTACTGGTCGACCACCGTAACTCTGCAGCCTTTTTTCACGAGCTCCGCAGCGACCCCACCCGGCCCGGAACCGATGTCTAACACGCGGGCACCCGCGGGGACGGCGGCGAGCGCGTAGGTGTGGCTGCTGTCGTAGCCGAGCTTCAGATCGTAATGGGCGTTCTCTTCGAGCTTGGGCTCGAAGCGGCGCTGGTAACGCAGGCCCGAGCGGTGGGCCACGTTTTGCAGGGTCACCGACAGGACGTCCTTCGCGTACTTCATGCCGTTGACGCGGCAGATCTCGTTCCCATAGTAGGTTGGAATGGGTAGCTCGACGAGCCTCGCTTTGGCGTTGAGCAGCTGAATGATGATCTCGGTGTCAAAGTGAAAGTCGTTGGAGTTGAGCCTGAACGCGATTTGGGTCAACGCTCGTACCGAATAGACCCGGTAGCCGCTGTGGAACTCGGAGAGCTTCGTGCGGAGCAGGGCGTTCTGAATGGTGGTCAGAATTCGATTCCCGACATACTTGTAGACGGGCATGCCGCCCCGCAGGGCGTCATGGCGCTTCAACATGCGGCTTCCAAACACCGCATCCGCTTCTCCGCGCACGAGCGGTCCGAGGAGCTTCGGCAGCTCCTCCGGGGCGTATTGGCCATCCCCATGTAGCAACGCTACGAAGTCGAACCCCTGCGCGATCGCGTACGAATAGCCAACCTTCTGATTGCCGCCGTAGCCTTGATTGTTCTCGTTGCGGAGTACGGTCATGCGTACATGCAAGTTGGCCCGCTGGTACTCCGAGCCTACGGCAAAGGTCGCATCCAGCGACGCATCGTCCACGACGAGGAGCTCGCAATCAAAATCTTCGAACAGGTTTACCGGCACGCGGGCGAGCACCCAGCGCAGCGTCGACTCTGCATAGTACGCGACGACGAAGATCAGTAGCCGGGGGCGGGCAGAGCTAGGTACGGGAAAGGACAACACGACCCGAGGGTTTGGCCGAAGTTGGCGGAGCGTCTTAACACCGCGGGTCGCTCAGGTCCAGCCTAGAGCCGGAAGCACCGCCGTTGATCGGTAGGCCGGATAGTGTATCGAAAGCGACCGGATTTGTGGGTCGGGAGCGCGTGCTGGGAGCGGCCCTGGGGCTTTGGGCAGAGCGGGAGCGCGCCGCGCTGGGACGCGCATCTAGTGGTCGTCTTGGGCGAACGCGCCGTCCTGGATTTCGCCAACGCGGTGACGCGCCTCAGCGCACCCGACGGCTGAGCACGTTTTTCACCCGCACGCCAGCGTAGCCACCCGCCTCGACGTGGGGGCGGGCACACAAGCGCCCAGAGCGACGATCTCGACGGCCGCGCAGGCCTCACAGTGTCCGTGAGAGCGACGCCGTAGGCGCGAGTCCTATCCCGCAAGGGTTTGCCGAGCCGAGCCCTCGGCGGTGTTGAGCGCGCACGAGCTGGCGCTCGCGCACCTGAGCGTCAGCGATGCGAGTGTGGGCGATGAGCTGCGCCAACTCGCCGAGCTCGGCTTCTATCAGCTCGACCGTCGAGGCGCTGACCGTCTGGTGCTGCTCACGTGCGCACTTTACGCCCGGATCACCGACGCCAGATAGTCGAGCAGCGTCTGGTCCCCAGAAGCACCGTGCTCCGGAGCACGGTGAGCTCGGACGGGTTCAGATGCGCTGAGTGCGTGTCGACGGCGCGCAGCAGCGTCTCGACATTGCGATGGAGGTCCTCATTGATCGGCGTCCCGATCACGCTTCGACGGCGGACAAACAACTCGGGGCGGTCGAAAATTTTCGGCATTGCTTACGAAGGGTTGAGCTGCCAGCGGCCGGGTCCGGCGCGCTGCCAAACCCTTGCTTTCATGGCGCAAGCCCCGTAGGCGAGCGATTCTCTGTCTATCGACTGCGCTTGCAGACCGCCGGACTCTTTACGCAACATTTTGGCCTCTTTAAAGGGCTTTTTTGTTGCGCAGCCCGCAAACTATTGTACATGAACGTCGGCCATACGCCCTACCCTAGAATCTTACCATGCTGCCCTCTTTCTTTGTTGCCGCGCGACTGGCGTTTCCGTCTGCGTACGCTTGCTGCCGCCGCTCCGAGCTCCCGTGACGGCAGCCTTGACGTCGGGTGACAGCAGCCGAGACCCGACCTCCCGGAGGCGTGCCTCGGGGCTCGCGTGGACCAGCGTCGCGCTGAGCGTCGTGCTGCTGGTGGCGAGCGTCGGCTTCGCGGACTCGAAGCAAGTCCTGACTCAGCTCGAGGCAGTGGACGCGCGCTGGTTGGCGGTCGCCTTCATTCTTGGCTTGATCCAGATCGCCCTGCTCGGTTTGCGCTGGTCACGGGTCGCGACCGAGCTCGGGCTGTCGCTCGGTTGGCTCAAAGCCACTACGGAATATGCGCTCTCGCTCCTCGGCAACCAGGTGCTCCCGACCGGTGTCGCCGGCGATGGGTTACGCGGCTTGCGGCACTCGCGGAGCTCGACGGCTGCCAATGCCTGGTCGATCTTCGAAGCGCTCGCGCTAGATCGCATCTCGGGTCAAATCGCGTTGTGGTTGGTCGTTTTCGTGACGCTGCCTTTGACCGCAGCGGCGGGCATCATCAATCTGGGCTCGGTGGCGCTCGGGGCCCTCGCGCTCGGGGTGGGCACCCTGTGCCTCTGGTTCATCGTCTCTCGGGTCTCGCGCTGGCAGCGGTCAATGGCCCGCGCCGGGCGGTTTTTACGGCGCTCTGCGGTGTTCCTGCTGTCGCCGCGAGCCGTCGTCGTGCATCTGCCGATCTCGCTGCTGCTCGTGTTCTTCACGCTCGCACAGCTGTACGTGGCGGCGCGTGCGATCGGCGTCGTCTTGCCCTGGCGAGAGCTCTCGTGGCTCGGGCCGCTCGTGCTCGTGGCGGCGTCGATCCCGAGCTTCTTCGGCGGTTGGGGGATTCGCGAAGGCGCCAGCGCGTTGCTCTTCGGCGCTGCAGGTATGCCTCAGAGCACCGGCGTCGCCGTCTCTATGGTGTATGGCTGCTTCGCGTTGGTGATCAGCCTGCCCGGCTTCATCGTCCTCTTGTTCGACGCGGAGCGCAACGAAGCTGCGCAGTCGAAGCCGTGGGTCTATGCCAACGCGCTCAGCATGATCGCGGGCACCCTGCTGGCTTTGTGGCTCGCCTATCCTCCGCTGCTCGGCTTCGTCTCGGCTTTGTGCATTTTTATCCTCGTCGCGCAGTCCCGCGGCAGCTGGACGCCGGAGGGCGGGTTCGGTTGGCCCAACCTCATCACGACCTTGCGCTTGTTCTTGACCGTGGGGCTGCTCTTTGGTCACGAGCACCAGCCCGGTATGGTCTTGGCGCTGGTGGCGCTGGTGATCCTTCTTCTGGATGTGGTCGATGGCTGGGTGGCGCGCCGTACGGGCCAATGCAGCGACTTCGGCTCACACTACGACATCGAAGCGGATGCCCTGCTCGTCGTGACCCTGACGGTCGTCTTGTTCGGGCGAGGCGTGGCGGGGCCCTGGGTCATCATCGCCGGCCTTTGGCGCTACTTGTACGTGCTGGCCCCGGTCTGTTTTCCCACGCCCATCGGACAAGCTCCGAGCTCGAACTACGGCCGTTTCATTTACGTGTTGATGCTGGTCTCCTTCATGCTGGCGCTGGTGCTACCGCGAGGGCTGGGGCAATACTTGGCGGCGTTTGGCACCGTGGCCATCAGCCTGTCCTTCATTCACTCGTTCTGGCAGCGTTACGCTCCAGCGCACGCCGCTTGAAGCGCGCGGCAACTGCGACGATTTAGGTGCGCGCTATAGCTAGGCTCCCCGGTTCGTCGGGCGGAGAATCCGGCTTGGCGGGGGCCCAGAGGCTCGCCAGAGGCAGCTCGATGGCATGGAACGGCGGCAGACGGACCGTCGCCTCCTGTGAGCAGACCGCCTGTATCACCCACCTGTGCTCCACCAGCTGGTTGACCTGAAGGGTCTGCTGACGGGTATCGACCAGCCAGAGCCAGCTCACGCCGATACGAGCGTAGAACGGTTGTTTAACAGCGATGTCGTGCCGCGCATTGCTTGGCGAGATGACTTCACAGACCCAATCAGGCACCATGCGGATGGCCTCGTCGAGATCGAGCTCTGGCATGCTCGCCCGCCGCCAGCCTGCCAGATCAGGGGCTACCTCACGCGAGTTGGGCAATTCAATGCCGGGTTCGACCAAGATCCACCAGCCGCCGGGGCCGTTCGGGTCGTGATCGAATGGGCCGCCAATGCGCTGATCGAAAAAGCTGATTGCACGCGAATGTGGGGGCCGAGGCCTCGGCTGCACGTAGAGCTCTCCGTCGATGATCTCGCCCTTGAGATGTTCCGGAAGTTGACAGAGCTGAGCCCAAAGCTCATCCGGCGTGGGCCGAGGGGTCTGCGGAGCAGCCATTCTGGCTATCATACCGCATCGCGAATGCTTGGGGGCAAACGACTGAATTTACGCGTGGATCACAGAAGCGAGCGCCTGCATGAGCGCGCCCCGTCGGCGCCGCTAATTTTCTGTCGGGCACCGCGCTCCGGCCTGAGTCATTCGCCTTTGAGCCACTGAATGCGCGTCTGACAATCGGCCCTCGTTGCGGAGAAGCCCGAGTGAATGATCTCCTACTCGTCGAAAAGAGCGTCGACCGACGGCGCAGTGACCGCCTTGACGATCCATGCCTTGATCATATCGAGATCGCGACAGGAAAGGAGCCGCTCGCGCTGGGCGTCACTGGGATTGAGGCCACGAGTTTGCAGGATGGTCAGCACAGCCTCGGCGGCCATGAGCGCTTGCCCCTCTCGCTTGCCCTCGCGTTCGCCTTCCAGCTTGCCTTCTAACTTCCCTTCTAGCTTGCCTTCTAACTTGCCCTTCTTGAATGTCGGGCCCTGAAACTCGTAACCTGCGGGGAGCATGGCGAACGCCTTTCGAGCCGCGTCGCTGAGCGCGGCCTCAATCAGGTCGAAGTATAGCACACGGGTGTCCTCATCCAGCTCGGCGGTTGCGGAGGCGGCGCTGAGGGCAATTTTTACCGCCGTTTCGACGTCACCATGCCCATGGGCCATGACGGAGAGCACGGCCAGCTCCGGGTCTCGCTTGGCCCGCTCGATCGAGGTCGGTGATGACGGGGACACCCTCCGGACTGACGACGAAGGCAAGCAGCTGGCCGCCAGGCCCGGTACTGATAGGCTCGGCTGCCCAGCGCGCTGTTTTGGCCGATGCGGTGACCACCAGCAAGCAGCACGGGCACCCCAAGCGAGCGCGCAGCTCAGCGACGTAGACGGGCCAGCTGAAGCGCTTGCGGGGGTCAGGCTGCAGCTGAACCTCCACGATGATGCCGAGCACGGGCTTGCCGTCGACCAAGAGCACCACGAGGTCTGCCCGGTACTCGGCCGGGACGATGTCGGTGAGGTCCGCCGATTCGAGGCGCACCTCGGAATAGCTCGGCAGCTCCACATGCAGCGCCTCGCGCACTAGCTCGGGCGCCAGGGCAGGCCGATTTCGGAACAGCAACAGGAGCATCTCGTGGAGCTGAGACGGCATCGTCGTAGTCTACCAAACGAGAAGGACACGACGCAGGATAAGGAAATCGCCTTGGCTCTTCACCGATGAGAGCCATCGCGCCGTCGAACGAGCGACGCACCTCGCAGGCCACTTTCATCTTGGCGGAGCGCCGACGCCGAGCCATGGCGTCGCCGAGCGCCCATCCCGCATCCCAGCGGAGCTCACCGCAGTGCCGAAAGCAGCTCCGCCATCTCCCACACGCCAATGGCTTCGATGCCTGGTCCTAGCGGGTACCTTTCGCTGCCCGAATACACGACGAACGAGCGCTCTGGCTGGATGTCTTCTCGCGCGGAATGAAAACCACGCTCCAGCTTCGGAGCCAGCCCTCGTTTGATCTCGATAGCCCAGCGCCGACCATCTTCGACCTCCAACACGAGATCGACCTCGGCCCCTGCCGCGGTCCGATAGAAGCTGGGCAGCGCGCGCTCGGGCGCGGCAGAGAGCAGTGCCTCGAGAACGAAGCCTTCCCAACTGGAGCCGGCGACGGGGTGCCCTAGTACGCTATCCAGAGTGTCGAGCTGCAACAAGGAGTGCACCAGCCCCGAATCGCGAACATAAACCTTGGGCGACTTCACCAAGCGCTTGCCTGCATTGACGTGGTAGGGCGCCAGCCGCCGCACGAGCAGCAGATCGACCATGAGATCGAGATAGCGGGCGACCGTCTTGCCATCCACAGCCAACCCTCGAGCCAAGGCGGCAGCGTTGAAGAGCCCGGCCTGCGAGTGCGCCAACATGGTCCAGAAGCGCCGCAGAGTTTCGGCCGGCACGCGGGGCCCGAGCTGCGGGATATCGCGCTCGAGGTACGTCCGCACGAAATTCTCTCGCCAGATGGCGCTATGGCGGTCGGAGCTGGCCAGGAAGCTATCGGGAAAGCCGCCGCGCACCCAGAGCGTGTGAGACTCATCGCGCCCGACTTCGAGCGGGTCCAGCGGGCAGAGCTCCACGTAGGCGATTCGCCCCGCCAGGCTCTCTCCTGATTGCAGCAAATCCCCTGATGCGGAGCCCAAGAGCAAGAAGCGGGCGGTCCCTCGTCCTCGGCGGCGCCCGGCGTCGATGATGCCCCGCAACGCTTGGAACAGCTGGGGGACACGTTGCACTTCATCCAAGACGACGAGCTCGTCTTCGTGCCCAGCCAGGAAGAGCTCGGGATCGCTGAGCTTGGCGCGGTCAGTGGGCAATTCGAGGTCCAGGTACACGCTCGGGCGGCCCTGGGCGACGGCGTGCGCCAGCGTGGTTTTGCCCACTTGGCGCGGCCCGAGGAGAGCCACCGCAGGAAACTGAGCGAGCCTATCGGCCAACCGGGATTGGAGACGTCGGGCCAACATCCTTGTATTTATGGACTATGACTCCTCAAATACAAGTTAGATCGATGTGCGCATCACAACTGCGCCGAAACCCCTCAGCCGCGGCCCCCAGGGAAGACGGCGATAGCGTTCCGGTCGCCCTCCTCACAGTGGAATTCAGTAGCGCCGTTCGCCCGAGCAAAAGCCTCGAAGCTCATTCGATCGTAGCGCTCGCCGTACTCGCCCACTCCGGGGTTGGTCAACGCCGCCGCGAGCTTGCCAACCGCTCCTGGCAGTGCCGTCGAGACGTTAGAGACCGGCTCGCTGATGATCACGGCGTGCTTGGCTGCCGCGCGCATCTTCCCCAGGACGGCTTCGGCCTGAGCTCGCACGTGATAGAAGCTCGAGCACATCACGACGTAGTCCGCTTCCGCGATCGGGTCGGTCAGGATGTTGAAAAAGCGCGCCGGGATCCCCCGCTTGCGCGCGCTCATCACGAAGTGCCCGTTAAAATCCAGGCCGAGATACGAGCTCACACGACCCTCCAGGCCGTGATGGTAGAGGCCGCCCGTGCCGCAACACACATCGACCACGCTCGCACCGTCAGGGATCTTCTCCGCCACCCGGCAGTACGTCTCGTCATACGCGCCATTGTAGAGCGCGCGCATGCACAGATCGTAGCCGGTGCCCGTCCAATAGATCGGGGACTTGTTGATGAGCGACAGCCCAACCTTCGAGCGGAAACGATGCAACTCGAGCAGGTACCTGAAGATGTCGGGGAGCAGCCGCACCGTCGACTGCTTGTCGAAACGGCGCAGGAAGAGCACCGGCACCTCGACCACCTTCAGATTGGCGAGCGCGGAGCGCGCCATCACCTCGGTATCCCAGAACCAACCGTCACACTCGCTGCCCAGCACCGTGGGCCCGGCGCTCTCGCGGCGGAACAACTTGAAGCCGGTCTCCGTGTCACGCACGCCCGCGTCCAGGAAGACCTTGAGCATGGCCTGGTAGGCGAGCGAGAGCACATGCCGGTGCAGGGCACCCGTCTGGCGCAAGAGGTATTGGCGGTAGCCAGAGGCGACGTCGGCGCCGTGGTTTTCGATCTGGTTGACGAGCGCGGGAATATAATGCGGCCCGACCTCGAGATCGATGTCGAGAAAGCCAGTGACGCGCCCGGTGGTGTTGACGAAGCCGGTCTTGAACGCCCCGCCTCGGCCACGATTGTGGTCGTGAAACACATAACGGCAGCGCGGATGGCGCTCACACAGCTCCATAATGATGGCGCGTGTCTCGTCCTTCGAGCAGTCGTCGACGAAAAGGACCTCGTACGCGTAGTGCGTCTGATCGAGCACCTCGAGCAAGGCGCGCGTGCTCTCCGCCAGGTGCGGGGCCTCATTGTAGCAAGGCACAACGATGGACAGGTCGATGCCCGGGGTTTCCGCCTTCATGTCAGAGTCAATCGCGCTACCAGGCTCGCGCCGGCGGGTAAGGGTAGCTGCCGACCACCTACGATGCGTGCCTCCGCGCTCGTGAGCGCCTCTAGTCCGGCGTTCAACCAAGGCGCGGTCGGGCGTAAATTCGAATGCGAGAGAGCGTCGCGGTCGAGGACCCGGCGCGACCAGATGACGCCCGCCATGGCGGGCAGGATCGAGAGGTTGAAATAGCTCGCGTAGAGCGGCGACAGCCCCGCGGCCTTGCAAGCCTCGAGCAAGGTGCGTTTTGTATATCGGCGCCGGTGCAGGCTGATGACGTCTTCACCGCTCCACAGCCACTGATACGCGGGGACGGTCAGGATGAGCGCACCCCCCGAAGACAGAAAGCGCCCCATCGCGCGCAGAGCGTCGACGTCGTCGTCACAGTGCTCGAGCACGTCGAGCGCCACGACGATCTGAAACTGCCCGTGATGTGCGGAAAGGTCCTGCCGCAAATCGAGCCTTGGATATTGCGCCTCCTTACCGAACTCTCCCAAGGCCATGTCAGCGACGTCGCAGCCTACGACCTCGCCGTGCTCCGCCAAGTACGGCAAATTGAAGCCTGTCCCGCAGCCGTAGTCGAGGATGCGCACGAGCTCACCCCTCCCCTGGAGCGCCCGGGCAGACCTCTCGACCTGCCTTAAAAACAGCTCCCGACGAGAACGAAACCACCAATGTGTGGCCTCGTGATCCGCCGTCACTTCGTAGCCTTCCCTTAGCATCGCCGGGTCGCTTATAGGCACAATGATCGCCACCGTCAAAGGCAACGGAGCTCTGCCCCGGCTCCCAGCAAAGGAACGCCGCCGCCAAAAAAGGCCTCGACTCCGCGCGGCGCACCCCATGCGAAGGGATCGGCCGAAACGAGCACGCGGCGGGTGCAAGCTCGTGACGCGGCGTGCTAGGCTGGCAGGGATTTTCGTGGCGGATTCACCCGTGGGCTCGAGAGATGCGGGCACCCACCCCGCCCGACCTAACCCATCCGTTCGAACTCGCGGTGGTGAACGTGGATTCGCTTTATGGCGATTTCGCCCGGCCCTGTTTGACTCGTCGTGTTCAGGTTTTGCGCTCATCGGTTGCAGCGAGCGATTGAGCATCATATCCGTTCGTTGACGACATGCAGGGCCCGAGACGACTCATGAGCGTGTTTCGCGCGGCACTCGCAAAGTCGTGGCTCTTGGCGCTCCTGCCTGCCGCATGGACGGCCTGGCCGCTCTGGCGTGAGACGCCGCTCAGCCACGATCATCCCACGCACCTCTTCAAGGCCTGGCACTTCTGGACACAGATGCTCGCCCAGGGGCGCATGCGCGGCTGGAGCCATTTTTGGGGCTTCGGATTTCCTTCGGACGAGCTCGTGCCATGTGGCGGCGAGCTCTGGGTCGCCGCGTTCAGAGCCCTGACTCTTGGTCAGTTGGAATGGACGCGCACCTACGCGCTGTCCTTCGCGGCGTTCTTACTCTTCAAATCATTCGCCACCTACGCGTTCACCCGGCGCTATTTCGGTCGCGCGGCGGGCGTGCTGGCAGCCTGGATCATGGCGCTGGATCCCGGTGCGTTTTCGGAGGGCGGGTGGGTCTGGAATGTGGATTGGGGAGTCTGGCCTGTCTCCCTCTCGATGAGCTTCACCCTGCTGGCGTTTGAACGCCTCGAGGCCGTGCTCGAACGTGGTCGGGCGCGTGACGTGTTTCTGTCGGGAGCATGTGTGGGAGCCGCCTTGCTGGCGCACCAGCTCGCGCTGTTCGTCTTCGCCGTTGCATGCCCGCTCTTCTTGTTGGAACACGGGCTTCGCAGCCGCCGACCCAGTTGGGAGCGCCTGGCCCAGGTCTTCGGCGCGCTCACGTTTGGCGTCGGCCTCGCGGCATTCACAATCGTCCCCTTCCTCACCCGGACCAAATACACCTTCGACCTGGGTGCAAGCGAGGAGCCGCTGAGCAAGATCAGCGAGCGCGTGCTCGCTCTCGGCACCTTCAGTAACGTCCTACCCGCCATCTCCGGCCTCAGCCTCGTGGGCGGCTGGCTCGCGATTCGGAGCGGCGCCAGGGGCCGCGTCTTCGTGACGGGTACGGCTGCCACCTTTGTGTTTCTCTCTTCAGACTTCCTCACCTCGGTTCTGCACCTCGAGCGCGCTCTTCCGAGCCTGATAAAAATAGAGGCCCCGCGCATGCTGCTAGTGGCCAAGCTATTTTGGTTTCCACTCGCCGCTTACGCACTCGTGCGGATAGCTGGCTGGGCAGCGCGGGAGCGTCGACCCGAGGCGTTGTGGTCCCGCTTGCTGGGTTGGGGTCTGGTGTTCCCGGTAACCGCAGCGCTAGTCGTGCCCGGGCTGCCACATCTGTATGCGACGCAGATCGCCAAAGAGCTACAGGGAGAATCGACCACACCAAACTGGGCCGACTATCAGGAGCTGTTCGCATGGTCGCGCGCCCTTCACGCCGCTAGCCCGGACGAACACTATCGCATCGCCTACGACGTGCAGCGAGGCAACCACGTGCCCACCATGGCGGCCGTCTACGATCAGACGCTGATTTACCGTATCGGAGAGACGCCCAGTCAAATCTTCAACAACCTACCCATGGGCGATGGCCCGGGAATATTGGAGGCGGCATCCGTCAAGTATGTGGTGAGCGATCGCGACCTCGCCAATCCGAAGCTCGCTTACGAGCGCAGCTTCGGTGGCCTTCGGCTGTATCGCTTCACCGGCCACGCTCCCCAGCCGTTTGCGATCCTGGGACAGGGCCAGGCAGAGCTCGTCGAATTCTCGCCCGAGCGGCTGCGAATCAGGCTGAGCGGCACTGCGCCAGACAGCCGGCTCGAGATCCATGTCGCCGCGTACGATCGCTGGCAAGCCACGCTCTCCGGAGCGATGCTCCCCATCACGACCGTCACCGTGCACGGCGCCGAAGATCCCGTCCTGATGGAAGTGCCCGTCGCTCGCGATGGAGAGCTCGTGTTGGCCTACGTCAATCGCGCGCCTGATTGGCTCGGCTTGATCCTGAGCCTCGCCGCAGTGCCCGCGTTCGTGGCCATTGCCATGACGGGTCGTGCCCGCTTCGCGCCGATCATCGGCTGGCTCGAGCGATCACGAGGCCGCCTCGGGTGGACCGCCCTGGCGGCGCTGCTATTGGCCGCCGCCTTCGTCGCCCGCCGCGCGCTGAGCCGCGCCTCGCTCCTGCCACGCGACTCCATCTTCTATCAGCTGCAAGGGCCCGAGCTCACACTGGCCGGTCAACCCTGCTCGAAGGTCGACAGCTTGAGCTTCGAATGCGGCGCATACAGCGTTCGAGCCGACCTCGTGCACGGTCGGGGCGATCACCTGTGCATGACCGCGCCCGACGTTGGCGAGCTTCGGCTGCACGCACCCGTCGCGCTCGGCGACTTCATCACCGGCCGCTACGACGCCGAGCCCGGACCCGGCAGCATACGAGTCGCGCTCGACGGGGAGATGCTGGGGACCCTGCACACGCGGCCGCCGTTTATGCTGCAGCAATTCTTTCAGTTCGACACGCGCCAGCGGCCGAATCGGACCGGCATGCTGGAGCTGTCGATTCGGGGTGGTGCGCTGAGTTGTTTCGACGTTGGGGTACCACCGCCGCGTCCCCGATGAGGCATTGGCGCTATTGTCATCTCGCCATGTCAGCGAGGCGCGCTGGAAATCAGTGTTTTGGCCATGACCCCCCTATACTCGACATTGTCAGCATGGTCACTTCTCGGCTATCGCGAGCTTCGATTGTGCGGGGCCCTGGCGCTCCGACGGCGCTGCGCTAGCCTCCGAGCCACACGGCAACCGAACCCCCTGCGTTAAAGCCTGATGAATTCGTTCCGACAGGGAGCAGCCGCGTGTGGTGCGGGGGCCATCGCGAGACTGACCAGGGGAGACCGCGCTCTCTCCCGGCGCCGCTCATGTTTGTTGCAGCACTCGCTACTGTTGAGCCTGTTCGTAGGGACGCGCGCCGCCCTGCACGCAGCCGGGCTGCGCTTCAACCTGGACTTGAGCTGGATGTTCCTCAGCGACCTAGCGGACCTGCGCGAGCGGCTGCTGGAGACCGTCTACTACTTTCACGCCTTCGCCCCTGGCATGAATATCATCACGGGCCTGATCCTGAAGCTCAGCCCCGACCACATGGCGACGACGGCGTCCTATGTGTTCTGGACTTCCGGCTGGTTGCTCCTCGTGTCCCTGTTTCGGCTGTTTTTGATCGTCGGGTTCTCGCGCTGGGGCGCGCTCTGGCTCTCACTCTCATTTTCGCTCTTACCTCAGTCGCTCTTCTTCGAAAACTTGTACCTCTACACTCACCTGTGCACGGCGCTCTTGTGCCTGGCCATCGTGCTGTTCCACCGTGCCCTCCAGCGCTCGTCGACGCTGCCATGGCTGTGGTTCTTCCTCACGTGCTCTGCGCTCGGTTTCCTGTACACGACTTTTCACCTGGTCTGGTTCATCTCGATGGGGTTCTTGGCATTCGCTCTGGCCAAGCGCGGCACCCGACGTCGGGTCGTGTGGGCAGCGCTTGGGCCAGGTGCGCTACTGGTCACCCTCTACGCCAAGAACTTCATCGTCTTCGGCGTCTTTGGCGCAACGTCCTGGGGCGGCGCGAACCTGACTTTGGTCACCACCCAGCAGATGGATCCGGGGCTGCGTAACCGATGGATCAGGAGGGGCAAGCTCTCTCCATACGCGAACGTCACCGTTTTCGCGCCCCCGAGTGACTACGTCCATTTCTTCGCCAAGGATTTGCGGTTTCCTTGGCCCGGCTCGAACGAGCTCGAGCGCCCATCCGTCGGCGCGGGCAACTATAACCACGGCTTGTTTCTCGAAGTGAATCGGCGCCGAGGCGAAGACGCCGTGTACTACATCAAACAACGGCCTGAGGCGTACCTGCGGGTGGTTCTGACCGAAAACCTTCCACGCTTGTTCAATTCCTCCACGCACTGGCACCCGAGCGATCGTGATGAGCTCTACTCGCCTCACCGCGCTCATCGCCTGGTACTCGGAGGCTACGAAGACCTTTACGATCGAATCGTCCACAGCTGGCCCAGCCCGGGCGTCGGATTGTATGTATTCCTCCCGCCATTCTGCCTGTGGGCGCTGTGGGGCGCCGCCACTCGCCTGAGGAGCAGAAACGACGAACGCCGTGCGGTTGGCGTGGTGCTCGGCATGTGCCTGTTTCAGATCGTCTTCGTGGTCAGTGCGAGCAGTTTCTTCTCATCCCTCGAGTCCGCTCGTTACCGGTACGGCATCGAGCCTTGCATCTGGGTGGTCGTCGCCATGGCTGGGCGCACAGCGTACCTGCGACTATGGCGCACCTGGAATCGCTGGCGGAGAGCGTCGGCCCACGCCCAGAGCGCATCCCAGGCTCACGCAGTCGGCGAACCCTAGGGGCTTTGGGGCTCGGCGTCCGCGCGAGCCGAGCTCTTCACTCGAAACAGCGCGTAGGCTTCGCCGTGGTGGATCGGTTCGCCAAAACTCTCGACGAGCTCGGGCAGAAGGATGAACAGCCAGCTCGGTACGAGGACCTTGGTTGCTCCGTACTTCTCGGCAATGCCGACTCGCTCCCGCGGGCTCGCCTTCGGATCGAAGAAGCGATTGACGTCTCGAAATCGCTGACCGCCGTCCGGCACTTTCGCGGCGAGCGGAGTGGCCACCACCGAGGCACCGGTGATGCTCGCAAAATCGAGCACGGCGCGGGCCACCGGCATGATCACCAGATCATCCGCTGAGACGAGGGCGGTGACCTCGGCATACTGCCGATAGTAAGCGTCGTGCGGCGACGGCCTCTGGAGCAGCGCACGCGGCGACCACAAGGTGCCATACTCCACGGTTTGCCGAGCCCTGGCGAGCATGGGCGAAGGCAGCCAGACCGTCAGGGCAACGGCGAGCAAGGCGACCAGCAGAGGTCTATCCAAATCCGCGAACTTGCGGGACGGCGAGAGCTCCGGCAAGGGCCCGAGCAGGGCAAAGATGCCCAACGCCATGACCTCCGCGACGATAAATTGCGGGAAGAATGCGGCAAAGAACGCATAGCGGTTGCCGTAACTCATGCCGGCTTGGCGAAACACGAAGAGCACACCCAGGGTAGCCAGCAGCGCCAACAACCAAAAGCCATGGCGACGCAGTCGCACGAGGACATATGCGAAACACGCAATGGCGAGGCCGTAGAGGTTCGGAAACTCGATGAATGGCGAGCGACCAAACTGTGATCCTTCATTGACGGCTTGCATCGAGCTCTGCCCGAAGAAAGGCTGATAGGGCCACAGCAACACGGGGACCAGCCCCGCGCCTATGGCGAAGCTGGCCCAGGCGAGCGGCCTCGCGCTTTTCTCCTGAACCGACACCCACAGGCCGTACAGGCCGACGACGCCGACGACCCAACTCCCCGTCAGCACATGGCAAGCCAATAGCAGGCTGATCACGGCAATCAACGCGACAAGCTCGAGCGGCCGCCTCCTGGTGCGCACGTCATCGAGGAGACCGAACGCGATGAACGCAAGGGCCCAAGAGAACGTGCTGGGATAGGGCTGAACGTATTGCAGGTTGGTCAGGCTCGTTTCCGAGGACCAGCCAAAATGCAGCCAGCGCAGAAATAGCGTAGTGAAGATGAAGCTGGCAGCTGGCAGCCACCACTGCCGGTGGATCGACACGCGGGAAAAAAGGAAGCAGGCGCCAAACGCAAACAGGCTGAGATTGAACAGGCCGGCAATCTGCAACGCACGAAATGGGGTCGCGCCGAAGAGCTTGCCCAGCAATGCAATGCTGACCAGGAACGGGGTATACGCCATCGACTGACTACCGGGCACGTTCAGGGACTCGTGCATCGGGTGCAGTAGGTCGCGATAGAGCCGGGCCAGCGCGGCGCAGTACAGCTGAAAATCCCCGCCCCAGTCCGGTTGCAGGCACGATAGGCCGTAGTAGGCCAGGAACGCCGTGAATACGCAGATGGCTACCGCGCCCGAGACGAGCGTGCGCAGCGTCCACGCGCGGTGCGCGCTCGTGCCGGGAAGCCCTTCGTCAAAGGAGGGTCGGGCCAATGACCTGCTCGACGCTGCCATTCTGGCCCCTTCTCGCATATCCAGCGTCGCAATGGTCTTTTTTTGGCCCGCGCTCTAGCACCCGCTGGGGCACTCGGGTATTCGCGAACAATCACCAATTATTTCAGATACTTAACCTGAGTACATGGACCTGCTCTGCGCCCTGCCGACACTTCTGCTAAAGCAGCGCCCGATGCAACAAGCTGTGCTCGTTCAGCCACCCCCGCGTGGGCGCATCTCCGGCGGCTTTCTCTACAACGCGCGCATGGCCGAGCACGCCGCGTGGGAGGTGATTGACGTGCCTGCCGAGCAGTTGTCTGATCTCACTCGGCACGTCGGCGCGAGTCGTCCCATCTTGATGGACAGCATCTGGCTCACAGAAGCTCACTTGGACGCATTCCTCGCGCTCGCTGCGCAAGGTCGAAGGATGGGCGTGATGTTGCACTCATTCCCCTCGATGATCGCCGCTACGGAGGCCGGGCAGGCGCCGCTGACGGAGCCGTCGCGCTTCGAAGTGCAAGCACTCGAACGGCTGGGGTTGGTGGTGGTGCCGGGCCGGCACTACGCTGACTTGCTCATGGGCTGCAGCGCGACGATCGTGATCGCGGAGCCCGGGATCGATGATGGCTGGCGGGCAGAGCCGCGCCGGAGGGTGGGGCCCTGCCGACTCGTATCGGTGGGCTCCGCGACACCCCGCAAGGGTTTCCTCGACGTCGCCGCGCTGCTCGAGGGTCGCGCGAGCGATGACTATCGTTGGACCATCGTGGGCAGCCTGGACGCCGACCCCGTCTACGCCGGGCGGCTGCTGCAGCTGACCCGCTCACTGCCCAATGTGAGCTTCGAGGGGCAGCAGCCACCCGAAGAGGTGCAACGCATCGTGCGCGCCTCCGACGTGCTGGTGATGCCGAGCTACGACGAAAACCAGCCGCTCGTATTGCTCGAGGCCATGGCAGCGAGTGTGCCGGCCGTCGCCTACGCCGCTGGAGCTGCGCGACACATGCTGGAACACGGCCGCCAGGGGCTCATCACCGCCATCGGCAATAAACAAGGCCTGGCCGAGCATATCGACCGACTGCTGGACGACGAGAGTGCGCGCTACCAGATGGCGCTCGCCTGTTTTGATCGGCAACGCTCGATCCCGAGTTGGTCCAGCGCCGCAGGGCTGGCACGGGCTGCTTTGCAGGCTGGCTGGGCCGAGCTCGAAGCTCGAGGGGGAGCTGCCTGATGGTCCCGTCGCGTCCATTCTCGAGGATGAAGTGCTAGGCTTCGCCGACGAACGCATGCGCTCCTTTTCGCTGACGAGCTGGGGCAACGCACATACTGTGGCCGTCGTGCTGGCCACCGGCTTGGCCGTGGGCTTCGGCTACCCGGCGCTGCTCGCGTGGGTGGCGGGTGGGTCGTGTTTGATCCTGCTCGTTCAGACCCGTGGCACATGGACACCACACGGCCAGCTGGGCGTGGCAAACCTCGTGACGACGCTGCGCCTCGTGATGACGTTCGGTCTGCTCTTCGCGTACCGCGACCTGCCAGACGCCGTGCTGTGCTCGGCCGCGCTCTCGATTCTGATCCTCGACGGTGTGGACGGCTGGCTCGCTCGGCGGTATGGCGCCTCGAGTGATTTCGGAGCGCGCTATGACGTCGAAGCGGACGCGCTGTTCGTGATCGCGCTCTCATTGATCTTGCTCGCGCGCGGAGCGGCTGGGCCCTGGGTCCTCATCGCCGGGCTCTGGCGCTACTTCTACATTCTGGCTCGCCTGGTGGTGCCGAGCCCGATCGAGGCACCGCGCACGTTGTTTGGCCGCGTCTCGTACGTGCTCATGCTGATTTGCTTCATCCTCGCCTTGTGGCTGCCCCCGTCGTGGAGCGCACCTGTCGCTGCGATCGGCACCATCGCTCTCAGCATTTCGTTTCTGCGTTCGTTCTGGCAGGCGTATTTTCCAGTGCGTCCCGCCTGACGTCGCCAATCGAGCGCTCCGGGTGTGAGCGGGACGAGCACTGAAAGTGCTGCCAACACCACATTGGCCAACTGACCGATAGGGGCAATCAGGGCGGTCGACTCTGCACTGCATCGGCAGAGTCCTTGTGCTACACGCCAACGAGGATGCGATATTTCTTGGCATTTTCGTATAACATGCACGATTCGTCGGTCAGTATTGCCGACGAAGAGCGCGTTTTATTGGTGCTCGAGGCCGAGCGTTTGTTCGGCGAAAAGAAGAAGCGCTGCGACAAGCGCGAGATGGAAACGCTGATCGACGTCGCCCTTCGCCACTGCGGCATCAGGATCGCAGATGTCGAAGGCGTCGCCTGTACCGCCTACTTGAACGAGCACCTGCCCGAGAGCAAACGTGACGTCGAGTGGCTCGCGGAAGCAGAAGTCGAAATCGCGGGTAAGAAGTTCGACGTCCCCGTGCTCAACCATCACCTCGCGCACGCTGCGATGGTGCACGCTTTCCCGGGCAACCATCCCGGAGGCGATGATGTCGTGATCGACGTGTGTGACGGGGGGGGCGATTTCGGTCACACCCACTTCACCTATCGCACGAAGAACCACCGCATCGAGCGGGTCGCCAATCGCCCGATCCACGACGCCTTTTCGTCGCGCTTCTACGACGTGGTTTCGCGCTACCTGTACGGCCGCATCATGTGCGAGGGCAAGCTGATGGCGCTCGCGTCGCTCGGTGAGCCGCGCCCGGAGATGATGACGTTCATCCGCGACCATTTGCCGATGTTCCACAAGCTCGGCGGGCACGAGGATGCGTTTACGGCATTGCGCCGGCATTTCCCGGTGGATCACTATCTGAGCAGCCGGGTGGCCTTCGATCTGGCCGCCTCAGCCCAACGCCTGTTCGAGGATCTGCGCGTGGAGAGTGTGGCTGCATTGCCCGCCGATGCACCGCGGGTGATGCTCGCCGGAGGCGCGACGCTCAACATCGTGGCCAACTCGCGAGTGAGGGAGCTCTTGGCGCCGAAGCGCCAGCTGCTATTGCCACCCTGCTGTGATGACACCGGCCAGTCGCTGGGCGCGCTGCTCTACTATTGCCACGAGCGGGTCAAAGCAAAGGTCAGCTGCGCCATGCCCTTCCTCGGTTATAGCGACCGAGTCGGCGAGCGCAGGCTAGACACCTCGGATATCACGGATGAGCTCGTGTCGTTCCTCTCGACCGGCGGCATCGTGCTCCTGCATCGAGGCCAGAGTGAGATCGGACCGCGGGCGTTGGGTCACCGCAGCATCCTCGCCGTGCCGAGCCGGAAGAGCTTCGATCTGATCAATCACGTGATCAAGCAGCGCGAGTTCTATCGTCCGCTCGCCCCGCTCGTGCCGCTGGAGGACGTCTCGACCTGGTTCGAGTGGGAGGGCGAATCCAAGTACATGTTGTACGCGGCCCAGGTCACCGAGCGCTCGCAGTTGTTCGCGCCCGGTATCTGCCACTACGACAACTCGGCGCGGGTACAGACGATCGACGGGGCGGAAGATCCGTTCCTGCACGGAGTGTTGCAGCGCCTGGGGCAGGCCACGGGCTGCCCCATCTCTATCAACACCTCTCTCAACCCGCGCGGCGCTCCCATCCTGTCGACGCTGGAGAGCACGCGCACCTTCGCGCGTTCACTGAGCGGCCTGGACGTCCGCGTCTTTCACGACGGCGCGCTGCTGTCGTTCTAGATACCCGGATCGGCCTGGGTCGGAGGTGCGCCTCCGATCTCGGCCTGCGACCCCTGGCTCACGACGCTCAGGTCCGACGCCAGACCAAAAACGAGTGCTTCATCCAACCGCGCTCGAGGCACACCTGCAGCGCGTGGCCGCCGTAGAGCATCGACCAGTAGCTGCCCTTGATCGGCAGCCAGCCAAAGCAGCGCATCAGCGCGGCCATCAGGTGGTCTCGCGGCCGTCGAATTTCCAAGTACGGGGTCAGGTCGATCGTTTCGACGTGTTCGAACCCTGCAGCCGCCGCAAGCTGCCGCGCCTCGTCCTCGGCAATTAGGTTGCTGGCCACCCAGCCCTTGCTAAAACGGCGAAACCAGGCATTGACGCGGCGATCCTTCCGCAAGTCAGCAGCCGCCAACACATCGTCGCAAACAATCAAATACCCGCCAGGTCGAACCAGCCGCGCACAGGCTCGAAAAAACGCCTCACCGCTCGCCGCATGCACGAAGGACTCGATGGCGAAAGCCAGGTCGACCGGAGGCAAGCCTTGCGGCGGATCGCAAAAGTCCGCCTGAATGCAGCGCACGGACGCGGTAAGACCGCACGCCTCGATTCGCTGCTCGGCCAGTTGCACTTGCGCCGGGCTGATCGTGATTCCAGTGCCCACCATCGCGATCTGCTTGGCGATGCGACACAGGCTGGCACACACCCCCGACCCCAGATCCATGACCCGCGGCAGCTCGCCGGCACCCACGTCGTCGAGCCGGCGAAGCCGCTCGATGACGAGTTGATCGACGTAGGCCATGGCCTGCACACGATTGTCGACCCCGGGGCCCCAAACCGCCCGTCGAATGGTGCCCTCGGTGCCTTGACCGAGGCTCAAGAACAGCCGCGTATTCTCGTCGTAGTAGCGACGGACTTGCTCCGAGTCGAACTGCAGCGCCGTCGAGTCCGCCTGCTTCACCACTGGCTGCGCCACGCCTCGAGCACTTGGAACAGGCTCTTAGCAGGCGGCAGGCGAGGTGTCACGCCGGAAGTCCTGGTCGCAAGTACATCACGTCGACGCCTCCGCAGTGCAGGAACATACGAGATTGAGTCCGCGTTTAGGCGCGACGTCCACGCGAAGCCGAACGACGGTTCAACAAGAGCTACCGGACGACAAAGCATGACGTGCCCCAAGTTGCAAACGCGGCGTTGCCCCCTCCCCCTCAACGCCGCCTCCGCCGCCTCACCACCGATCGCTCCCCCATATCGCTCTCTCCCCCGTCCACGCTCTTCTCGCCCTTTTCAACGCTCCGCGCGCGCGGCAGAGGCATGACGCTCGGCGCGCTCGGCAGCGTTCCCGAAAATCCGACGGCGACGAGGTCGCTCACGCGCACGCGCTCCCCCTGTGCCACGTGCGCCGCGCGCTCGACCACGCCTTCGAGCTCCCTCACGTTGCCCGGCCACTCGTAGTCGACGAGGGCGCTCATGGCTTGCGGCTCGATGCCCAGGGTATGCCCCGCGAAGCGCACGCCGCTCTTACACAGGCGATCGAGCACCAGGGCTCGCAGGTCTTCGGCTCGCTCGGAGAGCGGGGGCAGTTGCACCACGTGAGCTGATAGGAGCTGGGCGAGCGCTCTGGACAGGTGGCGCTCGTCGAGCAGCGCCTGGGGCGGCTGCGGGACGCTGCTCACGAGGGCAAACGGCGAGGCTTCGGCGTCGCTCGAGGGCAGGCGTCGGGAGAGCGCCACGGCGAGCATGTCCTGGGCTTCGATGGGCAGGGCGGCGACGTGGTGCACGACCAGCGTGCCGCCACGCGCCCGCTCGAGCGCGGCGTCGGGGTCGGCGCCGAAGAAGGCGGCAGCGTGAGCGCCGGCGAGCGTGCCGTCCACGACGACGAAGGGACCTGCGCGGCGCGGGCTCCCGAGGTGCACGACGGCGGCAAAGCCGAGCGCGTCGATGCCGACCGGCACCTCCAGGGTGACGTCTGCGTTAGCCGCGCCGAGCTTCTCCAGGCTCTCGAGGGTTGCCCGAGCGCGCGCGCTGTAGGTCGCGACGCGAACGCTCGCGGCGAGCGTATCGACGAGCAAGTCCCGAGGCCGCGCATGCGCCTGGATGATGGCCTCGAGCCGCGCCGTTTCTTGCGCCAGCTCCGTAGCGCGCTGGATGGCGTGGGTCTCGCGCGCGCGGCTGCCCGCAATCGACGATGACATCGAGAGCACGGCGCTCAGGCGGTCACAGAGCAGGCGCGCGGCGCGGGCCTCCTCCAACGTCAATGGCCCGGTGCGCAAACCTTTGGGAAGTAAGAGCAGGCCGAGGGGCGCCTGGTCGTCACAGACCAGGGTGACGGCGAAGGCGTCGCGAGCTTCCATCCAGCCGAGGACCGGTCGTACCTCGGGACGGCGCACCTGCAAGGCCTCGAGCACGTCGCGGCGCAAGGTCCGCTCCGGCTCGGCGCGAGCCAGGGTGTAGAGCTCTTCTGGAGCGGTGCCACGTTCGGTGTGGAGGTAGCCGGCGACATCTACGCTGAGCACGTCGGGTGGGTCGACCCGCCACAGCTCCGGCCGTGTTCGCAGCGCGCGCTCCAGACCTTGCAACGCCTCGAGGGCGGCCACGATGGCCGCGTTGGGCTCGGGCTCGAGGCACGCGCGGCTCGCCTGGTGCAGCCCGTGGAGCCAGCGCGCTTGCTCTGAATTCAAGGGACGCGCCAGAGCGCGAGCCAGCAGCCCCACGAGGAGCGCCGCTCCGCAACCGGCGAGGGCGATGAGGCCGGCATGTGCGGGCGCATTCTGGGCGAGCGCCCCCGTCGCAAGCGCCACTGGCGCCCCGAGCAGCAGCACCACGAGGGCGCCCCGCAGGCTGCTCGAGAGAGTCCTGGATTGCTGCGTCGTGGCGGTCCACGCGCAGGCCAGCGCAGCGAGCAGCGCGCCGAACGGCAGAGCGCGATCGGGCGCCGCGAGGTTCGCTGCCGCCGCCGGCACCGCAATGCCGAACGCCGTGAGCGACAAGGCGATGGCTGCGCTCGCGCGGTCCAGCACCCCGAGCTCGAGGAAGCGAGTGACGCGCAGACGCAGAGCCACGAAGATCAGCGCCACCATGCTGGCGATGCTGGCCACGCTGGTGGCGTAGCTTGTCGCAAGAGGTTCGAGCAGGAGCGACTGATCCGGCCAGAGCGTGCGCGCTGCCGGCAACGCCGTGGCGATGCCCCAGAGCAGCGCACAGACGGCCGCGGCGTCGAGCGAGCGCGCCGAGCGGGGAGGCTCGATCAGACCCTCGCGATGCGGGATGCGGGCGAGCGCGAGCTGCGCTGCGACCAGCGCGCTGCCTAGCCCCACGTTTGCCGCCAGGTCGAAACCGGGCCGACCCGCTGGGCCCAGCCTCGCCGCCAACCACAGGCCCGTGCCCCACGCACAGACTCGAAGCGCGCTCAGCGCTGTCGGATGCACGTTGCGGCCGGCGACGCCGAGGCTGGGACGCGTGTGCCGCCAGACCCAGGCCAGGCAGACCGGAATCGCTACCAAAAATGACAGGGCCGTGAGCCGTGAGCCGACCTGCTGGAGCGCCGCGAGGATCACGTAAACCACCGCGGCGATGGCTAAAAAGAAGCCCCGATCGTAGATGGAGAAGGAATGGGCAGCGACGGAACGCATCGGCAAAGCTCGCGTCAGTCTAGACAGGGCGCGCGGCGGGGGCCACTCGCCTTTCGCGAGCCCGACGCGCTATTTTCAGAGGCCGAGAGCCAAATTGCCTTGCTTCGGCGCTGCCAACCCGAAGGCGGCGCGCAGGCGAACGCCCGCTGGCTCGCTGCTTTCCAGCGCGGAGAAAATCCCCGGCTGGAGCTGCGGTATGGGCCTGCGCCCGAGCTCGGTGCATTGAGGTCCCGGCTGGAAGCGACAGCGGCGGCGCTGCATGGGGGCGTCGTGGAGGCCTTGTATGCGGAGCGTGCGGCGGAGCTCGAGCTCGAAGCGCGGCTGGCGGAAGCGGTGGGGACGCCGGCGTTCGGCAGCCTGGCTCGGCAGCGTCACGCGGTGCGGGGCAGCCCTGAATGGCAGGCGGCGCGCACGCTGGCGCTCGGCTGGGCAAAGGAGCTGATAACCGGGGACGACGAGCCCCGACACGAGAGTGGGGACCGCCGCCGCCCGGAGAGCCTGGTCAGCGTACTGCTGCGAGAGCTCGGCGCGCTGCGGCTGCCGGTGCGCGTGGAGGTCGTGCCCTCCCTGGGGAGTCGTGCGGCCACCGGCACAGGCGTGATCTTCGTTCGAGCCGGCGTGCGGCTGTCAGAGCAGCAGGGGCAGCGTATCGCGGCTCACGAGATCCACGGGCACGCTCTGCCGCGGGAGCTCGGTCGCTCGCAGGCACTGGGCCTGTTTCGAGTCGGCAGCGCCCGCTCGAGCGACGACGAAGAGGGGCGTGCCGTTTTGCTAGAAGAGCGGCTCGGATTCCTCGATCCGCCGCGCCGCGCCGAGCTCGGTTTTCGTCACCTCGGCGCGCTCGCGGTCTCCGAAGGCGCGAGCGACGTGGAGTGCGTGCGCCTGCTTGTCGGGCGCGGCTGCCCTCTCCCGGCAGCGCTCGACGTCTACGCCCGCGCCGCCCGAGGCGGAGGCCTCTGCCGCGAGCTCGAATACCTGCCCGCCCTATTGCGCGTGAAAGAAGCCTTCGCTGTCGAACCCAACCTCGAACGCTGGCTCGAGCACGGCCGCCTCAGCCTAAACGCCGCCCGCGCGTTGCGCGCGCAAGGCATCGCGCCTCGGAGCACCAGTCATTCAAAAGTAGCGACGACGGGCACGTGATCGGACGGCTGCTCGCGCGCACGCTCCTCCGCGTGCGTGGTGACGGCGCGGCAGCGTAGCGCCATCGGCTCGCTGAGCAGCAGGTAGTCGATGCGTAGGCCTTTGTTGCGACGATACGCGCCCGCACGATAATCCCACCAGGTGTAGTTCTGGGGCAGCTCGTCATGCAGACGCAGGGCATCGCGCAAGCCGAAGGCCTTCAGACGCTCGAGCGCGCGATGCTCCTCCGGATGAAAGTGTATCTGACCGGCGAGCGCCACAGGGTCATGCACGTCGCGCGCCTCGGGGGCGATGTTGAAGTCGCCACACACGACGACGGGATCGTCAGGACTTGCCTCGGCGTCGAGCGTCGCTCTCAATCGATCGAGCCAACCGAGCTTGCTGACAAACGACGGCGAGTCCACTGATTTACCGTTCGGAACGTAGACGCAATACACCCTGACCCCGGAAACTTGCAGACTGATGGCTCGTTTGTCGTCGGCAGCCTGCTCACCTAGCAGCCCGATCCGAACATCGCTCGTGGGCAAGCGCGAAAGGATCGCGACGCCGTTATATGTCTTCTGGCCGGCCATCGCCACCGAGTAACCGAGCGCTTGGAAGGGCTCGATCGGGAAATCCGGATCGGGCACCTTTGTCTCCTGCATGCAGAGCACATCCGGGGCTTCGCGCTTCAGCCAGTCGAGGACGAGGCCGTGGCGCGCGCGCAATGAATTGACGTTCCAGGTCGCGATCCGCATCGGAGCGCAAATAACATCGCCAATAACACACTGTCGACTTGTCAATCAGTGGCCGTCGAGTTAACCCCGTTTCCCCCGCGTGACGAAGGCGCCTGAACCGAGTCGACGAGCTTCGAAGGGTGCGCGCGCGCTCGGGATGGCGCTCTCACTGGTACTCGCCGTGCTCCTGGCGCGGGGTGCGGCCGCACAGGACGCTAACGCTGCGCCGCCCACGCCACCGCCGAGCCCGGCCCCCCCAGGCGCGGCGCCGCAGAGCGACGTCGTCCCGCCGCAGCTGCTCCAGTTCATCGAGGCGGCCTACCCGAAGGCGGCCCAAGACCTGGGGCTCACCGCCGAGGTGCTGCTGCGCTTGCGGGTCGAGGCAGACGGCTCCGTCAGCGAGGTGGACGTGCTCGAGCCCGCGGGCAACGGCTTTGACGAAGCCGCGGTCGAGGCGGCGCGCCGCTTCGTGTTTTCACCGGCGCTGCTCGCCGGCAAACCCGTGGCGGTCAAGATCCCCTTCAAGTACTCCTTCACGCTCTCGGAGCCAGCGCAGGAGCAGCGCGCCACGACGCGAGGTGAGCTCGGAGGCCGCGTGCAAATTGCGGACGCCGAGGCGCCGCTGGCGGGTGCTCGCATCACGCTTCGCGACGGCAGTGGGCAAACCTTTACGGCCGTCACGCGAGAAGACGGCTCCTGGGAGGTCCGTGATCTGCCCGCCGGGCGCTACAGCGTCAGGGTGGAAGCATCTGGCTTCTCCGTGGTCGACTCGAGCGAGGACGTGGTGGCGGGTGAGCTCACCGAGCTCGTCTATCGGCTGTCCGCCGCGCTGGGTGATGCGATCGAGGTCTCGGTGTACGGGACGCGGCCGCCGCGCGAGGTCGTGCGCCGGACCATCACGCGCCGTGAGATGACGCGCGTGCCCGGCACGGGGGGCGACGCGCTGCGCTCGCTCACCAACCTGCCGGGGCTGGCGCGCCCGCCGGGTCTGGCCGGCTTGCTCATCGTGCGGGGCTCGGCTCCGGAGGACACGGCCGTGTTCGTGGACGGCGACACCGTGCCCTTCATCTATCACTTCGGCGGTGTCTCGAGCGCCGTGCCGACCGAGCTGCTCGAGCGCATCGACTTCTACCCGGGCAACTTCAGCGCGCGCTACGGGCGGGTGATGGGCGGCATCGTCGACGTGGGGCTACGCGCCCCCAACACCACGTGCACGGGGCCCTATGGCAAGCCCAGCAACGAGCAGGGTTGCCTGCACGGGCTGGCTCAAATCGATCTGATCGATGCGCGCGTGCTGGTACAGGGCCCACTACCGATCGAGGGCTGGAGCTTCGCCATCGGCGGTCGGCGCAGCTGGGTCGACACGTGGCTGAAGCCCGTGCTGCGCGCCTCTGGAGCGGGTGTGACGACCGCGCCGGTCTACTATGACTATCAGGTGATCGCGGAAACCAAGCCTTCGCGCACGTCGCGCGTCAGCTTGCGCCTGTTCGGCTCCGACGACGCGCTCGAGGTGCTGATCGAAAACCCCGTCGCGCAAGATCCCGGCGCGCTCGGCGGTAATCTGCGGTTTGGTACCAGCTTTTACCGCCTGCAGGGGCTGGTCGAGGCCCAATTGAGCCGCGATGTCAGCCTCAGCTCGATGCTCAGCTTAGGCCGGGATAAGGCGGCGATAGGTCTCGGCCGCTTTCGTTTCGACACCACGGGGCACACGATCCAGAATCGCAACGAGCTGTCTTGGGAGTTTGCGGCGGGCATGACGTTGAATGCGGGTCTCGATTTTCAAATCGCCCCCTTTGAGCTCTTCGTGCGCCTGCCCGAGCCGCCTCGGCCCGGCGAGCCGTCACCCGGCCCTTTGTCCACGCGCCCGCTGCTCGAGACGCGCATCGAATCGACGTTTTTTCGGCCCGCGTGGTACTCGGATGCGCAGCTACGCTTCGGCCGTCTGATGCTCACCCCAGGGCTCCGACTGGACTATGCACGCGACACGGGCCACGCGGATCTGAGCCCTCGGCTGACGGCGCGTTACGACCTGAGCACGAGCTCGGAGCACGCGGACGGCAGCGTCTCCAGGCGGACCACGATCAAGGCCGGCATCGGCGTGTTTCATCAACCCGCTCAGCCTCAAGAGACAGACGAGGTGTTCGGGACGCCGGGCCTGACGAGCAATCGCGCCATTCACTACGCTCTCGGGTTCGAGCGAGAGCTGTCGGAGCACGTCGAGCTCAACGTGGAGGGTTTCTACAAGGACCTACCGCGTCTCGTGTCGCGCAGCGCGGGTCTAGACGGGACGTTCGGCTATGACACGAGAGGTACGGGCTCGGTCGTGGGCGCCGAGACGCTGCTGAAGTACAAGCCGGACGCGCGCTTCTTCGGCTGGGTCGCGTACACGCTCTCGCGCAGCGTTCGAAGGGACGCGCCGGGAGCGCGCGAGTACCCCTTTCAATTTGACCAGACGCACATCCTGACCGCGCTCGGCAGCTACAAGCTCGGTCACGGTTGGGAAGCGGGCGCGCGCTTCCGCCTCGTCTCGGGGCCGCTCGATACGCCCTCGCTCTCACCGCCCAACCTACCCGGCGTGTTTGCCGCCGACGCGGCAGCCTATACGCCGCTACAAGGCGCGCCCTTCAGCGAGCGGCTACCGCTCTTTCATCAGCTGGATCTGCGCGTCGAAAAGGGTTGGCAGTTCGAAGACTTCGAGCTCACCTTCTACGTCGACGTGTGGAACGCTTACAATAACGCTGCGGCTGAAGCCCTCTCCTATAACTTCGATTTCAGTCGTCGCACCTATCAACAAGGGCTACCCATCATTCCCAGCTTGGGTTTCCGAGGTGAGTTTTGAAGCGAAGAGCGCCGCGCACCCAGCACGAGGGGATGCTCGCGCTTTTGGTCGCGCTCGGCGCCTCGGGCTGCGGCGCCCAGTTCGATCCGCAGAGCCAGGTCGAAGGGTTGCGCGTGCTCGGGGTTAAAAAAAGCAGCCCCTATGTCCGGCCCGGGCAAGCCGTCGATCTAGAGCTGCTCTGGCACGATGCAGAGCCCGGGCGGCCCGTGCCGCAGATCGCGTGGCTCGGCATTTGTGAGAACCCTCCGGCGGACCTCTTCCAGGCGTGTTTCACGCAGGTGCCCGACTTGACGGAGGAGGAGCTGGCGACGCGCATCTCGCTGCCCGATCCGGCATTGGCCGTGCCCAACGATCGCTTTCGCTTGACGGCGTCGCTCGACCTCATCAGCTCACGGCCGCCACCCCCGGACCCCGCCACCATTCCGTATGGGCTAGAGTACGTGTTCTTCGCCGCGTGCGCGGGGCAGCTCGCCGTCGCGCCGGGAGGTCAGTTTCCCTTCGTCTGCTACGCCGAGGAGGACGGCCAAGCGGGCTTCAGCGCGGGTGACACGCAGCTCGGCTCGCGGGACTTCGTGATCGGCTACACTGCAGTCTTCGCCTACGCGGAGCTCGCCAATCAAAATCCGCTCATCTACGGCTTCGAGTTTGACGGCCTGACGTTGTGGCCCGACTCCCCTGCAGAGGTCGCGGCGGCCGCCCCGCCCGAGGCGGTGCTCTTGCCAGCGCGAGACTTTTGTATCGGCGGGAGCTGTGATGCCGACGTCAGCGAGGCTGATTCGGCGACCTGTCCCGCGGAGCTCAGCGTCGACACGTGCGTTGGCGAGTGCGACGAGATCAGCTTCCGGCCGCTCGTGGATCCGAGCAGCGCCGAGGAGGATGACGCCGCGTCCAGCCGCAGTGCGGAGGTCCTCGGCGAGCAGATGTGGGTGAACTACTATGCTGCTGGAGGCGAGATTTCGGAGGAGGTCCGCTTGCTCAATGACGCCACCCTCGGCTGGAATCAGGACTACGCGAGCGATTACAAGCCCAAGGAAGAAGCCGGCGTCTCCTATCTCTGGGCCGTCGCTCACGATAGCCGCGGAGGCACGGAATGGGCGCGGGTGCGCGTGTGCACGCGCTGAGGGCCTGCTCTGCTCGCCACATGTTCTGCCAGCACCCACCCTCGCTTCAGCTACCTGATGCGTACTACACTGATGCGTAGCGAGCGTCCGCGCCGCTAAAGCTGACTTTGGACGCGATCCAGAGCTGCGACGTCGAGATCTTCAGCGTCGATATCGCGCACGATCTTGTTGCCATACGCCGGGGGCGGGGCGACCAGAGGAGCGCGCTGCTTGCGCGTTTTCTTCTCGGCTTCGCCGTTGCGTGCTTGGGCGTTGGGATGGCTGGGCGATGTCGCTACGCGGGGTCCACACGCGCTGACTGCTAAAAGGAGAATCGCGCAGCAACCGCGAGCTCTGAGGCTGCTCATCGTCTTTAAGTATACGGACCGTGAAGCGTCGCGCCAGCTCCACGCTCCGGGATGAAGCCGTGGATAGCGACGCGCCGTTTACCGCCGGTCGCACACAATATCGGCATCCCTTCGATTCCCTGGGAAACGCGCCCTCACGCTGATCTCAGGGGTGTCCGAGTCTCCGCCGTGCGACACGGAATATTGAAGCTCATGCGCCGACGCAGCCCAAATTGCCTAGCGAAGCGGCAGGGCCTTCGCGCTCGCGCGCCTGAGCTCGCATGTCGGTGCTCGCCAAGACATGTGCGCGGCCCGGCTTGCCGAAGCTCCAGTCTCGCGTTCTGTGGGCTCTGAGCGCTGGGGTAATCGCGCTCGGGCCGACCAGGCGACCCGGAACGAGGAGGGCCGCGCCCGATTGCACATCTCCAGCAAATCGACGAGGGTTATGCCCCCAATGGCGACATTCAGTTGAACGGAATCGCATGTCTCAGGGTTCCAGAAAAGCACCTCCCCTCGCCAAAGGCTCCGTCGTCAACGACCGCTACGAGATCCAAGAAGGACTCGGCAAAGGGGGAATGGGCGAGGTTTTTTCCGCCTACGACCGGAGCACGCAGCAGGCCGTTGCGCTGAAAATCGTGCGCGAAGAGTCGCGCATGCCGGGGGATGACGAGGCGCTTCGCCATGAGCTGCTCCTGGCGCGCTCCGTCGGTCATCCCAATGTCTGTCGCGTGCATGATCTGGCCCCCAGCCCCTGGGGTCCCATCTTGGTCATGGAGCTCATCGACGGCGTCACGCTGCACACGCACATCCGGCGCCAGAAGGCCAAAGGCGGCTATACCGCCGACGAGTTCAGGACCATCGCGAGCGAAGCCGCTGCTGGGCTCGCGGCCATTCACGCGCAAGGCTTGGTGCACGGCGATTTGAAGCCAGGCAACATCATGGTCACCTCCGACAGGGCGATCATCCTCGACTTCGGCTTCGCGCGGGAACGCGCTCGCGTGAGTGCCCGGCGCGCCGGCGCGCAACCCGATGGGGGGACGCCCAACTATATGTCCCCCGAGCGCCTCAAGTCCGGCGGCGCCAGCCCCGACGACGACATCTACGCGCTCGGCCTGACGCTGCTCGAGATGTGGACCTGCCGCGTGCCCGAGCCGGGCTACCGCCCGCGCAGCAAGCCGATGCGCGAGCAGATCATGTTCGACGTGTCGTCGGGCCTGTCGATCGACGAGGTCAAACAGGTCTTTCGAGCCCTGCACGAGGACCCGCGCGTGCGGCCCAAGGCGCGCCGGATGCGCTTCTTCAACCCGTCGGCGTTGACCACCAGCCACGCGCAGATCCCGCGTGAGCGCATCTCCCCGGGGCCACCGCTGGGCCGCGCCGTGGCGCGCACGTTCACGCCCGGCGCTCAGTCGCTGCTCATCACCTTTGCCTACAACGCCGATGAGCTCGCGGGGCGGCTGTTTCCGCTCGAAAAGCCGCAGGTGACGATCGGGCGGCGGGCGAATCAAGATATCTGCGTTGCGGAGCCCACCTGTTCGGGCGCCCACGCCCAAGCGCAATGGCAAGCCGGCAGCTGGATCATCGCCGACCTCGGCAGCACCAACGGCACCTACGCCGATCACAGCTACGAGCGCAAGCGGACCGTCAGCTTGTTGCACGGGGGCGAGGTGCAGCTGGGCGAGTGCCGGGTCAAATTGGTGAGCTTCGAGAAGGCCTCGCCCCAACACATGCGCGCCATGGAATATCTGGCGCAGCGCGACGGCCTGACCGGGCTCTGGAAGAAAGTCGAGATGCTGCTGGCGCTCAAAGACGAGCTCGACTTCGCGCGCTGGGATCGGGTGCCGCTGACCGTCGCCACCTACGAAATCCAGAGCGCCAACCGTTCGCCCCACGACAGGCCCACGATCCTCGAAATGCTGGCGTTGCGGCGCGCGGCGCAGCGGGTGGCCGAGCTCACCGAGGTGCTGCTGCTCAGCATGGTCCCCGTGACCGCGGGTCGCACTGACGCGCTCAAGTTTGTGGTGGCGATGACCGGGCCGACGCTCGACGAGGCGCGCAACGTGGTCGAGCAGATCGTGGCTCAAGTTCGCGGCTCGATGCCCGAAAACCTCGACCTGAAAGCCAGCATCATTTTAGCTGAGGGCACAGTCACCGCCGAAGAACTGCTCAGCTCCTGAGCAAGGTTCACTCTTCCCAGAACCGCTCGAGAATCGCTACCACCGCCCGATGACTATCGATTCATCACGGTTCGACCTGTACCCCCGAAAAGCTCGAGCCAGATGCGTAGTCGCCCGAGAACCAGCCCGGAACCGTAGTTGCTACGGTGAGGACTGGAAGCGCAGGGCGACATAGCAGATGGCCGAGATCTTCGGGGGTCGCAGCGATCATCCAAATGTCCCGTCTACCCCAGAGCCCGAAGTGCGCCGCCTGAGCCATGGAGGCGGCAGCGAGCGTCCGTTCCGGGCGCAGCTGGTCATCGCCTTCGTGCTCGTGCTGATCCTCGTCGCCGTGCCCCTCTACCTGCTCAGGCGCCCGAGCGGCTCTGCGATGCAGGTGCCGGCGGACGCGGGAGCGCTGCCGTTCGGAGGAGTGATCCGAACCGAGGTGGACGCTTCGGACCGCGTCTTGGACGTGCTCCTCGGCCCCATTCAGCGCGTGCGCTGCGGCAGCTCCGCGCGCGAGACCAGCGCCGAAGGCGGCCTGTGCGAGGCTCTACCGCCGCTCGAAGCAGCGCTCCGGGAGAGCATTCGCGGCAACGTCGAGTGCGTCCCGCGGACGGGCAAGGAGGGGTCTATCAACTACGTGCTGGAGGTCGATTTCGCGAGCAACCGCTTGAACATATTTCCCGGACAGAGCGGCAACTGGCGCGGACCACGCGCGCGCAAGGCCACCACCTGCGTGCTCCGGGCGATGCCGCCGGTGGCGTGGACGGAGCTCCCGCATCAGTACCAGTATTACGCGATCGCGATCCTGGCGACGTACCCGGCGCCCGATCCAATCGAGGTGCTCCCGAGCTTCGACTGAGACCCGATGCCAGTTTAAGGCACCGCAGCCCTCAGCGAGCCGCGACCGGTCGAGTGGAGAACTCGATCACGCGCTCCGCTTCCCCGATGCGAGTCATGAACAAGCCGGTGAATGTGCTGAACAAGATGCTGCCGGGAGACGCGGCGGCGGTATTCGAAGGCCGGCTGATCCAACTCTGAATCTTCTGCAAGAGCTCAGGGCTGACGGGGTTGACGAGCACCTTACCTCGCAGCACCAGGGGCCGGTCGTCTGTCACCTGCCCCGAGTCAGCCACGAGCAGGCGCTCGGTCTGCGCGCAGCGACGCAGCACACCGTTGAGCGTCGGGCTCCAGTGCCGGAGGACGGCTTGTTGATCGGGCCGGCTCAGCTCGATGCGATACATCTCCTCCCAGACGTGCCACGTGATTTTGCAGTTCTGAAGCGTGCTGGCCAGCGGCTGCTCATTGCCTTGAGCGTAGAGCAGCCCAGTCAAGATGATGGTCGTCGGCAACCCCAAGGTGAGCTTCCGCAGCAGAGCAGCGTCCGCCACTTCGCGGAACGCCACGCTCACGAAGAGCCAGCGCCGCGTCGCGTCCCACTCGAAGCGGGCCTCGCGTGGAGCCGCTGCTGCGGCGGCCTCCTGCCCAGCGGCAAGGGACGTCAAGGTCGAGAGCGCGAGCCAGGCCGCCAGGCACACCCCGAGACACCGTGCGCGTGCTCGGTGAGCGCGCCCGAAGCTCACCGACCCTCTCCCTGACGCACCGGCAGGAAGCCCAGCACATTCGAGAACGTGAATGTAAACCCACCCAGGCTCGTATCGATCCGAAAACCCAGGTTACCGGTCAAGTCGAGCGGGATTTTGGCCAGGCCCTGGTACTTGGGCGCGGGCCGCGTCACTTCATGCGGGCTGGCGAGAGCGAAGGCGCCGAAGCTGCCGAAGAAATCGATGGCGAAGACGGAGCGCCGCCCACGGAAGACGGGGATGCGATACTCGCCGCTGAGCTTGAAGGCGTATTCGGCGTAACGCACCTCTGCGATCGCGGTGCGCAAGAAGTTGGGCGCCGGCCGCCGGTCGAAGTTGAGGCCGAGCAAGCGCCCCGGCTGAAAATCCGTGAGATCGCCGATATAATATTGCTCGAAGAAGGGCGCTTCCCCCGCGATCGCGCCGGCGAACAGGTCGACGCTGACCACGTGTTTGAAAGGCAGCGTCCACCAGCGCCGAGCTTTGAGGTCCAAACGCTCGTAGGGGTAGTCGCTACCTGCCGGAGACAGGCTCGTCTCCAGCGCCGCGGAAGCCAACCAGCCGCGCGTCGGCAGCCACGGGTGATCCCGCGTGTCGTGCTCGATGGAGGCCTTGATCGTCGAGAGCACGCTGCGGCCCGGCAGGATGTCGAACTCGATGGGCTCCAGCACTCCGCCGTAGGCATGCGCTGCTGCACGCGGGAGCCGCACGTCACCGATGGTCTCGAGCCGATAGCTGAGCCACAGACGCGTGCTCAGCGACGTCGGATGTCCGAGGGCGATCTGCCCGCCTGAACGCGTGTATTCGACGACAGCGTAGGAGGCGGACGTCTGGCGCGTGTCATCGACCAACACAGAGGCGTTGCCGAAGAAGTCCAACGCGTTGTTGTAGAGGAGCTCACCGGACAGGGCCCAGCGGCTGCCGACGAACGCTGGGTCGAAGAAACGCACTCGGAGCGCATATTGATCGATGGCCTCGTCCGTGGTCGCACCCTGCGAGATGGCGAGCGCGCTGCCTAGCGTGATGCCGGTGCCCGCCAGGTTACGCTCCGCGCCGGCGATACCTGCGAACGCGGCCAGCGGACGCCGCCGCCCATCCGTGTCCGCGTCTGCCGACAAGCCCATCGCGAGGTCGGTCACGACGAGCGTATTGCGCTCGGTCACCTCGATCACGAGGATGACCCGACCGCGTGCGCTGCCCTTGCGCAGCGACAGCTGGACGTCGCGGAAGAAACCGCTGCCGAGTAAGCGGTAACGGGTCAGCTCGAGGGCTGGGTCGTCGACGTCGAGCACGTCGCCTCGGCGGAACGGCACGTAGTGTTCGACGACCCGGCGCCGGGTCTTTGTATTGCCGAGGATCTCGATGCCCTCGAGCAAGTAACGTAGAGCCTCCGGAGACTCCTCCGAGGCGGCGACCTGAGCCGGCGCCTCTGGCTGGAGAGGGCGCGCTGGCGACGCCGCGCCAAGCCGATTGGCCGGCGCGGAATTGGTAATTGGCTGGGCCGGTGTGCGGGGCGGGATGGAAACGGGGGGAGATTCCGGTAGCGATTCCGGTACGGGCTGCGCCAGAGCAGAAGCGGCAAGTGCCATCCCCCACGCGCACACGATCAGCGCTCGCACGCCGCGTTTCAGCAACATGGCAGTCGAGCGATTACGGCCCACGCTCGCAGGCTAACACGTCAGTGTGGACTACCAACGGTTTTGGCAAGTCGATGCCTGTTGACCATCTTGTCCATCCGGCCCGCAGGGGACTATACGGGACCAGATGGATCATCATTGTAGAGCACGACGAGCACGGCCAAGCCGAGGCGCTGCCTGGGCCGCCCTGCTAGCACTCGCAGCCGTCGCGAGCGCTTGTGAAAGCGACGCCCCGAAAGCGGCCACGCCTGCCCCGCCGGCAGCCCCCGTGGCCCCGCCCCCGCCCGCGCCGCAGGCCACCAAACCGCCGGCGCCAGCTCGGGTCGCCGTCAAGAAGCTCGAGTGGGATGATCCACCCGAGTGGAAGCGCGTCAAGCCGAGCAGCTCGATGCGACACAGCACTTACCAGGTACCGCCCGCCAAAGCCGACACAGCGGACAAGGCCGTGACCGAGCTCAACGTTTTCATCTTGGGAGGTGACGTGGAGCCCAATATCCAACGTTGGATCGACGAGTTCACCGGCTTCGACCCGAAGACGCTGATCCGCTCGGATCGGATTGTCAACGACATGACCCAGGCCATCGTCGAGGTACCCAAGGGCAAGTTCAGCGGGGGTATGAACACGTTGGTCGCGAGCGAGAACCAAGGGCTGATCGGCGCGATCGTGGTGACGCCCGAAGGCGTGAAGTATTTCTTCAAGATGACCGGTCCGAGCGCCACCGTGAAGGCGGCGCGCGTGCCCTTCTACAAGATGCTGGACAGCATGCGGTTGGAGGGCTCCAAAGCAGCGCCCCCGGGCTCCACCCCCCACCCCCCGCCGCCCGTTGCGGGCAAGGCTCCGGCAGCCGCCGTGAAGGCCCCCAGCGCCGCAACGGCCGCACCAGAAAAGCCCAAGGCGCCGGCGCCGGCCGCCGCAACAGGCGTGAAAGCCTCACCAGCGGTACCGGGGGCGACGCCCGCCAAGCCATAAGTGCTGGTGAGCGATGCCAGAGCTACCGGACATCACGGTCTATGTCGACCGCCTGACATCGCTCGTCGGCACGGCGACGCTCGAGCGGGTTCGCTTGAAGAGCCCGTTTCTGCTGCGCTCCGTCGAGCCGCCCATCAGCACGGTGCATGGGCGGCGAGTGCAAGGCATTCGCCGGCTCGGGAAGCGAATCGTCATCGAGCTCGAGGGCCACATCTCCCTGGTGTTGCACCTGATGATCGCCGGCCGCCTTCACTGGAAGAAGGCGGGCGCCTCGATCGGCGAGCGGCGTAGCCTCGCCGCCTTCGATTTCTCGACCGGCACCTTGGTCCTGACCGAGGCGAGCACGCGGCGCCGTGCCAGCCTGTACGTGGTGCAAGGCGAGGCCGCCCTCGGCTTGCACGACCGCGGAGGGCTGGAGCCGCTCGAGTGCACCTACGCCCAATTCAAGGCGCGGTTGCTCTCGGAGAATCGCACGCTCAAGCGAGCTCTGACCTCCCCGCACCTCTTCAGCGGCATCGGCAATGCATACTCCGACGAAATCTTGCATGCTGCGGGGCTGTCGCCAGTCACGCTCACGTCGAGGCTCTCCGCGTCAGAGGTCCAGAAGCTGCATCGCGCAACGGTCAAGACGTTGCGGCATTGGATCGACAAGCTGCGGAGCGAGTCGGCTGATTCGTTTCCGGAGAAAGTCACCGCGTTCCGACCGGACATGTCGGTGCACGGCCGCTTCCGACAGCCCTGCCCGGTCTGCGACACGCTGGTTCAGCGCATCCGATACGCGGAAAACGAGGTAAATTACTGCCCACGTTGCCAGACCAACGGTCGGATGTTGGCCGATCGCTCCTTGAGCCGACTGCTCGGGGACGACTGGCCCAAAACGGTGGACGCCTGGGAGGAAGAACATCCGAAGCCCGCCGGCAGCTGAGCACGCGGAGCGCGAGAGCGCCGAACGTGAGCCTTCTGCGATTTGCTCCTGCTGCTCGCCTCGGGTAGTCTACTCCTTCAGCCTCAGCGCCCCCTCTCGATGTTAATGAGCATTAAGCCAGTACGAGCAACCGACGGATGAGCGTATCGGGCCAGCGCAACGCCGCGTGCAACATTCCCGAGCACTGTTGCACCGAAACACTGCACCGCGTGTGTGTCGGCGAAACAGACATGATGGGTGTGGTACATCACGCCAACTACGTCGCGTATTTCGAGAAAGGGCGCCTGGAGTACCTGCGGCGGCGCGGCCTGCCGTACAAGGCAATGGTAGAGCGCGGCTACCACATGCCCGTCATCGAGCTCAACATGCGGTATCGGAAGCCCGCTCATTTTGACGACGTGCTGTCTGTCGAGACGCGCCTTTCGGCGCTGAGCAGAGTCACGGCCAGGTTCGACTACACCGTGCGTCGTCCTCACGTGGGCGCTCCGCTGGAGATGGCCGAGCCGGCGCCTCTGTTGGTCGAGGGCTATGTCGTCCTGGCCTGCGTCGACACAAAAAGCCGGCCTCGCGCGCTGCCCGCGGACATCGTGCGCATGCTCTTCCTCCCGGAGGCCTCGCGCAGCGACGACCTCCTCACTCCTGGTAGTCGCGCGGGTCGAGCTGATAACGCC
This sequence comes from Deltaproteobacteria bacterium, assembly GCA_043747815.1. GTDB lineage: Bacteria > Myxococcota_A > Polyangia > Polyangiales > Polyangiaceae > SZUA-265. The sequence continues at coordinate 151,666 of JAYTOL010000100.1, forward strand.
TGAGCCAGCGCTGAACCTGGGTGCGGGCCTTGCCGAGGTGGCGCGCGACCGCGCTCACGTTGCCGCGGTGGTCTCGGAACAGCTGGATCAGCTCGTCCCGCTGGGTCTGCTGAGGCCCGCTGAGCTCGAGCGGCGCTGACGGACCCGGCTCGGACGGCGCCCGCCGGAGCTGCTCAGACAGGTGTTCGTCCCCGATGGCCCCACCCCGTGCGAGCACGCTGGCAGCGCGCAAGCAGTTCTCCAGCTCGCGAATGTTGAGCGGCCAGTGGTAGCGAAACAGTCGGCGCGCCGCTTCCGGCTCGAAGCGCAGCTCTGGCCCGAGCTCGGCGCCGCGCGCGCGCAGCAGCCGCGAGACCAATAGGCCGATGTCCTCGCGGCGCTCGCGCAGCGGCGGTAGACGCAAGCGAAAGCCTGAGAGCCGCGACAGGAGGTCGGCACGGAACGCACCTCGCCCCACCAACTCGTCCAAGTCACGATGCGTAGCGGAGAGCAGCCGGACGTCCACGGGCACGGCGCGCGCGGACCCCACCGGGCGAACCTCTCGCTCTTGCAAGACCCTGAGCAACGCCGCCTGAGCACCGAGCTCCAAATCACCAATCTCGTCCAGAAAAAGCGTGCCTCGATGCGCGCTCCGGAACAAACCATCATGGTTCGACTCGGCGCCCGTGAACGCGCCCTTGACGTGGCCAAACAGCTCGCTCTCCACGAGGCTCGGTGGGATGGCTCCGCAATTGACCCCCACGAACAGGCCTCGGCGGTGCGAGCGCCCCGCCAGGGCCCGCGCCAGCACCTCTTTGCCGGTTCCGCTTTCACCCTGGATGAGCAGCGGCAGGTCGGAGCTCGCCAGGTCCCAGGCTTTTCCCAGCTCGCGCGAGAGCTCGCTCGACAGAGTCAACAGGCCGCTCGCGTCTTCAGCGTCGGTCGACGGCGAAAAATCGAGGCCTTCGTGACCCAGGAGGGACCCGCCGTCTTGACGGTAGAGCAGCAAGGTGTGGCCGAGCTCGATCAGATCCCCATCGCTGAGCCGAGCGGCCTCCACCAGGTGACCGTTGACGCGCACACCGTTGCGCGAGCCGCGATCCTCGATGTGCCAGGCGGCGCCCTGCCGCAGAAGCTCCGCATGCCGAGACGATGTCCATGGGTCGGGCAGCAGGATCCCTAGGGTGCCTTTGCCGAGGTCGCGACGCACTCCACGGGCTCGCGACCGCCCGATGGCCACGGACTCGAGCTGGCTGAGGCTGTGTCGGCTCGGGAGCTCGCCCGGGCTGTCGCAAAAAAATGCCACGTAGAGCACCGGAGCGCCGCGCCCGTGATGCACTGGTGAACCAGAGGCCTCGCGGGGAAGGGTCTCCTCGATGTCGTCTGGCCTACGGTCCATGGCGCCCCCAAACCTATCACCATTGGCTATGCCTGAGCAGCGCGATAGGCGGCGATTTTGCCGAACGAGCGCTCGCTGGCTCCAGGATGAGCGTCCGAAAGAATTCGGCACTGCCCCCTGCCAGCGTGGAAGGGTAATCCGCAGAGCAGTAGCGGGCTCCCCGCCCGCTGTCGGTAGCCAAGCCCCCGATTTTGCGCCGGTGGGCAGCGATCTCAGCGGGAAGTCGCTCGCAGACTTCACGGGCTAGAAAGGTCCTCACCATCAACCCCAGCTACGACACGGGGTATGCCAAGCGACTGCGCGCAAATTCAACCAGTCACTGGGCGGCCGCGCGGATGTGGTCGTGCTCGCCGTCAGCGCCGGTCTCCCGTTTGCTCAAAAGCGTTCTTGCGAAGCCGAAGGCTTGACCGATCGCACCGTGATCTATCTGGACGACCTGCAGTAGCGCGGCTGATGGCGCCTTGAGCCTGAGCCGAGCCGATCGAGCTCAACGCCGCGTGCGGATCGCGACCGCGCGCGCGTGACCAGTGAAGCCCTCGCGCTGAGCGAACTCGATGACATCGCCCGCGTCGGCGTCCAGATCGGCGGCCGTATAGCGGATGATGCTCGAGACCTTGAGAAAGTCATTGCAGCTTAGCGGTGCGGAAAAACGCGCGGTACCGCCGGTTGGGAGCACGTGTGAAGGTCCCGCGTAGTAGTCGCCGAGCGGCACCGGCGTATGCGCACCGACGAAGATGGCGCCCGCCGCATTGATGCGATCGAGGCAACGGTCCTCCTCGCGGGTGATGATTTGGAGGTGCTCGGTCGCAAATTCGTTGGCCAGGTCACACGCATGGTCCAGATCCGCCGTGACGATGGCGGCCCCGTAACGCTGGATAGAGCGCCGCGCGGCGTCCGCACGCTCCAGGCTTTGCAGCTCTCTCTCCACTTCTAGCACCACGCTTTCGGCCAGGGCGAGTGACGGAGTCGCCAGGATGGCGGAGCCGGGATCGTGCTCGGCCTGAGCCAACAGATCTGCAGCCAGCCAACGAGGGTCGGCCGAATCGTCGGCGACGATGAAGACTTCGCTCGGGCCGGCGATCGAATCTATGCCAACGCGACCGAAGAGCTGCCGCTTTGCCTCCGCCACGAACGCATTGCCTGGGCCCACGATCTTGTCCACCGGCGCGATCGTCTGCGTGCCGAAGGCAGCCGCAGCCAGACCCACGGCGCCGCCCAGACGGTACACTTCACGTACGCCGAGCTCCCACGCCAACGCCAGCGCCAGCGGCGCGATCTCCCCACCGGTCGGAGGAGAAAACATGGCCAGCTCGCGCACCCCCGCAACCCGGGCAGGCACAACCGTCATCACCACCGTCGACGGGTACAGGGCGCGGCCGCCCGGAACGTACACGCCCACGCGCTGGAGCGGGCTGTACCGCACGCCCAGGCGGCGACCTCCCCTCGCGAGCGGCTCCGGTGATTTCCAGAGGATGTGCTCTTGGTAGGCTTGAACGTTGGCCGCGGCGCGGCGGATCAACGCCAAGAAATCTGGGTCGGCCTCGCGATGTGCGCGCTCGAGCAGCTCGGGAGGGACACGCAGGGTCGCTGGGCATATGTCCGCGCGATCGAGCTCGGAGGTGAGGCGTGCCGCGGCTTCATCCCCGCCGCTGGCCACCTGCTCGAGGATCTCCCGAACCACATCCGCTAGTTTTGCTCCGGAGGCGGCGCCCTGGGAGGTCAACTCCCCCGCCCTGAGCAGCGCTCGGAGCGCGCTGATCGAGCCTCGATAGTCCGCCTCATCGGGCCTAAAAAGCCTCAAAGCCGTCATGACGGCGACCTATACCGCAGACGGAGCATGCACGCCAAGCCGAAGCACCGAACACCGGACGGGTGGTCACCAAAGAAGCGACTGGGGGCCAAGACGAATGTGTCCTGATCGCCCAGGACCAGAGTGTACAGATCGCGACCTACGACGATCGCTTGCGCCACGCGGCTCGAACGCTCCGCGTGCCCGAGTGGCCGAAGCGCTGAACCGGCGCCGGGCACGCCGACGCCGCTCCTCGAAGGCTTCCGCGCGAGCTGGCGGGTGCTCAGCCGCCATACTGGATGTCGTCCAGATAGACGGTAGTGTGCTCGGCGTTGTCCTCGCGATGAAACAAGGCACAGAACGGCGTCATCACGCTCGAGAGGTCGGCATCGCTCACGTAGATGCCGTATTCTTGCCAGTTCGGCGTGAGCCGGATCTTGCCCGCCGTCACGTCGAACGTGTCTTGATGGCGCGTCTTCACGTTGCCGAGGCCGCCCGCGCGAAACTCCGCGACCTCACCGCCGGCTGCGCCCTTGGCCCAGAACGAGATGCGCCGGTAGCTCGCCTTGGACAGGTCATCACCCGGCGCCTCGCCCTCGTTGCCCGCCTTGTTCTTCCAGCAGATGCCCGCAAAGCCACCGCTCTTCTCGAACTCGATCTTCCAGGCGTCCGGCGGCGAGTGCGCGTCCATGGGCTGCGTCTTCTCCCAGTGGATGCGCTTCTTCGCGCCGACGCTCTCCACGATCGGGTAGACGAGGCTCACGTCTAGCACGGGGATGGCGCTGGCTTTGGGCTTGGCGCTAGTGGTGGTCGTGGTGATCGGCGGGTCATCGAAGCGTTCGTGCGATGACGTGCCCCTACAAGATGTCGTCGCGACTAGGAGCGCGGAACCGACGATCGCGCCGAGAGAGTGTGGCATTCGGCTCATGGGTTAGCGCGTTGTTCCGTTTGGGTAAACGCGCACGTGGCAATCTGGACGCCCGCCCATCCGATTGAGTTGATGTTCTGGTGTCTGCGGGTGTCCCGTTGGATCATCGGTCCCCTCCGTACCAGACTCGTTGGAGAATTCCACTTTCGATGGCAATCGTGCAACTTGACCCCTGCGTGATCGGACGAACCGGCGCGTCCGGTGGGTTGCAATTCACCGGCGCCAGCCTACTCTGGGCGGTCGGAGGTCCCCGACCATGAGCCAACGCCTGCGTCCCTCGAAGTCTTATATTGCATTGGGTTTTGTCCTTACAGCGGTCGGAGCGATCGGCGCCGCGTGCGGTTCCGATGGCGACCCGAGCACCACCGATGGGCAGCTCGTGGGCACCGCTGGAACGAGCTCGAACACCGGCATCGCGGGAGCGAGCGGCACCACGGCGAGTGCCGGCGGCTCGACGGGCAGCGAGCCAGTGGGAACGGCCGGCACCGGGACGGCGGGGAGCGAGGGGCAACCGGTTGACGTTCCGATCGATCAGACTCTGGCCCAGGGAGGGAGCGGCGGTAACATGGAGCCGAATCCTGAGCGCCCCGACGAAGGCCTGGCACCAAATTGTGCGGCGCCCGAGGGAGCAGTACCTGCCCTCGCGCTCGAGCTGGTCGTAGGCGAAATCGATGATCCTCTCTACGTCACGGGGGTGCCTGGAGATGACTCGCGGCTCATGATTCTGCAGAAGAACGGGGTCGTCCGCGTGGTCGTGGATGGTGCCCTGCAGGAGGAGCCGTTTCTCGACATCTCGGGGCAGGTGGCGAACGCTGGCGAGCGAGGCGCGCTCGGTCTGACGTTTCACCCCGACTACGCGACGAGCGGGCTCTTTTATGCTCACTATTCGTCCAACGCCAGCAATGGATTGCCCCCGACTGGCGATACTGTCGTCGCCGAGTTCAAAGTCGATTCGAACAATCGCAGCGTGGCTGACGCGGCGAGCCGACGCTTGCTGCTGACCATCGCGCAGCCCCAGACAAACCACAATGGCGGTCAAATCACGTTCGGCCCGGATGGCATGTTGTACCTCGGATTCGGCGATGGAGGGGGGGGGAACGATGGTGTGGGTGGCGGCGCTAATGCCGTTGGTCACGCGGCGAATGGTAACGGTCAATCCGTTCAGACGCTTCTCGGAAAAATTCTTCGAATCGATCCCACGGGACGCTCCGCAAACGGCGCATACAGCGTTCCGTCAGGCAACTTGGCCGAAGCGATCGGTCAGCAGGCGCTGCCCGAAATCTGGGCATACGGCCTGCGCAACCCGTGGCGCTTTAGTTTCGATGCCTGCAACGGGGACCTTTACATTGGCGACGTTGGGCAGGGCGCCGTCGAAGAGATCGACTACGTTGCCGCCGCCGCTGATACCCGCGCCATCTCCGCCGGGCTGAACTTCGGTTGGCGCATCATGGAAGGTGACCAGTGTGGCCCGGTGGCAGCCGAGTGCACCGAACCGACGCGTGCGGGGCTGGTCTTGCCAGCGGATAAATATGGCCGCGACGTCGGTCGGTCAGTGACGGGCGGTTACGTCTACCGAGGCAGTCGAGTCCCCGGTCTGCGCGGCCAGTACATCTACGCCGACTTTGCGACGAGCCGCTTCTTCCGCTTCCGCATCGAGAACGGTCAGGTCGTCAATCGGACGGAAATCACGAGCCAGATCGTGGCTCCGGGTGGCGGCGCAGTCGAAGAGATTGCCTCTTTCGGCACCGACAACGCCGGTGAAGTGTACATTGCAGCCTTTAACCCGGGTGCCGTCTACCGATTTGTCCAAGCACCTTGATCTCGCGCTAGCGTCGCACCAGAACCGTGGGTCGGCAAAACGCACACGCTCACGACCCGTTCTGCAATAGATCGCAGCAGGCGAACGGCAGCGTCACGGAGGCCGCGAATCTCCTCCGGTGTCCGTTGCGTGCCAATGTGCACGGGCAGTCTCTTCTATTGGCCGCCGCGACCTATCTCACCGGAGGAGAGTGGGCGCATTCTGAAGCAACGCGAGCACTTTGGGCCGAGGAACACCGTGCTTGTAATCTGCGACACTGGGCGTTAACGTCGCGGTCTAGGGTCTAAGTCGGCCGCAAAACGGGGGTGTTCGATGGCGAGATGGCATCAGTCGAACCGACATGACGGTTGGGAGACAGTCGGCGTCCGAGAGGGCTCACTGTCATTCCGTTGGTGGATGATCGCCGTGTCGATGATGCTGCTCGTTGCCCCACTCAGCGGCTGCTCGGGCAAGAAGAGGAACTTCACGTCTGGTCCGGTAAGCGAGGAGACGACGTCAGACACGCAACCCGACGGAACGGGCAGTGCGAGCCCTGGCGAACCTCTTGCTCGTGATGACGTGGGTGGGGGCTCCGGCGAATCCCAGGAGCGGCAAGCGTCAAATACCGTTCCGGGCACCTTCGTCGGTCCTACTGACGCCGGATCCGAGCAGGCCGCGCTTCCCACGTCGATGACGACTTGTGGCGATGCCTGTTCAGGCGAGTGCGCTCCGGGGACAACGCTATGCTCCTCATCGAGGGAACGAATCGAGTGTGGAATCGACGCTCTCTGGGCGCAGCCCGTCGCATGTGAGAACCTCTGTCTCGTCGGCGCGTGCGCGGGCGAATGCCCGCCCGGTGCGAGCGAATGCGTTTCGACCACTCGCTTTCGTTCTTGCTCCGAGCTCGGAACATGGTCCGAACCGACCGATTGCGAGAACGCATGTGTTGGTATTGCGTGCGGCGGGGAGTGCTTACCTGGAGAAACTCGCTGCGCATCGACCACGAGCGTCCAGACCTGTGACGACCAAGGGCAGTGGGGACAGACCACTGGCTGCCAGAACGCTTGCGCAGGCAGTGCGTGTACCGGCGAATGCATGCCAGGCGCTGCGCGTTGCTCCTCAGAAACGCAGTTGCAGAGGTGCAACGACCAGGGCCAGTTCTCGACGCCAACCGCTTGCCAGTTCGCCTGCGTGAACGGAGGTTGCGGGGGCGAATGCTCGCCAGGTAGCGGCCGCTGCAACCCGGCTAATGGCGTCCCCCAATTCTGCAGTAGCACCGGCATCTGGCAGTCGCAGGCTCGCTGCCAGTTCGTATGTTCCGGCAGCGGCACCTGCGGCGGCGAGTGCACACCAGGCAGCCGACGCTGCAACCCCGCGTCGGGCGCACCGCAACTTTGCAGCGGCTCTGGGTCTTGGCAAAACCAGACTCCCTGCCAGTTCGTATGCACCGGCAGCGGTATCTGCAGCGGCGAATGCGCGCCAGGCAGCCGACGCTGCAACCCCGCGTCGGGTGTGCCGCAGTTGTGTAGCAACGGAGCGACCTGGCAGAATCAAGCGGTTTGCGCCCGCGGCTGTCAGAACGGCGCCTGCATTCCGCAGCAAGGTCTCGGCTCAACGTGCGGTTCGGCCACGGATTGTACGAGTGGGTTTTGCGTTGATGGGGTTTGTTGCGAGAGCACTTGTCAGGGAGTCTGCACGCAGTGTCAGGCAGGGACGGGTCGTTGCATCGCACCAGCTGACGACGCGGCTTGTGGTCGGATCCCGTGCTCGACGGACGCTGTTTGCCAAGTGACCGCTGACCTCACGTCGAATCGATGCCTAGGTGTCGGCCAGTGCAAGACATCAGCGAATTGCTCGACCAGCAATGCTCCTCAGCGAACGGTCTGTAGCGAATCAGCGTCGTTTTGCGAATGCGACGAGAATTGCCTTGGTTGTGAAGGTTTCGTAAAGGTCTGCAACGGGTCTGGCTCATGCGTCGAGCACACAGTTACTTGTGGCGGAGCCCAGCAACCGATCGGGCCCGACAACCTTGGTTGCTGCCTGTTCCGCTTTGGTTCCGCAGCCGGAGGTGGAGCCGATCCAATTGAAAGTCAGACTTTCGAGACAGATGCGCGTGAATGCAGCCCTGGAGGGTTCTTCTCGTTCTCACAGTCACCGATGACCTGCGACAGCCAGAGTGATTGCGATTTGAACAGGACTTGCTGCTTGGTGGACAACGGAAACTTCAACGCAATCGCGTGTGAGCTGTCGTGCGTGGAAACCGGCTCGAACGCGCCGTCTCCCGCGACAGCTCCTGGTGTGTATCGGGTTTGCTCCGCCCCAGGGGCGGGATCCACTCCGTGCCCGAATGGAAGGGCGTGTAATCGTACCCACCCGAGTTTGCCGGGCTGGAGATTTTGCACGGTTCCTTAGCCGTTCCGACGACCCACGGGGCGCGGCCGGCGATCCTTGTCGGGTCCTCTTCTCCTCACCACAGCTCAGCGCCGGCTCGGAAAAACGCCGAACGCTCCCGACGCTACGCCATGACGACGCGGTTTCGACCCTGACGCTTGGCTTCGTACAGGGCTGCGTCGGCGGCGGCGATGAACGCTGCAGGGCTCTCGAGCGTGTTGGCGTTGGGGGTATGCGCTGCGCCCACGCTCACGGTGGTCCCGATGTTGGTGCCGTTCCATTGCGTCAGCTGTTCTTCCACGGCCACGCGCACGCGCTCCGCCAAGACGAAGGTGCTGCGCGATGAGACACTCTTGAGAATCACGGCGAACTCCTCGCCACCATAGCGAGCCAACACGTCTTCGGTGCGAATCGTCATTTGCGCGCGTTGGGCTACGGCGCGCAGCACCGCGTCGCCCGCCTGATGGCCGTGCGTGTCGTTGAGGCGCTTGAAATGATCGATATCGAACAGGAAGAGCGCCAGCGGCGTACCGCGATGCCGACTCGTTGAAAACTCGCTCTGCAAGCGATCGTCGAAGGCGCCTCGATTGTATACGCCCGTCAAGCGGTCCCGAACTGCCGACTCGTGGACGCGGATCAGCGCTTCTTCTTCCAAGGCGTCTTGCAGCGAAAAGCGCAGCGCCGTCCTCCGCCCTAGGCTCACGCGAACTCCGTCGCCGAGGAGCGTTGGCGCGAGGATTCGCTGACTCGCCACGAACGTGCCGTTGGTGCTCGCGCAATCCTCGATATAAAATTCGGTGCGCCCTGGGATCTGTCGCCGGAAGACCCGAGCGTGGATGCGCGATAGGCCGGGGTCGGGGATCAGGATCCCCGCCTCCTTGCTGCGCCCGAGGGTCAGATCGTCGCGTTCGTCGATGGCGATGATGGTGCCCTGGAGCGCGCCGGTGAGCAGCGTCAGAATGCCCCGGTTCTTCTCCGTTGGAGGCCGGGGCACCACCGAGGGGCTCTCGACATCGGCGTCGGCCAACGTCGACTGCTCGGGACGATAGGACAACCGCCCCGTCAGCACCTCACTCGTCCGTTTCCGCGTGGTCAAATTTCCGTCCGGTGGCTGAGGCCTATCCACTCCAGCACAGAGAGAACGGCGCTCGCGCGGTGAGCCTTAGGCGCTCAGGGCTGCTGCAGCTACGGGGGGGCCAGTTTGAACAGCAGCGAGTAGCTCACGATCTCCGGGCGCTCGCTCGGCGGAGGCGCGAACTGTATCGTTTCGAACACCCCGTGCATGCACGCGCGAAACCCGTCCCCGCCGAGACGCGTCCTGGTCTGACGCACTTTGGCGCGACCCCCTGCTTTGGGCACCAGCAAGTCGACACCGAAGGACGCATTCTGCGAGTGCGGGCTGGCTCGGCCATGACAACGCTTGAACGCGCCGAACCTGCGCTCGAATACCTGCACCAAGCGGCCCCGGTAGGGCTCTCGGTTCAGAGCTCCATCGACGTGTAGCCCAACCGTCGCCACACTCACATCGGCGGACACCGGCGCGGATCCGAGCTTCGCCTCCGATTTCAGCGAGGGAACGTTTGCTGGCGACACGTTTGCTGGCGACACGTTTGCTGGCGACGCCGCCGGGCCGGACCCGGCGGGCGCGAGGGAGACGGTCGGCGGACTGCCAGGTCGCCGGCCCGCGCTGAGCTCGCTCGGCACCGCTCTGCCCGCGTTACGGACCGCAATAAACCCGGCGCGCCGCAGAATCTCCAGCGCTCGTTGTACGGCCTCAGCGTCGCGCGGCAATTCGCCGAAGACCGCCGCGCCCGCGAAACGCGAGCTGGCACTCGCGCGCTTCGCCCAGCGTTCGAGCTCGGAAGCGTTGCCAATTGCCGCGCCGTCCGCAAACAGGGCGCCGCCGCTCGCCACCTCCACCGTGAATTGTCGCGGTAACGCGCGCGGACCGGCGAGCGGTAACGAGGCCCCACGGTCCGCCTCCTTAGCGGCCCTCGGTGCCGTGGCCGAGAGAGCCGGCACGCTTGCGGGGGATGGGGCGGCAGTAGCGGGAGCCGCCACGCACGCGAATCCCGCGAGCAGGCGCACGAGGACCTGGCCAGCGCGTGCTCTCGGGACGACTACTCCAAACATGCTGCCGCCTTGAATAGGCGAAAGCGGCCATGAAAGCAGCCCTTTTCGCCTCACTTCCAATCGAGGCAGACTGCCCACCGGCGGCGGGTCGAGCTTTGGGCTAGGCTCTGAGCGTGGAGACTCACCCCGCGCAGGGCGACGTCGACCGGAGCATCCCGCACTCGGACCCACATCGGTCAATTCCGGACTACCTCCAGCCCTACATCGTCGATCAAGAACCGAGTCGCTATACCGCGATCGATCAAGCGGTGTGGCGCTTCGTGCTGCTGCAGCTCGAGGATCGTCTGGCGGCCAGCGCCCATCCCTCTTACGCGGCAGGCCTGGCGCAGAGCGCGATCTCGGCGGAGCGAATACCGAGCATCGGCGAGATGAACCGCGCGCTCGGCAGCATTGGCTGGCGTGCGGTCTGCGTGGATGGCTTCATCCCGCCGCGCGCCTTCCAGGCCTTTCAGTCGCTCTGCGTCTTGCCGATCGCTGCCGAGATCCGCAGCCCCGAGCATCTGCCCTATACTCCCGCCCCGGACATCATTCACGAAGCGGCCGGGCACGCTCCGATCCTCATCGATCCCGTCTACGCGGCCTACGTGAGGGCGGTGGGGGAGGTGGGCGCCCGAGCGTTCTCGAGCCCCGCCGACGCGCGCGTGGATCGGGCCGTGCGCCTGTTGTCCGAGCTGAAGGAGCAGTCGGACAGCGAGGCGCGTCAGGTGGAAGCGGCGGAGCGCGAGCTCACGGGCTCCATCCTGGCCCTGGGTGCTCCGAGCGAAGCCGCGCGCATCTCCCGCCTGTATTGGTGGACGGCCGAGTACGGTCTCGTGGGGAAGCTGGCCGATTACCGCTTGTACGGCGCCGGGCTCTTGTCGTCCCTCGGTGAAAGCCACTTCTGCCACCGCCCGCAGGTGGAAAAGCGCGCGCTGACGGCCGACTGCACCGCCGTCGGCTACGACATCACGCGGCCGCAGCCGCAGTTGTTTATCGCTCGCGACTTCGAGCACCTCCACAGCGTGCTCGCAGACGTCAGCCAGAGCCTGGCCTACGACATCGGCGGGGATTACGCCGTCCGGATGGCTCGAGCCAGTGGCGAGCTGTGCACCGTCTATTTGCCCGGCGGCGTCCAGGTCATAGGCACCCTTCTCGGCAGCACCGCTGACGAGACGAGCGAGCTCTTGCGCTTCGAAGCGAACGTCGCGCTCGCCCAACGCGGGCAGCTGCTCGGGCGCATCGCATCTGAATACTGCATACCGCTCGGGCGCCTCGCCGACATGAGCGATCCGCGCCACGTGCTCGGAAGCCGTCTAGCAGGCGACGCTCAAACCCGGCGCGTGAGCCTCGATTATGCCTCGGGCGTCCGCGTGAGCGGCTTGCCCTGCGTAGAGCCGTGGGCTCTGTCCGAGGCAGTGTTGTGGCTCTCCGACTTCCGCTTGGAGCTCCGAGGGCGCACCCTGCACAGCTCGGCAGAGCCTTACCCTTTGCTGCTCGCCGATCGCGTCGTCACCGCCGGGGCGGGCTCCGCGAGCCGCGAGGTGTCCCCGCTCGGCGCTGCGCCGGAGCAGGCTGGCGGAGCGCCGTGTGAGCGGGCGCGAGTGCCCAAGCTTCGAGCCCTGGATCCCAGGTTCGCGCGGCTCGAACACTTGTACTCCCTGACGGCGAGCGCCGAGCGCCAGGGCTCGCGCGCAGGCCTCGACGTGGTGCACGCACAGCTGGCCACGAGCTTCCCTCACGACTGGCTGCTCCGCTGGAACCTGCTGCACGCCTTGATCGGGCTGGGCTGGGCAGACAGCGAGCTGGCGGCCGAGCTCCGGCATCGGCTCCGTGAGTTGGAGGACCACTACGCCGGACGGCACCCTATCGCCCTGGGCATCGAATACTTACGAGCGCGCGAGGGCGCCGAGCCAATGGCCCGGCAACACGGCAGCTAGAGCGTGGTAGGCTCTCCCCAGGTTCGAGATCATGAAGCTCGCTACGCTGAGAGATGGGAGTCGCGATGGGCGCCTCGTCGTGGTCGATCGCAGCGGTTCCCGCCTGCTCTCGGCGCAGCACATCGCGCCCACCCTGCAGGCCGCGCTCGACGGCTGGCAGGTCGTTGGCCCACGCCTGATCTCGCTCGCCTCGCGCCTCGCGAAGGACCCGACGGGCTCGGAAGCCCTCGCGCCCGAGCGCTTGCTCGCGCCGCTGCCGCGGGCTTACGAATGGGTGGACGGCTCGGCGTATCTGAACCACATCCGCCTCGTGCGCCGAGCGCGCGGAGCAGAGCCTCCCGCTACGCTGGAAACGGAGCCGCTCGTGTATCAAGGCGGCTCCGGCGCCCTGCTCGGTCCCCGCGCGCCGATCCCCTTGCCAGACGCGGCATGGGGCTTGGACTTCGAAGCGGAGGTTTGTGTCATCCTCGGAGACGTGCCCCGCGGCACGCGAGCGAGCGACGCTGGCGGCGCGATTCGGCTGCTGATGCTGGCCAATGACCTGAGCTATAGGAACCTGATCCCCGCAGAGCTGGCCAAGGGGTTTGGGTTTTTCAATTCCAAACCTGCCACCGCGTTTTCACCGTTCGCCGTGACCCCGGACGAGCTCGGCGCGGCGTGGCATGGGGGTCGGCTGCACCTCGACGTCCTCTGCCAGGTCAACGGGGAGACGCTGGGCAGACCCAACGCGGGCGTGGGCATGTACTTTTCGTTTCACGACTTGATCGCGCACATCGCTAAAACTCGAGATTTTACGGCAGGGACCATCCTCGGCGGCGGAACGGTGTCGAATCCGGACCCGAGCGCCGGTGTGGCATGCCTGGCCGAGCGGCGTTGCCTCGAGACCTTGGCCTCTGGCTCACCTGTCACCCGCTTCCTCCAGGTGGGTGATTCGGTGCGTATCGAGGTGCGAGCTGCCGACGGCTGCAACGTTTTTGGGACGATTGAACAGGAGGTCATTTCTGCATGACGACCGTACAGAGCAAACTCGGGCTGACGCGGCTGCTCGGCATCCACTATTACGTGCGTGACCTGGAGCGCAGCCGGCGCTTTTACACGGAGCTGCTCGACTTCGCGGAGGTGGGAGAGAGCAGCCCGGAGCTCACTCGGGCCGGGCGGCAGCGCTCTCTGATCTTCCAAGCTGCCGGCTCGGCCATCGTCTGCTCACAGCCTGAAGGCGAAGGGGGGCGCGCCGCTCGCTACCTGAGCCGCCACCCCGACGGCGTGGGGACCTTGACCTTCGAGGTAGAAGACATCGACGCGACCTTTGCCGAGCTCGATCGCAGCGGAGGCAACCCGATCTGCGAAGTTCAAACCGAGCACGAAGGCACAGGCTGGTTCAAGACGTTCTCCATCACTACACCCTTCGGTGACACGACCTTCCGCTTCGTGCAGCGCCACGAGTACCCGGCGCTCTTTCCCGGCATGCTCGTGTACGGGGCGCCGCGCGGCGGCACGAATCGCTTCGACATTTCGGGCATCGACCACGTGACGAGCAATTTTCAAACCATGAGCCCCGCGCTCCTGTGGCTCGAGCACGTGATGGGCTTCGAGCGTTTCTGGGACGTCCAATTTCACACGCGGGACGTGGCTTCGGACAATTCCGCGCCGCGCTCCGCCCAACACGGCTCGGGGTTGCGATCCGCCGTCATGTGGGACCCGAAGACAGCGATCAAATTCGCGAACAACGAGCCCTACCGCCCCGCCTTCAAGAGCTCCCAGATCAATCTGTTTCATGAGGACAACCGAGGTGATGGGGTGCAGCACGTGGCGCTCGCGACGGCGGACATCGTCGCCGCAGTCCGCGGCCTTCGCGCGCGGGGTGTGGAATTCATGCCCACGCCAGGCAGCTATTACGAGCTGCTTCCCGAGCGCCTCCGCCGCGAGGGCGTGGAGCGCATCGAGGAGGACATCGGTGAGCTCATGGAGCTCGGCATCCTCGTCGACGGCGCGGCGAAGGGCGCTTACCTGCTCCAAATCTTCCTGAAGGACTCGGCCGGGTTGTACGGCAGCGCAGAAGCAGGGCCGTTCTTCTTCGAGCTCATCCAACGCAAGGGTGACCAGGGCTTTGGCGCCGGAAATTTCAGGGCTCTGTTCGAGAGCATTGAACGCGAGCAAACCAAGGCCAAGGGGGCCGAGTGTTAGAGCGGCTCGCGTTTGGCGACTTGCCCGCCAAACATCACGTCGCGCTCCGCGACGGGGATGGCCGGCTGCGCTACGAGGAGTGCCTGACCCGCCAAGGCTTCGACGGCCCGTACAGCATTCTGTACCACGAAGAGCGCCCGCAAGCGCTACGCGCCGTCGGCGCGCCCGTGTTCGAGCCGCTCGGGCGCGGCGCTGCCCGAGATCAGAGCGATGCTCGGTCCGGGGAGCTGCTAAGACGCCACTACCGCACCCTCGCGCTCGGCGGCCTTCCGCTGCTCAAATCGGCACGCGAGGCGTCGCCGAGCGGCCGCGTCCCGTTGCTCTACAACGCGGACCTCGTTTTGAGCTGCTACCTGCCCACCGCGAGCGACACGAGCTACCGCGTCAACGCGGCGTCTGACGAGCTCTTGTTCGTGCTCCAGGGTCGAGCCACCTTACGCAGCCTGCTCGGGGATCTGGACTTCATCGCGGGCGATTACGTGCTCGTGCCCAAGGGCCTCTTGCATCGTTTCGTGCTGGGCGGCTCTGCTCCGTTGCACTGCCTGTCGATGCAGTTCTACGGCGGCGTGGGCGTGCCGGCCCGCTTCCGCAACCCGGTCGGGCAACTGCGGATGGACGCGCCGTACAGCCACCGTGACTTCAAACGGCCGCGGTTTATTGGGCCGACGGACGAAGGCCTGCGAGAGGTCTGGGTGAAGAGCGCAGAGCAATCGCAAAAGTACATCTACCCGCACAACCCGTTGGATGTCGTGGGTTGGGATGGCACCCTCTATCCGTGGGCGTTTCCGATCCTGAACTTTCAGCCGAGGGTCAGCTCCGTCCACTTGCCGCCCACTTGGCATGGCACCTTTGAAGGCAAAGGTGCGCTGGTCTGCAGCTTCGTCCCGCGTCCCCTGGACTTCCATCCCGACGCCGTACCGTGCCCCTACGCGCACAGCTCTGCCGACGTGGACGAGGTGCTGTTCTACGTCGACGGGGAGTTTTCGTCGCGAGTGGGTGTCGAGCGCGGCAGCCTGACCTTACACCCCGGCGGGCTCCCACACGGTCCTCACCCAGGCCGTTACGAAGCCAGCGTTGGCGCCAAAGACACGGAAGAGATCGCGGTGATGCTCGACTGCACGTCGCGGCTGACGCCCACGCTGCAAGCGGCTTCCATCGAAGACGAGGCTTACGAGCCAAGCTTCAGCGGCCCCTCTGACCCGTGACCGTGGAGTGTCCTTCGCGCAGCTCGCCGTCGAAGGCGTGCGAGGCCAACGTTAACGAAAGATAAGTCGGGTCGGATGCACGCGCGGTCATTGAGTGCGCGATGCGGCCCGCGTATAGTTCATTCACTCATCACGCGATTGGGGGGTTGCGCAATGAAGCCGATCGTTTTTACCGAGCGCGCCGAGACGCCGGTCATGTTTCTTCAAGTCGACGGGGAGCCGGAGCATATTCGCCAGGCCTGGGCCCGGCTCGAGAGGATCGTGGGCTCGCGTCGGGGGCGGAAATTCTACGGCGTCTTCAACGCCGCTGCGGGCACCTATCGGGTCTGCGTAGAGCTGCGCGAGGGGGACCGCGCGGAGGCTCTGGGGCTCGGGCGCTGCGTGCTCGCGGGAGGCGGCTATTTGCGCATGCGGCTGCGACAGAAGGCGCCCGCGCTTCACGACGAGGTCGTCGCCGTTTTCGAAGAGCTGCAACAAGCCAACCATCGGGACCGCGGGCGCCCGCGCATCGAGTACTATCGGCGAGAAGGCGAGGTCGACGTGCTCATGCCGGTGCCGCCCGTCCAGCTTCCGGACTAAAGCGTCCACCGCGGGGCGCTGCGTCACTTGCCGGGGCTATGCAGCTCGCTTGGCCCCTGCGGTGCGGGCCCATGCGGTGCCGGCCCATGCTGATGCAGCCTATGCCGGCCTATGCTGCGGCGGGGCCGAGTTGCATCAAACGGTGTGCGATCCCGCCCTCTTCAAAGCTCGGGCCATGCGCCACAAAGCCGACCCGCTGCCAAAAGCCGAGCGCGCTCGCTTGCGCGTGAACGTAAACCGTCGCACCCGCCGGTGCGCTTTCGAGCACGGTAAGGACGAGCGCCCTGCCCACGTTGCTGCCGCGATGCTCGCTGCGCACGGCGACCCGTTCGATCTTGTAGCCCTGGCTCGTGCGGCGCGTGCGCAACGTCGCCACCGGCTCGCCCCCAAACCACGCCAGATAGTGGTCGCACGCTTCATCGAGACCGTCCACCTCGACCTCGACCGGGACCGCCTGCTCGACGACGAAGACGGCATGACGGATCGCCCGTGCCTGGGCACGTTCGGACTCGGACTCTGCGCGCGATACGCGGGCGCTCATGACACACGCTTAGTATCTCGATTCTATTGAATCGAGGTCAATTTCGCGGTCCCTGGTCCCGCTACGGGGCCAAGAGGCCGATCATGTACGCCTTGGAGGGACGCCGCGTTCGCGGCCTGGCACCCTTTCTTTCGCCGGCCGAACAATCTAGAAGGCTACCATGTTTCGCAAACTTACGTGCAGCGTGTGTACGTCGCTGCTGGCCCTCTCCGCATGGGGGGGCAGCCCCGCCCGGGCTGACCTGCCGGCCCCCCAAGCCGCCACCCCCTCGGCAGGAGCCGCCCCCGGGAGCGCCGCACCCGACGCTTCGCTGGCCGCCGCCGCCAAGGCGTTCGAGATCCCGTTCGAGAAGTACACGCTGCCGAACGGCATGGAGGTGATCCTGCATCGTGACCCGACCTTGCCGAAGGTCGCGGTCAACCTCTGGTATCATGTCGGGCCCGCGAACGAGCCGAAAGGGCGCTCCGGCTTCGCGCACCTGTTCGAGCACTTGATGTTCGAGGGCTCGAAGTACGCGGGGCAACAGTTCGATACGCTGCTCGAATCCGCCGGCGGCACCAACATGAATGGCACGACGAGCTTCGATCGTACGAACTACTTCGAGACCGTCCCGAGCGAACAGCTCGAGCTCGCGCTGTGGCTCGAGAGCGATCGTATGGGCTTCATGATCGATGCCCTGACAGAAGAACGCCTGCAGGTGCAACGCGGGGTGGTCTTGAACGAACGCCGCCAGAGCTACGAAAATCGACCTTATGGGCCGAGTGAGCTCGCGCTCTACGATCACTTCTTCCCGCTCGGGCACCCCTATCATGGCAACGTGATCGGCTCGATCGAGGACCTCGAGAACGCCACGATGAGCGACGTCAGAGCTTTTTTTGCCGCCTACTACGCGCCGAGCAACGCGACCTTGGCGCTCGTGGGGGATATCGACCCCGAGCGAACCAAGGTGTTGGTCGAGCGTTACTTCGGCAGCTTACCCACCCGCCCCCGTCCCGCTCGTCCAAGCCTCGTCACGCCGCCCTTGAAAGCCGCGGAACGCCTCGTCGTCGAGGAAGGCGTTTCGCTGGCGAAGGTCAGCGTCGCATGGATCGTCCCGCCGGCTTTCAGCGCCGATGAGGCCGCCCTGGAGCTTGCCACGCATGTGCTCGGCTCGGGTAAGGCTTCGCGCCTGTACCGGGACCTCGTCGTGGCGGGGCTGGCAGCGAACGTCGACGTGTGGCTCGACGACAACGAGCTCGCGAGCATCGTCGGTGTGGACGCGACGGTCTCCAGCGGCGTACCCGTAGAGCGCGTGGAGCAAGCCATCGGCAAGACCTTGCAGCGCTTCGTGGACGAGGGCCCGACGCAAAGTGAGCTCGGGCGCGCCAAGAAAGGCATCTTCGTGGATCTGGCGAGCTCGCTTCAGCTCTTGAACAGCGGCGTCGGTGAAGGCGGCCGCGCGGGCGTCTTGCAAAAGCTCAACCATTACCTCGGTGACCCGGGGCGTTTGCCGGGGGAGATGCAGCATTTGGCGGCCGTCAGCGCTCGCGAGGTTCAGACGGCGGTGCAGACGCACCTCCCGCTCGATCGGAAGCTGACGGTGGTCACGCTGCCCAAAGCGCAACCCGCGGCTGCACAAAGCACGGTGACCCCATGAAGCGACAGCGATCTTGCCACGAGCGCTTGCGAGCTTCGGTCCTCGGCAGCGGCTTGACCTGTCTCTTGCTGGTCGCGAGCGGCTGTGGTGGCGCTCATGGCGCCGCCGCCAACGGCGCGGCGTCACCAGCGCCAGCAGCCGATGAGGCGTGGCGCGAGCAACGTCCGCCCGCAGGTACCGCGCGGCTCTTCGACTATCCGAGCGCCCAGGTCTCGCGCCTGCCGAATGGCGTCCAGCTCTATCTCGTGCCGCGCAAGGCGGGCACCGTCGCGTTGTCCATCTCCGCACACGCGGGGGGCTCGGCGTGTGGCCCAGGCAAGAGCGGGCTCGCGGCGCTGAGCCTGCGCCTGATGACCGAGGCCACCCGGAAGAAGGACGCCCTCTCGTTGGCAGAGGCCGCTGAGTCTCTGGGCGCGAGCCTAGACTTTGACACCGGGCGTGACGGAAGCAGCGTATCGCTCGAGGTGCTGCCGTCCGACGTGGATGCCGGCTTGGCGCTCTTGTCGGAGGTCATCACCGAGCCACGCTTTTCGCTGGACGACGTGACGCGGGTCAAAAAATTATGGCTGGATTCGTTGGTGAGCGAACGCCAGGAGCCGTCGCGCCTCTCCTCGTTGGCCGGGATGCGCGCCCTGTTGGGCACGACGATCGGCGCTCCGGTTCGCGGCAGCCTCGCCGATGTCGAGCGCCTCACGCGCGAGGACCTGCGGCGCTTCCACAAGGAGCACTACGTCGCTAGCAACTTGGCCGTGATCGCCGTCGGAGATCTGACGATGGAGCGGCTGACGGAGCTTTCGCAGTCGAGCCTCGGCGGTTTGCCACAGAGCTCGCCGCCGCGGCCGCTGCCCCTCGAGCTGCCCCCGCCCCCTGCGCACACGGTGGTGTGGCTCGTGGATCGACCCGGCTCGGTGCAGAGCGCCGTTTTTATCGGGCAACCCTTTCCCGAGCGCTCGGCGCCAGGCCACGAAGCGCGTCAGGTCATGAACAATCTGCTCGGCGGCTTGTTCACGTCTCGCCTCAATCTCAACCTTCGAGAGAAGCACGCTTACACCTACGGCGTGCGCTCGACGGCGATCGCCACGCTGCGCTGGGGCGCGTTCATCGGCATGAGCAGCATCAAGACCGAGAACACAGCCGACGCCTTGGACCAGCTCCGGGCGGAGCTCGGCGGGCTCAAAGCCGGCAGCCCCAATCCGATCACGACCGAGGAGCTGGACCGTTCAAAGACGGATTTGATCCAGGGCCTCGGTGCTAACCTCGAACACGTGCGGCGTATCCTGGGCGACACGGCCGAGCTGTTCATCGATGGCCTGCCGCCCGACTACCAGCATAACTACGCGACGCTCATCGCCAAGGTGGACCAAGAGTCCGCCGCAGCCGAAGCGCGACGACTGGACCCCGATCACTCCGTGATCGTGATCGTCGGCGACCGCCAGAAGATCGAGCCGCTGCTCGAGGGCAAGGGTCTGTCGCTGAAGCTCGCGCCCGAGCAGCTCGTGGAATAGACGACGGGGCTGACGCGGGGGGCGGAACGCGAGCCGCCCCGCCCGGCACCGTTCACGTCAGCGTGTGGATCAGAAGACCCGAACGCAGCTTCGGCTCGAACCAGGTCGACTTCGGCGGCATGATCTGATCGGCGTCGGCCACCCTCCGCAGGTGGTCGATGTTGGTCGCCCGCATCGCAAAGGCCACCGCGTCACGGCCGCTGTCGACTCGCTTCTCGAGCTCGGAGGTGCCGCGGATACCACCGACAAAGTCGATGCGATTGTCGGTACGGATGTCGCCAATGCCGAAGACGGGCTGGAGCACGTGCTCGTAGAGCAGCGTGTAGTCGAGCGACTTCGCCGGATCCGTGCTGTCGATCGCGGCTTCCGGCAACTCGACCCGATACCAGGTGTGGTCGACGTACATGCCGAACGCGCCCGCCCGCGTGGGCGCAGGCTCCGAGGTCTTCTCCACCTTGGCGCTGGCACGCAATCGAGCGAGCAGTGCCTCAACGGACAGCCCGTTCAGGTCTTTCAGCACGCGGTGGTAAGGCAAAATCGTGAGCTCTGACGCGGGAAATAGCGCGCCCAAGAACCAGTTGTACTCCTCGTTGCCCCGGTGGCTCGGGTTCGCCCGCGCGAGCTCTGCCGCTGCGCGCGCCGCGGATGCTGCCCGATGATGACCATCTGCCACATAAGCTGCCTCGACTCGCTGGAACTCGGCGACGTACCTCTCGGCGGCCGCGCTCTTCCAGACCACATGCCGCACCCCGTCCACAGCGACAAAGTCGTAGAGCGGCTGCGCTTTGGTTTCGGCTTCGACCAGCGCCGAGATACTGGCTCGGTCCGGGTACATCAGGAACACCGGACCCGTATTGGTTTTGAGCGTCAGGACGTGACGCGTGCGGTCATCTTCCTTGTCTTTGCGGGTCTTTTCGTGCCGCTTGATGATGCCGCTCGCGTAATCTCCCACGTGGCAGCAGCACACCACCCCGGTTTGCCGGACTTGCTTGCCGAGCAACGTCGTCTCTTGTCGATAGATATAGATGGCCGGGGCCGCCTCTCGTACGAGCACGTCGCGCTCGAGCTTCTGAAAGTTCGCAAGCGCTCGCTGGTACACCAGGTCGGAATGCGGGTCCGTGTCGGGAGGCAGATCGATTTCCGAGCGCACGACGTGCAGGAAGCTCAACGGGTGACCTTCGGCGAGGCGCCGTGCCTCCTCGGTGTTGACCACGTCGTACGGTACGGACGCCACTTCGGAAGCCACTTGGGGTTGGGGCCGCAGCGCGGCGAATGGATTGACACGCAGCATCGTTACTCCTCGGAAGATTGCCGGCCGACTGTAGTTGAGCCGTTTGTGGGCACAAGCGTCCCGCAAGGAAACGCCCACGCGCAGGTGAAACGAGCGAAATTCCGCGGGGTTTGACCCAAGCCTCGGGTTTACGCCAGGCTCCTTTTGCGCGCGCGAAGGCTTCATGGCATCGTTGTTCTGTACTTTGGGCGTCGTTTGCAGGCTCTAGTCGAGCTCACGCGGTTGCTGGCGAAGAGCCAGGATATCCGAGATGCCTTACATGCCGTGGTCAATTGCGCCACGACGATAGTAAGGGCGGAGGCCTCCATGCTCATCCTCGCCGAAGCGGGCGAATCGATCGGGCATCTAGCGGCGACGAGCGCCGCGCCGCCGTCTCTGCAGTCGCTGAGCCTGAGCGTAGACCTGGAGCTGCAACCCGAAATCAGCCGGGTGTTGCACAGCGGTGAGACGCTCATCGTCGAGAACGTCGACCCGGTTCGCCTGCTCGTAAAACAGGGCGAGCTCTCCAGTCTGGACGCGCCGCGCTGCCTCGCGATCGTGCCGATTGGGTACGATGGGAGCCAGCACGGGGTGCTGTACACGCTCTTGGCTGACGCGCGAGAGTTTGACGCCGTTGCGAAGGCGAACCTCGAGCTCTTGGCCAACGCCACCGCCATGGCGTTGCGCAACGCGCAGATGACCGAATCCCTGTTGTACGAGAAGCAACAGATCACGGAGCAGAGGGCGCGGGTCGAACACCGCATGCGCTTCTTCCAGCGTTATGCCGATTTCTTCGAGAGCGCTGCCGACGGCATGCTCGTGGTGGACCACAACGGGCGCATCCTCTTCTCGAACCCCAGGGCGAGCGAGATCACGGGGTACGCCCCCAGCGAGCTCAGCAACGCCGGCGTCCTCGGTTTCTTGAGCCGCAAAGAGATAGGGCGTACGGCGGCCCTGGTGCGAGGCTTTCGTTCCGGCATCTATCCGCGTGGGGTCGACATCCGCTTCATTCCCAAGGACGCTCGTAGAGAGAGGCCACTCGAGGAGCTGACCTTGAGCGTCACGTTCAGCCCTGTCCTCCGCGCGGAGCACGCCGTCTTGTGCACCTTCCGCGACGTGACCGCCGAGCGGGCGACGGAAGTGGAGCTGCGGCGCACCACGGAGTTCTTGGCTCAGGTCATCGACAGCTCAGTGGACGCGATCGTGTCGAGCGACATGACCGGCCGCGTCTTGATCTTCAACCGCGCCGCAGCCCGTATCTTCGGCTACGAGCCAGCCGACGTCATCGGGAAGCTCAGCGTAGAGAGCCTGTATCCAAGAGGCGTGGCGCGCGAGGTCATGAGGAATATTCGCAGCTCGGAGCACGGCGGCCCGCAGCGCCTCGAAGACTATCGCGTGGACATGATGGGCTCGCGGGGGGAGAGCATTCCCGTGAACATCTCGGCAGCGCTGATCATGGACAACGAAAAGCCCATCGGCTCGGTGGGCATATTCACGGACGTGCGCGACAAGCTGCGCATGGAGGCGCGGCTCCAGTTGGCTCAGGAGGAGCTACGCGAGCAGGAGAAGAGCCTGGCCCTGGCGGAGCTCGCCGGTACCACCGCACACGAGCTCAACCAACCTCTGACCGGCGTGATCGGCTACGCCGAGCTGCTCTTGAAACAGCTCAGCGCGGACTCGCCCCTGGTCGACGCAGCGCAGGTGATCTTGGCCGAGTCGCAGCGCATGGCGAGCATCGTCAAGAAGATCGGGAAGATCACCCGCTACGAGACGCGGAGCTATCTGGGCACGACCATGATCTTGGATCTCGACAAGGCAGCCCCCGACTCCGGCGATCCACCGACCAAGAAGAGCCCCTGACAGCTCTCAGCGTCCTCTTTTACGGCGGCGGCTCTTCTTCCGGCGCCGGTGGTAGCTCCGAGGCGTCCCCTAAGCGCACGCTGAGCTCCACGATTTGCCCCGTCGGACGCCGCACGGAGAGCTTGACCACGGTGCCGACGCCCGCGAGGCTCATCGCCCAACGCAGCGCCCAGGGACCAGGAATGTCGCGACCGTTGAATTCGATGATGACGTCATCCACCGCGAGGCCTGCCTGGTCCCCCGGGCCTCCTTCGCTCACCTGACGCACCAGCGCGCCCTTCAAGCTTTCGACGCCGATGCGCGGAATATCGACCGGCTTCAGCGACGAGATCACGGCGCCCATGGCAGCCCGTTCGATGTGCCCCTTGCCCACGAGCCGAGGCAACAGCTCGCGCACCATGTTGACCGGGATCGCATAACCGATCTTGTGCGCCTGCACGTTGATGGCGGTATTGACGCCCACCACGTTGCCCGCCAGGTCGAGCAAGGGCCCACCGGAGTTGCCCGGGTTGATGCTCGCGTCGGTCTGCAGGAAGTTGTAAAATCCTTGAGGATCCAGCCCGGGCACGTCCTCTGTCGTGCGGTCTTTGGCCGAAATGATGCCGGCGGAGACCGTATTGGCCAGACCGAATGGGTTGCCGATCGCGAGCACCCAATCTCCTACGCGCAGCGCGTTGGAGTCGCCGAGCGGCAGCGCCGGTAACCCGCGCGCGTCGATACGCAAGATCGCGATGTCGGTCGGGGGATCGGTCCCGACGATCTGAGCGCGAAAGCGCCGGTCCTTGCCGATCACTACGTCGATGCGCGCCGCGTTCTCCACCACGTGATGATTGGTGAGGACTAGGCCATCGGGGTCGATCACGAATCCGCTGCCCAGGCCTCGTCCAAGCACGCGCCGGCTGCCATAGCGGTGCGTCTGATTTGTACGCACGAACACCACCGAAGGCGCTACACGCGCGGCGAGATCCGCAAAGCTCGCGGGGGCCTGAACGCCGCCGGGCAAGATCACCGTCTCCGGGCCCCGGGGCACGTTCACGACGATCGGCGGAGCCCCGCTGCCCGTCGCGCCCCCCGAGCGCCCGCGCCACTTTTCACACCCCAGCGGCCAGCCCCCGAGCAAAAGGCAGGGCAGACCCCAGCGGAGTAGCGCGAGCACGGCGGGCTTCACTTCACACCTCGCGCACGACCTCCACGTAGCGCATCCGGAGGTCGTATAGTACCTGGTCCAAGAGGCGCTCCTCTTCGCCCGTCAGATTGCCGGTGGTCTTTTCCCGCAAGACCAGCAGCAAATCGATGGTCTGCTTCGCCATGTTCACGTCCGGCTTGGGCACGCCCCCCGAGGGATCCGGGGCGTCGCCCAAGTGCACCAGAGCGCTATGGCTCAGCGAGAGCACAAACGTCGCGAAATCGATGGCTGGAAGGGAGTCTTCCCCATCCCCGGTCGCGCCCGAGGAGCTACTCACGCCAGGTCCTCGCTATCCGGCTCGGACCGCTCCGAGCTGCCGGCCTCCGCCACGCTCACGTCATCGGCGCCCGTCTCAGCGCCGGCCTCCGCCTCCGGGACATCGTCATCGTCGTCGGCATCGTCATCATCGACGTCGTCGTCATCTTCATCGTCCGCGTCGTCGTCATCCAGGTCTTCGTCGTCGACGTCCTCGTCCGTCTCCTCCTCAGCTGCGGCGGGGGCAACGGCGCTCGACTCCGAACGCAATGTGACGGGGGTGGGCGGCTCGGCCTCGGGCCGGGGAGTATGCGAGATGGACGGGACACCGAACATCGCTGCTCCGCGAGCCTCTGCGGCCATTGCCCCCAGCGCAGCGGATACGGCGCCGGCGCCGACTCCTGAAATTTCCGATTCCATCAAGTTAGAGCGAAACGGCGTCCCGAGTGCGCGCGACTCCGGTTCACGGTACGAGGGCAACCCACTGCTGGGAGCCGATGGGGCGGGCGCGGCGTAACGAGCAGGTGCCGGCGCCGAGCTGATCTCGCTCAGTGCCTGCAGGCGGCGAATACCGTCGAAAACCAGCGGTTCCTCATGAGACTCGCTGCGCGCAGGAGCAACGGCCGGCTGAGGCGTGTCGGACAACACCTCGTATTCGCCCTCTAGATCGGGCAACTGGTCCAGGTGCCCTTGCACCTCCGCGGCGGATAGCGCGCGGCTCCGCAGCAAACGATCCCGCACCCTGCTGTCGAACTTGAAATCCTCGGGCTTACTCATTCGATTCTCCAAACTTCCGCGTAACGTAACTGCTGGGCTGGCCCGACGCCAGGCCCACGGTTCATGTCACCCTGACTTGGGTGGCGTAAAGCGATCTCTTCGCAAAAGGCGGGAGGCGAGCACGTCGGGTTCTTCCCCCGCGGGCCTCGCTCGAAGCTCTGCCTCAGCCGCTTGCAGCTCCGAAGACGTCGCGATACGAAGGCTGACCACGCGCAGCTCGAGGGCTACCCGTTGACCCGCCAACGGGTGATTGGCGTCCAGGCGAGCTTCTTCGTCGTCCAGCTCCACCACGCGCAAGAACACGAGCTCACCATCGTCCCGTTCCGCCTCGAGCTCGTCTCCCAGGGCCGCGCCCTCTGGCAACTCGCTGCGGTCGACGACCAACAGGGCAGCTTCGTCGCGCGGCCCAAACGCTTCGCTCGGTTTGAGCTCGAGCCGACGGCTTTGATGCAGCCGGAGCCCGTCGATTGCGCGCTCGATCACCGCTGAAGCCTGGCCCACGCCGAAGATGAACTCGATGGGCTCCTCTGGGCCGGGTGCTTCGACGAGCGCCCCTTCGGCGTCATACAGCGCGTACTCGAGCCGCACGACGATCTCGGGACCGACTTGCCGCTGCTCGGAGGAGCCCCCCGTCGATCCCTCCGCCGGAGCGGGGCGGGCTGCGTCGCTCAACGAGCTTCCGTTAGATCCGGCAGCCTGGAACGGGACAGACATACGAGAGTCAAAAGGCCGATCAGCCATCGTTCCTGGTCCATTTCCTGATTGCGCTCGAGTAGGCGTTGCCTCCACGCGGCAACCTGCGACTGTATTTCCGGGGGCGCCATCCCCGTACCATCGCGCCCTTGTGCCAGCGCCCACGCGGCGCGCTCAACTTGCGCGAGGATTCGGCGACGGTCCGCCTCTGGCTCGGCCACGGGCGCTGTCTAGCCTGTCGCCCGGGTGCGTGCAACGGCTTGAAAAAACCTCAAAAACGCGGCGAGGACGGGTGACGCTGATGGGCGCCAAACACCGACCGGTCACCTGTTCCGGGTTACCTCGCGCCCTCCCCGGGCTCGGCATGGCCGCCAACGGCTCGGGCCGCGATACTGCGGCGCACCGCGCGCCAGATCGCGCCGTGATCCTACGGCCTTGGCCGCTCTAGCCTCAGCGCTCGAGCGAGATGCACTGCGGCAACGACAGCTGGAACGTGTTGCCGCCACCCGGGGGACTGTTCAAGACTTTGATTTCGGCGCCGCACAAGCTGGCGGCGAGCCGCGCACAGTAAAGGCCCATGCCGCGACTGTAGCGGCTGTTGGCTCGCGCTTTCGCGGCGACCTGGCCTTCTGCAGTAAAAGCGCTCTCGCGATTGTCGTCCGTGAAGGGCGAGCCTGCGTCGCGGACCTGGACGAAGACGCGTTGTCCTTCCGCCGTCGCTGTCACCGTGACCGTGGTCGTCGGTGGCGCGTGTTGGATACTGTTTCGAATGAGGTTCGTGAGCGCCCGCGTCGCCAGATCACGACCCACGTCCACGGCCGCGTGGAGTTGCCGAGCCTTGGCGTCGAGCTCCAGGGTTAGCCCATGGCTGCGCGCCGCAGGCTGGCAACGCTCGACCGCGCCTGCGATCAGCGGCGCGACAGGCGATGAGCTCTTTTGCACGCGCAGGCCGCCACGCAACACCTGCCCGAGCAGGTCAACGTTGTCGATCACGTGGGAGAGGCCGTCACAGGACACGACGCCGTCTTCGACTGCCTCACGCGCCTCCTCGTGCTCGGAGGACAACACGGTGTCGAGATAACCCAGGTTACTGTGGAGTGCCGATAGCGGGTTTCTGAGGTCGTGCGCCAACAGACCCAACAGCTCGCCTATTAGTTGCGCGTCGATCGTTTCAGCCAAGGCGCCCCCGCCGGCGGCGCTTTCGGAACGGCCTGCAATACCCATATGCGTCTTTCGGGAAAGCCCGCGGCCTGACTCAGGCGCACACGGACGCCGTTAATGAAACCAACCCCGGCGCCGTCGAGTGGCGAAATACGACGAACCGGCCCTGAGGCCCCTCTAGATGGGAGCCGGGCCGGCGTATCGGCACGCCTTCGACGCGACAGACGGGGCTCGCCAACGCGCCCCACCTCGACCTTAACAACAGCCGCCTCGAGCGGACCACATTTGGAGCGAATATGATTCCGCTGGTCGGTGTTCTCATCCTCGAACCCCGACCCAACGGAATGCGCCGGTTATTTTGCCGCTGCAGTCTCCTCTTCCTCAATGTCATTGACGCTGGGAATCTTCCTGATTTCGAGCCGGGCAGTCTTCCACGCGCGCTGCACGATCCAGGAGAGAGACCGGTCGAGCCGGGCCGCCTCATCCTTGATCTCTTGCAGCATCGACTCCGGGAAATAGAGACTCTGCTTGCGTTTGTCGCTGCCCTTACCGGTGTTTTGGTTCTCACCCATGTGCTGGACCTCGTATAGTTACCTTGTGATGACCAAGACGACACCTTTGACGATCAAGTTAAAGGTGGGCGAAAATTAATGCCGAAGTCTGGGAGCGAAGCAAGCAGGGTAGGTCCGATAAATCAGCGGCCTCGACCCAGCGCTGCCGCTGCGGCCGTTCCCGGCGCCGCCGGCCTCCGTTTGCACCCAAGGACGTCCGCGAAAACGTTCAGCAATCGGCTCGGCGTGTGGGGCTGCTACGCGCCCTGAAAAGGTATGGGCAAAGCGCCTTCGGCACGCTGCGCGAGGCCCTTTGTACCGAGCTTTTGGTGGTGCCGGTCCTGCCGAATTTTTTTGGGGCGACGCCCACCGCACAGGCCAGCGCCGTACACTGTTCTAGTCCCCGACCCCTAGGCCGCCCATGCACTCTACACCACCGCACCGCAGTTACGAAAGCCGATGGCGGCCCCTCTGGCTGGGCGTGCTGACCTTGAGCGCCTTCGCGGGTGGTGCGGTGAGCTCACGATCGAGCCGAGCCTCCCTGGATGACCAGAGCCCGTACTCCGTCGTCGCGGAGCTGTCGCGCATCCTGGTCTTGATTGAAAATGAGTACGTGGACGCCGTCGATCGCGAGCGGCTGCTCACGGGTGCCATCAAAGGCATGGTGGCCGAGCTTGACCCGCATTCCTCGTATCTGCCCGCGCGTGACTTTGCCGTGCTGCAAGACGACACCCGCGGCGAGTTTGCTGGCATCGGAGTGGAGGTCGACTTTCGCAACGATCGCGTCACCGTCATCTCGCCCATCGAAGGCTCCCCAGCGGCCAAGGCGGGGATTCGCGCCGGTGACTCAATCTTATCCATCGACGGCCTGAGCGTTCAGGGGAAAAACGCGAGCGAGTTGGTGAAGCTCATGCGTGGACCGCCCGGAACCACCGTGCGCGTGGCCGTGCGCCGGCCCGGCAAGGACAACATCCTCAGGTTTGCGCTTTCGCGCCAGGTGATCGAGGTCTCGAGCGTGCTCGCCGCTGATCTCGAGGGGCAGGTCGCTTATCTGCGCATCAAGCAATTTCAGTCCAAGACCCCCACCGAGCTATTGGAGGCGGTGGGTCAGCTGCGTGGCAGCATGGGCGGCATCGCTGGCATCGTGCTCGACATGCGCAACAACCCCGGGGGGCTCGTCTCGGCAGCCTCCGCCGTCGCCGACGAGTTCTTGAGCGGTGGAACCGTGTACTCCACGCGCCACCGCGGTCAAATCGTGGATGAAGTCCGCGCCGGCAGCTCCGGGTCGCTGGAAGAAGGCCCCATGGTGGTCCTCGTCAATGAGTTTAGCGCCAGCGCCTCCGAGCTCGTGGCTGGCGCGCTTCAAGATCATAAACGAGCCACCATCGTGGGGGCGCGCACCTTTGGCAAAGGCTCCGTCCAATCCATCATCGATCTACCCGGCGGCAGCGGCCTCCGGCTCACGACGATGCGCTATTACACGCCCGGAGGGCGAGCCATCCAGGTGGCGGGTATCACCCCCGACGTATTGGTCGACACCGCGCTCTCGAGCAGCAGCGGCATCACCGTCATGCGAGAGCACGACCTGGAGAATCATTTGCCGTCCGAAAACGGGCCCGAGACCCCGAGCGCCCCGGCCCCCACGCAGGATCCGGTCTCTTCGGAAGGAGACCCAAACGAAAGCGTGGGCCTCGCGCCAACTCACCTCGGCGTCGCTCGAAGCGTGCCAGCCGATCCGACGGGCGGCCCCGATCATGCCCTCTCCGTGGCTTACCAGCTCGTGAGAAATAAGCTAAAGAAAGCACCATGATGCCCGAATACGACGCGCTCTTGGTCGTGTCTTTTGGTGGCCCTGAACGCCCAGAAGACGTCATGCCTTTTCTCGAGAACGTAACGCGAGGCCGGGGCATTCCGCCCGAGCGCCTGCTGAGCGTGGCCGAGCATTACCAACATTTTGGCGGCAAGAGCCCGATCAATGATCAGAATCGCGCCTTGATCCTCGCGCTCGATCGGGACCTGAAAGCGCACGGGATCCAGCTGCCCATATACTTTGGTAATCGGAACTGGGCGCCGTTGCTCAGCGAAGCCGTGACCCAAATGCAGCAGGACGGCGTGAAGCGAGCGCTCGCGTTCATCACGTCCGCTTACAGCTCGTACTCGGGCTGTCGCCAGTACCTCGGCGACATCGAGCAAGCCCGCGCCTCGGTCCCCGGTGCGCCGTCCATCGACCCGCTACGGCGTTTTTTCAATCACCCCGGCTTCGTGGACGCGTGCGAGCAATGCGTGCGTCCGCCTTGGGAAAAATTGGGCGCCACGATCGGCGCGAGCAAGCTCTCGGGAGCGCGCATCGTATTTACGGCGCACAGTATCCCTCGGTCGATGGCCGACACGTGTGATTACGAGAAGCAGCTCCGAGCCAACGCGGCGTTGATCGCGGAACGACTGGGCCACCTCGCATGGGACCTGGTCTGGCAAAGCCGTAGCGGCCCTCCAGAAGTGCCCTGGCTCGCTCCGGACATCCTCGAGCATGTGCGTGACCTCCACGAGCGAGGGGTCCCGGGCATCGTGATCGCGCCCATCGGGTTTTTGTCGGACCACATCGAAGTTCTGTACGACCTCGATGAAGAAGCCGCCGCCTTGTGTCGCGAGCTCGGGATGCCGATGCTCCGAGCCCCCACCGTGGGGACCCATCCGCGCTTTGTCGACACGATTCGAGAGTTAGTGCTGGAGCGCCTGCGAGGTGATGCTGTCAAGAGCGTCGGTCCGCTCCCGCCGTGTCCACAGGTCTGCGCGCCAGGTTGCTGTCCGCGGCCCGTTCGCCCCGGAAGCGGAGCGGCGGGGTCGACAGCGGCGCGCCCGGGCTGACGTCGGCGGCTGGTCGCGGGCGCGCCCGCGCGAGGGCGAAGCTCGCGGCGCCGCGATCCGGCGACTCTCGACGCGTCATTCCAAACGTCGCTATTGCCGCCGAGAAGCGGAAGGCCGAGCTGGTTTTCGCGAGCGGCGTTTCGACGTCGGCCACCGAGCGCTCGACCAGCAGCTCTGCTCCGCGTTCGGTGCTTTGTAACGCAGCTCGATCGTGCACGGCTCCGCCGAGTGACCCAGCGGAAGGGGCGTTACCGCTGATACTTCAGAGCATCGACGCGAGCGACGTCGCTCGGCGCGCCAGGAGGGATCAACTCGTACAGTGCAGCGACGCGGTGGCCAGCGCCGAGCTCGCCGCATCTTTCGCGTCATCGCTGAAGTCTTGGGCGGCGAGGCGCCGGTTCTCGTACCCGATCAGACGGTACGCCCCTACCTTCTCGGGTCACTCCTGGGAGTGCAGGCGAGACGCGCGCCACGGCCCCGGCTTACAGGCAAACATTTCGCGTTCTCGCGTTCGACCCGAGCTGGTACGCTGCTGGGCCCAATGGCTGGAGAGCGGCGTGCGGCAGCGTCAGTGCTGGTTTGGAGGAAGTGGCGGGCGAGGCAGGCCGTAGAGCAAACGCTTAGGATATCGACGGCTGCCGTGTAAGCTCGAGGGCGCCTCGGGCGTTGACTCCTTCAAGGGCCCACTGCCACGTGCGGCAACGCCCTCAAACGATGCATCGTGGACGCAGAATTCAACGACACGAGCCAACGCAGCTGGGAGCGTCAATGTGTATCCCGGGCCGCAGCGGGCGAAGCTCAGGCCTTCGGGGAGATCTACGACGCCTATGCCGAGCGCATCTATCGGCGCGTCCTGTATCCGCTACTCGGCAATGCGGCTGCCGCCGAGGACGCGCTGGCGGAGACGTTTCGGGTCGCCTTCCAGCGCCTCGGCGACTTTCAGCCGGGCAACGTGAGCATCTACTATTGGCTATCGGCGATCGCGAAGAACAAGGCTCTCGACATGCACCGCGCTCGCAAAGTCACCGGGCGAGCCCTGGCCAACTTCGAATCTTTGCTCGAACCGCTACAGAGCGGACCGGATTCGCCGGAGCACCTGCTCGACCGGGAGATGTCTCGACAGCGGCTCGGCCGCGCCGTCCAGGTAACGCTTCAGCATTTGAACGAGCGCTACCGGGAAGCCATCGCGCTCAGGTTTTTGGAAGACCAGCCGCGGGCCATCTGCGCCGAGCGGCTGGGCGTCAAGCTGGGGACGTTCGACGTGCTGATCCTGCGCGCGCTCAAGGCGTTCCGCAAACATTGGGACGAGCTCAGCGCGAGCGGGGCGTTGTCCACTGATCTCGAGGCGCCATGACTGACGAGCCGCTCCGCTTGGATGACGCCGATGAGGAGGAGACTCGCGCGGCCAGAGCGCTGCAGCGGGCCCTCGATGGTGGCTCGGCCAGCGCCGACCTGCCAGGCGCAGCGCTGGAGACCGCGGCGTTGCTGCGCTTCAGCGCTGACGGAGGCCGTTTGACCGCTGACAGCCGCGCGCGCCTTCGCGAAGAGGTGCTCGCG
Organism: Deltaproteobacteria bacterium; assembly: GCA_043747815.1. GTDB lineage: Bacteria > Myxococcota_A > Polyangia > Polyangiales > Polyangiaceae > SZUA-265. The sequence continues at coordinate 183,824 of JAYTOL010000100.1, forward strand.
TCTTTGCCCGAGCGTAAGAGGGCTCGCAAAGGTTTTGGCCAGCTGCTCACGGTATGGCTACCGCTGTTCGGCGCTGCCACGTTGGCGGTCATCCTTTTCGTCCGCAATGGGGGCGATGCGTCCGCCCCGAGCAGCACGGACGGTTTGGCTGCGGCGCCTGCCGAGCTGCGGGCGAAAGGTGCTGGCGAGGACGCGCTCTCTCGCTATGCGGCTCGCGAGCCTCGGGCGGAGCGAGCTGTCGCCGCGCAGCGAGGCGAGTCGCCGCCGCGCGCGCAAGAGCTCGGTGACTCCGCGCGCGAGTACCGATCCAGGCTGCTCGCCACTCTGCACGAGCCGGAGCTCGATCGCGCCCATGCGGAGCTCGATCGAGCCGCCTCACGGGAGGAGCTCGAGCGCTCTCGGCAAACGCTGACCAGCTTGTCCTCGTCGCTCGAGGCTGGTGAGTGGAGCCCGACGCAGGCGCGCCTCGTGCGCCAGGACCTCTTCTGCCGGCTCGCGGAGGCGGCACTGCGCCTCGGTGAGCCCCAGTCCGCCCTGGAATGGACGCGCCAGGGCATCGATCTGGATGGGCCCCCTACCCCGTTTCTGGCACAGCTGATGTCACTCGAAGGTCAGGCGCTGGCGGCGCTGGGTGATCGGCTGGGCGCCGCCAAGAGCCTCATGAAAGCGCTGGAGCTCAATCAGGCCTTGCTCGATGAGAGCCTGGACGGGCCGTGACCACGGAGAACTGTCGCGTGAAGCCTCGATACTCGAAGTTTACGGGCAGCCGACTCGGCGCGACGCTGCTGGCCTTAGCCTGCGTTCAGGCGTGTTTCACGAAGGAACCGTCTCGGGAGGAAACGCCGACCCCCGCATCGAGCAGCGCGCCTCCAGCACCCGCCCCGCCTCCGCCAAGCGCCGAGTCAGACGAGAAGAAAATGGCTCCCGAGCAGAGCAGCGGAGGCTCCGCTCGAGATCTGGGCGGCCCGGGCAACCGCAAGCCCTCGCCGGCAGCTCCGCCCTCGGCTCCCCCTCGGGTGCAGTCGCCCGCCAAGGCTCGGGCTCGCTCCGCACCCAAGTCCGCCGCGGAGGGCGCGCCCAGCGCCGCTGACGACGCGTTGGAGAACGAACGTGCTCCGAGCGCGCCACGCGAGCTGATGCAACGCCTGAGCGACGCCTATCGCGGAGGCACGCCGGATTGCCCCAGCGCGCAGGGCCGGAAGAAGGCCGTGTGTGAACTTGCGACGCAAATCTGCCAGCTCATGGACCGTGATCCAAACGTGGCGTCGGTGGCCGAGTATTGCGAGGACGCCAAGCAACGCTGCAGCGAGGCCCAGCGACGTACGGCCGAGCGCTGCGAGCGCTGAGTGTGCGGGGTGCCGTGCTCAGCGGTTCCGCTCGAGTGAGCGGCGATACTGATCCGCGACCTTGGCGATGAAGTAGCGTTGCGGCAAGAGCCGTGTCACGACGGAGCCCAGCCGGTACATCATGCCCGGGCTATGCAGGTAAGCGCGCTGCCGAAAGGCGGACACGGCTTCGGTGGCACACTTCTCGACGGGCATCAGCCAGCTGCGTAGGTCGTTGAAGCTCTTGCCGTCAGTCATCTCCGTGCGAATGCCCCCCGGCACGAAGGTGGTCACGCTCACGTGCCGGGGCAGCATCTCGTGATGCAGGCCACAGCCGAAGTTGACGAGGAACGCTTTGGTCGCTGAATAGGCAGTCTGATAGGGAATGGGCATTAGACCCGCCATGCTGGACACCAACATCAGCCCGCCCTCTTCGCCCCGCTTCTCCAGATACGGCAGGAGCAAGGTGGTCATGCGCACGACGCTCGTCACGTTGAGCGCGTGCATGCGCTGAAAGTCGACCCAGCTCAGATCGTCCCATTTACCAAAGTGCGTGATGCCGGCATTCAAGATCGCGCCGTACAGGTCGCACTCGCTGGTCGCCTCGGTGAATACCCGATCCGCTTCGCCCTCGACGCCCAGATCGGCAGCCATCACGCGCACCCGGACGCCGTGTTTGGACTCCAGCTCGGTGGCGAGCAGCACCAGGCGCTCTTCCCGCCGGGCGACGACCACCAGGTTGGCCCCATGGTCCCGCGCGAGCACGCGAGCCATCTCACGGCCGAGGCCGGACGAGGCTCCCGTCACCATCACCCAGCGATTCTTCAGTTCGAGCGGTTTCATGCCTGGACGGTCTAGTCAAAGCACCGAGCGGCTACAATGGCCCACACCGCAGCGCGCTACTCGCCGGTCTCGACGCCCGTGGTGTCGATCACCTGTGACGGGGCGCCCGCCCCCGCTCGAGGAGCGGCGCGACTGCCGACGTTGCGGAGCCCCGAGAACGGCACACCGAGCGCGGGATGCCGGTCGAACTCGCTCTGCATACGGCGGCGCAGGAAGGCCGCGACCCTGCGCCTGCTGGGCGGGAAAAACAAGCACAGCCCCACGACGTCCGTGGCCAACCCCGGGGCCACCAGCAAGGCGCCGCCGAGCAGCACCAACATGCCGTCGAGGATGCCGTCTGCAGGCGCTCGCCGTTCGGCCAACGCAGCCTGCCAGCCCTGCCAAACCCGCGCCGCCTCGCGCCGCGCCAGGCTACTCCCGATGATGCCGGTGGAGACCACGATGGCCAACGTCTGCCAGAACCCAATGCTCCGGCTGAGCCAGATCAACAAGAATAAATCCAGGAGCTGCAGGCCCAACAACGCAAACAAGAACCGGCGCAGCATGCTCGTACTATAGCGCCCGAGCGCGGCCCCCGAGTCTCCGCCAGCACCAGCGAAGCGACCCGTCCGATAATCAGCCATCGGTCCGGGCTAGACATCGCCGACGACTACAATATATCGAGACGATGGCTGACCTCGATGCCCTTGCACGACGCAGCGTCGTGATCTCCTCCCATGAGGGGTGGGACGCTCTGGTCGTAACGGGCCCCGACCGACGCACTTGGTTGCAGGGCCTCATCACCTGCGACGTGGCGAAATTGGCGCCAGGCGAGGGCACCTGGGGTCTCTCGCTCAACCGTCAGGGCAAGATCCAGAGCGTCGTCTGGGTGGTCGCCAGCGCCGACGCTCTGTGGCTCGGGCTGGCCCCGGGCACGGCCAATGCCGTCGAGCTGGAGCTCGGCCGCATGTTGATCATGGAGGATGCGGAGCTCGAGCACCCGGACAGCCCCCAGGTGTGGCTCTGCTTGCATGGCCCCGACGCTACGGCACGCGCCGCGAGCTTGGCAGAGTTCGAGGGAGGGCACGCAGCCCCGATCGATTGGACCGGGCTGGGTGGCGCAGCGTTGGTGGTGCCTCAGGCTGCGGCCGCGCGCATCGCGGAATCTAGCCGGAGCCTCTGGCTCAGCTCAGACGCTTGGACCAGGTTGCGGCTCGAGCGGGGCCTGCCGGAGTTCGGCATCGATTTCGACGCCAAGGATCGCCCGCACGAAGCCGCGCTCGATCGGCGCGCCATCAGCTGGAGCAAGGGCTGTTACCTGGGTCAGGAAGTGGTCTGCATGCAGGACATGCGCGGCAAAGTGCAACGCAGCTCGAGGGTGCTCAGCGTAACGGCTCCGCCCGAGGCAGCGCTCCTCGTGGGTGCTACGCTGAGCAACGCCGCTGGGGAAAAGGTGGGCGCGGTGACGTCTCGCGCGTATAGCCAGCTGGCGGGGAGCTGGCTCGTGATGGCGCGGCTGAAGCTCGAGGCGCTCGGGGGAGAGCTGCGCTGCGGTCAGGGTGCCGATGCCTGGCCCGCGCGCCCCGCAGAGCTCATCTAGTGCCAGTATTCCATAGGATCCTCCGGCGATGATACAGCTCGACTCCAAACTGCCTGCCGTCGGCACCACGATCTTCACCATCATGTCGAAGCTCGCCGACCAGAGCGGCGCGCTCAACCTCGGGCAAGGCTTTCCCGATTTCGAGCCGACGCCGGCGTTTGCCGAGGCGCTGGACCGGCATGTCAAAGCCGGGCGAAATCAATACGCGCCGATGGCTGGCGTGCCGCGCCTGAAGGAGCAGATCGCCCAGAAGCTCGGCCACGACTATGGCCGCGTGTTGGACGCCGAGGCCTGTATCACCGTGACCGACGGCGCGACGGAAGGCATCTTCGACGCGGTCACCGCCGTGGTCCGGCCTGGGGACGAGGTGATCGTCTTCGATCCGTGTTACGACTCGTACGAGCCGGCGGTGCTGCTCTCGGGTGGCCATGTCGTTCACCTGCCGCTCGACGCGAGCTTCCATATCGACTGGCAGCGCGTCAAAGACGCCATTACGCCGCGGACACGGCTCATCATCTTGAACTTCCCCCATAACCCGAGCGGAGCACTGCTCGCGCGGGCTGATCTGGAAGCTTTAAATGAGCTGACGCGAGACACGAACATCTTCGTGCTCTCGGACGAAGTCTACGAACACATCGTCTTTGATGGGCAGGCACACCAAAGTTTGCTCCGCCACTCTGAGCTCGCCGAGCGGAGCTTCGTGGTGAGCTCTTTCGGCAAAGCCTTCCACACGACGGGCTGGAAGGTGGGCTGGGTTGCGGCGCCTGCGGCGCTCAGCCTGGAGCTCCGCAAGGTGCATCAGTTCGTGACGTTCAGCACGTCGACGGCCGCCCAGCACGCCTTTGCCGACTTGCTCGAACGGCACTCCCAGTTGCTCCGCGACCTGCCGCGGTTCTATCAGGAAAAGCGGGATCGCTTTCGCCGCCTGCTCGGCCCCTCGCGCTTCCGGCTGCTGCCCGTCGCCGGGACTTATTTTCAGATGGCGGACTACTCGGAGCTCTCGGATGAGCCCGACCTGGCGTTTGCCCGGCGGCTGACGATCGAGGCGGGGGTCGCCGTCATCCCGGTCTCGGCTTTTTACCAGGCGCCGCCTCAGCAGCGCATCATCCGGTTCTGCTTCGCGAAAAACGATGCAACCCTGGATCACGCCGCGACGCGGCTGTGTGAGCTGCGGCCGCACTGAGCCGTGCGCCACGCCCTCGGCCGGCCGCCGGGCGCTCAGTGAGAACGTCACTCACTTTCACTTTCAGTTTGGGCTTGAGGATGGCGGGTTGAATGCTATCTTCCAAGTGAAGCGGATTCTTCACAGGGTGTTGGGGTTGCCGTCAGGGGCGCTTGGCGGCAACCCCAACGATATTCGAAGCGCCCTGGTCTCGGCGTATCGCCCGTAGTCAGAGACCTCTAGGATCGCCCCGCGATACCCCTTGGATTCAAAGTCTGACTCCAGTTGGGCGCAGGCGCGAGGGCTGAGGCTCACAAGTCGCGCGGGCGCTCGAACACGAGCAAGATCGGCCTTCGATCGGCGGCGCCCGCCACCCGCGCCTGCTGATTGTTGTCGAGCACTACGACAATCTGATCTTCGGTGATGGCCAAACCTTCACCCAGGCCGTAGACGCGGTCGACATAGGCAAAGCGCGCGTCGTTTTCGGCTGCGGCGCTCACCACGAGCAGCCGGCCATGGTCGGCGACGCTCAGCCCTTCGAGGTCGAGACGCGTGAGCTCATCCGACGGCGGCTCGAACGTCACGAAGGGGCGGAGCCGCGCGGTGTCCCCCTCCAGCAGGAGCTCGTAGACCGCAGCGTCGTGCTTGTCAGACACGGTGAGCAGATGCCCGTCGTACCAGGCGAGCACCGACGGCTGAAAGTCGTCCTCGATTTGAATAGGCAGAGCTCTGGAGAGGACGAGCTCGACCGGAGCGGCCTGGCTCAGTGCCGGGGCGGCGTGAGCGCCCAGCGCGAGGGAACGAGCGCGCATGGAGCCGCAGCCAAGCGCGAAAGCCAGCCCGAAACACGCGTTTCCCCAGCCTCGAAGCATAGTCGCCAGCCTTTCACGGGTGACTCTCGTGAGCGATGGCGATGACGTTCGACCACTGTTCATACGGAGCCAGACGTTTGATCACGAGCGCCGGGCGCGGCTTGATACCGGCGAGGTCCTCGGCCGTCAGCGCCGGCGCGAGGATGAGCCGCTCCACCATCCACGCCACCTCATCCGCGGTCAGGCACAGCTCGGGCTCGATCTCACGCTCTGGCACGCGGTCCCAAAACGGTGTGTCCACCGTGCCCGGGCACACCGCATGAGCATGGATCGTTCGGCCCCCGCGCGCCGCGTCCTCGCGGAGCTGGGCGGCGAGGTGCAGCGTGAACTTCACCTGCGCTCCTTTGGCCGTGCCATAGCCGATCTCCCGGTACCAGGTCCCACCGCTCGCGAGCGACCCGATCTGAATGATGTTGCCGTCGCCTCCCGAGGTCGCGCGCAGGCGCGGCAAGGCCGCCTTGGCCGTGAGAAACGCGCCGGTGACGGCGACATCCAGAGTCTGCCGCCACTCCGCCTCGTCGAGCTCGTCCAGCGTGAGGCAATGACCAATGCCCGCGCTGTGGACCAACGCGTCCAGGCGCGGGCCCGCGGCCGCGACCAGCCGCTCGACGTCTGAAGCCACCGTCACGTCACAGGCTACGGCCTCTGCCGTGCCACCCGCTCGGCGGATTTCTTCGGCGACGGCGTCCAAACGTTCGCTGGTCCTGCCGCCGAGGACCACGCGCCAGCCGAGCGCGGCGAGCCGACGAGCCACCGCCGCGCCAATGCCTGAGCCGGCGCCGGTCACGACCGCCACCTTGCGTTCGCCGCCGCCCGTCGCCATAGCCGTTGGTGGAGTCATAGGCGCTCCTCATAGGACACGGCGGCGCCGAGCGAAACTGCCGAATGACGCCGCCGCCAAGTCACGCGAGGGCGCCCGCCCCGTCGTGGCTCAATGCTTTGAAGATTGCGATGCGCACCCCAACACAGGGTCGGGCGTGGGCGCGGGCAACCCCGCCAGACGGCGCTCGTCGACCCGCCGCTCCTCGTCCCGACCGTAACGCATGTCGACCCGCATGCCCTTTAGATACGCTCCGACCGCACAGAAATCTGGCGACTGACCCTCGTTGCGATGGGCAACGCCCGCAGGGATGAGCACTGCGTCCCCCGCGTGCAACGTGACCCGCGCCCCGCCCTCCCCACCAAGGCGTGCGTGTACCCATCCACTAAATATGCCCAGCACCTCATGCGCGGCGCCGTGGTAGTGATGCACGGTGTACAGCCCAGCCCGCCACGCTGGCGGCCAATCGTGCTGCGTGAACAGCTGCTCGAACGCGAGCGCCAGGTCCGATGAGGCACGCTGCCCCGAGCTGGGCAACACGTTGCGATAGACGAGCGCTGGATACGGGCTGTTGATGAAACGCCCGTCATCAGCCAAAAGCAGCGATTGTACGCGGATTTGGTCTTTTGCGTCCGATGGCAACATGAGCTTAAACTCCGTGAGGCTCCGACATTAGCACTGGCTCGAAGCGGCTGCGCGCCGGAGTGGGTGGGATCGCGATCAGGGCCCTGGGTGGAGAGCCACGCTGAGTTCTGAGCTGCGCTGCAGGCGGGCCCGAGCCATTGACGGCGGCGGCCCCGTCCCTTAAACCCGCGCACATGCGCGTCCTGTTCATCGGTGGCACTGGAATCATCAGCTCGGCCTGTTCCGAGCTCGCGCTCGAGCGCGGCATCGAGCTGTCCTTGCTGTCTCGGGGTCATTCACCTCGTCCGATACCGAAGGGGGTCGAGGTGCTGAGCGGTGACATCCGCGACCCCCAAAGCGCGCGGCGCGCGCTCGGTACTCGAGAGTTCGACGCCGTGGCGGATTTCATCTCGTTCGTGCCGGAGCACATTCAGGCGGGCATCGAGTTGTTCTCGGGTCGCACGGGTCAGTTTATCTTCATCAGCTCGGCCTCTGCCTACAAGAAGCCGGTGGACAACTGGCCGCTCACCGAGTCAACGCCGCTGCACAACCCACACTGGCAGTACTCGCGTAACAAGATCGCCTGTGAGGAGCTGCTCGTCCGCGCCTACCGCGAGAACGCATTTCCGGCGACCATCGTGCGGCCTTCGCACACGTACGACAAAACGCTGCTGCCGTTTGATCCCTACCAGTGCGGCTACACGGTGCTGCAGCGCATGCAGCAGGGCAAGCCGGTGATCTTGCACGGGGACGGCACATCGCTCTGGGTGCTCACGCATCACCGTGACTTCGCCAAGGGCTTCGTCGGTTTGCTGGGCAACGCCAAGGCCGTCGGGGAATCTTTCCACATCACGTCGGATGAGTTGCTGTCCTGGAACCAGATCTACGGGGCCGTGGCTCGCGCTGCTGGGGTGGAGCCCCGCCTCGTTCACGTCCCGTCCGCGATCATCGCGCGCGAACACCCGGACTGGGGCGCCGGCCTGTTGGGTGACAAGGCGCACAGCGTGATTTTCGACAACACAAAGATCAAGCGCTTCGTGCCCGGTTTCGAGTGCACCATCCCGTTCGCCCGGGGCGCCGAAGAGATCGTGGAGTTCTACGCCAAGAACCCCAATTTCGAGCCGCTGAACCCCAGTATCGACAGCTTGATGGACCGCCTGGCAAAACAGTTCGCTCTCTAATAGCCGGCGGGCCCAGGCGAGCTCACCTGCCGGCTTCGAAAGCTGCGCGCTTGGACTCCAGCGCCTGCCAGCGATCCATCAAATCGTGTACCCGGGCTTGCGCGACGGAGAGCTCGGCAGCGAGCCGCGTCGCCTTGGGAGCGTCGCGCCGATACAGGTCCGGGTCTGATACTAGCGCTTCGATTCGCCTGACCTCCGCCTCGGCCGCCTCGATCGCGCCGTCCATTTCAGCCAGCTCGCGCTCCTCCTTGTAGCTGAGCTTCGCGGCGCGCTTGGTGGTGCTCGACGCGCCTGTAGCGCTCACGGCGGCGTTCGACACGGACGCCTTCTCTCCGCCCGACCGCTCCCGCTCTCGGCGCAGCCGGGCGTAGTTGCCATAGTCCCCCACGTAGTTGCCGACCTTGGCGTCGCCTTCAAAGACCAAGAGCGAGGTCGCCACCCGGTCGAGGAAGTAGCGATCGTGAGTGACCACCAGCACCGAGCCGGGGAACTCACAGAGCATCTCCTCCAGCGCGCCCATGGTGGTGATGTCGAGGTCGTTGGTCGGCTCGTCCAGAAGCAGCAGGTTCGCCGGCGTGACGAGCAGCTTGGCGAGCGCCACGCGAGCCCGCTCGCCACCGGAGAGGACGCCTACCTTTTTTCGAATCTCTTCGCCCTTGAACAGGAAGCGCTCGAGGTAGCTATAGATCGTGATCTCGCGGCCGCCGACCGTCAGCGTCTGGCGCAACCCGGCGACGTTCTCGGCGACTGTCGCGTTGTCGTCGAGCTCTGTCCGCGTTTGGGCAAAGTAGCCGATCTTTGTATTTTTACCGAGCCGCACCTGGCCGCTCGTCGGCTCGAGCTGCTGCGTCACGAGCTTGAGCAAAGTGGTCTTGCCGGCGCCGTTGGGCCCAATCACCCCTAGCCGCTGCCCGGGCGTCACAATCAGGTCGAGCCCTTCGAGCAGCTTGCGCTCCCCGTAACTGACCCCGACGCCTTCGAACACCAAGACCTCCGAGCCCTGACGCCCGGAGGCCGCCTGCAACCGCAGGGCCTGCTGAGCGGCGAGTGGGCGGTCGGCGATGGCGCCTTCGGCGCGACCGATGCGCGCCTTTTGTTTGGTGCTGCGAGCCTTGGGCTGGCGGCGTAGCCACTCGAGCTCAGTGCGCAAGAAATTCTGACGGTTCGACTCTGTGCGAGCCTCGACCGCCTGCCGTTCCGCCTTTGCCGTCAGGTAGGCTTCCCAGCCACCTTCATAACAACGGACCACGCCATTCTCGATCTCCCAGGTGCGGTTCACCACGCGGTCCAGGAAGTAGCGATCGTGTGTGATCACGAGCAGCGCGCCCTTGAACGTGTCCTCGAGATAAGTCTCCAGCCAGTCGATGCTGTCGGTGTCGAGGTGGTTGGTCGGCTCGTCCAGGATCAGCACGTCCGGCTCGGACACGAGCAGTGCCGCCAGCGCCACTCGCCGCCGCTCGCCACCGCTCAGGGTCGCGACCTTGGCATTGACGTTCAATAGGTTGAGCCGCTGCAAGATGGAGCTCGCGCGATGCTCCTGGTCCCACCCACCCATGCGCTCGATCTCCGCGCCGAGCGCCGCCTGCCGCTCGAGCAAAACGGCTCGCTCGGCCTCGCTCGGCGCCAGCGCTGCCTCACCGAGCACTCGGCTGATCTCGTCGTATTCGACCTGGGCGGCGCGCCAACCTACGAGGCCCTGGAGAGCGGCTTCGAGGGCGTTGAGGCGCTCGTCCAGGATGGGGAGCTGCGGCAGATAGCCGATGCGGCTCCCCTTTTGCTGCATCACCGTGCCTACGTCAGGCAACTCGAGCTTGCCGACGACCCGGGCCAGGGTCGTCTTACCGGAACCGTTGTTGCCGACGAGCCCGATGCGCTCGCCCGCAGCCACGGTAACTGATACGTCGCTCAGCACGCGGTGCGGGCCGTAACTTTTTTCGATGCCATGTGCGCTGAGCAGACTCATGTGTTCTTTCGACGGTCAGGCTCGGCCTAAACGCGCCACCTTTTAGCGGAAGAGAGCGGCAGTACTAGCCTGGATCTTTTCGAATCGAGGTGAATGTGGAAATATCTGGAGGTTTCCGGCTTGACCCGACCTGGGCCTGAGCCCATAGTCTGCTACCCGTTACCCGAGTGAGGAGGATCTAGTATGGATGCAGCCTTTGTGACATGCGCAGATTGCCGCTCGGTATCGACTGACTCGCTGTTTCATTACAGCCAGTTTCCCTGACGCCGTTTTTCTGAAGGCTATCGTCGTCCTGACGGCCATTGCGCTCGAAGGCCATCGGCCTCGAAGGCAATTGCCCTCGACGACAACTGTCGTGATGGCGCGTTCTCCTGAACGGTAGCCTCTCGTGCGCTCCCTCGGAAGTGGGGCGGTGGCGTTCGCAAGGTAGTGCCCGGGTTGGGCTCTAGACCCTGCGCCATTCAGGGGCACATGCGTCGGACGGGTGGCTAGCACAGGCCCCTCGCGTGGTCTGTAGTTCACGGCCTTCTCGCGAGGAGCAGGCCGCGGTTTCGCGGGTGACCCGGCGGCGGGCGCCTTCGACCCTACCCTACACGGCAGCGCCCGACGGGCGCGCCCTTGCCATTTATCGACCATCCGTCTGCTGGGCGCCAGGCGCCCCACAGGATCGACCTTGCAACTTCAAGCATTGGGCTGGGGAGAAACTCTCCAGCGAGAGCTCGAGCTCATTATCCAGGCACACCAGGACCTGACTCTCCGCCCGGCTCGCGTCGTGGTGGAGCACCGCGGCGCTTTCCAGCTGATCGGGGCGGACGGGCCCTGCTGGTCCGAGCCCACCGGTCGCTTGCGGCACCGAGCGCGGGACAGATTGGACCTGCCCGCCGTCGGCGACTGGGTGGCCTTGCACAACGACGGCCGCATCGAGGCGGTCTTGCCGCGCAAGAGCGCGTTCATCCGCAAGGCCGCCGGCACACGCCCTGACCCGCAGATCATCGCCGCCAACGTCGACTTCGTGTTCATCGTCACTTCCGCGAACTCCGAGTTCAATCCACGCCGCATCGAACGTTACGTCGCGGCCATCTGGGAGAGCCGTGCCTCGCCGGTCTTGGTCATCAACAAGACCGACCTGGATACCGACGTGGATGGCCTCGTCGATTCACTCGGCGCGGCTGGAGTCGGTCTGCCCGTGGCGCGGGTGAGCGGGCTCGAGCGGCGCGGGCTCGAACAATTGGCGCCCTACCTGGGCCCGCAAACGACGCTCGCCCTCGTCGGCTCTTCAGGCGTCGGCAAGTCGACGCTCGCCAATTGGCTGTTGGGCAGAGACGCACAGGAGACGGCGGCGATCCGCGAGCACGATGCGCACGGGCGCCACACGACGACCCATCGCGAGCTCATCGCGCTGCCCTCGGGTGGGGCGCTCATCGACACCCCGGGCATGCGCGAGTTCGCGCTGTGGGCGGAGGAAGCGGACGTGTCGGGAGCCTTTGCCGACATCGAAGCATTGTCCGCCCGCTGCCGGTTCGTCGATTGTCAACATCGAGGACAGCCCGGCTGCGCCATCGATGAGGCGCTCGAAACAGGCGAGCTCGAGCCGCAGCGCCTGGAGCACTTTTACAAGTTGCAGCGCGAGGTAGCCTACCAGGAAGAGCGCGGCAGCCTGGCGGTTCGAAGCGCCATCAAGCGGCGCGGCAAAGCCCGCGCCAAGGAGCTCAGGCAGATGAAGCGAGGACCCAACGCGGGCAAGCTCGATTGAGCGCAGCGCACCGAGTGCCTTACTCGGCAGCGTCCGGCAGTGAGCCCCGCTCGGCGCGGGGCTCGGGCCGCATGCCGATGTCTTCATTGTCCTTTACACGGTTGCCGTCGAGCACGTGTTTTGGCGGCTTGCGCAGGTCCTGGGTCAAGCCCACTAAGCTCAGCAGCTTCAGGATGTAATAGGTGATGTCGACCTCCCACCAGAAGAAGCCCTGGTTCGTGGAGGACTGATAATAGTGGTGGTTATTGTGCCAACCTTCGCCGAGCGTGACCAGCGCCAGGAGCAGCGTATTGCGGCTCGTATCTTTGGTGACGTAGCGCCGGCGACCCCACACGTGCATGAGCGAGTTGATGGAGAAGGTGCCGTGGTACAAAAGCGCCGTGGACAGGAAGAACCCACACAGCAGCATGCTGGGACCGCCGATGCAGAACAGGGACACGGCGAGGACCAGAGGCGGCAGAAGGAAGTGTTTGTTGAGCCACACGAGCTCAGGGTACTTGGCGAAATCGCGGATCCATTTCCAGTCGGTCTCGTCGTGCGCGTGCGACAAGATCCAGGCGAAGTGTGCCCAGCCGAGGCCGTCTTTCGGCGAATGCACGTCATCGGGCTGATCAGAAAACTTGTGATGTTTGCGGTGATGGGCTGCCCACCACAAGACGCCTTTCTGGACCGCGGTCGTGCCCCCCAGGGCCATCAAGAACTGCATCACGCGGCCCATCTTGTAGCTGCGATGGGAGAAGTACCGGTGGTACGCGCCCGTGATGAAAAACATACGCGCAAAGTACAAACCGCCGCAGACGATCCAATCGATCGGGCGCACCCCCGTCCAGAACAACCCGAGCGGCGCGAGGTGGATCAGCACAAAGGGTAGCGATCTCACCCAGTCCACCCGCGACTGTTCGGCGGTCAACGTACGATGCATGCCGAAGCAATAATCCGGGCTCCGGGCTCTTACCGTCATGCCCGCGTCATCTTTCATTTTATGGGCAAAAAATTGACCCCGTGCCCCGCCCGGCCAGCGATCCAGAGCGACGCGCCGCGGCACGCGAGCGGGCGTGATGGACACGCTCGCTTGCGCCGCCCAGGGCAGTCGTTTAAAGCCAGGCCCTGATGCAGGGAAATATCAAGGTCTTCTCCGGGTCGGCACACCCCGCGTTCTCGCGCCGGGTGTGCGAGCATCTGGGGCTACCTCTCGGTCAATCCAAGCTGGTCAGGTTCTCGAACCAGAACATGCTGGTGCAGATCGAGGACAACGTCCGAGAAGATGATGTGTTTTTCATCCAGAGCTCGTGCCCTCCGGTGTCCGACGGCATCCTGGAGATGTTGATCACGATCGATGCGCTAAAGCACGCCTCGGCAGGCCGCATCACCGCCGTGATTCCCTATTTTCCGTACTCCCGCTCCGACAAGAAGGACCGCCCGAGGGTCTCGATCACGGCGCGGTTGATGGCGGACTTGATCGAGACCGCAGGCGCGGATCGAGTCCTGACCCTGGACCTGCACGCGCCCCAGATCGAAGGCTTCTTTCGCATCCCGGTCGATCAGTTGATCGCCGCGCCTATGATGTGTCAGCACCTCGCCCAAAAGCCGCTCGACAACCACGTGGTGGTGGCATCTGACATCGGTGAAGCCAAGGACATCGAGCGCTACGCGAGCCGCCTGGACCTGCCTGTGGCCATCATCGACAAGCGCCGCTACGCCGACAATGCAAAGCCGGTGGCTCGACAGCTGGTGGGGGACGTCGCCGGCATGACCGCGTTGATCATCGACGACGAGATCGCGAGCGGTGGCACCCTGCTACAAGCCGCGGAGTTCTGCCTCTCGCAGGGCGCGCGCGCGGTGAAGGCGGCCGCCGTCCACGGCGTGTTTTCGGGCGGCGCTCTGGACCGCATCGCCGATTCGCCGATCGAATCGGTGCTGGTCACCGACTCGCTGCCGCTGACGGAAACCCACGCCAAGGTCGAGCAGCTCTCCGTGGCCTCGCTCTTCGCGCGCGCCATCGAGGGCATCCACGACGGCACGAGCGTGTTTGAGCTGTCGCAATCGATGGCCAAATCGTCAGTGAGGCCGTCCGTCTGACGCTCCCGTCATGATGCCGCGTGATCGCGACCTCGCTCCCGCGCGGAGGTCGTGGTAGCCCTGTGCCGATGATCGCCGCGAAGCACACTATCTTGTTCCAGGGAGATTCGATCACGGACGCAGGTCGCGATAAGTCGTTGCACGCGGCCAACGAGGCCGGCGCGATGGGCAACGGCTACGCGTACCTGGCCATGGCTCGGCTGCTCGCCGATCGACCGGAGCTCAGGCTCTCGATCTACAATCGTGGCATCAGCGGCCATCGCGTCCCCGATCTGGAAGCGCGCTGGTCGGTCGATTGCGTCGAGCTCGCGCCGAATCTGCTCAGCATTCTGATTGGAATCAACGACCTCTGGCACAAGCTGGAAGGGCGTTATTCGGCCAGCGTGCGGGACTATGAAGTGGGCTATCGCGCGCTCTTGAATGAAACGCGGCGCGCGCTGCCGCACGCGACCATCGTCGTCTGCGAGCCGTTCGTGCTGCGCTGCGGGGCGGTGACGGATCGTTGGTTTCCGGAGTTCGAGGAGCGTCGCGCCGTCGCCGGCCAGCTCGCGAGCGAGCTCGGGACAGCGTTTGTTCCCTTCCAGGGCGTGTTCGACGCTGCGGTGCGCGCGGGGACCGCGCCCGAATATTGGGCGGGAGACGGCGTGCACCCCACCCCCGCAGGCCATCAACTGATGGCGGATGCCTGGCTCAGGGTCGTCCTTGGTTTGGCACCGCAGCGCTGACGCTTCAGCCTCACCCAGGCCAAGAGCCAGGCTAACGCCGCAGCGCCGCCAGGTGCTCCGACTGCGCGCGCGGCAGCCCCAATTTCTCGCCAGCATCCAGTATTTCTGACCAGGTGGTCACGTCCACGGCGATGCCCTCGAGCTCACACCGCCGGCGCGACTCCCGCTCGGGCTCGCCGGGCAGGAGGATACCCGCCGACCCCTCGGCGACCGGCGACAGCCGAAGCCAGCTCAAGTAAGCCTCCGCTTCAGTCGCAAAGTGACCCACCGTTCCGAGCTGGTCCGGATCGAGCAGGATGGACAACATGCCGTTCAGTACGCGGCGGCTGCCGGCGTGTGGCTGCCGGCATGTCGAGCCGCCGGTGAGCGCGCCCCCGAGCAGCTCCGCGACCAGGCTCAAGCCGAAGCCCTTGTGCTCGCCGAAGGGCAGTATGGCGCCGTACGGGGGCACTACTGCGTAACGTGGATCGGTGGTCGGCGCTCCGTGATCGTCGATGACGGTATCGGGAGGTAGCCGTTGGCCCTGGTTGTAGGCCACGCGCGTCTTGCCCTGTGCGATCCGGCTGGTAGCAAAATCCAGCACGATGGGTAGCTCACCCGGCCGCGGGATGCCGACGCAGACGGGATTCGTCCCGGTGCGGGCGTCGAGCCCCCCGAAAGGCGCAACGATCGGGCGCGAGACGACGTTGACGAAGTGGATAGAAATCAGCCCCGCCTCGAGGCACTGCTCTGCAAAGTGACCGATGCGGCCGAGGTGGTGCGCATTCGCGAGCGCCACCACACAGACGCCGTGACGCTTGGCGCGAACCATCCCGAGCTCCATCGCCTCTCGCCCCACCACCTGGCCATAGCCCGAGCCGCCGTCCAGCCTCAGCAACGTGCCGGTGTCGAGCTCGACCCTGACGTGCTGATTGACGCTCAAGCCCCCTTCGAGCAAGGAATCTACATAACGCGGCAACATGCCGACGCCGTGCGATGCATGGCCGCTGGCGTTGGCGAGCACGAGGTTTTCGGCGACCAGCTCCGCCTCGCTGGGCAGCGACCCGCCGCGCTCGAGAATGCTGCGCACCAAGCGACGGAGGTCGGGAGCGTAGGAGACGACCGACCCCGGTCGCGAAGAAGTGTCAGATCCTGATGCGTCCACGGCACGAGCCTCAGCCAAGCGGGCCGCAGACGGTAGCCCGAAGTGACCGCGCTTGGCGATCGCGGAATGCGGAGGCCTCGGGCTCAGGGGGGTTGATCGGGCGGCAGCGTCGGTGAGCACGAGAGCGTTACGTTGGAGTTGGAACCTCGGACACAGCTGGCGCGCCCGCGTTCCCCAGAGCGAAGTAGACGTCGCATGCTGGAGCTTGGTGTCCAAGCCCGCCCGCATCCGTCACGGCGGCAACAGAAACGGCGAGCCGCTGGCTAGAAGACGCAGCGAAGCTACGGAGCTTGCCGGCGCAGTAACAGCCGCGCCGCGTCGACCTCCGCTTTGGTCCACAGCGAACCGCTGAGCTCACGGCCATCCTCGGAGAGCTCCATGCCGACCTCGATGCCCGTGGTGAACGCGGCAAAGCAGCCATCGAACGCGCATTGGCAGTGCTCGAGCGCGTACATCACGCCGCAGTCCATCGGCTGCTCACTTGCGTCTTCCTCCACCAGCGAGCAACCGGTCGGCGACCAGCGCTTCGTCCCGGGCGGGAAGACACCGAACGAGTATCCGCAGGGCTCCAGCGGATCCATTCGTCCCAGCGGGATCTGCAGCGCGCACCACGGGTCCCACGGGCCCGTATCCAGAAGGACGAACGATAACACCCCGCCGCGCACGTTGATGGCCGTGAGCGTATAGCCGAAGCCGCCGATGAAGCCGGAGCTGGTACCGCAGACTCCCCCAGAGGCGTCGCCACTGCAGAGGTAAGGCTGCTGGCGCGCATCGAAGGGCACCGGGGGCGGGGGTGAGCCGCCAAAGGTGAGCGTGCCGGTATTGTCCGGGCGGAGCAGCATCGCCACTTCGGCGCTCGGAAAGGCAACCGCCGCGCTGCCACTGAGAGCACCTACCCAGTCGCCGGCGTGGCGCGCTCCAACCTCGGAGGGGCCATGCCACGTCGAACGCAAGGCGAGCGTCTCCGCCCCCCCCGGGCAACCGTTTGACGCGCCGGTGCCGGCGCTCTGGGCTGCTTCGTCGAAGCCAGGCGCTCCAGCACCGCCCGCCTCTTCCCCGATCACCCATCGGCCGCCGTCGCACGCCGCGCAGGCCGCGCAGGCTAGAGCGAGCCAGGCAGCTCGGGCGAGCCCTCTCATGGCGTCCTCTCGCGTCGAAACTCGAGACGCACCGGCTGGAGACCGAGGTTTCGAGGTACATAGGCGCCGCGCAGTGCCTCCCCGTCTTCCGACATGCGCAAGCTGATCGAAAGTGAAGGGGCGGCGGCGAAGCAGCCCTCGGCATCGCAGCTGCACGGCGCGTTCTGCCGGGCGGCCAAGTACGCGCAGTCGACGCTGCGAGCGCTCGACCCTTCCCGGACCTCACACGTGCTCGCGTCGACGTCGTCAGGATCCGGAGCGAAACGGAAGCACTCGGGCGGCGCCGACTCGCAAGCCTCCGCGCAAACGCAGTCACTCGGCTCGGGCTCCTGCAGCTCGCACCAGTCGCGCCAGGGCGCAGCGAGGGGAACGCCGAACGACAAGCGCTCCCCCACCCGCAGCAAGTCTTCACCTTCGATGCGCGGGGCGGGCTCGAGCTGGGCGTCGACGATCTCCATTTGCTCGAGCGGGTAGACGAAGCCCTCGACGAGGCGACGCGCAGCAGGGCAGCCCGATTCGGGTGACGTGCCCGCACACAAATAGGCGTCACGGCCGCCCATGCTGGGCAAAGGTGGAGCCGAGTCACCAAAACTGAGGCGCCCTTCGCCGTTCACCCCGACGCTCAGCCAGAGGTCGCCAACGGGGAACTCGCTCTGCCTGCCATCGAGAGATTCGTAGCTGGGGTTGCCCGTAAAAAAGCCGCGCCAACGCCCGATATGCCGCGTAGGCCAACAACCGAGCAGCGCTTGCCGTTGCAGAGGAGTGGTGGGGCACTCGTCCGTTAGCGCGACCCCCGGCGGGCGAGCCTCACCCGCGCCAGCGCTCGACTCCATCCCCCCGCTGCCAGCGGTGGGCCCGCCCCGCTCTTGCCCCACCACGAGCTGCTCGCCGCCGCAGCCGCCGATGGACGCGGCGCCGAGCCCACACGCGAAGACGACGCGCGGCCCAGAACGAGCAAGGCCGAACACCCCATGCATAGGGCTCACTCGAGCGGATCGACGATACAGGATTGCCGCACTCGCTCGGCGTAGACCGAAGCGGGATGCCGCTCGAGAAACCGCCGCCCAAACCGCCGCGCTTCTTCCGCGCGATTCAACATACACAAGGAGAGGACGCGAGTCGCGTTGCGCTCTTCGATCAACACCCCTTTGGGGAAACGCTCATCGAGATCCATCACGATGCCGAGCGCCAAGCGGCCGTTGTCGGCGTTGAGCGCCCGGCGGGCACGCTGCAACATGGAGAGCTCCATCGCCAGCGAGGATTCTACCTTGGGAGCTACAGCAACGCGCCGCTCCCGCCGGGCCGCGTGCCCCGCCGGCGCAACGGCTCCACCCGCGGCTCGAGCCTCGGCGCTCGGCGCGGAGAGGTCCGATACGCTCTCCGACGTGCTCCCCGATACAGGAACGGCCGGGACGGGCACTTCCCCTGCCTCGGCTTCGCCGCTCTGGCGCGGAACGCCCGCGGCGTTAGCTCCGACCCTGAGATTGCCGAAAGGATCCCGCTCGCCGGCTGCCAACTCGACGGCTGCCAACTCGACGGCTGCCACATTGACGGAAGCCACATTGACGGCAGCCGTATCGCTAACGCCGAACCAGCCTCGGCCCAGCCCAAACCCGAGCACGCCGCCCAACACCACGCCCACCAGGAGCCCTACGCCCAGGAGCCCGAGCCTCGACCCACCCAGCGCTTCGGGCGTTTTCCAGACGGCGCCGCCGAGCCCCAACGCCCCCGCGGGACCGCCTTCGCCGCGCGCGGACCGCGCCCCGCCGCTGCTCCACGGCGGGGCTCCTTGCAGACGCGCCAGCAGCTCGGCCTGGTGCCGTTCACGATCGGAAGGGGATGGCCCGAGATCGCGCTGGGCGGTACGGATCAGGCTCGCTTCGAGCTGCTCGAGGTTCACGTGGCCTCCTGCTCGCGCTCGGCAAAATGGGCTAATGCCGCGCGAAAATCCGCGCGTGCCAGGCGCAGGCGCGAATACACGGTATTGAGTTTTATCTGCAGAATCTCGGCCACGTCGGGCGCCGTCAGCTCCTCCAGCACGCACAGCACGAAGACGTCGCGCCGCTCGGCGGCGAGTTGATCGAGAAAGCCCAGCACGAAGCGCCCCGCCTGGGCTCCCGCGAGGTGCTCGCCGGGGCCGGGCTCGTTTGACGCCGCCTCTGGATCGAGCTCCACCGCGTCCCGCCGTCGGGCACCGCGGCGGTAGTTCTGGGCCGTCCTATAGGCGATGGAATAGATCCAGGTCTTGAGCGAAGAGCGGTGCTCGAAGTCAGGGAGGCGACGGTGCACGCTGATGAAAACCTCCTGGACCGCGTCGTCGAGCGTCGCGTCCGACACCCCTAAGGAGCGCAGGGAGCGCCAGACGAAGTCGAAGTGCTGGCGGAATACTTCAGTGAATTCAAGAGGTTCGGGGTACGGCCGAGCCTGCGACACGGCCAGCAAGCGAGACAGGTCCGGACTGGCCACGCCCTTAGTGTTCTCCCCCACCCAGATCCGTCACGTCCAGGCTGAAGCCGACCTCGAGCTGCAGGCTGACCGGGGGCAAGGTGTGCACACGGCTGCCCTCCGACAGCAGGAACTCATGCCGTATGAGCGGAGCTACCGCCCGCAAGCGAGCAAATGCACGCAGCCAGTCCGTGGCCGCGAGCTCGGGACCGGTGAGCGCCTCGGCAGCCAGCCAAAATGCACGGGTGCTCCGCCCCTCCCCGCCGAGCTCACTCGTGCCGAGCGACCCGAGCTCTCCCCCCGCGCAGCCCAACCAAGCTAAGCGGCCCGTGACGTTCACGCCGTAGCAGCCACGAAGCGCGCCGAAGAGGCTGGAGAAGCTCACAGGGTACTCCGCCCCCGCAAACATCGTGCTCTCGCTGGCCATGAGCTGCCCCTCCAGCTCCAGGCGCAGGGCGGCCTTGCTCAGAGCAACCGAAAGGCCTCCCCCGAACTGGGGCACCGGAAAGACCCCCAGATCCGTCAGCACACCTGCGCCGACAATCAATGTAATAGGGCGCGATACGGCGTCTGAATCGGGCGCGGCCTTACCCCGATCGTCAGCGGGCGGGGCGCGGGAGGTGGGAGCGATCTCCAGCCCCGGCGCAGGCTCCGACGTCGGCGCATCCAGAGCCGTCGTGCTCGCAGGCCCGTCGCCGACCTCGCCGACATTCGACGCCAGCGGTGGACCTGCCGCGCCGCTGCTCTCCACGGCCAGCTGCGGCTGGGATTCGCCGCCGAAATCCGGATCGAGGATCAGCGCCAGGCTCAAGGCAACTACATCTAAGGCGTCGACACAGGAAGGCGCGTCGAGCGCCCGATCGCGTGGACCCTGGGCGAGCTCCACGGTGACGCGCACAGCCCAACCTCGTTCTACGCTCCAGCCCATGCGTACGCGCGTCGGCGGCACCGCGCCGAAGTCCACGGGCCGCCCGAGCAGCGACTGCAAGCGGCGCTCCACCTCTTGTGTGTTCTGACATTCAATGGGCGCGTTCCACTCTAGCCAGCCCGGCGTGGA
The DNA here is from genome assembly GCA_043747815.1 of Deltaproteobacteria bacterium. Taxonomy (GTDB): domain Bacteria; phylum Myxococcota_A; class Polyangia; order Polyangiales; family Polyangiaceae; genus SZUA-265. The sequence continues at coordinate 204,535 of JAYTOL010000100.1, forward strand.
AGCTCGGACATCAGCTGCCGCGAGGCACGCCGACATCACGAGCCCCGCCTGCAGGCACCAGCGGCGTGCCGTGGAACGCTCGGCATCTCGCACCCCACAACGATAGCGTCATTTTATGGCAATGCCATCATCTCATCACGGGGGACCTCTGGCCGGCTGTCGCGGCGCTGCGACACTCGCCCTCTCGCCTCCGACGCCGCTCTGTGTCAACGTCGCCGCCATGAAGCCCGCGGCACACCAGAAACCGAGAAATCAGCGCCCCGGTATGCAATATCGCCGCTTCGGCCGCACCAATCTCCCGCTCAGTGTGATCACGCTCGGCGGCATGCGTTACCACGACGGCTGGTCATCGCCGCCGGGCGAGCTCTCCGGGCGCATGATCGAGCAGTGTTCCGAGATGGTGAGGCGCGCGCTCGCCGCTGGCGTCAACCACATCGAAACGGCCAAAGGCTATGGCAAGAGCGAGCAATGCTACGGGCGCGTGCTCAATCAGGAGCTGAACGTCCCGCGCGACAGCTATTACTTCATGACGAAGGGCGCGCCCGAGACGGCGGACGCCGCTCACCGGGACCTCGAGGCCCAGCTTCAGGCGCTGCGCCTCGACCATATCGACCTGTACGCCTGGCACGGCATCAACACGCCGCGCCGCTACGACGTGGCGGTGGCCAAGGGGGGACCCGTGGAGGTGCTCCGGCGCTATCAAGAGCAGGGGGTGATCGGCAGCCTCGGCTTCAGCACGCATGGCAGCGTGCGCGTCATCGCCGACGCCATCGCGACCGACCTCTTCGATTTCGTGAACCTGCACTACTACTACTTCTGGCAGCGCAACTGGGGCGCGGTGCTGCAAGCCGCCGCGCGTGACCTGGGGGTGTTCATCATTTCCCCCAATGACAAGGGCGGGCAGCTCTTCAACGCTCCGGCACGGCTGCGCGAGCTGACAGCCCCGCTCACACCCATCCAATTCAACGCGCGCTTCTGTCTGAAGAGCGCGCTGGTTCACACGCTCAGCTTCGGTATGACCGAGGCCTCGCACGTCGAGGAGATGCTGGGGGCGCTCCCCGCGAGCGTGCCCATGTCGGCAGCCGATCTGGCGATCGAGCGCCGACTCGACGCGCAAGTGGACTCGCAGAGCAGCTACGACGGCTTCGAGCTCGATGGCGACCCGAGCGGCATCAACATCCCCGAGGTGCTGCGCTTTCGCCGCATGCTCCGGTGCTTTGGGATGCGCGACTTCGGCCGCTATCGCTACAACATGTTTCAGCCCAACAGCGAGTGGTTCTGGGGCGAGTTTGCCAGCGAGGACAAGCTCGAGAAGGTCGACCGTTCGCGCCTGCCGGCGGGCCTTCCCGTGATCGAGATGCTACGGGAGGCGCATCGAGAGCTGTTCGTGCCGAAGGCCTGAGCCCGAGCGGTGAGCGCTCAGGGGGTCGCCGGCAAGCAACGCGCCGGCACGGAGGTGAAGCCGTCGCCGCGCGTGACGTCACCCGTGGCGATGAAGCCCGCGCTGCCCGGGTCGATCTCGACGCGCTCCATGTACGTCCACAGGCCAGCCAACATGCCGATGGACTCGCGCGTCTCGTACGAGGCGCCCGCGCCCCAGCTCACGAACGCCACCATCAGCTCGCTGTTGTTGAAGGCCCCGGTGTTCGTGTAGATGCCGAGCTCGTTCGTGTCCATGTCATTGTCGCCGCGAAACAGCGGACGGATGGAGCCCGCTCGCTGGGCTCGACCAGCACGGCAGCCCCGTGGTCCGTATGATCGGGTCCTTGCTCGAACTCCAGCGCGATCCGAGCGCCGCGAGCGCTTGACACAGAGCTGGATCGAGGTGGCGCGTGTTCGAGGGCGCGGATGGCCCTCTGGCAGTAGCAGCTCAGACGGGCCGAGAGCGAAGCCGCTCGCCTGGCGACATACCTGACCCTGGCGTACGCTCGAACGGCACGGCAGTTCGAGGCCGACAGCGTGGCGGTCGAGGTGCTCGAAGGCTGCCGCGTGGCCTTTCGCTTAACCACCCATCACCGACCTATTGGTGCGCTCGCGCCTTCTACGTGTCGGAACCACGCATCATGCGCGCCGCATATCGGGCCAGCCGGCGCCGACCGCCTTGACGGAGGGCATCGCCGCGTGCAGAGCCTCAGGGGTTTGGCGGAACGACCAAGCAGGCTGCGCGAACCGACGTGTAACCCGCCGCCATGTTGGTCGGCCCGGTGGCAATGAAGCCGGCGTGACCCGGGCGTATCTGGATGCGCTGATCATACACCCAAAGGCCTTTCTGAACCGCGTATGACTCGCGGAAGGCCTGAATATCCCCCCAGGCGACAAACGCCTGCATGTACTCATACTCCTCGAATACGCCGGTGACGGGGTACATCGCCAATTCGCCTTCGCTGGCAAATAGCGGCGCCACTCCCGAGGTATTGTTGATCGCGATGAACGGGAGGGTTTCGCCGGGAGCCAGCACCTTGACGGTTTCTTGGTCGAGAATGGCCCAGTAGCGAGGGTAGCCGCACCACTGCCAGCCCTGCCTTCCGAGCTGGATCGATTGGCTCGTCTGCGAGACGTTCCTCAAGACGATCTCACTGGTAACGACATTGACGCTTTGGATCGCGATCACCTGGCCCGGTGCCGGGATCGGAGTGGGCTCGGGGCAGCCGCTGGGCGTCGTGCTCGGCATGCCGCCAGAGCCGGCTGCGGCGTCCGCCCCGACAGGGCCGGCGTCGATGACGGCCATCAGGCTACCGCCGGCGCCACCTCGCGGCGCCAGCGTCGTACCGCCAGCGCCCGCGGCCCCCGCTGCGCCAGCCCTCCCCGCCCCGCTGCCCGCCGAGCCTCCAACACCGGGCGAATCGGAGATCTCTCCGCACCCGAGAGCCGTGCATGCGAGCACGCAGGGTACGAGCCGGCTCAAAAACCTGTCCCGCTTCATTTCGAACATCGCGATACCATTGTACTACTCCAGCGCCCTTTCGAGGCAAGCAGGGTAGCGAAAAAGGCGTAGTGCTCGCGGGGGTGCCACCTCCGAGGCTGAAACTTTGCCGCGATTACAGACTCGCGGAGCGACGACCCGCCTCAATCGGCCGATACGGTACGACCGCGCGCCCAGTGACGGAGCGCGCCCACCTGCTCGTGCAAGGTGACGCTCAGCGGCTTCGTGGAGAGGATCTCTTGCTCGATCAGCTCCGTCGTGAGCACCCCATCGCCGTTGAATGCGGCAAATAGCGCGGAGGTGACGGCCTGCGCGAGCTCGCTGCCGCTAAACCCGGCGGCGACATGCGCCAGACGCGGCAGGTCGAAGTCGTTCGCTTGCCGACCGCGCTGCGTGAGGTGTAGGGCCAAGATCGCCTCCCGCACTTCGCCGCTCGGCAGATCGACGAAGAAGATCTCGTCAAAGCGGCCCTTGCGCAGCAGCTCGGCGGGCAAGCGCGAGATGTCGTTGGCCGTCGCCACGACGAAGACACTGCCCCGGCGCTCCTGCAGCCAGGTCAAGAACGTGCCGAGCACACGCTGCGACACGCCCCCATCGGCGTCACCGCCCGAAGCGAGCGCTTTCTCGATCTCGTCGACCCATAACACGACCGGCGCCAGGCGCTCGGCAGTCTCCAGAGCTTCGTGCAGGTTGTGTTCGGTGGCGCCGACGAACTTATCGTACAGGCGCCCGGCGTCGAGCCGCAGCATGGGCAACTTCCAGCTAGCGGCCACTGCCTGCGCCGTGTGGCTCTTGCCGCAGCCCTGCACGCCGAGCAACAAAACACCCCGCGGCGGGGTCAGCCCGAACTCCTTGGCGCGATCGGGATCGCGGAACAACGCTGCTCGCCGGTGCAGCCAGGCCTTCAAGTTGGCCATCCCCGCCAGGCCTTCGAAGCCGGATTCGACCGGGAAATACTCGAGCACGCTGCTCTTGGCCACGATTTTTCCCTTGGCTTCTGCGATGCGCAGCAGGGCTCGCTCGTCGAGGGCTTGATTTTCGACGAGCGAGGCCGTGAGCAGCCGCCGAACCTCCATCAACGTGAGCCCAGACAGGTGCCCCAACAGCTGCTTCACCTGCTCAGCGTCCAAGCGCAGCGCCACGTGCTGGCGAGTGCGCACGTCCGCCAGTATGGCGCGCACGTATTGGTAGTACTCCTCGCGCGTGGGCGGGCTGAGCTCGACGTCCGCGAATGCGTGCTCCAGCTCATCGGGCAAGCCGTCGACGAAGGAGACGACGATGGCCCCCGGCTGTCGCCTCAACTCCTCGGCGAGCTCGAGCAGCTGGGAGATAGCACGCCCATCGTCGAGGCTCTCACCGGCCAGATTGAAATGGTAGATTGCCCCGAGCTTGCTCGCGTGCACGTGTGCCAACGCGCCGAGCAAGCCTTGGGTGCCGTAGACTGCCCCTGCCTGCCCCTGGCGGCGCAACCCGCTGCTCGGGTTCCACTCGAAGTACGGCAGGGCGAAGCAGCCGCACAGGTACTCCAGCAAGACCTCCACGCGCTCCGGCTCCTCGGCGTGGATGCAGATGAGCGGATTACGGGCTCGGATGAGCAGCGCCAGCTCGTCGAACTCTTTGATAGGCAGGGGTGCTTTGGGCACGGCATGGGTTACGGCGCCCACGCCGCCGCATGAAAGTATACCCGACCACGGACGCTACAATCTCGCCCACCTCCACCCGCTCGGCGTTCCCGAGGGGAGCGCCGAGCGGATTTCGCTGCGAGGTGACTGCCGACCAGTGACCAATCAGAGACTAATGTGCGTGCGGATCGGCGACTTGCCCGCCGAGCGTGAAACGCACGGCGGCGCGAGCCGGGCGGGGCGGCGCGGAGGGGCCTTCTGTGCTGCCGCTGCCGGCGCTGCCGCCGTCCGGCGGCAAGGGGTCCACCGGCGGGTCCACGGGGCCCGGCCCTCCGCAGGTCGGGCCGTTCAGCAAGCTCTGTGTGACGCGTGCGCGGTGCGGCAAGAACGTCGTCCTGAGCGCCTCGGAAATCCCAAAACACGTGCCGCCATTGCCGCACTCCTCGGAGCCGAACTCGTTCACGTGCACGAAGTCGAACTGGAAGGGCGCCGTGAGCCCGTTACCGAGCGACGAGCCACCCGCCTCGATGTGGCAACCCATGCACGAGCCGGAAAAGCGCGCGCGCGCTGCCAGCTCCTCTGCGCTGACGCCAGAGGGCGCGCCGATGGCGGCGAGCTGGTCCCTGAAAGCGCCGCTGCCCTGCGACAATTGAGCGGCGTAGTCCTGCGAGAAATCGTTGCGGCTCTCCGCGTCCTTGCAGGCCTCGTCGACCGGGAAGGACATGGCCGACAGGTTCTCGGTGAGCAGCCCGAGCTCGGCAGCCCGCAGGAAGCTGTCGCGGCAGGCGGCCCCTTGCGGCGCTCCCGACAGGTCGTTCCATAACGTGCCGTTCGGAGCCTCTGCGACGGGAACGGGGACAGGCGGATCGTTCACGTCCCCAAAATGAAACTCGCGCAGCGTCCAGGGAGAGTCGTTGAAGTTGTTGGTGCGGATCTGGCCGCCGTCCGCGCCGAGGTGAGCCGCGTCGAGAAACGGGGAAAAGCCGCTCGCGGATAAGCCCGGGTCGCCCGTCAAGAAGGCGTCCCGCAGCCGGAGGCCGCGTTCGACGGGGTCGGTGATTTCGGCGAGGGCCGTCCAGAAGGCAGCGATCGGTTGGCACGCGGCGACGCCGCAGCCTGGGTTCGGGTTCGGGATCTGGTTCTCGACGATGATGAACATGCGCCCGTTCCCGACGAAGCTGTTGTTGGCGAAAATCAAGCGCTGTTGGCCGCAATTCGCTCCGTCAGCAGGCGCCAGATCGAGGCGGTTGACCGCCGCCGTGGGAAACCACGCGCCGATGTTGTCGAACTGCTGCGCCTCGAGGCGGCCGCACTGGAGCGGGAACCCATTCAAGCTCGGAGCGCCCGCCGTGACCTCGTCATCGCAGTGCGCAGCGCCGGGATCCCGACCGTCAGCGCCGGTGGCATAGCTATCGACGATGCCGTGGTACGCCGACAAGGCGTCCAGATTCGAGCCCGCGTTGCGGAGCGCCGCGGCGAGCGTCTCTTCCAGGCTGAAGGGCAGCGCTTCCCGAGCGTTCTCCATGACACTGCTGCGGGGGTCTTCGCCACCTCCGCCTTGCACCTCGTCGACCTCGATGTCCACGACCAGCCGACCCTCACCAAACTCCACGACGTCGCCGTTGGTCTGGAAGCGGTAGCTCACGAAGGTCTCTTCGTTGACCGCGATGAAGAAGTCCAAGCTCTGCGGGCTCACGAGCTCTGCGCTGACGGAAGTGACCTCGCCGCCGAGCACGCGCTCCAAAAACCAGCCGTCGAAGAGCGTGATGAGGAATTGTCCTCTCGGCAGGTTCGCCTCCAGCGTGGTCGCGAGCGGGTCGTTCTCCGTCGACAGGAAGGTCACGAAACCACCACTGCCGCTACCCCCCACCGAGCCGGCGGCTCCCGCGAAGCCCGCTGCGCCCCCCGAGCCGGCCGCCGGCGCCGAGCCTCCGGAACCCGGTGCTCCACCGGTTGCTGTCCCGGCACTCCCCACCGCACCTGCCATTCCTCCCGGCGTGCCCCTGCCGCCCGCTCCCGAGGTCCCGGGCACATCATCGAAGATCGGAGCTGGCCGCAACCGGATCGGACCGGGGAACGGGGGGGGCTCGGGCACCGGGATGGGCGGCGTCGGACCGGAGCCGTCGCCAAGCTGCTCGACTTGAAACGTGGCGTTGCGCAGGCGGTAGAGCGCCCCCGACGCGCCGCGCGCCGTCAGCTGTAGCCGGACGGTGCCCGTCTCGAGCTCGGCGGCTTCGGCGGGCTGGTCTTTCCCGCCGCCGCCGGAGCAGGCGATCAGCCCCGTGGCGCCGCAGGCGAGCAACAGACACGCGCGCGAACAGATGATGGAGATGAGACTTGAATGGAGCTTAATCAAATGGGCCTCCCGGATGTGGGGGATGGATGGGACGGCCCTAAGCAAGAGATGCGCCACCAGAGACAATTTTGACCCATTGGCGATAACTCGATGAAACACCCGTGTTTGTCGCTGCGATCTGCTGAATCCCACGACCCCGCCGGCGCGATTGGCACAGCCTGGCACAAGCTCGGCACCTTCCCCACCTCCCACGGCACAGTTGCAGAGAGTAGGCCCTGCCGCGGCGCGCGAAACGGACGCGGCCATTGCGGGCAGCGCGCCCGCTGTATTATCTCACTAATACAGTGCTCGAGCTCAAAATAGATCCACGCGCCAAGCTGCCCGTTTACCGTCAGATCATCGATCAGACGCATTTCGCGATCAACACCGGCGCGCTCGAGCCCGGGCACCGCTTGCCCAGCCTGAGGTCGGTGTCGGGCAAGCACGGTATCGCCGTCAACACGGTGGTCAAAGCCTTCAAGGCGCTGGAGAAGCGCGGCCTGATCAGCGCGGGTCCGCGCAGCGGTTATCGGGTGCGCGAAGCCAAGCGCGACCACAGGGCGGCGCTGGCGCCCAAGAGGCCGGCCTCACGCTATGAGGCGCGCGGCGTTTCCGCGACCAAATCCGAAGTGCACGAGGCGATCTCGAAGCTGGACCGCGGCTTGTTTCCGCTCGCATTCTGCAAGATCACCGAGGATTACCTGACCGGTGACCCCGACCTGTGCAACGTGATCCACGCCGACGGCAGCGGCACCAAGTCTCTGCTCGCGTACCTCCACTACCGGGAAACGGGCGAGGCGCAGGTCTTCCGCGGCATCGCGCAAGACAGCATCGTCATGAACCTGGACGACCTGTTGTGCGTGGGCGCCACGGGGCGGATCCTCAGCTCGAGCACCATCAATCGCAACGCCAAGCGCGTGGGGGCCGACGTGCTGTCGGAGCTGATCAGCGGCACGGACGAGTTCTTGGCGCGGCTACGCCGACAAGGGGTCGACATTCACAGCGGCGGCGGGGAGACGGCCGACGTCGGCGATCTGACGCCGACGCTGCTCGTGGATAGCTGCACGACGGCCGTCATGCGCAAGGCAGACGTGCTCGCGGGCGAGGGCATCCGCCCCGGCCTCTGCATCGTCGGGCTCTCGAGCGCGGGCCGCGCCAGCTATGAGGACGCGGAGAACAGCGGTATCGGGAGTAATGGGCTGACGAGCGCGCGCCATGACCTCTTGAGCGCCTATTATCGGAAGAAATACCCAGAGACCTTCGATCCCCAGATTGACCCCGACCTGGTCTATACAGGCCCCTTCAGGATGTCGGACAAGCTCCCGGGCTCGACGCTATCTGTGGGCGAGGCGCTGCTCAGCCCGACGCGCAGCTATGCGCCGGTGATCACGGCGCTCTTATCCGCGCAGCGCAGCCGCATCAAAGGCATCGTGCATTGCTCGGGGGGTGGGCAGACCAAGTGCCTGCGCTTCGGCCGCGGCGTGCATTTCGTCAAGGATACGCTCTTGCCCGTGCCTGCCGTCTTCAAGACCATCCAGCGCGTGAGCGGCACGCCCTGGAAGGAGATGTACCAGGTGTACAACATGGGGCACCGCATGGAGATCTATTGCTTGCCGAAGGATGCGCGCATGGTGATTGCAGCGGCCCAGGACCACGGCATCCTCGCCCAGCAGGTGGGCCACACGGAAAAGAGCGCGGACGGCGAGAACCGGCTCAGCTTGACGCACGGGCGGCGGCAGCTCCGCTACCTCGCGCCCTGACGCGCGAGCTCGCTCACTCACTGCACGCGAGGCCGCCCGTGTCCATTCGCATCGGTACGACGTCGTTCATCTATCCAGGCAGCTGGCTCTACAACGTGGAACGGCTGGGTCCGCATTTCGACGATGTGGAGATCCTGTTTTTCGAGTCTCAGGGCCCAGGGGCTTTCCCTCCCCCCCATGAGTGCGAGGCCCTGGCGCGCTGCAAGCGCGAGCACGGCCTCTCCTACTCCCTGCACACGCCGCTCGACGCGAGCCTGGCCAGCGAAAGCGCTCGGCGGCGCTCGGACGGCGTGCGCTCGGTGCTCACCGCGATCGACGCCGCAGCGGCATTTACCCCAGAGACCTACGTGTTGCATGTGTATTGGGGCGACGCTGAGCACGACCCGAGGCGCCCCGCGGATGCGGACGCCTGGCGAGCTCGGGCGACCGAGTCGCTGTCGTCCATCATCCATCAGGGCGTGGCACCGGAGCAGCTCTGTATCGAGCTCCTGGACTACGACTTTGCGTTGATTGAGCCCGTGATCGAGCAGCTGGGCCTGTCCGTGGCGCTCGATATCGGGCACCTGGTGCGCGACGGGCAGGACGAGCTCGCGGCGCTCGATCAGCTGTGGCCGCGCACCCGCCTCATTCAGTGGCATGGCACGGATCCGAGCGACCGCGACCACCGCTCGCTCGATCACTATCCGCGCGACCGGGCGCGCGCGCTGCTCTCGCGGCTGAGCGCCGGTGGGTATACGGGCGTGCTCACGCTCGAGGTGTTCCGCGAAGCCGATCTCGCGAGCTCGCGGGCGCTGCTCGAGGCACTGCTTTTGGAGCTCACCCCCGCGGCGGCGTCGCTTTTGGTCAACGACTCATGAACGCGTTTCTTAGCGCGTCACCACCTTGGGCCGCCTCTGCCAGCGCCCTCGGTGCTGCGCTCGCGCTCGACCTGCTCTTCGGTGAGCTACCGGCGCGCCTGCACCCGGTGGTCTGGATGGGGGCGCTGATCCGCTGGGCAGAGCGGCGGTTACCCGCGTCGGGGCCGCGGAGGCAACTCGCGGCAGGCGCCGCCCTCGCGTTGCTCGTGCCGTGCGGCTGCGCCGCGTTGGCGCTCGGGGCCCTCTCGATGCTCGCGCCGTGGCCGCTCGCGGGTTGGCTCTTGCATGTCTTGCTCTTGACGGCGATGTTTGCGGCGCGGGCCCTTGGCGAAGCGGCGCGGGCGATGGGGCGAGCGCTCGCTGGGCCCGACCTGGCTCCGGCGCGCCACGCGCTCCGCTGCCTGTGCAGCCGCGACGCGAGCGGGCTCGGGCGCGCGGATTTGGTCGGAGCGAGCGTCGAGTCGATCGCGGAGAACGCCTCGGACAGCTTCGTCGCCCCGCTCTTTTACTATGTCCTCTTTGGGCTGCCCGGGGCCGTCGTTTATCGCGCCGTCAATACGCTGGACGCCATGGTGGGTTATCACGGCCGCTACGAGTACCTGGGCAAGGCCAGCGCGCGGCTGGACGACGCGCTCAACTTCGTACCGGCGCGCATCACGGCGGCGCTGCTCTTGCTCGGCGGCGCCTGCCTGAAAAAAGACGTGCGGCGCGGCATCTCGATTTGGCGTCGGGACGCGCGCACGACCGAGAGCCCGAACGCCGGCCGCCCCATGGCGGCGATGGCCGGTCTGCTCGGAGTGCGCCTGGAAAAGCCGGGGCACTACCAGCTCGGAGACTCCGTCGAGCCGCTCACCCCCCGCCACATCGAGGTGGCCTGGCGCGTCGTGCGGCTGGCCGGCGGAGTCGGCGTCGTGCTCGCCCTCTCCGTACTGGCCGTCGTTGCTCGTTCCGGATAGGGGTCCAGCGATGCAGCAGCCCAGCGCCAACCCTCTTGGCTCGAGATTGGAAAGCGACCTCTCGCGCGTGCACGGCGGCGTGCACGACGCGGAGCTCCGCGCGCTCGACCTCCGCCCGGATCAGGTCCTCGACTTCAGCTCCAGCACCAATCCGTATGGGCCACACCCGCTCATGATCGAAGCGCTCCAGAGCGCAGCGATCGAACGTTATCCGGACTCGAGCGCCCTCGGCGCGCGCGAGGCGCTGAGCGCCCAGCTCGGCGTGTCCAGCGATCGCCTGGTGCTGGGAAACGGGGCCGCCGATCTGCTGTGGAACCTCGCGCGCTGCCTGCTCGATCGAGGTCGGCGCGCGCTGTGTGTGACCCCGACCTTCTCGGAGTTCAGCGCCGCGGCGCACGCCTCTGGCGCCGAGCTCAACGAATGGCGCAGCCGACCCGAACGGCGCTTTGAGGTAGACCTCGACGCGGTCGCGGAGCGCGCTCGGGCTGGCGCGGTGCGGGTGGTGTACCTGTGCTCGCCCAACACGCCCACCGGCTCGGCGCTGCCGGCGAACGAAATCCGGGCCTGGGCAGGCTCCCACCCGGAGCTGGAGATCATCCTCGATCAGTCCTTTCTGAGCTTGAGCGAGCGTTTCGAGGACGCTGGCGTGGCGATGCCGCGGAACGTCATCAGCGTGCGCTCCTTGACCAAAGACCACGGCATCCCCGGCGTCCGCGTGGGTTATCTGATCGCGACCCCGGAGCTCTGCGAAGCGCTCGAAGCCAACCGCCCAGCGTGGACGACCAGCGCGTTTGCTCAAGCGGCCACCATCGCGAGCACGAAGTGCGGGGACTTCGTGCGGGAGAGCCGCGAACGCCTGCTCTCGGACCGGCGCGAGCTCGATAGCGAGCTCTCGAAGCTAGGCGTCGAGACGTTTGCGTCGCAGACGACGTTCCTCTTGTGCCGGGTGCCGCAGGTCACGTCGCTGCGTTCGCGCCTGCTCGCCAACCATCAGATCCTCGTGCGCGACTGCGCCTCGTTTGGGCTGCCCGGGTTCATGCGGCTCGGTGCCAAACCCAAGGCCGCGCGCGAGCGGCTGCTCGCTGCGCTGCGCGCCGAGGCCGTCGGGTGTTAGCCCCGACGCTGATGGTGCAGGGTACCGCCTCGTCGGTGGGCAAGAGCCTGCTGGTTACGGCGTTGTGTCGGTTGTTCCGACGCGACGGCATCAACGTCGCGCCTTTCAAGTCGCAAAACATGGCGCTCAACTCGGCCGTCACCCCCGATGGGCTCGAAATTGGCCGCGCTCAGGCGGTGCAGGCTGAAGCCGCGGGCATCCCGGCGTGCGTGGAGATGAACCCGATCCTGCTCAAGCCGGAGGGCCACCAGCGCGCGCAGGTGGTGTTGATGGGGCGGCCCGCGTTCAGCCTGAGCGCCGCCGAGTACCACGAGCACAAACCCCGGCTGGCGGGTATCGTCGCCGATTGTCTCGACACGCTCAGGCGGCGTCACGATCTGGTGATCATCGAAGGCGCAGGCAGCCCAGCCGAGATCAACCTCAAGGATCGCGATATCGTGAACATGCACGTCGCGCGGCTCGCCGACGCGCCGGTGTTGCTCGTGGGTGACATCGACCGCGGCGGGGTGTTCGCAGCCTTCGTCGGCACGCTGGAGCTGCTCGAGCCCGAGGAGCGGGACCGCATCCAGGCGTTCGTCGTCAACAAGTTCCGCGGCGACCTGAGCTTGCTCGAGCCGGGGCTCGAGTTCTTGCGCAAGCGCACCGGCAAACCCGTGCTCGGCGTCGTGCCCTATGTGCCGAACCTGCGCATCGCCGACGAAGACTCGCTCTCGCTCGAGGGCAGGCTGCGGCGCGTGCGGCCCGGCTCCGAGCGGCTGGACATCGTCGTCGTCGGTTTGCCGCACATCTCCAACTATGACGACGTGGCGGCGCTGGAGCACGAGGCAGGGGTCAGCGTGCGCTTCGCGCGCAGCCGGGACGAGCTAGAGGGCGCCGACCTCTTGATCCTGCCGGGCACGAAGAGCACCGCGGCGGACCTCACCTGGCTGCGGGCGTCTGGCTGCGCAGACGCCGTAGTGCGACACGCCAGCGCCGGTGGGCTGGTGCTCGGCATTTGCGGCGGCTGCCAGATGTTGGGGGAGCTGATCGAGGATCCCTACGCCGTCGAGTCCGGCGAGGCCCGTGTGCCGGGCCTGGGCTTGCTCGCGCTCGACACACGCTTCGGCCGAGAAAAGACCACCGCCGTAGTCGAAGCGCGCGTCGGGGCGCCCTGTTTTCTAAACATCGGCATCGGAGCAGGTCTCGTCCCCGGCTACGAGATCCACATGGGAGAAGCCCTGCCCCGCGCCGGCGCGCAGAGCCCATTCCGACTCGAGACGCGCAACGGCGTCGCGACCGACGTCGTCGACGGCGCCATCAACGCGAGCGGCAATGTGGTCGGGACGATGCTGCACGGCCTCTTGGAGCACGCGGGCACGCGAGCCAGCTTGCTTTCATCCCTGCGGGAGCGCAAAGGGCTCGAGCCGCCGCGCGGCGCTTCCACCGTCCCGAGCGCCGCGGACGAATACGACCGGCTCGAAGCCAGCGTCCGGGGGAGCTTGGACTTGAAGCTGCTGCGCAAGCTCGCCAAGATCGGCTGAGCTCTCGCGAGGGTCAGCCCACTCGCCCTACGGAGCGAGCAAACGCTTCGAGCTGGGCGCTGAGATCCGTCTTGAGACCGGCGGGGCGCGGCCCGCATTTCCCGAGCCCGGGCCCGAGCGCGAGGCGGCTCGGCTCCGGTGCGCCCCCGAGAGACCACTGACGTACGGCTTCTGCGCGAGCGTCAGCCGGCAACTGCCGGAGCATGCGCAGCGCGAAATCTGGGCTCTGACGAGCGGCGGTCAGCAACTTGGACAGGCGATCACTTGGGTAAACGGACATGTGCGCGATGGAGCACGCGCCGCGACGGAAGGCCAAGTATTCGGCTGACCGCATTCATCCGCGGAACTTAGATAAGCTCGCGCGCCGGGTGCGGCGGCTTCCGCTTCGTGTACAGTCTCGAGCATGCCCGGTGCCCATTCCGAACACGTCAGGAGCATCGCTGTCAGCCTGGTGCTGACGCTCGTCACTTGCGGCCTCTACAACATCTACTGGCAGTACCAGCAGATGCTGACGCTGAACGAGCTGCTTCAGGAGGACAAGTACCACTTCTGGCACTGGCTGCTGTTCACGCTGGTGACGTGTGGGCTGTACCACGTGTATCACGAGTATCGGCTCAGCGAAGATCTCGCCCGGATCACGGGGCGCGAAAACCGGAACGACGGCTTGATCGCCATCGTTCTCTCGGTCTTTGGCTTGTCGTTCGTGGTGGACGCGATTCAGCAGTCCCACATCAACGCGCACTTCGGCGACGATCGGCTGTAGGGGCCGGGTATGGGGCGCCTCTAGAGCCGCGCCTCGGCCGTTGTCGAGCGCGGATTTTTCGACCAAGATGCCCGCCGTGCCCGACCCCAAAACACCCGGCCAGCTCAGCTCCCGACTGCTCGATCGCCCGGCCGCACGCGATCTGCAGGCCCATTTCGCCGAGGTCGCTCCCCAGCACCTCCGGCAACTGTTCAAAGACGATCCGGCTCGGGGCCAACGCCTCAGCGCAGAGGCGTGCGGTTTTTACCTCGACTACTCCAAAAACCGAGTCGTCGATCGCACCCTCACGCTGCTGATCCGCCTCGCCGAAGAGTCTGCGCTATCGGCGCGGATCGACGCCATGTTCAGCGGCGAGAAGATCAACGTCACCGAAGGGCGCGCGGTGTTGCACGTGGCGCTCCGGGCGCCGCGTGGCGCCAAGATCGTGGTGGATGGCCGGGACGTCGTGCCTGACGTGCACGAGGTGCTGGATCGCATGGCCGCGTTCTGCGACAAAGTTCGCGCCGGCAGCTGGCTCGGCTTCACGGGCAAGCGCATCAAGAACGTCGTGAACGTTGGCATCGGCGGCTCCGACCTCGGGCCGGCGATGGCGTACGAGGCACTGCGAGCCTACAGCGACCGCGGCCTCACGTGCCGCTTCGTCTCCAACGTGGACGCGACGGACTTCGCCGAGGCCACCCGTGACCTCGACCCGAGCGAGACCCTGTTCATCATTTGCTCGAAGACGTTCACGACGCAAGAGACCTTAGCCAACGCCCGGCTGGCGCGTGACTTCGTCGTGCGCGCCCTGGGGTCCGATGAGGCCGTTAAGAAGCATTTCGTCGCCGTGTCGACCAACGCCGAGGAGGTGGCGCGCTTCGGCATCGACACGGCCAACATGTTCGGATTTTGGGACTGGGTCGGGGGGCGTTATTCGTACGCCTCGGCCGTGGGCCTGTCGTTGATGCTCGCGATCGGTCCCGAGCATTTCCGTGAGATGCTCGCCGGTTTCCACGAAATGGACGTGCACTTCAAGAGCACGCCGTTTGCCAAGAATCTCCCGGTGCTGATGGCTCTCTTGGGCGTCTGGTACGACAACTTCTTCGAGGCTGAGTCGCACGCGGTGCTGCCGTACGATCAGTACCTGGCGCGCTTCAGCGCGTACCTCCAGCAGCTCGACATGGAGAGCAACGGGAAGAGCGTCGGGCTCGACGGCAAGCGCGTCGAGCACCAGACGGGGGCCGTCATCTGGGGGCAACCCGGCACGAATGGGCAGCATGCGTTTTATCAGCTGTTGCATCAGGGCACGAAGCTCATCCCCGCCGACTTCATCGGCTTCTCCCAGAGCATCAATCCGCTCGGGAACCATCATGATCTATTGATGGCGAACTTCTTTGCGCAGACGGAGGCCTTGGCGTTCGGCAAGACCGCCGACGAGGTGCGCGCTGAGGGAGTGCCCGAGTGGCTCGTGCCTCACAAGGTGTTCGAGGGCAATCGACCGACGAATACGCTGCTCAGTGATCGGCTCACGCCGCAGCGCCTCGGTAGCCTGGTCGCTCTGTATGAACACAAGGTGTTCGTCCAGGGCGTGCTCTGGAACGTCAACTCCTTCGACCAGTGGGGCGTAGAGCTCGGTAAAGTGTTGGCCAAGCGCATCGTCGCCGAGCTCGAGGCAGCGAAACCACCGCAGGCAGACCAGCTGAAGCATGACAGCTCCACCAATACCCTGCTCACCCGCTACCTCGCCGGACGCAAGCGCTCGAGCTAAGGCGGCATGAGCGCCCGGGGAGAGCCCTGAGATGCGCCGGCGGCTCGCTGTCTCGCAGCGCTTCGAGCCCGCGTTTCATCGGACCTCGACCGCGTTCGAGGTCTTGGGCCCCGCCATCACGCGGGCCAGCTCCGCCTGGCGCGATTGGCCAGCGGTCTCCGAGTACGATGCCTGGAGCGCAGAGCTCGAGGCGCTCGCCGGCAGAGGCCTCAGATTTCGCGAGGCCGATCGGGCGCGCGTGGCCACCGCGGGTGGCTATGATGGCTGGATTGAGGAGACCGGACTCATCCCGACGCGAGCTCGGAGCTGGCACGACTTCTTCAATGCCTGCATCTGGGCGCGCTTTCCGCGCTCCAAGCTCGCCGTCCACCGCTTGCAGCTCCGCGAGTCCCGGCACCGGCCGGGTCCTTTCCGCACGCAGCGGCAGAACTGGCTGACCCATTTCGATGAGTGCGGCGTCCTTGTCCTCTCTAGTCGGCCCGAGCTGGCGAGCTGCATCGAGAGGCTCGCCTGGCGCGAGCTCTTCCTCGAGCGCCGCGCAGCGTTCGGGCGGCAGGTGCGGGTGTGGTGTTTTGGACACGCCACCCTGGAGGCCCTGCGGGAGCCCTATGTCGGCCTGATGGGCAAGGCCGTCGTGTTGCATGAGCCGGCGCTCGAGGGCGATGAATGCGCGGAGGCTTTGCTGCGACGCGCCGACCAGCGGCTCGCCGCGTTGCTCGACGCAGCCACGCGACACTCCGAGGGGACGCTGCCCCGCCTCTCGGCCTTGCCGGTCTTGGGCCTACCGGGCTGGCACGCGGCGAACGAGCGCGCGTCCTTCTACGACCAGGAGCACTATTTTCGGACTGGGCCCGCGCGGGGCCCGACGCTCGCCTCGAGCTCCGGGGCTCAATAGGCGCTCGCCTTGCCGCCGTCGCGCGCCACGTCGGCAACGGCGACGAAAGCAGCGCTCTTGGGATCCACCTCGATACAGTTGGCGTGCCCGATGCGGCTACGGCTCTGTAACTTGTGGCCCATGGCCGCGAGCGCCGCCACCGTCGGCGCGGGCAGGCTCTCCTCGTGCCAGATCTGATCGGGCAACCATTGGTGATGCACGCGCGTCGCCGCGACGGATTGCTCGAGGGTGCGCCCGTGGTCGATCAATTGCATCACGATCTGCGCCACCGTGGTCGTGATGGTGGGCCCTCCGGGCGATCCGACGATGGCCCGGAGCTTGCCGTCTTTTGCGATGATGGTGGGCGTCATGCTGCTCAGCATACGTTTGCCGGGCTCCACCCCGTTCTGCGGCCCTTGCACCAGCCCAAACATATTGGGCGCGCCGACCTTGGCCGTGAAGTCGTCCATCTCGTTGTTCAGAATGACGCCGGTGCCCGGCACGACCACCCGCGCTCCAAAGCCGCCGTTGAGCGTGTACGTATTGGCGACCGCCAGGCCCGAGCCGTCCACCACCGAGAAGTGGGTGGTGTGCTCCGACTCCTGAAGCTTTGCCCCAGCACCTATCTCGCTCGACGGAGTCGCATGCTTGGGATCGATGTTGGCGAGGCGCTGCGTGATGTAGCCCACGTCGAGCAGCTGCTGCATGGGGATCTTGACGAAGGCGGGGTCGCCGATCAACTGGTTGCGGTCCGCGTACGTGCGCCGCAGAGCCTCGACATAGAGGTGAATGCGCTCCACCGAATCCCACTCGAGCTCGTTCAGCTTCAACGCTTCCGAGGCGGCGAGGATCTGCCGGAGCACCACCCCACCCGCCGAGGGCGGAGGCATGGTGGTCACTTCGTGGCCGCGATAGGCAAACTGGATCGGCTGGCGCGGCACGGCGCTATATGCGGCGAGGTCTTCCGGGCTCCAGATGCCCCCCATCTCCCGCACCCGGGCTACCATCGCCTTGGCGAAGGCGCCGCGATAAAACGCCTCCGGCCCGTTCTTGGCGATCAGCTCCAAGGTATTGGCCAGGTCCGGCTGACGCCACGTCTCCCCCGCTTGGTACGGGCTGCCATCCGCCTTGGCAAAGGTGGCGAGCGTCAGCTTGAGCGCGGCTCGCAGCGCCGGGTTCGTGATGCCGCCTTCTTTCTCATATTTGGCGATGCTGCCGCCCACCCCCTCCAGGTCCTTGGCGTGAAAGCTGTCGAGGACGTGACCCTCCTTGGCCAACGCGATCGCAGGCGCTACGACCTCTGCCCAGGGCAACTTCCCGTACTTCTGATGGGCGAACGCGAGCCCTGCCACGACGCCCGGCACACCGGCAGCCAGCGGCCCGATGCGGCTCTTGTCCGTCACCTCGCCCTTCGCGTCGAGGTACATGTCGCGCCGAGCCGCTCGCGGGGCGACCTCACGATAGTCGATGCTGGCGGTCTCCCCGCTCGGCAAGCGCACGACCATGAAGCCGCCCCCACCGATATTGCCCGCGGTGGGATGCGTGACCCCGAGCGCGAAACCGACGGCGACCGCGGCATCGACGGCGTTGCCGCCGCGCTTCAGGATAGCCACCCCCACGTCACTGGCGTTGGCTTCCGCGCTGCTGACCGCGCCCTGCCTGCCGACGGCGACCCCAGGCTCCCGCGCCACGGGCTCCGAGGGCGCTGCTACCGCAGGCGCTTCCGGCGCGAGAGCAGCCGCAGGCGCCGCCACCCGAGGAGCTGGCTCGTGATCGACTGCCGTCGGGGCGGGCCGCTGGCAGCCCAACGCGAGCAGCGCTGACAGCAACGTGATGGCCCAGTAGCGGGGACACTCCGTGGACAAAAAGTGCATCGCCGGAGGGTACACCAAAACGCGCGACCGATGGCTCGGAACCTCGGCCTCGTGTAGTGTCCCGAGCCGTGAAATTCGCGAAATATCACGGCCTCGGCAACGACTATTTGGTGATAGAGCCCAGTGCTTTTTCGGAAGGCGGCGTCACGCCGGGCGCGCTTTCTCCCGCTTTTTCACTGGCTGACGTATCCCGGCTCGCTCGTCGCATCTGCCATCGCAACTACGGCGTCGGAAGCGACGGCATTTTGCTCGGCCCGTTCGCTAGCTCGGTCGCCGACTTCGGTTTGCGCATCATCAACCCCGACGGCAGCGAGGCCGAGAAGAGCGGCAATGGTCTGCGCATCTTTGCGCGCTATCTCTACGATACGAGGCAGGTGGGCCTGCCCGCTTTCCAGATCGAGACGCCCGGTGGGGTGGCGACGGCTCAGGTCTTCCCCGAGCAGGGTCAGATCCGCGTGGGCATGGGTCACGCGAGCTTCGACAGCGTGGTCGTCGGCATCTCGGGGCCTCGGCGTGAGGTCGTAGCAGAGCTGATGGAGTTCGCGGGGCTCGAGCTCTCCTGCTCTGGCGTCAGCGTCGGCAATCCTCACTGCGTCATCACGGGCGCGCCGGTCACGGAGGTAGAAGCGCGCCGCCTCGGGCCCGTGGTCGAGGCGGATCCACGTTTCAAAAACCGCACCAACGTGCAGCTCATGCGCCCGATCGACGCCCACAACATCGAGATCCAGATCTGGGAGCGCGGGGCGGGTTATACGCTGGCATCGGGTAGCTCTGCGTCCGCAGCCGCGTGCGCCGCTCGACGTCTGGGCCTCTGCCATGGGCAGGTAACAGTGCACATGCCCGGAGGCCAGCTGCGCGTGGATATCGACGAGGCCTTCGAAGTGACGCAAACGGGACCAGCGACGAAAGTGGCTGGCGGCGAGATCGCGGCGGAGGGCTTGAGCGACGGGGCGCCGTGGGCAGCGCGGGAGTGAGCGTGCTCGTCAGCTCAAATGCGCTGGGCGTCGGCGAGAAAGCGCGCCACTTCCTCCGGCTTGCGCAGGCGCACGACGCGGTAACGCGCGAGCGACGTCGGCCACTGGCGCCGCCGGCGGAAGTGGCTCTTGAAGGCAAACACGAACAGCGAGTCTGACCCCCACAAGGCCTTGCGCAGGGATTCCCGGTTGCCGTTCCAGAGCGGCTCGCGGCTCACGTAGCGGCGGCAGGTGCGGGCTATGAGCCTCGGCAGCCACACTGCCATCGGCAGATCCAACCAGACCACCGTATCGGCGCTCTCCAACACCAGGTCGCCGATCTTCCTTTGATACGTCCCGTCAATCACCCAGCCGGGGCCGGCCAGCGTCGGCTCGAGCGCACGCCGCAGATCGTCGTCGCTCGCCTCCGCCCAGTTAGGGCCGTGCACTAACCCATCCAGCTCGACGAAGGGGACTTCCAGGCGCGCGGCGAGAGCTCGTCCCAAGGTCGTCTTGCCGTTGCCGCTGGCGCTGGCGATGACGGCGACGCGTCGCATCCGGGCAGTCTGGATCACAACCTTGTCAATACGTCGCGGTCAGCCGCAAGACCAGCTCCGTCTCGTCACGGTGAAACAGAAACACGCGCGATTCACCATAGCGCACGGCATTGCCGACTTGCTCGATCGACGCGGTGACCTGTAGATGCTCGATCGGAGGCCGATACGTGACGTAAAAATCATAACCGAAGTGAGGGCTGACGAAGGTATCGTTAGTCCCCGCGCCCACCAGGGTGTCGGTGCTGCCCGCGAGCGTCCCCGGCGGGAGATCGGCCGCGCGGAGAGAGGCTGGATCGCGCGAGGCGTAGTCGATGGTTTCGTCCGCGTACACGTCGGCGCCGAGGGTCAAGGTGCCGAGCTCCGGCGAGACCAGCGGCGAGTACTCGGCAAACGCCAGCACCTCTGCCACGTAATGCGGCAAGGCCTCTCCGCCCGGACCTGCTTGCTCCGCGTACTCGTAAGCGCGATAGTGCAGCGCCCCCTGCAGACCGGCAAAGAGCTGATCGAAGAGCCGTACGCGGGCCCGCGTCGACCACTGTGCGGCCAAGTACAGGTCGTCCTGCTGGCTCCGGAAAGACGTCGGCAGGAAGAAGCGCAGGCGATGCAAGAAGGCGAGCGAGCGGTCCCAGCCGAGGCGCTCGAGCGACACCTGATGCTGGAACATGGCGCCCAGGACCGTATCCTCCATGCGCAAGCCCGACTCCCCCTCCACGCTGACGAAGCGCTGCTCGAGGCCGACCCGAGCGAAGACGGTCAAGCCAGGCACGGGTGGGTCGTACCCTGCCTGCAGCCGGCACAGCAGGCGCTGGTCGTTTGCGGGGTCCTCGTCTCGCACCGCGAGCGTGCGATATTGTACGTCGCCGAGCAGCTGCCAGTCCTTGCCCACCGGGCGATCCAGGCTGAGGTCACGCGCCTCCGGTTGCGCGTCGGTGGCGCCGCCAAGGGCAGCTTCAGCGCCGGACACCGTCGCGTGAGCGGCGTCAGGCCCCAGCGCTGGCGCGGGGGCGTCCATGGCTTTCGCCTCACCCAGCGACGCCACGGCAATTGCCGCCATCGACGCGGGCTCGACGAGCCAGCTCAGGGCCGCTCGACGCCGTACCTGTCGCGCCCTGCTCATGCTCAAAATCCAACAAAGTTGTTAAAAACTTCGAAATACGCGAGCAGGGTCTTGAGCCCGTAGGCGTCGAGGTTCGCGTCGGCTCCCGCGTTCAGCGCCTGGTTATAGTCGCGCATGTACTGGTAGCTGACGGGGCTGCGCGAGCGGCCGGCGACCAGGTGCCAGCCTTGATCCGCCAAGAACGTATAGACGTACTCCTGCCCACCTTCCGTGAACAGCTGCTCCGGATTGTTCGGCCCCGTCGCTCGCTCCAGGATGTCCGCGCCGTAAGTCGAGGTGAGCTCCGAGAGGTTCTCAAAACGACGGATGGCGATCCGATCCTTGAGCGCTACGTTGCGCACCAGGTTGCCGTTGGTCACTGACGAGAAGACCCCGAGCGCCGTGAAGCGGAACCACGGAAACGTGTCGTAGCTGGCGCCCAGCATATCGTCCAACACCCGCTGCGACAGCGCCTGGTTCCTCGCCCCAAAGGGCGCGTCGTACATGCTCACGAAGGTGTTCACGTTCGGGTTGTAGTTCGACACCTCCTGTTGATCCATGAAGGCAAACATCGTGTACAGCTTGTCGACGCTGATGCCGAGGCGAAGCACGTCACCGTAAAAGGGGTCAAACGTGGTCTGATAGTCTCGGAAGCTCGCCGGCTGATTGATGACCGAGTCGTAGAAGGCCATGGTCATACCCACCGCCGCCTGGGCGTCATTGTAGAAGTCGGCGGCGATCTCATCGTATTGCGGGTCGGTGAGCACGTTGCCGCCTTTCTGATCGAGCCGCTTGAGCACGCCTTGCACGCCGCCGCCTGCCCAGTCGAAAATGGACAGGTACCACATGCGCTGGAGCTCGAAGATCGAGGCGTACACGCTGTCGACGTAGTTGCCAGTGTCCCAGAACGTGCGATACGCGCGCTGATTGCGCGTGTTGTAGAGCCAATCGTAACGCTCGATGGTGTTGAGCACGATCTGCGACGGCGTCACGCCCACGTCATTGGCGGAGCACAGCGGTGAGCGAGCACGGTGCTCGTCGGTGCAGTAGAGGAAGTCCTCAGCCATGACTTCGGCGCGCTTCTCGGGGGTGCCGTAGATCCAGCTCAGCGCCGCCTTGTCGTAGCCGCCCCAGCCGCGGTGGCCACCTACTTCCTCCCAGGCCCTCACGTAGTCCATGACGCTGGCGGACACCTCGTCCCCCGCCATGTGTTTGGCGTCGACGCTGCCGTAGAAGTTATGCCGGAGCGACAGGTTGTGACCAAACTCGTGGATGGCGACGTGGAAGACCACGTCCTCGATGATGCGCTCGCTATACTGCGCGTCCGATTCCCAGCGCCCAGCTTCCGTGCAGCGCCGCGCGCCGTTAGATATGGCGCTGATCGCATCGTTGGCGTCGAAGACGTAGATGTTCTTCAAGCCCAAGAGCATCTGCTCGTCTTTCATCACCCGCTCGTGGTTCTTCTTCCACTCGCGGAATTGGCTCACGAAGTCGAGCTGGCCCTGGATCCCGGAGCGGGTGTGTTGCACCGCGCCGTGGAACGGGTCCTGATTGGACATTATGTCGCTCATTTGCGCCTGAAACTTTTGCTCCAGTTGCAGCCGCTCCGGGAGACCCTGGAGCGGGTAGTCCGCGGGCCGATACACATAGGCGTTGAAGCCCGGCTCCGCGTAGCGGTACTCGCTCAGCGTGCGGTGAAAGTCCTTGCCGAACGCCTCGCGACCGCGCTGCGGCTCCGGCAAGAACGTCGCCGTCTCCACCGAGTCCGCGGTGGCGGCAGGCAGATCCATCACGCGCCGCATCTCGTTGAAGAGCGTCGACTTCAGGCGCTTGGTCTGATCGACGGGCGCTACCGTTTCACCCGCCTGGCACTCGATCTCCTCCCACGGGCGATCTGCAGGTTCGGGCTTACCGAGGCCGCCGTTCACCTCCAGGAAGTCCTGAATCAGGTACCGGTAGTAGTCCATCCCGACGTTGTAGAGGTTCAGGTTGGCGCTCAGCACCTCGCCCGTCCTCGGGTCGGTCGAGGACGGCCCGTAACCTAGCAGGCCACGCGTCGTGTCCACGTCCTGGTTCCAGGTGACGAAGCTGTAGCGGACGTCGCCCAGGTGGCGCACCTTGCCGCCATCGTCGAACTCGCGGAACTCGAAGCGCAAGGCGGCCCCCGCTTGCTCGAGCGTCTGGTTTGTCTCCTGGGCGATCTCCTCGAACATGGGCTTGAAGCGCTCGGGGAAGCCTTCGTGGAAGTAAAAGACGGCGGGCTCGGCTCGATTTGGGTTCCAGCGTTGGAGCAGCGTCTGCGCCGATAAGAGCCCCGTCTCTTCATCGCGAAAGACGTTGAACGTCTGGAATGCCCCGTATTTCTTGTTCACCTCGTCCTTCTCGGCGATCTCTTCCACGGGGAAGTCGGTCGACCCGGGCCGGTAGAAGCTCAGCCGATACTGGATGGTGGTCGTGCCCACGCCGCTCGCGAGCGAGACGAGGTCCCAGCAGCCGCCGAGCGCGGTCACGAGGTTCAGCTCGTACGTGACCTCGACCACGAAGGACAGGTACTGGTCCTCCTCCTCCCACTCAAAGCTGTCGGGCACCAGGTTCGTGCTGACCGGGCTCGCGCAATCCTTGACGTAGTCGCCATAAAACCAGGCCGCCGACGCGATCGGGTCCATGTTCGTGCGCTCGAAGTCGACCTTGAAGGTCTGCCGGTCTTGCCAGGAGGCCTCGGTATTTTCCTCCAGGAAATTGGTGCGTTCGCCGTCGAGCGATTCACGCAGCCGCACGTCCACGTGCTGGCCCTCGAACTCGAACATGACGCGCGGCGTGCTCGTCGCGAGGTCGTCGCTAAGGTTACCGAGGTCGTCCCGCTGCAACTTTTGCCCATCGACGACCTGCAGCTTGTCTTCCTTGAACTGAAAGCGGACGTACTGGGTGCTCGATTCGAACCCCGGAAACGCATAGTCGCCGAGGACGTTGGGCGAGCTGGCCTTGACCACCGTCGACTTGAACAGCCAGCCGTAGTCGTTGTCTTTCGGGCTGACCTTGGGGTTCGCCTCCGTGAGGTCGGACTTGGTGAGGTAGACGTGTTCGTCGAGGAGCCCGTTGCGAATGGGACGATGGTCGACGCAGCCCACCCCACCGAGGGCAAGAGCGCCATTGACTACAACGGAAGCGACGCCCAAGACGCGCGCCAGCTGAGACTGTTCCATACTCGAGCTCCTCACTCCCAGACCGCGACCGTAACGGCGCGACCATCGATGACACTGAACATGCGCCGGTACGCGATCGACGTGATGTCGAAGAGCACGTTGCCATTCGCCGAAGAATTGAAGACCAGGTCACAGTCTCGGTACTGGTTGGCACTCACCGTGCCTTCCCAGGCGAGCAGCTTCTGCCGCACGTCGTCCCCATAGACGATAGGCAAACCCGGGCACAGCTCGAGCGCACCTTTGAACTGGCGATCGTCGACCCTGCCGATCGTCCCGTCCTCCCGCACCCAGGCGACCAGCAGGTTCTCCTTGCCAAACAGGTTGAGCTGGTGAGCGGGCACGAATTCGTAACGGGCCCCCCGGATTTGACGTTGGTATCCTGCGCGGTCCTCGAACGATGAGCCCGAGACCTGGAGCTCGGCGGGGGTGCCGCCAGCGATGGACAACGTCAGCGTCCCGAGCTGGCGATCGAAGCCGGTGACCGCGAGGGCGTTGGAACCGAGGCTCACCAGGGCGCCACCCAGCATCTCGCTGGCTTGAAAATACGGAGTGGTCATCGCCGCTCGGCCCCCGTCGATCAAACGATCGACCGCGCTGTCACCGCGGCTCACCTCCACCGACGTGATGGCGCCAAAGTTCAAACTGTATTGGGTCACCAAGCGATACGACACGCCCGCGCGCCGAAAAGATGCAAAGCCGATGGACCAGCGCCCGTCCTCCGTGGTGCGGAAAGCCTTGACGGCGCCGGGGGCGTCGGACTCGCCATGAGTGAAGGCGAAGAGGACGGCGTCCACGAAGGGCTCAATCAGGTAGACCGGGTCCGACACCTTGGCGTCGACCAGCGCTCGTTGCTCGGGCGTGAGCGAGGCATACAGCGCCTCGATCTCCCCGACCACGTTGGGCAACCAGGAGGTCCCGTCCGCAGTGAGCAGCTGCCCGATGCGCTGCGGCGTGTCGTCCGTGAACGGCACCGTGAGCGCGAACGCCGCGAACGGGTGCGGCGCCTCACCCACCGCCGGCGCCGGCACCGATGCCCGGAGGCGTGCCTCTAGCCGAGCCTTGTACGTGGTGGCGAGTGTCAGTGGCCTAAACTCGCTGACCGCCGCCGGCAAGCTGCGGGTAAAGCCCAGCGAGTACAGCGTGTCTGAAGGCGCCGGGCGCTCGCCGTCGGCGAACAGGGGTGCGCTCTGCGTATCGCGCAGAAAGTCCAGGTTCATCCCATTGAACTCGACCGACACTGCGTCACGCGCGGTATCGACGTTATAATTGACGCGGTCGAGCGCGCGCTCGTCCCCCGAGGCGATGCAGCGGCTCTGAAAGTCGGCCCAGGTGAGCGCGCTCTCTAGGTCGAGCGCGCAGCCCGGGCGAATTTGGCTCTGGAAGCCGACGGCCATCTGCGCCGCGTCAGCCGCGCCAAAGGCGATGGCTCCGGCGCTTTCAAAGGGGGCGCGGCGCACCGGCGCCAGGGAGATGAAATCCGCATAACCCTCGGGCGTAAAGCCGATGCGTACGCCCGAATCCCGCAGCACGACGGCCGTGTCCTGCGGCGTGTCCTCGTTGCTGCCCGTGTAGATCACGTCGCAGATTTGCGCGGCGACGCAGTCGAAGTCGGGGGGGAACGCCGCGGCGCCGAAGAACGTCTGCCGAACCATGCGGTAGAGCTTCGTCACGTTGACCGGGTTCAACCAGGAGCGCGGCTCGCTCAGAGCTTGGGCGCGCGAGACGTACACGTCGAGCTCTTGCCCGCCGACCGCCAGCCGCTCACGCGGCTTGGCCACCACCTCCACGCTCGTGCCGTCGGCTTCGGTAAAGGTGCCCTGCATGGCCCCCAGGTATTGCTGAGTGACCATCACCTCCTCCACCAGGTGCGTCTCCGGATCGAAGAGTAAGATCACGTCATTGGTCGGCCCCCACGTGAAGGCATCTGCATACGTACGGGCTGGATTGCAGAACTTGCCCGCCGCGCGCGCGCCCAGCAAATCATCGGCGTACAGCGCTCCACCCGCCGCGTCCCAGAGCGGCAAGCTGCCCGCCGAAACGTCCGGCACGATGGGCTGCACCACCATCTCCTGTGCGAGCGCGCTCTCCTCCGTCTCCGCGCAAAACTTCGCGCTGCCCACCTGATCTTGCGCGGCGCTGTCGCCAAAACGTTTCGAGTCCCCCGCAACGAAAACACCCGGCACGGGGCCCTGTCCGGGCGTGGGACCCTGCAGTGGCAGCGTGACTTGATCGGGCCCATCTTCACAGCTCAGAACGAGCGCGATGCAGCTGAGCAATGCTAGCCGGCTTCGCATTTGCGACCTCCTGTGCGGATCCAATGTGGCTCTGCGCGAAGACACCATACGCGACCACTGGGGCAGCCGTGTAGTAGCAAAGTGCAGGCGCCGGTCGCCTCCTCACCGCCTGCTGACGAGGACGCAGCGCCGTACGCGGCACAGAAGAAAATTGCGCGCGCACTGAGCCAACCTAGGGTTGCGACCGTGTGCGCCCCTCCCGACGTGCAAGCTGGCACCTGATTGGACCACTGCATTTCAGCTCCAGCAGTGATTGGCTATGCTGTCGACATGCGCTCGAAACCGCTCGCCCAGGAGCGCTGCGCGCTCGCCGTGTGCACAGCGAGCTTCGCTGAGGAGCGAGGATGTCCGCAGCGTTCGTTCGGTCGCGGCGTGCCCTCCCCCCTACCCACTCGGCCGTGCGTGCTCCCGCGAGCGTTCCTGGCGCTACCTACTCGCGGCAACTCGGGAGAGCGTGCGTGAGAGCCCTGGCCCTGGGCCCTCGACGACAACCGGCCTCCCGAGGCTCGGGCTGCGGGCGAGGTGCGAGCGCCGGCTGCGCCGACCAGGGCGGACTCGCGCGCGTTGGCCCTGCCGGGTCGAGCGAGGTCAGCGGCGCGGAGCCGCCCGGCGCCGCAGCCGTTGGGTAAGCGTACGTGTCGGGCTCGGCCGTATCGAATTGGATGCCGACGCTCAGACCGAAGACCCAGGCGTCAATCGCGAAGCGGCCTTTGACGGGTGGCTCGGCGGGATCGGCATTGGACGTCGAGCGCTCCTGGGGCAGGACATACAGGGCGCCCAGGTCGACGCGCAGGTTTTTGGAGATGCTGGCGCCGATGCCCGCGCTGACATCGATGCGATCGGCGTCGGGCAACTGGAAGTCGAGCGTGCTCGCTGGGATGGGGGTTTGATCCCAGATAAAGCCGAGACGAGCCGCCCAGCGCTCCGCGAACGAATATTGGGTGCCCACTCTCACGGTAAAGGAGTCCTCCCAGTCCTTGCGTGAGCTCGTGACCTGCCCGCCGGGTAGCTCGATGTCGAGGCGGTCGTAGCTCGACCAGCCCCGCCAGGTGCCGTCGACTTCGACCTCCCAAGCACGGATCGGCTCGAACATGACGCCGAGCACGAGCATCTGCGGCAGGGTAACGCTGGTCGCGACCGGTCCGTCCGGAGGCAAGCTGGCGCGGTACGGTGCTGCAGCGTCGAAGTCGGCGTCGCCCTCGAAGTCGAGGGCCACGGGGCTCCGATAGTTGAGACCAAAGGACCATTTTTCAAGGGCGGGCGGGCGATACAAGATCCCTGCTCGGCCGCCGACGCCGAAGGCAGTGCCGCTCAACGCCACCGATCCGACGTCGATGCCAAAGGGGACGTCGCGCGTGAGCCGCACGCTCGCGGGCACCAGGTCGAGGCCGGCGCCGAACGAGAGGCCCGGGACCCACTCGGAGAGCTCGAGCCCAAACGCCGGCGTGATGAAGAAGGTGCGCAGCTCCGCTTGCCGCACGCTCGCGCGACCCGGCGACGTGGCGGGCCAATCGAGCGCGAGCCCGAAGGGTGAATTGAACCCCAAGCCCAGGGCGAGCAAGTCGCTCACACGACCCGTCACATAGGCCTGCGGCAGGACGAAGGTCTCATCTTTTGCCGCCGTGGCGGCGCCGCCTCGAGCGGGCGTAAACTCTGCGCTCGGTACGATCAAGGACGCGCCCAGCTGGATCTGCACGCCTCGCAAGGTCGCGATGCCAGCGGGGTTATAGTAAATGGCCGAGGCGTTCTCGGGGTTGGCCGTGACCGCGCCTGCACGCCCAGTGGCGCGCGCGTCTTGCTCGTCGATGTGAAAGCCGGAGGCGCGAGCGCGCTCGGGTGCAGCGCACAACACGACGCCGACGGCGACGGCGAGCGTAGCGCGAAGGATGGGGCGCTTCATGGCGCACCCCCGAGCTGACCCAAGAGGTAAGTGAGGGTGTCGACCTGCATGCGAATGGTGCCGAGCTGGCCGCTCTGTGCGCCCATCGTGGCAGACGCAGCAGCCGGCGCCAGCAACGAACCGTGCGCGTAGGCGTTGCCCGGGAACAGGCTCGCGGCGTCGGCGTCTATGCCCTGATACCTGATCCAGCGCGAGCCGGGCCCGAGCACCGCCGGAGTGGGTTCGGGGGTGGCACTGGCGGCGATCGCGGCGGGAGCGGGCTCTAACCCGAGCAGATTGCCAAAGGTCAGGGTGGCGCTATTGGGGACGACTGGGTCCCCTACGACTTCGGCGAGCAGCAGCGTCGGGCCACCAGCGCCGTCGGCATACTGGCCCGCGTAGTTGACCGCGTCGACGGGGTCCAAGATCCAGCGCGCGGCCGCAGCAAACTCCAAAAACCCTGGCTCCGTCTTCCAGGCCTCTCCCAGGCAGGTGGCGTCAGCGTTCGCGCCGCCACCCCAGGGCTCGCCCTCGAGCACACCGCTCCCGATCAAGGCGTCGACGAGGGGACAACGGATGGCGTCGGTCTCGGTGTCCGTTAAAATCTGCATCCAGTCCGCCGCGCCCACGTTGAGCACGGCCGTCTGGAAGCCCCGGCTCATCGCCACGCTGACCCCGCCAATCAAGGCTCCGAGCGATTGCCCGAGATAGGCGAGCCGCTCGGGGTCGACTTGCAAGGCGCCACACGCCCCCGCGCTGCTGCATGCCCCGAGCGCACGCTCGAGGGCGAGCTGATCGAGCATCGTCTGACGCAGGTGGTCGCGCGTGACGGCGAGGTCGGCGGAGAGAATGGGCGCAAAACACTGCGGTGCGCAGGTAGGACCCAATGCTCCCACACAGAGATTGCCCGCACCCGCGCCGTCGCAACCGCTGGCCGCGTCGGTCCTCACCTGGGCGGCTCGAACGCCGTGATCGACGGCGTCCAGCGCCACACTGGCGATGCCATTTCGTGCCAGAGCTCCGGCGATGGCGAGCAGGTCCTCTTTGCTGCGGCCGAGCCCATGCGCGAACACCACCGTGGGATAACCGAGGGGCCCCGGCGGCCCGGCGGGCACGACGGCGAGCAGCGGCAGCGCTCGATCGCAGACCTTCTGCGGTGCGAGCGGATCGTCGAAAGCGCCGGTCGCGGTGGGGCTGAGGGGGTCGCAAGCATCGCCCGCGAGGTAGCTCGGCGAAATAAAGCTCGGCGCCTCGGACAGCGCGCTGGCCGCATAGATCGAGCCGATCGCCTCACAGCCGAGGGCGCTGCACGGCACGCCCGGCAGAGCGCCCGCAAAAAATTGCTCCACGGACAGCGGCCCAGCCCCGCTCGCTAGCGGTGGGCTGACGGACAAGGCGGCGGGCACGGCGTCGAGCTCTGCAGCGGGGCTGCCCGGGATCGCTCGATCCAACGGATCGGCGAGCGTCTGCGTCTCGAAAGCCCAGGCGAGCAGCATGTCCTCGCGACGCGCTGGACGATCTGGCACCAGCGCAGGTGCCACGAGGTCGAGCGCACCCAAGAGCCGAGCATGCCCGCGCCACAGCTGGTCGAGCCCGCGAAGCCTGGCCAGATCCTCAGGATCGGCCGGATCAAAGGGGGTCGCGTTGTAGGTGAGCGCAGGCGCCTCCGCGCCCGCTTGAGAGAACTGGACGGGAGCCATGCCCTGACGGACCAGGGCCCACGTCGCGGAGGGCTCGAACGGGACGCCGCTCACCGTCTCGATTCCGCTCCACAGGAGCACGCCGTACGTGCTCGAGCCCTCGAGCGGCGCCCGCGGGCGAATCGTCAGATTGGGCACCGCAGCGCTGCTGCTGCAATCCGCTGCAAAACGCCGTGAAGTCCCCGCCACGACGTCGATCGGAACCGGCCCTTCGAAGCTCTCGAGCGGCATGCCGCGCTCGGCCAGGCGCAGCAAAAATACCCGACCCTCGAGCGACGCTGGATCTACCGGCTCGCTCAACGTGGCGACCAGGTTCACCTTCGACGTCCCGAAGCCGTCGAGCTGATTGAGCGCGGCGCGCACCCGAGCCGCCCCCGACTCCGGCGTTTCCCCGCACGACGCCGGCACGTTCACTCGCCCCGTCGCCGGATCGATCAGAAGCGAGTTGGGGAGCGGCACGATGCGTTGGCCCGGATCAAACTCGGCGACAGGTGCCGAGGGCGCCGCCGCCGTCTCCCGGGGATCGATGTCGACGGACTCGACGCACGCTGACGCCAATGCGCCGATGGCGCAGGCCATCCCGAACCAGACCGGCGGCACGGACACGGCCCGCCTCATTTGACTTCCCCTCGCACGTTGGTCCTCATCGCCCCCCGTATTCATCCACGATTTTAAGTCCAGACACTGCGCCTGATGAGACCGTACCTTAGGCCGTCAGCGTCGTGGCGCAACCCGCCCGTGAGGCGCCGCATACTTCCGCAGACGAACGCTGTCGCTTTACGCCGCACGAGCGGCAATTGGGGACACCTTTCCGCGGTAGATGCTGCCTCCCCGCCTGCCGACTCGGCTTCGCATCGAAAAGGCGAAGCTCGAGCCTATGTATGCGCCGAGATAACGGACCGCCGCCCCCGGCCTGCGCTTGGGAAGAGGCACCGAGATTTCCGGCGGCTCCGCTTCAGATCGCGCCTCGACTCATTCCTCGACGGGCGCAGGGAATCCGCATTCCGCTTGACAAGCCACCCGCTCGCAGTTCAGGAGCTGCAATGCATCGCCCAGCGGCACCGCCGGGTTCGAACCCGACGCCGTCACGCAACTGGCGCTGACGGGGCTGCAGTTGCTCGCCACCTCGACTTCGATGCCGCAGCCTTCGTCGTGGTCGAGCGGGCCCGACGCTAGACACTCGGCGAGCGGCGTGCCGCCGCAGTAACACGGCACCAGACTGCCCAGCGGCTGCGCCGGATCGGCAAAGAAACAGGAAGTCGGCGGGATAGCAGCGCCGCCTTCCCAGTTTGCTCCCATTACACAGGCGAAGAGTCCACTGACGGCCGCGACGTTCCCGCTCGGACTGCTCACGCCGAGCGCGTTTTCGTACTGGACGGGACAGTTGTTCTGCGCGCAAGAGAGACACGCACCCATCGGGGGAGGCGGTTGAGGCGAATCGGTTGGCGCTGCGTCCGTCTGAGGCAGTCCCGCATCCGCTGTCGGAACCTGAGCTGAGGGGGTGCTGGTGGATCCTCCCTCGCCTGCAGGACCAACCCCGCCATCCTGGCCCGCCAGCAACGAACGACTGCCGCGCTGGGCTGCCGTCTGCATGTCCTGACCGTTGCAGGCCGCCAAAACCAAGAGGGCCGTGAAGGCCCCGTACCTGCTCATTGATAGCTTCATGCGCGTCATCTCCAAGGCCGGACCATTGCGATCGGCTGCGATTCCGTAACATGCCAAGCTGTGCTGCATTGAAACGAACGGGTGATATCGTCTCAGGTCGTCTCGTCGAATACCCGAGGTAACAGCGTCAAGGACAATGCCGCAGCTGCGGGCGGGCGTCCATTGGGCCGACGAGCGTGCCACAGACCCCAGAAGCACTGCGCTGCCGCGCGAGGCTCGTTTGCACCCCAAACAACGTATGCACTGCGGTTACCGTCTCGCTCTGTAGAGCTCCCGCTTCTCGGTCACCCTGAGGGGGTGCCGCGCGCCAGGGAGTTGTTTGCCCCCCAAACAACGGGTGCACGTGTCCGTTGCACTCGCGGGAGCGCCGAAGCCCAAGCACCCATGGGTGAGTCTCAGGCGCCCGCGGCCAAGACGTCCGCACCGGTCAGAGCGCAAAGCTCATGCCGATATAGCCACCGAAAAAGGCATCGACCGCGCCGCCAGCTACCTCCGCGATTCCAGCTCCCGAGTCCTCGGGCTCCGAGTTCATTTCCAGCACGTAGTGGCGGAGGGACAGGGCAGCCTCCGCCGATACACCGTTGGCCACTGGGTAGCTCGCCCAAGTGGATGCTTCCATCCCATAGCCACCAACTCTGGGGAACCACTCCGCCTCGGCGATCTGCCCGTAGCTGAACGGGACACGAAAACCGAGCGCGCCGTTCACACGAACGCCGCCGAGCTGAACGGTCAAGTCGAGGGCCGAACGAGCCTCGCTATAGCTGATGTCGGGCGTGCCGGCACGGCCACTACCACCATCGTCCAAACCCGACGTCAAACGCCCGATCGTCAGGTCGAAGCCGAGCTCGTGACCGCGAACGGCGCGCCGAACACGCACCCCGCCGAACAACTCGGAATGAACGATGGGATAATTGCTACCGAAATTCTCGTCGTGCACGCTCCCGGCAAACGCATTTTCGTACCCGGCGATCAAGCCTACGTGCCCTCGCAAGGGGGTGGCTCGAAACGACGGATAAACGCTCGCGACCATCCTGTACACGTACAGGTTGGTGTTCAGCGTGCGCAGGCGGTCGTAGACGTCCTGACTGAAACTCAGCGACCGACGCACGACCCCGCCGAACGTCCGTAAGTAGACGCCAGGCACGAGCTCGTTGCCGCCAGCGGTGTCGGCTACCCCATGGTCCATCGGCGCTGGTGCGGGGACCAGTTCACTCGGCTCGGGCGCATCAGGCGTAGGGACCGGCAGGGCAGGAGGGGCCTCCCTGACGGGTTTGGCGTCGCCCGATCTGACCTTGGACGGCGCGGCGCTTTGTGCACTTTGAGCCCGCGGCCTTGCCGCGTGCTCTCGGACGATGCGCGCGCCCGCGCGAGCGTCGCTGGCGAGCAGCAGCGCGAACGCAGCCAGAGCGGAGGCCGCGGTGTGCTTGGCAGTACTGTGCTCGAACGGCGTGCTCATGGCCGACTCCCGTTGGCAACCCAGACGATCCAGGCGCCAATGCATTCGAGATCTGCTGGCTCGAGCGGTTCTTGTTCGAGAGGCATTTGCGCTTCGCAATCTTCGTCTGACACGTGCTCGTTCAAGCGGCGAAAGAGAAAGCTTTCACTCGGGCTCATGATACGGCTCGGTATCCATACCTTCGCGCAGCCGTTCGCGTCTTGCTTGTCGAGCAAGCGAGCTAGAGTCTGGTCCGGATCGGCAAAGTTGGGCTCCTCCCCCGTGCTGCCTGCCTCATGGCAGCCCGTGCCATCTGGATCGGTGCACCCGCCCATGGCGTAGGGCCGGCTGAAGCGCTCCAATATTTCTCGTTCTTCGCAGCCCGCGGGCAGCGGTGGCTCGGCCATTCCTTCCGCGCCGGCAGCGCCGGAAACACCCGCGTCCAAGGCCGGAGTGCCTCCGCCTGCTCGGACCTGCCGGGGCCCCATTGCGCCCGCGTCCGAGCTGCCGATGCCCGCCTGGGATGCCAAGCCCCCACCCGAGGCGTTACCCCCTCCGATCGCGGAAGACCCGCCACTACCCTCGCGGCCGTCACAACCCTCGCGCCGACTCGTGCCGCTCCAGAACGATTCTTGCACCGTGCCCCCCGCATCGAGTGCCGTCGGAAATTCGTAACAGGTTTGGGCGCGCGACTGAAAGCGCTCTTCCGCGATCGGCGTCGGGGTGCACGTGCACAGCGGAAGCACCAGCAGGCCAGCTAGCACACGCTGAAATCCATGTCCGATCCCGTAGCTCTTACGTTCCACTCGCCGCATCCCGAGCTCAGCCCGCTGCTTCGCCGATCTCTTTCGGTGCGGGACCCTAGACGCAACGCTCGCTGATCGTCTGTAGCGCTTACGTGTCATCTCGATGACAAATGTGTCGCGCTGTTCCCGGCTCCCCTGGCCAGGCTCTTGGTAGCACGGCAGGCGTTTCATTGCCGCGCACGCCGATGAGTCATTGCGGCGCACGCCGATGAGGCCCCCATGCGGCGCGGGTTGACGTGCGATGAAGATCCGAGGTCATCTCATCCAAGGTGCGCTGATGCTCGCGAAGTTTCCCACAATGCTGCGCTCCAGCCGCCTACGCCACGGGATGAGCTCTGACCCGCGCGGCTGGCGGTGGTTGGTCCTGACGGTGGCGCTCATGGTCGGCTTCTACGCGGCGCTCTTCCACTCCTACCCCGAGGCGAGTCTACCCGGTCGCATGTTGTCGGCGTACCTGACGCTCACGGCCCGCGGCGGCGGCGCCTTGCTCGGTTGGTTCGGTGAGCCGGTGAGCGTTGAAGGAGCGACCGTGCTGGGTCGCTTCCCGTTCGTGGTGGTGCTGGATTGCGCCGCGCTAGACGCCCAGGCCCTGTACGCCGCTGCGGTGCTGGCGTTTCCGGCGCCGGCAGCCCGAAAGCTGATCGGCCTCGTCGGCGGGCTCGCCGGCATCTGGGTGATCAACGTGCTGCGCTTGGTCGCCTTGTATCACGCCGGCGTGCGCTCGCGGGAGCTCTTCAATGTGTTGCATGAAGAGATCATGGTGATGCTGGTGATCCTGAGCGTGTGTGGGCTATTTGTCGCGTGGGCCTGGTGGTCCAGAAGGCAAAGCGCGCACGCGCTGCCGTTGGCTGTCGAACATGCGGGCTGAGGGTCGACGCATACTCTTCGGCCTCGTGACGTTCACGCTCGTCATCTGCGTCGGGGCCTGGCCATGGGCGGGGACACGGATCGGCATTAGCCGAGTGATGAGCGCGCTCGCGAACGGCGTCTTCGAGCACGTCGCCTTGGACGCTGGCCTCCAGATTGAGCTCGTCCCCGTCGCGGCCTCTGTCGTCCGCGGCGACGACCAGAACGTCGAGGAGGATACGCGCGTCATCATTCGGAGACCCGACGGGACCGCCATCGGGCAGCTCGGCCTCTCACTCCGGAGGGACGCCTACTTGCCTCTGCTCATCTTCGGCGCAGCGCTACTCGCTGCGCCTCTCGCCCGGCGCGCCAAGCTCCTCGGCCTGGTCGCGGGCGTGCCGTTCGTCTTGTGCGTGGCGGTGGCCTCGATCTGGATTTTGGTGACATTCCTCTCGAGCCAGCAGAAGGGGACGGGGCTCGTCGCCTGGCAGACCGACGTCGTCACGTTTCTGTTCGAACGTTGGCTGACCCCGCCAGGCAATCGCGTGATCGCGCCGCTGCTTCTGGCCGCTGCCTGGTGCGTCGGATCGCTCAAGCGTCCGACGGCGGCTTCGACCAACGCCGACTCTGCCGCCCGCGAAGCGTGTGGGTGAGCCAGAACAGCAGCGCGAAACAGCCGCCAAGCCCCCAGGGCAGACCGTGCGCCGCGCCGGACTTGCCGAGCGTGGCGCTGCAACCGAACCCGGGCCCCTCGCTCAGCTCCTCGCCGCTCGGGTTCATGCACGCCGCGAGCTCCTCTTGATCCGGAGTGCCGTCGAGGTCGGTGTCGACGTCGTCCGGCAGCGCCTGAATGGCCATGGCGAGCTCACGCCCGGCCTTACCCCCGCTCAGGCCATAGTCACTCTTCAGCGCGAGCGCGAATGGCCGATTGGCGGTCTCCTCCCCGCCTGCGGCGGTGTCATGACAGATCAAGCAACGCGTCAGCGGGCGCGGGCACTCGACACCCTTCTGGCGATCCAGGATGGCGGGGTAGTTCTCCGACCCAGCAGCGCTCCTCGCGACGAGCACCGCGCCACCCGCCCACAGGATGAGCCCCAACGCACTCGCGCGAGGCACGGTCACCAGAAATTCGCTCGGCCGCATAAATGGCTCTCGGACGACGAGCTACAAGTACATGTGCAGCTGGGCCTGCACGGTGAACGGTGAGGCTCGCCGCTTCAGGATGTCCAGCCGCAAGTCAAAATGAGAATAGAAATGCCAATTTGCCGATGCCCAAGCTCCCACGCGCGGCTCGCCATTGCCAGGAGAAACCGCGCCCAAGTCAAGCGCACCCAGGTCGAGCGCCTCGCCCGTCAGCATGATGTGCACGCCTCGAAGCGGCTCATAGTCTGCTTGCACGAGCGCGGTGTAGCCCAGGCCGCGGCCCTCCTCTTTGAGCACGTCGGCTTCTCCGAGCAGCGCCCACAGGGGTGACAAACCCCATCGCGCATGCATCCCGTGGGCGTGCCGAACCGCCTGCCTCGCTTGCGTGAACCTGTCTTCATTTGAGCGCGTGATGAGTGAGCTCAAGCCCACCGCGAGCGTGTCAGCCAACAGATACTCGGCGGAGGCGCTGTAGCCCCGTTCGCGATAGCGATCCGGATAGAGCTGGAAGTTGCCGAGGACCACCATGCCCTCCGCGCGCAGAGGCCCCTTCGTGTAGGCGAGGGCCAGGCCATGCTGCTGGTCGGACTCCCGATCTGTCCGTGTCGCCTCGCGCACCCACAACACGTGTTCCGACACGCGCAAGCCGAAGGGCAGATTGAGGCGGCCCGCGCGCAAGAGCGTCTCGCGGTCGAGCCGCGCACCGATGAAGTGGCTACGGCTCAGCACAATCCAGCCTTGCCCGAGCTCTCGATTGAGCTGCGCGCCCCGCACGTGCGCGCTGCCCTCGATGCCGCGAGCCACGCCCAGGCTAGCGCCGAAAACAAACAGGTCGCCGACACTGCCAGACCCGTAGACGTCCACCTGCATCGGGAACTGGGCAGCCTCACCCGGAGTGCCTGCATCGGGAGCCGTGTACAGGAACATGTGGCGATAGCTGCCCCCCAGGCGAATATCAGATGGCTCGCCAACCGCGCCAAACGAGAACTGCGAATGAGCTCGTGGGTCGATCCCCCGGTCGCCGCCCCAGGACAGAAATTGGTCGGCGGCCACCCGCCCCATATGGGTCAACGTTTCACCCCCCGACGGGTCGGTATGGCAAGATCCACATTCGGCAAATCCGTGCTTGATCATCCACGCATAGGCGTGTGCGGTCGAGCACGAGAAGAGCACGCATGAGGTGCTCAGTGCACCAAGCAGGCCTTGCAACAGCCGAGAGCGTCGCATCGCGCGCGTTCTCCAACAACGGCGCTCAAAGGTCAATCAACCGCTTGGTTGAGCCAGCTTTTGGAGCGACGCCAATCGGAGCAACAGGGTGCCGGCGCCGGCACCCAATTCACCTTTTAGTCACCCACTTGTTTCATTGATGCATCAGGGATCCTGGAAAACATGACCAAACGACTGTCGATGCTCGCCCTAAGTCTGTGTCTATGGACCGCTTGCTCAAAAAAGGAGCCGGCACCCGAGCGCCAGGCCGCGGTTCGACCCAGCACAGCCGCTACCAGCAAACCCCGTGTGCCGACCCTGAGTCGAACCACGGCTCCCGAACCGACGGAACCGCCAGCGATAGACCGCGCGCTGATCCCGGTCGAAGAGGATTTCAGGGCGGAAGCCGAGGCGAGAATTGGCAAGCGCACAGACCTGGACGCGGAGCTCGAGCGCATCGGCCACGAGCTGAACGCGCCGGCTGAGTCTACCAAATGAAGTCGACACCAGCGCACGCCTAACTCGCGGCGCCGCGCGCCGGTTGTATAGAATCACTCGTGCAACACGAGGACCCAGCGAGCGCAGCGAGAAGACCCGCATCAGTAACGCCGGTGTCACCTACAGTATGCTACGAGGCTGCCGCTAGAGGGGACCAACGCGTTTAAGACGGGAACTAGCCATGTCTCCACTCAATTCTTGTTTCGCGGCGGGGCGCTTGCACGGGGGGTTGTCATCATTGACGACGTCGAGGAGCCTTCGCAGGCGACTCTTCGTTGCTGCTTTCGCTGCTTTGGCTGCACCGTTGCTCTCGCTGGCGGCGGGCACCTCGGAAGCCAACGCCGCGGGTTTGATCATTGGAGCGGGGCAGCAGCTGATTGCCGCTGATCCGGCAGACTTCAAAAACTTTGGACTCGCTGTTGCTATCGATGGGGACGCGGCAGCGGTAGGGGCGCCAGAGGACACCACGAGAGGTGAAAGCGCGGGCGCGGTCTACTTGTTCGTGCGCTCGGCAGGCACATGGCAGCCGCACTCCACGCCAAAGGTGTTCGGCCCGGACGGCGCAGCGGCGGATAATTTCGGAGCCTCCGTCGCGCTCTCGGGCGGCGTGATGGTCGTCGGTGCACCGAGCCGCAGCTCGACCGCAGGCACGGCGTACATATTTCGACGTGCGGCAGCCGCGGCAACCAGCGCTTGGAGCGCCGAGCAGCAGCTCACCCCCGCAGGGCTCTTGCCCGCTGACAACTTTGGAAATTCGGTCGCGGTCTCGGGAGATACGGCGATCATCGGCTCCCCGGGGGACACCACGAATAGCGGAGCCGCCTACGTCTTCTTTCGAACCGGCGGCAATCCGCTCTGGACGGCGCAGGGGTCCAAGCTCGTCGCGAGCCCCCGCGTGCCGGAGGCGTCTTTTGGCCTGTCGGTGGCCTTGGACGCAGACACCGCGCTCGTGGGCTCCCCCGCTCAAACCGACCCGGGCGCTGCCTTCATCTTCCAGCGCAGCGGAGCGACCTGGAGTGCCGGGCAGAGCCTGGTCGTGCCTCCGGCGCTCGGGACACCCATCTCGGGAGACACGTTCGGCCGAGCCGTGACGCTCTCGGGAAATTGGGCTCTGGTGGGAGCGCCCGGCACGAATGTGAACTTCGTATCGGACGCTGGCTCCGCGTTCTTCTTTGAGCGGGTCGGCACAACCTGGACGGCTCGGCAACGCATCGATACGCCGACGGCGGTCGATACTGGCGAGTTCGGCACTTCGGTCGCCTTGTCCGGAACTCGAGTAGCGGTGGGGGCGCCGCTGGAAAACAATGAGAAAGGCCAAGTTCACATTTACTCCCGAAGCGCCACCACGTGGACGCGGACGACACCGCCCATCGGCTTCATTGGTTCCGAGTTCGCCGGGTTCGGTAGCGCCGTGGCGGTATCGCCAAACGCGGTGCTCACGGGCGCCGCTCAGGAGCCCTGTGTCCAGCAAGTTTGCGAGGGTGAAGGGGCTGCCTACGTCTTCTCTCTCTCCGACCTGCCGCCGGTACCGCTTATGGGCGCGCGGGCGGCGGCGGTGTTGGTGGGGCTGCTGGTCATCGCTGGCTCGATCTTGCGGCGACAGCGCCGTGAGACCCGTCGGACGAGCGCCGCTGGCGCGCCCGTCTGAGCAACCGACGAGCCCCGAGCATTGCCGCGGCCGCACACAGGGCGCGGCGACTCGCGTTCAACGCGGCAAACTGCGCGCCGCCAACGCCGAGAGGTAAAGGGCTTCTGCCGCATCGGCACCGGCGGAGCTCCCCAGCTTCCTGAGAGCGAAACGCAGCACGTCGTACGGCCCTTCATACAGCGCACTGGGATTGCGGAAACCGATGCGAGGGATCTCGGCACCGTCGCCTTCGAACAGCCCGTGTGTGAGGGACGAGCGCGCCCAGTACACTGCCTGGGCGTTGTCACCCATTTGGTACGCTGCGAAGGCAGCCAACCACGCTAACTCCGCGATGCCCGCGTGGCGCGCCAGCCCCGCAGCGCAACGATCGATGGCATCCTGATAGCGTGCGAGCCCGGACAAGCAGTCAGCTGCCTGATAGCACGCCCAGGCCGATTCCTCATTCCAGCCCCGCAGCGCAGCACAGGCATCATAGGCTGCAACAGCCTCGAGCGGACGCCCTAGGTTCTTCAGGGAGTCACCCAAATAGTAGTGCCAGCGCGCATCCTGTGGATGGGCGCGGACGTGCCGCGTCAAGATTTGAACGTCACGCTCGAACTTTCGGCGCAGGCCTTCCGCGGACTTCGGCAGCTCGATAAACGTCGCGCGCTCGAGCGAGCGCATGCCAACCTTGTGAGCAGGAAACGCCTCGTGAGTTGGACCCATGAAACGCGCGCGTGACGGGAGCCTAAAACAACGTTCCTTCGCATACTGGCGGCCACCGTCAAACAGCATCAAGACATCCTCGTTCGCCCCCGCCATGGCCGCTCGCAGGTCCTCGCCGTTGGCCTGAATCCGCTCGTCCGTATCGAGAGTGACGGCCCAGTCCGCGCCAACTATCCGTGCGGCGTCGAGCGCAAAATTCCGCGCCGCTGCAAAGTCGTCGACCCAAGTGAAGCGCCGCTCGACATACTTTTCGCCCGCTACACGCTTGGCGATTTCCAACGTATCGTCGGTCACACCGGTGTCGATGACCAAGCAAATGTCCACCCAAGCAACGACGCTTTGGAGCGCCTCGCCGATGATACTACTGCTGTCTCCCGTAAGTGTCGTCGACGCGATCTTCACTACTGCAGCATAGCCAGCGGCTCGACGAGCGTAAAGGCGAAGCGCCTTTGGGAGCCCCTGTAGGTTGCACGACTTACGCAGTGAACCACGTAGTCAGGCCGCGTAGGATAGAGCTCGAAGTTGTTGAATATCGCCGGCAGAAATGGCGTTCGCAGGTGGCAGCAACGCACCGAGTCGAGGTGTTGCATCAAAATATCTCGGCGCTCGCTCTGCTCCCGCTGAGCCCTCGCTAGCGCTAAACGTCACTGGATCGTTGCAGCGGCTCGCGTTGCCGCATGATAGCAACGCGGCCCGAGGATGGGAATGTCCCCAGGCCCTCCGCAACCGGAGACACGTTATCATGAAATTAGTTTCTCGAATCTTGGGGCCATTGTCGGCCCTGGCCCTTCTCGTGGGCTGCAGCGGTCAAGACGCAACCCTCATGAATCCTGGCGAGGGGACTGCTGCGCTCGCCTCAGACGAGCTCACCAGCGCCGCTGAGGGCGAAGCGATCGAGCTCGGTCAAGTGCAAGAGGCCATCTCCTTCACTAGCTTGCCTCGCTGCAACTTCGTCACGGAGGGCCTCGTCTATTACGTGCACACCCCGAGCAGCCGCGTGGGGTTCTATTATTGCCGCAGCGGCGACTGGCGCCAAATCAGCACCGGTAGCGGCGGCTCCGGGGCCACGGGTCCAACGGGTCCAACGGGTGCTCGCGGACCGACGGGTGCCAACGGCCTGAACGGCGCCACGGGTCCTCAAGGTATTCCTGGCCCCACGGGTCCAGCGGGTACTGGCACCGGCGTGCCGACACTCGTCCGCATCACGGCTCAAGGGGCGTGTGACGTCATTCAAATCGGTCTGGATGACAACCGCAACGGCACGCTCGAGACTGCGGAAGTCGACAGCAGCGGTACCGTGTGTGACGGCGCGACCGGTCCGGCGGGTACCAACGGCCAGAACGGCGCTACCGGTGCCACGGGAGCAACCGGTCCAGCGGGTGCGAGCGGCCAGAACGGTCAGAACGGCGCAACCGGTCCGGCAGGTACCAACGGCCAGAACGGCGCCACGGGGCCAACGGGTCCGGCGGGTACCAACGGCCAGAACGGCGCGACGGGTCCGACGGGTCCGACGGGTCCGACCGGTCCTCGGGGTCCAACGGGTCCAACGGGTCCGGCGGGTGGTCCAACGGGTCCGACGGGTCCGGTGTGCGGCAACAGCGTCGTCGAAGCGGGCGAGCAATGTGATCTCGGCTTTGGTAATGGCGGCCCGGATTGCACGAGCACCTGCCAATTCCCGCCGCTCGGTGCCTGCCTCACCTGCGCTCAGGCCAACTGCCCACTCCAGTATTCCAACGCCCTCGGCCTCAACAGCACCGCAGCAAATTTGGCTGAGGTCACCGAGTTGCTCGACTGCGTGATCGGTCCGAACTTCGAGCGCGGCAACGCCATCCCGCAGTCGTCGTGCTTCTTCGCAGATCCGACGCAGCCCGCTGGCACGCTGACGACCGTCTGCTACTGCGGCAACACTCCGCTTGGCACCTGCCTCGGCAGCGGTCCGGCCAACAACCAGGAAGGCTGCGGCATCGAAATCGAACGCGCGAGCGATTGCAACCCGGTGACCGCCAGTTGCGTGACGGGCTCGGGCTCCAACCCGGCCGTTCCGCTCGGTGACGTGCTCCAGCTCCTGAACTGCGAGCGCGCTGCTTGCCAGGCGCAGTGCGGCTTCCCCGCCCCTCCAGAGGAATGAGCCACGCGGGTCAATGAATCCGGCCTAGGCCACGACAGAACCGCCCGCGCGAAAGTGCCGGCGGTTCGCCTTTGTGGGACAAGCGGCGTGTTCGGCCGCCGCTCCCCATCCGCGTTCACCAGCACGCGGGCGCGCTCGTCAGCCTCACGCCGCCTTCGGACGCCGGCGCCTGCCCCAAGCCACGAGCCCGCCGAGCGCTGCGGTTACGGCGGCGCCCAAGCCCACCAGCGTCGCAGTCTGAGGCATAGGCAGGCTCGCCCGAGCATCATCATCGGCGCTCGAGTCACTCTCTCGAGCCGCGACTTCAGCGTCCATGAGCGCGATGCTCTCCGGACTCATTTTAATGCGCCGCCCTTCCGCAATCAGGGCCCGCGCCCTCGAGTAGTCCCGTTCGAACAAGGCGAGGGACAACTGATAGGTCAAGGCGATTGGGCTGCCGGGCAACTTGTCTTCCAGACGGAGGACGCACTGCTTCATGGCGTCGTGATCTTCTACCGCCACGGCGAACTGGCACGCGAGGACATCGGCTTCCCGGTTGTCGATCTTGGATTGCTCGAGGTGATCGAACGTGGAACGAAGCTCATTGACCTCGGCAGCAGAGAAGGATTGCCCAGCGGGCTTGCTCAGGAGCAGCGCCGCATAACGCAGATTATCCGCGACCTTCACGCCCTGGAGACCGGTTGCGCGGTAACAGGCCGCAACCCCTTTGTCCCTTTCGCCGAGCGCTTGATACATCTCGCACAGCTTGGAAAAAGCCACCGCGCGGTCCGGGACAGCTCTAGCTATTGCAGCGTAGTGCTTCGCTGCGGTCGCATAGTCCTTGCTCTGCTCGGCAGACTCAGCCTTCTCGAGCAGATCAAACAGCAAGAGCCCCGTCGCGGCGGGGTTCTGATTCATCTCTTCTCGCGTCGGCAGATGTTCCGGGTCCGCCACGATTCCTGCCGAGCCCGGCTCCTTCGCCAGAACATCCGAAGTAGGTTCTGCCAACGCCTCGGCGGGTACGAGCAGGGCGCCGGCAATAGCCAAACCCCAGAGCGAGGTAGTTAGCCGCGAGCCAATGTTGAGAGCTGGGGATGGCATGAGGACTCCTTCACTCGTCAATCGGGGCCGTTGGATACGCCCAATAGTTACATTCGGTGGCGCAAAAGTGCTGACGACAATCGACGACCTGCGCTGCGGC
Source organism: Deltaproteobacteria bacterium (assembly GCA_043747815.1). Classification (GTDB taxonomy): domain Bacteria; phylum Myxococcota_A; class Polyangia; order Polyangiales; family Polyangiaceae; genus SZUA-265. Next base: position 247,822 of record JAYTOL010000100.1, read on the forward strand.
ACCCGTGGGGTAGACCGGGTTCTTGATGTCTTGTTGCACACACGCCAAGTCCACGTTCCCAGCGCCGTCGATACACCGCGGCAAATTGCGGGTGAATACGTCTTCGCAAGCGCCATTGCCCCCAGTCTGGAGACAGGGGCCAAAGGGCACGCTGCCGCATAGGCAGACTTGATAGGCGTCGTCCTTGGCACATTGGCTCGCGTTGATGCACTCGAGGACCTGGCCGCAGCCCGCTCGGATGCTGGGCTCGGCTGCCTCAAAACAGCCCCGGTGGGCGCTCGCGCACTGTGTCCGCGTGCATTCCGTACAGGCGTCAACTGCCTTGCAGTCGCTGCTACACGTCGCCGGGCTCAGCGGATCATCGCACTCCTCGATACCTTCGCGTCGGCCGTTGCCACAGATCGAGGGCACCTGGCACTGCTCATCCTTGTCGATCTTCCCACTGCCGTCTCGGTCACAGCCCAAGAGCTGGCGTGAGTTGTCGTAGCCAACGGAGTCGGGCTGGCAGCACTCGGACCAATCCGCCTGAGGCCGACCTGGGTCACATGCCTCGACGGATGGGTTTATGTCTCCGTCACCGCAGGTCACGATCAGGTGGCAGGTGTTGTCGCAATACTCCTTGGTGTAGGGATCCAAGACGTCGCAGCTCTCTGGATACCAACCTTCCGGCTTGGCGTATCCGTCGGGCCACGTGACATCGACCACGCCATTGCCGCAAGGCAGTATGGCGCAGACCGGCGCGCAGCGTCTGTCGAGGAGCGGGTCACACAACTCCCCCGGCTCCACCACCCCGTTGCCGCACTCGCTCGTTGCCGAACATGCCTCCTCGCAGCCATCTGAGGTGTGGCCGCATTCAGTCATCAGCTCGACCGCGGCCGAGAGCGCCGCATTCGAGAACTGCGTATCGAGCGCGGCCAGGACCAGGCTCGGTAGCACGGATTCTGCTGCACGCTCGAACGCCACGCGACACGGTCCATCCGCCGGAGCCACGCCGTCCCGGCAGGCGCGCAGGCGGTTGGTCGATAGCGGGGCCCCGGTCAGCACCGACTTGCCGCAATAACATGCTGCTGGATTCGGTCTGGCGGCGCCGAGCGTTTCCGCGGCGCAGCCGGTCTGCCGCATGCATTCGACCGCGCCGGCACACAGCTGACGGAGCGGCGCGTTCTTCGCCGGTCCTGCGAGCGCCACGCCATCCAGACCAAAACAGGCAGAGAACAAGTCGTCCTCCGCTGAAGGCCCGCTACACGTCTCCGCCAAGCACGCCTGGCAACCCAATACCTCCCCCAAGAGCTGGCAATCCGCTCCGCAGGCTTCGCCATCGGGCGGGTCACACAGCTCGCCTCCGCCGACCTGGCCGTCGCCGCAGACGGGGCGCCGGCAGTCTGCAGCGCAATCGGCGTCAAAACCCGGCGGATCGCATTGTTCCCCAAGATCCCGATCGACCACCCCGTCTCCGCAGGCCAAGGTTGGGCTCCGCCGCTTGCAGCTGCTCGAACACCAGGTATCGGGGTTGGGCGGATCGCATTGCTCATCGCCCTGGAGCAGCCCGTCACCGCACGTCGCCGCCTGGTTCTCGAACGAGCGGCAGTGGCGGCTGCAGTCTCGTGTCAAAGGTGGCTCGCAGTCTTCGGGCGCTTCGACGACGCCGTTACCGCATTGGATGCTGCGGCAGTCGAGGCTGCAGCTGGCCCCGTTCGGTGGATCGCAAGTCTCCTGCCCTTCCACACGCCCGTCGCCGCACTCTGTCCTGTGTCGGGTGCAGTTCGCCCGGCACGTGCCGAGCCCCGGCGGCTCACACTCTTCGGGGGCGGCCACCACGCCGTCGCCGCACACCTGCGGCCTGAGGCCGCAATCCTGTGGACAAGAACCCGCCGCGCACTCCGCGGGAGCCCCCAGCCCGTCCCCACATACCACCGGCAGCTGACACGACGAGGAACAGCCAGGGGTCACGCTCGGTTCGCATTCCTCGGGGCTCTCGGGAATACCATCGCCACAGCGCGGCGCGGCCGTCGTCCTGACCAACTCCACGCGATCCACGAGCACGCTCGACGGCGTGTCCAGAGGCTCCTGGCTGAGCTCGATCCAGATCCGCATCGAGCTCGCCCCGTCGGGCGTATCAAACGTGGATTCGTTCGAAGCGACCGGAGACTGGGGAGGCAATCTCGACACCACCCATTGCTCTCCCCCCCGCAGCACAGACGAGCCACGAACACCGCTCAGCATGGTGCCGGCGCAATCCGAGCCCGGATAGAATCGAGCGCCCAGCCCGAGCGAGACTGGGGTCACCTCATACCCGGGTACGAACGCGGAGACGGACAAATGGTATGAGGCGCCGGCTTGGGTCCGGACGCATTGGGATAGGTTCGCGCGCCGAGCCTGGGCCGACGCAGCAAGATCGACCACTGCTGTCGAGCGCAGGTTGCCCGACGTGACCGTCTCCTGCTGATAGGTGCTCAGGTGCGCCGATCCGGATGACGGCGCGCTGCGCACGTCGACGGGACTAAATTGCACGATGGCCGGCGCGACGCGTGTCAACACCCACGGCTCGAGCGAGCGTTCGAACGAAGGATTGTTCAGCTGAAACGATGACGCGCCAGCGGGCAAACTGGAGCCCAGCGGACCTCCGCTGCCCTGGATTGTGATCAAGCACCCGGAGCCGCACTCGGCGCTGCCAGGAGGGTCGCACTGTTCGCCCAGATCGAGGACACCGTTGCCACACACCTCGAAACGGCAGGTCGGGCTACAGCCATCCCCGGCGTCGAGGTTCCCGTCCTCACAGGCTTCTCCAGCGAGGTCGTCGAGGACGCCGTCACCGCAGATGGGGCGCCGGCATCGGATACCACAGCCGGGTGTCCCCGGAGGCTCGCACGACTCGCGCGGTGACTCGATGCGCCCGTTGCCGCAGCGCTCGAGCAAACACGTGGGGCTGCAGCCGTCTCCGAAGGCTGCGTTGCCGTCGTCGCATTCCTCACCGGCCTGTTTGAACGTATCACCGCATTCCACGCGGACGGACCGGCAACTCGCGTCGCACCGCTCTGAGCTCGGTGGCTCGCAATCTTCATTGGCGTCGAGGCGGTCATTGCCGCAGCGCTCGCTGCGACACTCCGTATCGCAGCCGTCTCCGCCCACACGGTTACCATCGTCACATTGCTCGCCGGCCTGGGCTGGGGCGCCGTTGCCACATTCGATGCGCCGGCAGGACATATCGCACACGTCAGTGCCGGCGGGCTCGCACTGCTCTTGGCCTGGGCTCTGATTGACCAGGCCATCGCCGCACACTTCTGACACGCAGCTGGATGAGCAGCCGTCCAGGCTCGTGGTGTTGCCGTCGTCGCAGCCCTCGGTGCTGGCCTGCCTGCCGTCTCCACAGGCCATGAGCTGGCAATCCGCATCGCAATAACCGACCTCGGGCGGGTCACAAGCTTCCTGGGAAGGTGCCCCAAGCACGCTCGGACCTTGATCGAGCCGAGCGTTGCCGCAGCTTTCGCGGAGGCAGCCCGCGCTACAACCGTCGCCCGACTGGCTGTTGCCGTCATCACATTCTTCGTTCGGCTCGAGCGTGGCGTTACCGCAACCCGGCGATCCCGACGCTAGGGTCCAGCAGCTCGCACTGCACGTCGCATCCGAACGATCACAAGTCTCCCCGGGATCGACGCGACCGTTGCCGCAAGCCTCGATGCGGCAGGCGCCGCTGCAGCCGTCCAGACTTTCGCTGTTGCCGTCGTCGCATTCCTCAGCGCCGCGCCTGGCGGCGTCGCCGCAAATTTCACTACCGATGAGGTCACAATAGTCGCTGCAGTGGCCGGGGCTCGGGGGGTCGCATTGTTCGATGCCACTGACGACGCCGTCTCCGCACACTTCCGTGCCCCCGGAGGCGCCGGCGTCATCTGCGACGAAGCCGTTCACGCCCTCGACGCTGCGCACGGGAGCGCTGATATGGTCGTTGTCCTTACAGCCGATGATATTGCATCCGACCGCGAGAGCGAGCCACGCCACCCGAATCGACCACCGTCTGGCAATGCTTTTGCTATTCATTTCGAGCTGCATTCGCTTGGCTGCTAGCGCCTTGTCGGCGCCGGCAGGACGCAGGCGTCAAACGCCGGCTTCGCCGTGATTTTGCCCTTGGACAAGGCGTCCAAGTACGTGAACACGCTCGCTCCGACGTTCATGGCGCCTCGCGCAGCCCATCGGTCTCGGCGCTCGTCCGGAGTATCCAGCGGCGCAACTTCCAGCACGGGGAGCCCGGCAGCGGCCCCGATGAACAAAGAATCGGGACACCAGGGTGGCTCTTCGGCTCGTCCCACCCTTCCGTGCCATTCCATTAGTAATTCGGCCTCTTCCTCCGGCGTCGAGGGCTGGAGCATACACCAGGGCAATAGATTATCCGGCTCTAGCCCCACCTGAATACGGCCGCGCTGGTCGCCAAAACGAGCGTCTCGCGGCACCTGCGAGTGCCCATCAATATCCCGCCAGTAGGCGGAATCGACCCAGAACCTCGGGTAACTCTCGATGGGTCCGATGTTCTGGAACTTGATGGCCCGGATTGGCCCTGGGTTGTTCATGCCGCAAAGCTCGAGCCAGAGGCTCGCGTCACCATTTGAGGCTACGAGAGCGCTCTCCGCCGACAGCTCGCGGCTCCCATCGTACTCGGGAAACCCGGGCCCGAGCTCCTTGTGATCAAAGCCGAGCGTAGTCTCGATGGGTGAGCCACTGATCCGCCTGACCCCGACGGAGTCTTTGCAAAAGCCGACCGCGTTATCCAACATGTTGGCCGTGGCCTGCGCGTTCGGGTTCTCGATGCGATCGACACCCAGTGGGCGCGTCGCCCCGACGCGGTTGAGCACGACGCTCGGAATCGTCGCTTCGGTGCCGCCCATACCCATCCAGAGCAGATAGCGGACGGCCACGTTTTCATCGTGGAACACCTCGGAGCGACTAGCGCCGTCCTCTCCAAAGATCCCGTCACGAAGGTTAGCCACTCGCGTGCGTCCACCGGTCAATTCCAAAATCGTGTTGGCGAGCAGGCTCTCGCCATTGGCGGCCTTGCCGTGGCAGTTGATGCAGATCAACGAAAACATGATCTCGCCAGCCGGCTGCGCGTAGACCAGGCGAGCGCGGTCTTCGGGGTCCTGTACGTTCAGACCGCTCTCGGCAAACCAGCGAGGCGGGTCTGCTTCGAAGTCGGCCACCGCTGGGGCTCGAGAAACCGCCTCTTCACACCCGGCTGCGTTCTGCCCTGTAGGCGTTGGTTGCCAGAGCCCATACGGGTACTCTCCGAAGGGTGGCTCACCGAGCGCAAAGCGCCGGAGCTCATCGCTGACGACGAAGTCCTTTTGCAGGTGGAAGACCCGGGTCGCATTCTGGCGCCTCACCTCTTGCTCATGCTGCGCACGTTCGCGCTCCTGGCGCTGCAAATGGGAGAGGTCTTTGGGGCGCGGCACGAACTCTTCTTCGTTCGCCAGCGCCGCTTCCCATCGAGAGCCACGCGGCGACCACTTGCCAGGGATCGACGTCAAGTCCCGCAGCACCCAATGCGGGCGATCTGGGATGCCATCTTCCCAGCGCCCAGCCCCAGCGAGGAGTGGCCCGAGATCGGCTGGATTCTGAGTGATTTCGGCAGCCCCGGAGACGGCATCCGCACCAGGAGGGCCGGCGCCAGGCAAGATCACGAATGGGCGATCGAACGGCAGATCACGGGGCGCTGCACCGCGCATCTCCGGTGCAACCACATCAGATGTGTCCGGGCGAAATGCCGCCCCGCCCAGGTATCCAGCGACGATTTGCCCACCGTTGACGTTGCAATGCTCGAGCAGCGCAGGCGCCCCGTGCTTGGCAGCGATGTCGTTGCACTCGACGTCAAACTCCGCCTTGCTGACGATCCTCTCGCTCCGGAATACCTCGCGTCGTAAGAGCGCCAATGCGGAGTAGGCGTCGTATGGATAGCTCGTATCACCTGGCTTGACTTCGATCCACGGCTGGTCGATTTGCCCCTCGCCGGGGTTGTTCTCCGCGCCGTCCGCCAACCGCGCCGGGATGCTCAGCATCCAGTCGCCCATGATCTGAGCGGCCCGGAAATCGTAGCCCGGAACGTTGAGCGGCATGTGGGGATGAATCGCTTCGTCGTGCGCGTAGGTGAACGGAGTCTGCACGTTGCGATACAAGAGGGCGCGCCAAGGGGCCGCGACGAAGTACGGCTGCCCGGCGATGGCGAAGCTCTTGGGTGGCACACCGATTACGCTGTTCTCATCGTTGCCCAGGCGGTCCCGCTCGAATAGGGATGGTGTGATGTACGGGAAGCGCTTGTTGAACGCCGGCGTGCGCGACGTGCGCGGACTGTACCTGTCCAGGGGAAACTGAAAGATGCCGCCCACGGCACCGCGCGGGAAGAAGTCGAGCACGTCCTTGAGCACGGGGTTCTCCACCGATGGGAAACCCGATGGGTTGTGGCAGAAGGCGCAGTTCCCCAGCATGTACCCCTGGGCCTTCAGCTCGAACCCGTTGCGTGCGGAGCGCTCGCCCTGTGACTCTTCCAGCTTATGCCGAACGCTGTCCTCCGGCCGCGGCCTCGTGGCGTCGACGACGACGCCGTAGTCAATCAACCGTTGGAGCTGGGACAACTCGTCCGCACCTGCAGGCGCGTCGAACACTCCGCCGTGCTGAGCAGGCCGCCGATCAGCCTGATATTGGTTGAAGCCGAGGATGAAGCTGTGGCTGGAGCTGCCCATGTGGCACTGGATACAGCGATCGCGGCCCGGCACGGCGTAGCCGCGCGTGAGGAGCTGTGTCTCGTCCAGAAAGTCCAGCGGCGCGTCGCGGCGCAGCTGTTCATCGTGTTCGAACGCGCCGACGATGCCGTCAAACGTATCCGGATTAAACGTGGACACGCTGCCCGCGTCCACAAGGACGCCCTGTTGTGCCCTCTGTTCGTCGAGCACGTGGCGCAGCGCCACGTCACGAAATGGCGTCTGGTCATTGTAGGGGAGCTCCGCGAGCTCCGCCCGCGCTTCGTCCAGGCTCCACAGGTAAGTCCCGAAGATGGCCCTCGGAACCGTCTGCCCATTCTCGACGCCGTCCTTCCTGACTAGGATGATGCGCGTCTCGACCTTGCGGTAGGAGGACTGCCCGTCACTGCCCACCACGTGCCGGAGAAACGTCTTGTAGAAGCGTGTGTTTTCCGGGATGTCGTAGTCGCGCGTCTCGGGGTTATAGCTGATGACCTGGCCTGCCGGCACGCGCACGTAGCGCATCTTCTTAGCGTTATCGGAGAAGAGCGTATACGTCGGGGCGTAGCTGATCACCCGTTGCTCAGCCAAGAGGGTCGAGTCGAGCGTGAACATGTCCGTCTCTTGCAGCCGTTTCGGCAGATCCGCAAAGCTCTCCATGGACGCAAATTTCTCGTCCAGGCGAGTGATCTCGCTCTCTCTGCAACCCACGAGCTCGGGCTCTGGGATGCAGTCACCAAGGTTGGTCATCCGGAGCCGCACCTCATCCGTGTAGCGATAGGGCGTCTCCGCGGTGACCGTGACCTCACGCGTGAAGCCGCCATCACTCCGGCCCTTGGCTGTCCATTCCCGCAACGTATCCAGAAGCTCGCGCTGGGTCTGTGGCAACGGCTTCGCCGGATCGCGCGTCGGCGGCATCGCGAGCTCGGGATCGAGCGACTCGATACGCTTGATGGCTTCATCCCAGATGGCTGGATCGCTGAGCAGCCCGGACACGCCCTGGACCACCCAATTGCCATTGCTCTCATCTGGCAGCTCCGGCGGAGCGTGACAACGCCCACACGCCGTATCAAATCTATCGAAGATCCTTTGCGCAGAAACGGTCTCCGTCACCAGTGTCTGAACCTCGGGCAAGAGCCGACCCTGAAGCACGTCCGCGGTCCTTATCGGCGAGCGGCATGACGCGGTCACTCCAACACACGAGCTCAGCGTCTCGCTCCCAGCCCCGCCGTTGCCGGTCGGGTCTTCTCCCCCGACGCTCGCATCCGGCGAGTTGGCGTTTTCTTCACCCAAAGCAGTGGGCTCAGAACCTCTCGCCGTTTCTACCGCGGCGGGAGCCATCGTCCCGAACACCGCGTTTTCGCAACCGCTCACGAGCAAGATCAGGCCGGCGCTAGCAGCAACCGATCCGAGGACGCCGAGGCCTCGGGTTGTGAATGTGTCGCTCATAGTTCCGATGCGCCTCCGACCAGAGCTGAATTCCGAATCCCTAGCCTGCCTGCCATAAGACGGTTTGACACAGCATGTGCAAGAGCACGCTCCCATCACGGAAGCGTGCTCGCCTGGTTTGTCGGTTAGCTCACGCTAACCGTATTGATCGCCTCTCAGAGGAGCGTGCAGTTCGGTGCGTCGGAGGGAGCTCCGCAGACCGTGGCTTCGTTCAGGTCCTGGCAGAGTAGACCGGGGGTTCCCGAACCGGTCGTGCCGATGGCTGGGCCCTGACGGAACTCGACTTCGTCCGCCGTCGGGGTGACGTCGGGCAGATCAATAAAGCCCGAGGCCACGATCGCGGCGCTATGAGCGGCCGGCTCGTTCTGCAAGCAGCGGATCAGCTGTTCCTGCTCGGCGGCGGCAGCGACCGCCGGGACTTCATCACGAATGTCGCCGAAGCCGATAATCGAGTTGAAGTACAGTTTCCGAGACAGCGGATAGGTCCCGTTTTGGATGGTGGCGATGGTGGGGGGCACGTTGCCGACCGGAGCCGCAATGGCGATCGGATTGGCCGGGTTGTCGGTAGCCTCGCGACCGGCGTAACCCAGCGAGCAAGCCACGTTGCCCGCGATACAGCCGATCGAGGTCGTCGCGTCTCCGAGCAAGCACTGGTTCTGGCCGGTCCGCGACCGGGTACGGTGCACGGCGTTCGTTATGCCCGTCGGGACCGTCTGACCCTGGATGAGCTCGTTGCGCATGTTGCCAGCGCTGGACCTGAGCTCACGGTTCCAGGCGCGCCCATCATTACCGCCGGGCGTGAGGAACGACGTATTGAGCTGGCTGTTGAGGCAGTTACCGCCGATGGCCGTACCGGTAGCGTTGGCTGGCCCGATCTGCGGGGTCAGGCATTGCCCGAGGATCTGGGGAGCGCCGTCGGGGCAGGTGGTGGCGCTGGCGCCACCAGGCAAGAGTGGGGCGTCCCGAAGCACGAACACCCCTGTCGTACACGGCGCGGTAGGATACTGGGCCGCCAGCTGCGTCGCCGCGCTGACGTTCTGGATTTGGTAGAGCTCGATCGACTGCACGAGGCCCATGCCGGTGGGCAGGGATCCGCACACGTCATCGGTGGCCAGGCAGGTCCGGCGAACGGGATCGTTGTCCTGACGTTCTACGCCATTGCAGAAGGGCTCCTGCTCGGCACCGTTGCCGGCCTTCACGCTGGCGAGGCCGAGAAGTGAAAGGAAGGTGTCCGTCGTTCCGGAATCGTCAGCTCGGCGATACAGGCGCCGCAGGGTCCCGCAGCTCGCTTGACCGGTGCAGGTGGCAGGGTTCGCTTCGATGATGTTGTCCCACTGGGACACCAGGCTGCGACGAACGTCGCTGCTGCAGCGCGACAGGCGATTGACTGACCTTTGCGTATTGCCGCCGCCACCGCCCGCCGCCGCGTTCACAGCGCGCGTCTTGTCCGCGCCGGTGAACAGGATGCGCAGGACGTCCTGAAAGTTGGTGAAGCGGTACAAGAGGGTTCCGCCCGGACCCGCCTCGAGATCGTTAGGACCCGTCCCCGCGGCGGGCAACGGCACGTCGACAAAAGTGGTGAGGCTCGGCGCGCCGTCGGGGACGTTGGTCGTGAAATTCGTGACCGTGAACGTCTTGGCGCCGGTGCCGGCGAGCGGCGCGGCAAAGCTGTCCGCCGTCGTGTCGCAACGCGCGCCGGTCGTCGGCGCGACCGCGATGCTCATGCCGTCGAGCGCGACCACGAGGCCTTCGGCGCCAGAACCTGCCGGCGCGATCGTCCTCGCTGCTTCGTCATTGCCGAGGTTGCCAGCACCCGTCGAGGGGTTCGCCTCGATGGCGCTCTCGCAGGCTTCCGCGGCGTTCAAAAACCGGGACTGGGGCGCGATGTCTTGTTCACCGTTGCGCATGTCGGTACCGCCCGCCGTCGAGCCTCCGCCCACGTAACTAAACTGGGGCGTACCCGCCAAAGCGGGGTAGGTCCCTCCGCCGCCGATAGCGCCACATTGCGCAACGAGGGTTTGCGTAAAAACCCGCAGCGTATCCGAGCCACTATAATTTCGCGCGCTCGCGGAACCTGCCGCCGCGATCAACGCGACGGCAGATGCTATGGAAATTTTTCTGTTCATGGGTTCAACGTCCTCAGGAAGGCTGGCGCCAACTCACCAGCCGCTCGCCTTCTAGACCCTTTGGGCAGTGGCGATTGTGCTTTGTCGGTGACAAGCGTGGGGTTTCTCTACCGCATCGGCTGAGCTCAGCCAGCTCGTGCCGAAGCGCGATGTATTTGGCTGTCGCATCGCCTGGAATCGTCATGCCGCAACTCAGTGCTTTGGCTGGGTTTCGTCGGCACCGCGTGTTGCACCGTGCTTCGCAGTTGCATTGCTGATTCGCACGGACGTTAGCGACCACAAAAGCCAAACGCCGGCACCAGTGTGCCGGCGTTTCTCTCAAATGACCTTATTTGGCCATACCAACACCCTTATTCCTCGGGGGGAGTAGGGAAGCCGCACTGCGCCTGACAAGCGGCGCGCTCGCAGTTCAAGAGCTGCAGCGCATCGCCGAGCGGCACCGCCGGGTTCGAACCCGAGCCCGTCACGCAACTCGCGGTGACGGGGTTGCAGCGGCTCGCGATTTCGACCTCTGCCCCGCAGGCGTCCTGGTTGTTGGTCGGGCCGCTCGCGAGGCACGTGGCCTGCGCGGTGTTGCCGCAGTAGCAAGGCACCAAGCTGCCGGCGGGCTGGGCCGGATCGGCGAAGAAGCACGAGGTGCTGGGAATGGCGCCCCCCGCCTCCCACGTCGGACCAATCACACAATCGAACAACTGCGTGACGTCGGTGAGATTTTGAGCGTCGCTCGCGCTGCCTACAGCATTCGCGTACTGCGTTGGGCAATTCGCTTGAGCGCAGGAGAGGCAGGCGCCTGCCGTCACAGGTCCCGTGATCGACGTGCAGGTGTTGCAGGTGCTGCCCGCCGCCGTACCGGCAGGAAACACGTCCGGGTTGGCTCCGTTCGTGTCACACACCTCGTCCACGCCACTGAAGGCGGCGCCCGTCTCAATCACGCCGTTACCGCATACCGACGCGGGCGCGCCGGGCGGGTCGATGACGGTGCATGTCGCGTTGCAGGTGCTGCCCACCGCCGTGCCTGCCGGGAGGACATCGGCGTTGGCGCCATTGGTGTCACACACCTCGTCCACACCGCTGAACGCAGCGCCGGTTTCAATCACGCCGTTGCCGCACACCGATGCGGGCAGCCCTGGCGGGTCGATGGCCGTGCACGTGGCGTTGCAGGTGCTGCCCACCGCCGTGCCTGCCGGAAGGACATCGGCGTTGGCGCCATTGGTGTCACACACCTCGTCCACACCGCTGAACGCGGCACCCGTCTCGATCACCCCGTTGCCACACACTGACGCTGGCGCGCCCGGCGGATTGATAGACGCGCAGCCGGCTGCGCACGTGCTTCCAACGGGCGTGCCCACGGGCAACACGTCGGGGTTCGCGCCGTTCGTGTCGCAAACCTCGTCAAGGCCACCAAATGCTGGGCCGCTCTCGATCACCCCGTTGCCGCAAATGGAGGGATTGGGTTGACCTCCCTGATTGGTGCACTCGATGCTGACGCGCGCCTGCTCCGTGCAAGTTTCGCCATTCTGGAGTGCCGTGACATTGGCGACGACGTACATCGTGCCATTGGCGGTGCAATCGAAGGTGACTTGCCTATCGGCAGCTCCGACCAGGTCGCCCACGGTACCTGCCGCGCCCGTCGTCGACGACGTCGACCACGTAATCCCCGTGGGCATGCAGCGCGGGTCTATGAAGACTTCAACCTCGGAAACGGGGCCGTTGCCATTCTGAACCGAAGGCGCGGCGACGATCTTGATAATGTGGTCGCATTGCGAAGACGGCCCGCCCCCGCCCGTGATGGTACCGGTGACCTGAACGCCACCGGTGGCATCGGAGCCACTGCTGCTGCCGCAGGTGAGCGGGACATTGACCATCGCAACCTCGTTCGCCGCAACATCGAAACGAGCCGAGCCTGTACATCCGCCTGCCGAGAGCTTGATACGGTAGCCATTGGCGACCGGAAGATTCCCGAAGAAAATGGAGATGACGCCGCTGTCACCGGTCACGTCGATCTCGTGAGTTTGCGTTTCGAAGCCACCCTTGCCCTCGATCACTGCGGTAACGCTGTTGATGGCCACACCGCCCACTTGCAGTGCGAGTTTCACTGAGCCGCTCTCCGAGAACGCCCCAATGTCCATGTCAGTCATGTCGTCACTGGAGCAACCGACCAAGCCGGCACACAGCGTGATGACGCCCATCAATAGGGCTGCCGTAGACGTAAATTTCATCGGGATGCTTCTCCTGGGTGTCGTCTCTTCAATTGGTGTCTCGAGCGTAGGATGTTGTAGGTAACGGTAGCGCACATGTACTGGAGGGAATGTGACGTTTTAGAAAACCTTCCTGCTCGGGCCAAAAGCTCAGGGTATCCGCGCCCCTCCATGAACTTGTCCGTCACCCAACGCACTTCGCGAGCCCAGCCCTAGCCATGCTGTTGCACGCGGTGATACGCGACGGCTCCGTCTCAGCAAAATGATGTCTCATCATAATGATGGATCCGAGGGTGGGCTCCGGTCGCCCGCGCCCTGAACGGCTTGACCGTTCGCCAGCGCCTCGCCCCCTAGCTTTGCCATCCGATCGCGCAGCAAATCGCCCGCCTTTGCGAGCAATTCATCGGCACGATTTTTCAGCGGCGCAAGCCCCTTGACCTCGGCCAAGAAGCGGATCCTCCGGAGGTCGGCGACGCGCCGGGCATGCTCACGGAGGAGGCCCGGCGAGTCAGGGTGATTGATCGTGGCGCCGAACACCTTCGCCCATTGTCGACGACGGGCGTTTGCCAACGTCTCGAGCGCGAGTCTTCTGAACGCTTCGATCGCGGGGGTGCCTTGCCCTTCGTAGATTTGCTTGTCGTAGTAATAGACGTTGCGCTCGGCGCCGCCCATCGCGAGCTCTTCCGGCGCGAGCCCCTTCGGAAGGCCGTCGACGGAGACCCGTTTTTGCTGCTCTTGCGCAACCTTGCGCGCCGCCTGGATGCGGCGCGAAAGGGACTCGCTCGTCTCCGTCGGCGCTGGAGCGGCAGGCCCCATTGCCGCTGCTTGCGTCGGTGCCTGTGCGACCCTGACTTGGTCTGTCGATGGCTCTGCGCTCAAGGTGGCCCGGTCCTCGACGAGCGGCTCGTCTTCGTGCGGCTGGTCCTCGTGCGGCTGGTCCTCGACGAGAGGCTCCTCCGCGAGCAGCTCCTCCGCGAGCACCTCGCCGTCCGCGAATGGCGCTGCCTCCACTTCAGCTCTTTGCGCTTGCGCGCCTTCTGCTTCAGCGCCCTCCGCCTCGGTGGCGCCAACGCTGGAGACGGACGCTAACGCAAGATAAGCAAGGACGATACGTGTAGTTAGGCTCATCTCTACTTTGAACATAGGCCGGCTCCATGAAACTTCGGGAAGGTGGCGGCGCGCTTTCACGCGACCTGCGCGGATTGCCGAGCAAATCGCGCCCGGCTTCTAATCCATGGATGCAACAAATGGGTGACAAAGGAGTGTTCTCGGTCAGGTCCGGGCCAGCCACCTGCCTTGGGCGGTTAGCTGCCGAACTTGCTCATGAAGATCACACCCCGGCAGATCCGGAGCGGACCGGCTCGCGGCGAGGCAGGTTCACAGCGCGACCTCAACTCGTAACGTGCAGCTTCGGCGGGGGCTTCGAGGTGTCCCCCAAAATCCTGGACCCTCACGGGAGCGTGCACGCAAGCATCTCTCCGGGTCTCCGGATTCTCGGCGGCCAGGCCACGCTCAGCCGCGGTTGCCGCCACGCCCACACGGCGGACTTAGAGCCTATCCCAGTAGGCCTACTCGGATAGGCTCTTAGGGCCCGCAGATGCCGGTGCTAGGATTGCACGCCTGCTGGGGCACGAAGCAACTCACCGGAATTCCCGAGGTACACAGCCCATTGGCGCAGGTCTCGGCGCCGTTGCAGAGTATCCCGTCAGCGCAGGCCGCGCCGTTCGGTAACGGCGCAAAGGAGCAAGCGCCAGTGGCTGGGCTGCAGGCGTTTGTCGTGCAGGGATTGCCGTCGTCGCAGACCACGGGCACGCCAGCTGCTGCACATATCCCGGCCGTGCACACCTCCACTCCGTCGCAACGATCCGCATCTGCGCAGGACGTCCCGTTGAGTACGTTCTCCTGTAAACAGCCCCAGCCGGGTTCGCATCTCGCCGTCGTGCACGGATTTCCATCGTCCGCGCAAATGAGCGGCGTCCCGGGCACGGTACACAGGCCCGCCAAGCACTTCTCCGTACCGTCACACAAGTCCCCGTCGGCGCAGCTCGATCCATCCAGCGCGTTGGCAGGTGCGCAAGTACCCGTCTGAGGGCTGCAGGTATTGGCAGTGCATGCGTTGCCATCGTTGTCGGATGCGCACACGACCGCTGCTCCAGCCGCGCACGCCCCGTTCAAGCAGACTTGTCCGTCACACAGGTTTCCGTCTGGACATGCGGTTCCGTTGGCCAGGCTCGTGAACGAGCACGCCCCTGTCAACGGACTGCAGCCATCCATTGTGCACGGGTTCCCGTCGTTGCAAGTCAGCGGTAGCCCGGCTCCGCACACACCGAAGACGCAGGCCTCTGCGCCGTTACACAGGTTGCCGTCGGAGCACGCCACCCCATCCATGAGCGTCATGTTCGAGCACCCGAGCCCCGGGCTGCAGGTATCCGCCGTGCAGGCGTTGCTGTCGTTGCAACTCAGCGGCGTCCCTGCGATGCAAATCCCGTTCGCACACGTTTCGGTGCCATTACACGGGTCGCTGTCCGAACACGACCCGCCCATAGGCACAAGGCTGGAGGAGCACGCGCCGGTAGCTGGGTCACAGCGCTCTCGCGTGCAAGAATTTCCGTCGTCAGCGCACACCGGCGGTGGCCCTGCCATGCAGACACTGTTAATGCAGGTCTGCCCATCGCAACGATCAGCGTCTAGGCAAGCTGTCCCGCTGGCTACCGGCGTGAACAGGCACGCGCCCGTTGCCGGTGCACACGTATCCACGGTGCAGGGGTCGCCATCGTTGCAGATGAGCGGAGATGCTGCGCAGAACCCAGCGACACAGACCGCACCACCGTTGCAGAGGTTGGCATCGACGCAGTCCGCCGTCGCTGCGCAGCGGCGCCCATCGACGCTTGCGTCGGGCGCATCGACTCCGCCAGTCCCGCCCAAGGACGTAGAAACACCTTCCACCAGCCCACCTCTACCCGCGTAGCTGGTGGTGGCGCTGCTGCCGGACCCGAGACCAGCGTCTGGGTAGAGATGAACGATGTTATCCCCACAGCCGAGCGCAAGTGAGCCAACCAATATCAACGGGCAAGGACGACGCCACAATTTACCTCTGCTCACTCACATTCTCCACTTGCGCAAAACGGCTAGCAGGAACGCCACTATTGCAACTTTGACGTTACAATCGGGTGACGTATTTTATATCGAGCCGCCGTGATTCACGGTGGTACACCAGCGCGGACCGTCACACTGGCCCAAGGCCATCGCGTCAACTACGGTGTGCTGCGCGGCGAAGCGCCGATGCGTACGTAGTCGATTCCGAGGTAATTGCGCAGCTTACTGCCGGCATCGAGCGCAGCAGGGGCCTGCGTGGTCCGCGACGGTCCGAGTCAGGAGGGCTCACGCCCCGACGAACGCTTCCTTCGCTGCCATGGGACAAGTCAAGCAAACTTTGTGTGACACGAGACCAGGTGACGAGTATCGCAAATCAATGCCGATTGCCATTTAAGCCTCGCTTGAAACAGCGGTTCCGGTCGATGAAACGATAGGCAACGTGTTGCACCGGAGCAACGAAACAACTCACAGCTCCGGAAACCTAGCTCACTCGCACTACGAACGCAAAGCATCCATACGCGCGCCAACTCTCGCCGGCTCGGGCGTCGCGTCAGGAGCTGGCGAGCAACGGCAAGGTAAGGCAACTGTTATGGTTTCGTGTCGACGCTCGCCGGCAGCATTGGCGAGGAGCTCTCCGGGCACGCGCTCACCCCAAATTGTATGTGCCAGGCATGCTCGCGATGCTGCCTTGATCTGGTGCGCTTCGCTCAGCCGGGCCGCATCGTTTGTCGCGACTTCGCAACCGCGACCGCGCCACCTCGCGCGACAGGCGTCCGAGCGCGCACCCGTCGACAGCCGGGATGCCTTCGATGGACATCGCACCTAGGTCTAGAATCAATGCAACTTGCGCGGAACGAACTCGGCAAGCTCGTCGCTCGTGGTGTCGACCAGGGGGCTCGAATTCATCATGCAACTCCGCCAAGCTCCGTTGCGTGCCCCGATGTGCATATGCAACAATGCGTGTCTCACGGGTGACGCGAGGGGCCCGATTCGGCGGCGGCGCAGGCCGTGCCGCCCAAGCTCGACGACATGCCGTGGCATTTTTTCTGACATTGCGGGCACCGTGCGCATTAGTGTCTTCCCCAGCGTCGCCATCGAAGCGACAGTATCGCTCGATTAGGAGGTTCGTTTGAACGCCACTCCGTACGCGCCCGAATTTTACGAAGCAGTCACGGAAGGATCGATCCGCTCCGCAAACGTCGTAGTGCCGATCGTGCTTGCGCTCTTGGGAGATTGCCGCCCAAAGAGCGTCGTTGATGCCGGGTGCGGCGCGGCGGCCTGGTTGAGCGTGTTTCGGAAGCAAGGAATCGAAGACGTTCTCGGTCTCGATGGGGACTACGTGCCGGCCTCCGCGCTCGCTATACCCCCGGAGCGCTTCCGCGCGATCGATCTGAAGCAGCCGTTCACTGATGACCGTCGCTTCGACCTCGCGATGTCGCTGGAGGTCGCCGAGCACCTGCCTGCCCATTGTGCACAGGGATTCGTCAAGTCGCTCTGCCGCCTCGCCCCCATTGTTCTATTCAGCGCGGCGATACCGGGGCAAGGCGGGACGGACCATGTCAACGAGCAATGGCCGTGGTACTGGCGGCATTTCTTCGCTGCTGAGGGCTTCCGCATGTTCGACCCGCTTCGTCCCATCATCTTTCACGACCGACGGGTCGAGTGGTGGTATCGTCAGAACCTGTTCCTGTATATTCGCCGCGACGTCGCCAGCGATCATCCGGCCCTTTCACAGCTGCCCGAGGTCGAGGACGATTTTGGCCTCATGATCGTGGGGCCACAGATCATCGGGCCTAGTTACTATCGCCAACCAGGGGGCTTGTAGAATCTAGCGTCCCGAGCCGCGCATGTGTGAAGGGAGAAGGCGGTCCGTCGCTACGTGACCACGTGTGCCAGCTATTCGCTGGAACCTGGCGAATTGTCGGATCAGGGCCCGCAGACCCCGGTGCTCGGCCCACACGTCTGGGGCGGCACGCAGCTCACCGGCGTCCCCGACATACACAGGCCCGCAACGCAGCTCTCCACGCCATTGCAGAGTATGGCGTCCAGGCAGGTCGAGCCATTAGGTAAGGGCGGGAACGAGCAAGCCCCGCTGGCGGGACTGCACGTGTTCGCCGTGCAGGCATTGCCGTCGTCACAGACCACGGGCACGCCGGCCGCCGAACATACCCCCATCGTGCACACCTCCGCTCCGTCGCAGAGGTCCGTGTCTGCGCAGGACGTCCCATTCTGTACGTTCTCGTGCAAGCATCCCCAGCCCGCTTCGCACCTCGCCGTCGTGCATCGGTTTCCGTCATCCGGGCAGGTGAGCGGCGTACCAGGCAGGGTACACAGGCCCGCCAAACACCTCTCGGTGCCATTGCACAAATTCCCGTCGGCGCAGCTCGATCCATCCGCTGCGTTCCCCGGTACGCAGATGCCCGTCTCAGGGACGCAGGTATTTGCGGTGCAGGCATTGCCGTCGTTGTCGGATGCGCACACGACAGCCGCCCCAGCCGTGCAGGCCCCATTCGAACAGACTTGTCCATCGCAGAGGTTGCCGTCCGGGCACGCCGTTCCATTGGCGAGGGTCGTAAACGAGCAGGCACCCGTCAGGGGACTGCAAGCGTCAATGGTGCAGGGATTGCCGTCGTTGCAGGTCAGAGCTCGCCCGCTCGAGCACACACCGAAGACGCACGACTCAGCGCCGTTGCACAGGTTACCGTCGGAGCACGGCATCCCATCCACGAGCGTCAGGTTCGAGCATCCGAGCCCAGGGCTGCAGCTGTCCGTGGTGCAGGAGTTGCTGTCGTTACAGCGGAGCGGCGTGCCGGCGATGCAAATGCCGTTCGAGCAGGTCTCGGTACCATTGCAAGGGTCGGCGTCCGAGCACGACCCGCCCGTCGGTATGGGAGCGGATGTGCAGGCGCCCGTAGCTGGGACGCAGGCCTCCACAGTGCAAGGATTGCCATCCTCGGCGCACACGGACGGCGTGCCTGCCGTACACACGCCGCTCCTGCAGGTCTGCCCGTCGCAACGGTCCGCGTCCAGGCACGGTGTCCCGATCGCTACCGGCTCGGAAACGCACGCCCCGGTTTTCGGTGCGCACGTATCCAAGGTGCACGGGTCTCCGTCATTACAGCCGAACGGAGCTCCCGCCTTGCAGAGGCCGCCCACGCAGGTCGCGATACCGTTACAGAGGTTCGTATCGACGCAGTCCTCCGCCCGCGCGCAGGGCCGACCATCAACCCTCGCTTCGACCGACCCGGCATCCCCACCGGTCATACCGCCCAAGGACGAAGAAACACCCTCTACACGCCCGCCGCTACCAGTGTAGCTGGCGCTTCTGCTGCTGCCCGGACCGAAGCCAGCGTCGGGGTAGAAGTGGACAAAGTTATCCCCACAGCCGAGCGCGATTGAGCAAGACGCCGCCCAGAGCAGGCAAGGACGACGCCACTGACTGCCTTTGCTCACTCTCTTCTCCAGGTTGCAAACAGCTGACGCCAGGCATCACGATTCAATATTGATTCACGTGGGACACCAATTTGAACCTAGGTGACGGGCTCGAAGTCGGCACGTCAACGCACGGCGTGCCGCAGCGCGGCGGGGGTTATATGCCTGGTCGATCCCGGCTGATTCCCGGAGGTACTGCCCGTGTGGAGAGCAGTGGGCGACCGCGCGGCGTTCGTGGCCGGGCCAGTCGAGCGCTCAGGTTCAACCGAAAGCTTCCGCCGCTCACATCGGCCAAGTCAAGCAAACCTTGCGTGACGCGCGCCTGGGCAAGGCGTGTTTCAAATCGATAACACCCTGCCAATAGGCCGCGGCGGCCTCACAGGTTGGGGTCGATCAATGGCGATTCAGTGTTGCACCCGAGCAACGTAACCATGGATCAGGCGCGTGTGCCCGACACGAAATCGCGAAGCTTCGTGGCGCGCGCCGAGCCGGCGGCTAAGCGCGAAGTCCGCCCCGCGGCATCGGTGAAGAACAGGGCCGCCCCCCCAGGGTCGGGCGCTCGACGTTTCGCCCCTACGCCTGGCGCGTGGGCGCGGCCCGCTCGATCATGGCTTCAGAGCGCGGAAGGGGGTCCTCCTGAGCAGGAGCAACTGGCCGTCTTCCACGGTGTTCGCCGCCGGCGCCAGCGTCGGAGGATGCGCTTGGACGTTGATGAGCCATGCCTCGCCGCCGAAGCCCTCGGCCGGGATCACACCGGTCGTCTCCCACACGCCTGACGTGACCCCGAAATTTCCGTCCCGCCCAGGCGGGAAGAGCTCAGCGATGCGCGTGGCCTCGTAGTTGCTCTTGTTGATCCGCCAGACGCTACCGTCACGGCCCTTACTCGCCATCACCGGCCGGCTGTTGGCGGTGCCGTCCTCGTTGACCAGGATGAAGTTGCGGTCGATGCCGATGTTGTCTGGGCTAATGGCGATGTCTCCACCAGCGGCAATCACCTGATTGGCGTCGAAGACCAGCTCCAGCGTGGTCTCACCCGTGGGGTCGCGCCGGTCGAGCTTCATGCGGTACATCCCGCCCAGCGGGTTTGCCGGACCGCTCCCGGTAGTGACAAAGAAGTATTCGTCCGGATCCTGTGGGTTGAATGCGCCGTCTTCTGTGCGCACGAACGCGAATGCGCCCAGCGCGTCGGACGCCTCTTCGAGCTGCACGTCCGAGAGCGCTTCGGGGTTCGGGATCTCGATCCATTGACCTTCGATGGTCCCCTCTCCAGAAGCAAAGAACGTGGGCTCGTCGTTGATGCCGGCCGTAGTGGACACGAACACGTACATCTTGCCGTCGAGCAGCCCGTTGCGAGCCATCGGGCTCGCGTTATGGCTATAGTCCTTTTCGCCCACGAACATATACAGCTGGTTGTCGGGGGTGTTTGGCCCGTCCTCCATGCCGATCAGGACGGTAGCGCGCCGGCGCCGCGGCTGCGCTAGCGTGTTCTCCCAGGAAAAATGCCCGAATTTTGGCATGGTGTGGAGCTCGCCCGTGCCGTGGTTGTCGAAGATGGCAACGCTGAGGCCGCCGAGAGCTTCGAACGTCGCGGGGGGGGCGGACTCCTCACCAGCGAAGTAGATGGGGCGGTCGAAGCCCGATTCTCGATAAGATAGCGACCCGGAGCAGAAGCGGGAGAATGCCGGCGTGGAGTTGCTCACATCGGCGGCGGGCCCTACGAACGTGTCGCCGGCATAGACCTCGTCGTAGGCTCGATCACCCGAGAGCACGCGGCCATCGCGGCCCAGGATCAGCTGAGACACGAACGTCCCGCGGTTCAGCGGCTCCCCCAGGATGGGTTCACTTACCGCGGCCTGAACGAGCTCGTGATTGACGTAAAGCACGGTTCGACCGCCGTCATCTTGATAGGCGCCCATACCATCCGGGATGCCCACAAACTGAAACTGCTGCCCGGGAGCGTTGGTCCGCGGCACACGCTCGCCTGCGCTGAGCAGGGGTTGCACCGCGTATTCCGGCGACACCGACACCAGGTAGGGCTTGCTCGACGTAGCGAAACCTATCGAGCCCTGCTCTCCGGACAGCGCGGAGACCTGATCTTGCGCCGAGGTCGGGCCGGCGAGGAGCAGCAGGCCGCCCGTGAGGCTGAGGCCGGTGAACGGGCGCCTGTAGTTGGTATTCTTCATGGATACTCTCCTAAACGTGTAAGACCGCCGGGGACTCACGGCCGTCGCGGAGGCATAGCCGGGACGCGCGTGCGTCGCTGTGAGCATTCGGTGAACTCTCGCGACGAGCGGACAGCGCGGGTGACCAGCTAGCGGGCTACTCGGCGGCCGAGTCTGGGAAGAACTCCGTACCATTCCAGCCCGGCGCAATCGGCCTTGCTACACCGGTTCTTTCGCCGGGCGGCAAGCTCTTGTGCACTTCTACTGCGCCGCCCAAGACCACGTCCCGCCCGGCGCTAAAACGCTGCGTCCGTACCAGCGCGCGATAGGCCTTATTCAACGCCAGAGCGCGCTCGCGACTCGGGACGATGAGCTCCGAGATGTCGCGCCGCAAGCGCCGCAACATGTCTGGTTTTAGCCGGCCCTGGCTGTCAAAGAACTTGGCGAAGGCCTCCCCGTTCTGGCGAAACTCATCGGCCGCGCCGTTCTGTTCCAGGTACTTCACGTATTCCGTGGATGTTCCACCATGAATCGGTTGGTCCGGCACCCCCGACAGGTCTCGGTCCGTCCAATGAAACCAACCCCGCTGAAACGTCAGCGGTCCGAGCCTGCGACCAAACGAGAACACAGAGTCATCGGTGCGCCCCAAGCCGCCGTGGCAGCCGACGCAATACGCCGTTTCCTCAAAGCTCTGCGGGCGCAGCGCACCGGCGCCATCTTCGATGAAACCCTGATACCACCAGCCTTGCCCATTCGACACGCCCCGCTCCAGGTCTCCACCCAAGGCGCGCACCTCGGCCGGAGTGTCCACCTTTTCTTCGGCCTCGTTCTGCGCTCGCCGATCGAGCCGCGCGCCAGTCCACCACTCCGCCTTGCGCGCATACCGCAGCTCTTTGAACCGAGCCGCCATCACCACTCCAGCGTCCGTCGGGTCGAGGTAGCGCACGCTGTGCAGGAGCTCGGTCCCCTCTGGAAATAGCCCCGGTGCCAGATGCACCCGCCCCGCGGCGAGCTCGAGCCGGGCCTTACCGACGTAGTGCATACGCAGCTCGGCTGCGTCGCTGAAGCGCACGCTCCGCGCGATGCCCAGCCTCCCGTCCAGGTCCAGGTCCACCCCGAGGTGACGTTCCTCGGTCGGCTCGAGGAGCACGTCCCGCCGCAGGATCAGCGCCTCGACGATGGCCAGGTTGATGTCGTAAATTCTGGAGTCGGACGCGCCGGATTCACTCTGACGAAACGCCTCGGGCAGACGCACGAGCGCGTCTCCCATCGAGCCGTTCGTGGGCCAGAAGGTCCCCGGCAGCGGATAGTACGCGTAGGCGCGCCAGCCTGTGTAGGCTCCGTTCGGTAAGCGGTCAAAGCCCGCTCCGTCGAATTGAAAGCGCGCGTCTGGGATGTAGCCTGACCAGCGCCCGTCACCCTTATAGTCCCACTCGCCAGGGAGCGCTGACAACTGACGGGCCAAGAGGATCTCACCCGCGGGGTCAAAGTAGTTGCTCGTTCGGACGTAGGCGAGGATCTCTTCGGTCGAGCTGCTGGCGCCGAGCGACGCCCAGTCCACGAACAGGTTGGTCCAGCGGTTGAGGCGCGCTGCCGGCACAAAGTCGTAGCTCTGCTGCACTTCACCGTCATTGATAAAGTTCGGGGCACGCGAGCCGACATGGCAGGTGAAACACGGGTTGTGGGGCTTACCCGCAGAGTCGATGGTTTTTGTGTAGCACTGGGGCGGAATGAACGGATACGGGTTCTGTTGAACGACTTGCTTCAACGGAAACTGGGTCGCGGCAGGTACGCTCGGTGCCGCGGGCTCTCCCGCCCGGGCGAGCTCGATAGGGTCCGTGCAGGGCCCGTGCGACAGCGCGAGCATGCCGAGAGCGGCAAGCACGCCATGACGCTTTCGCTTCAAACCTGCTGATCGCCATGGCTGATCCATCGTCGGCAGCTCTTAACAGCGCTCCGAGGCGGTCTCGTGACAACCGAGAGGCAGGCTGACGCTCGAGCCCGTTGACCGTGCCCTTCTCGATGGTCCGCTGTGGGTCGGTGCCGCGTGGTTCGCCGATTAGGCCCGTGCGCTGTGTCCGTTTCGCTCAAAACGCGCCAGCGGCGCCTGCCATGGCCAAGATCCCCGCTCGAGTCTCGGTCACCTCGTTGGGCTGCCCGAAAGGTCCCGTCGTTTGCTGGGCGCTCAAGCCTGCTTCTGCCACTAGGGCGAAGGAGCCCACGGCGAAGCTGGCCGTGGGCAGCGCATGCAACTCCCAATCGCGGGTCAACGTGCCAGCGCGCTTCTCGTCAGACGACAAGTTATAGCGGCCCCGGGCGTCCACTCCGAGCTCGAAGCTCGGCGCCACGCGGTACATGCCGCCAAGGCGCGCCTCCAACGCCTGATCGTCACCCTCCGGATCGCTGCCAAACAAAAGATTTCCGAAAATGCCGACGCGGCCGAGCCGCTTGCTCGCGAGCAAACCGGCCACGATGTTGCCCTCCTCGCGAAACTCGTTAGCATCATAGAACAGCGCGACCGCGCCATCGAAGCCGTGGTCCTCAGCTCTGAGTAACTGCAGCCGACCGCCGATACGCAGGTGGTTGTCCGGTCCCATGGAAGGGCCGTGCTCGAAGTCCAAGCGCAGCGCCAGGTAGGATGTCAGGCTGGCCTCCGCCACGGCGCGCGCGACGAAGGCGTCGCTGCTACTGTCGTAACCGCTACGAGCGGCCCCGAAGGCCGCCCCCCGATGTATGCTGGGCGCCATCACCGACGGGAGCAGAAGTCCAGCATCGGCGACCGCCGCGGCAGATGCTCCGCGCTCCCCGGCAGGCTCTTGGGGGCGTTGATCTACCGACGTCGTCCCCAATGCCGAGGCCCCGCTGCCGGGATCGGCCGACGCGCTCGCCGCGGCGAATGAACACGCGATGCTTGCGATGAGACTCAATGAGCGTAAATTAGACATATGTTCCTCGACGTTAGGGCGCGTCAGCTCAACACGTCAGCAGCCAGACTACTGAAGCTCGATGAACTGGACGTGCCATGGTGGTGACACTCACATCTCCCGCCGCTTCAGCGTGCGCGGGCCTGGAGCGTCTGGCTGAAGACCTCGCGCCCGTGGAGGTCGTTCAGCGACACCCGCATGGCTTTGCTCTCGGCGTCGATGTCGACCTGACCGAAGAACTGAAGCCCGGCGCTCGGTGGCAAGTTGCTCTGTCCGGCAGGCGGAGCGCTCTCGAAGACGACGCTCGGACCAAAGGTGTCATCGAGCGAGTTCGGACCAAACGACCCGGCGTGCAGGGGGCCGGCCACGAACTCCCAGAACGGTTCGAAATCTTGGAACTGCGCCTGCGCCGGGTCGTAATAGTGCGCGGCGCAATAGTGCACATCGGCCGTGATCCATACGACACCACTGATCCGCTCGTGTTTGATAAAGCGCAAGAGCCCGGCGATCTCGAGCTCACGTCCGAGCACCGGCCCGTCTCCGTTGGCGGAGCTCTCGAAACGAGCGCATCCGAGCTCGGGGTCCGTGCCGTCCCCCACCACCAGGCCGAGCGGCATATCGGAGGCGATGACCTTCCAGGTCGCGCGTGAACGGCGGAGGGCACGCCGCAGCCACTCGATCTGCGCGCGGCCCAAGAACTCGCTGGCTCGGCCTGGCTCGGCTTCGAGGTTGCATCCGTTTGCCGCGCGATAGGTGCGCATGTCGATCACGAAGACGTCTAGATCCGGGCCGTACGGGACGAGCCGGTAGATGCGCTCTGATTCTTCTTGTGAGTGCCAGCGCATCGGGGCGTATTCTAGGAACGCCCGAGTGCCGTTCGCCACCAGCGCCTGCACGCTGCGCTCGGTGTAGCGCGCGTCGAGCAGCTTGCCTGGCGACCAATTGTTGACGACCTCGTGGTCGTCCCATTGCCAAATCTGTGGGACCTCGGCGCTGAAGGCGCGCTGGTTGTGATCATAGCGATTGTACAGGTGCGCGCGCCGGTACTCGTGCAGCGTCTCCGCGACTTTGAGCTTTTCCGGCACGACGTCGAGGTAGGCGTTGCGCCAGATCACGTTGCCTGCAGCGTCCGTGACTTCCGGCAACAGCGGGCCGTCGGCGTAGATGGTATCGCCGGAGTGGATGAAGAAGTCCGGCTGCGCCCGGCGCATGGCCTCATAGATCTTCATACCACCAAAGCCGAGGTCGATGCCCCAACCCTGCCCTGCCGTGTCGCCGGACCAGAGGAAGCGCACGTTGCGGGCGGCCTTGGGCGCGGTCCGCAGGCGTCCAAATACGGGCTCACTGCGCGCGGCCGTAACGTCCAGCCCCTCGAAGCCTACGCGCAGGAACACCTCGGCGCCCACAGGCAACCCGGTGACGTCCACTCGAGCCGTGTAGTCGCTGTTCTCCAACGCGGCGGGCCCTCGCACGAGCGTGCTGTGCTCAAAGCGCTCGTCGAGAGACCACTCCACGAGCAGACGCGAGGGTCGATCGGTCCGGCTCCAAACGATGGCTCGGTCCGAGAGAACGTCGCCGGTCTGCATGCCCCACGCGACGCTCGGACGACTGGCCTCGCTCGTGATCTGGGCGGGTGCGGTACGGCTACGCAAGATCTCTGCAAGCCCGACCAGGCTTGCGCTCCCAAGCGCGGACTGTTGGATGAACCGACGGCGCGAAAACGCGCTGGATTGTTTCATGGCCATCTCCCAACGAGAGCTCGGGGCGGCGCCTTCGAGCAGGTGAGAATGCGATGTACTGGGCTCGGAGGTCAGCAGGGTGGCCCCGCCATGAAAAGCGAGTGACGTTTTCTGTCGGTGTCGACGCGTGTTGCGTCAGGGTCAACGCGGCGCCACGTCGTGTTGATTGACTGTGCGAGGCCGCACCCTGCGACCATGAATGGAGGAGTGACGCGATGAGTGAAGCAAAAAGGGCACACCGGCTACGTTGGGCGTTCAGCTTGGCTTCGGCGGCGTATGCCGTCGTCGCAAGCGCGAAAGACCCCGGCGACGCGGAACCGGCACGCGAGGTGCGAAGCGAGAAGCAGGTGGGAAGGCGACCCGACGGGACTGTCGTGCTGCCCACCAATCAGGTCATCGCGCCAGCGGGTAAGCAGGTCGAGTTTCGCGGTCGCCCCATGGACGTAGCGCTCCGCCCCGACGGAAAGACAGCGGCCGTGCTCAACGGAGCGCACCAAGCCGTCATCGTGATCGATCTCGCCAGCTCCAGCGTCAAGCAGGAGTTCGACGCCGCCGGCGCCTCCGCATCATTTGGCGGCATCGTCTATTCCGCCGACGGGAGCACGCTGTATGCCTCACAGGCGAGCGGCAGAATCTTGATTGCGGACGTGGCCCTCGACGGCACGCTCAGCCTGGCCGGTTACATCACGGACCTGCCCCCGAGCAGCCACCCCTACCCGGGGCGCGAGGATCAGAATCCATACCCGGGCGGTCTCGCCCTGACGGAAGACGGCAAGCAACTGGTGGTGGCGTTGAACCGCAATAACTCCATCGCCATCGTGGATCTGACCACGCGGCGGCTGACCCGCGAGATCAGCGTCGGCAACGCGCCCCATGACGTCCTGGTCGTGGGGGGAAAAGCCTACGTCTCGAATCAAGGCGGGCGCCCCGCCAGGCCGGGAGAGCTCACGCAGGACTCCAGCGGCACCGCGATCGTAGCGGATCCTCGCTCCGGCTATGCCGTCAAGGGCAGCGTCTCGGTCGTCGACCTCACGCTCGGCGTCGAGACCAAGAGCATCGAGGTGGGGGTGCAGCCCACGGCCCTCGTGGCGGGTGGCGGGCGCTTGTTCGTCGCGAACACGAACAGCGACACGATATCGATCATCGACCTCGGGTGCGACGACGTGATCAAGACCATCGCCACGACGCCATTTGTCGGAGCGGCGCTCGGTAGCTCACCGAATGGGCTGGCGCTGACGAAGGACGGGCGGCTCGTGGTCAGCCTCGGCCGTAACAACGCGCTCGCTATCTACGACGTGAGCGGCCCAGCCTTTCGCGCGGTGCGCTTCGAGGGTTTGATCCCAACGGGCTGGTACCCCACCAACGTCGTCTTCGAAGCGACGAGCGGGCGGCTGATCGTCGCCAACGGCAAGGGCCTCGGATCTCTCGGCCCTGACGCGACTGTCGGCCCTGATCCGCAGACGAACAAAACCGCGAAGTGGGTCCACTCCAACCTAGGCAGCGTTTCGATCATCCCGCTGCCACGGCAGCGCGACCTCGCCGCGCTCACCGAGCGCGTCGGGAAGAACAACGGCTGGGACAAATTAGCGCGAGACGCGCAGGCCTGCGCTTCGACGCTCGGACGCCCTCTGCCTCGCCCCCTTCCGTATTGCACTGGCGACGCGTCGGTGTTCAAGCACGTCTTTTACATCATCAAGGAGAACCGCACCTATGATCAGGTGTTCGGCGCGCTGCCACAAGGCAACGGTGACCCGACACTCGTTCAGTTCGGGCGGGAGGTGACGCCGAACCACCACGCCCTGGCGGAGCAGTTCGTATTGTTCGACAATTTATACGACTCCGGCTCGAACTCGGCGGATGGCCATCAGTGGGCCACCCAGGCGTTCGTGAACGACTACCTGGAGAAATCATACGGCGGTTTTACCCGCACCTATCCGTTCAACGGCGGTGACAGCCTGGCCTATGCGCGGACCGGATTTCTCTGGGACAACGCCCTCCGCCAGGGCAAGGGCGCTCGGGTGTATGGTGAATACGTCAACGGCCTGCGAGCAAACGGCCAAGAGATGGGGCCATGGGCAGGGACGTTCCTCGGTCATGGCGTGACCGAAGCCGGCACCTGGAGCGCCTTTTACAGGGACGCCCAATTGCTCGCGGAGGGGCGCGATAGCGAGCTGCACGTGCGGCTCCAAGCCCACACTGACATCCCCTCGCTCCGCGCGATCATCGACGAAGACTACCCACCCTATCATCAGGTGGTCCCCGACCAATACCGGGTCGAGATGTTTCTGCGCGAGCTCGACCAGTACGTAGAGAATGGTAACCTACCGGCGCTCGTCATGATGGCGCTCACGAGCGACCACACCGAAGGCACGAGCGCTGGCTACCCCACGCCACGCTCCATGGTCGCGGACAACGACCTGGCGCTTGGGAGAGTGGTGGAGGCCATTTCGCATAGCCCGTACTGGAAGGACTCGGTGATCTTTGTCATCGAGGACGACGCCCAGAACGGCGTCGACCACGTGGACGGGCACCGCACGATCGGCATGGTAGTGAGCCCGTACACTCGCCGCGGCGTGGTGGACAGCCACTATTACACGCAGATCGACATGGTCCGCGCGATGGAGCAAATCCTCGGCCTTTACCCCATGAACCAGATGGACATGGCGGTGGAGCCCACCAGCATGCGGCACGTCTTCCAGCGTGACCCCGACGTGCGCCCCTTTCAAGCCCTTCCCAATCAGATCCCGCTCGACGATTTGAACCCAGCGCCGGCTACCCTGTCAGGCCTTCCCCGTGACTGGGCGATTGCATCGGCCAAGCTCGATTTCTCCAGGCCGGACGCCGCCGATACGTCGCTGCTCAATCGCGTCATCTGGTACTCGACCACCGGCTTTCAGAGGCCCTACCCGGGCGACGCCCGCGTGCTCTCGCCGAGCGAGGTCATGCGGCTCAAAGACGCGAAACCCCTGGTGCAGAACCCGGGCAAACGCCAGAGCCCGCCAGTTAGCGGCTGAGCCTTCGCGACCGGGGGGGCGAAATCGCCGCCCCCCCTGCAGCCGCTGGACTCGAGGCCCGAAGGCCCAGCTAATTCGACGGATACGCCGTCCAGCCCAGAGTCCAATCAGCGGCGCTGGGGTCGAGGGCTCCGCGGTAGCTCACGCTCGTGTCGAAGAAGGCGGGCAAGCTGCCCGCATCGCTCGGCACCGCCCAGTCTCGCGAGGCAAATGACCCCCTCACGGGTACCCAGCGGGGCGGACCCTGCGTGAAGACGCCGGGCAGGAGCTGCTCGATTTGCCCCAAGCTCAGCACCGTGTTGCCGCTGGAGCCGGCGCCCACGGTAAAGTAGTCCTCCTCGAGGTAGGGTTTTCCGCTCGAGTCCTCTTGGCTCGAGAGCGGCCACGCTCCCTCGAAGATGCTGTTGTTGATGCGACTTCGCTGCAGGCTGAGTTGGTCGGCGGTCAAGGCATCACCGAGGTCGATCAGGCCCTCGCTCGCGCCGCCGGCGGCGGAGACCAGGATGGCGTTGTGCAAGACCAGCCCCGTCCCCTCCCGCAGCCGCAAACCGCGCACCGAGCTCCGGCTCGAGACGAGCGTGACGTTGTACATGATGGGAGCCGAGGCCACGCCACTCCTGAGCTCGGGATCGGCGAAGCCGTCACCCTCGAAGCCATTGTCGCTGTGACCGCCGTCGCCCGAACCATCGTCGTGGGGAGCAACGGCCAGGAACTGGACTCGCCCCAACCAGCCCTGGTCCCAATCGAGCGCGTCGTCCTTGGCACCGGTGATCACCGCGTGCCGCAGATCCGTCGTCCCACCAAAGAACTCGATCCCGTCGTCAGACCCCAGGTGGACCTGGACGTAGTCGAGCACCGTGGCTCTTCCACATCCCGCTACGGTGAGCCCGTTGAGCTCGTTGCTGTCGCCGACTTCAAAGCCAGCGAACTCGATCCGCACGAAGCGCAGCGTTCCGCAGTCGTGATCAGGGTCAGGTGGAGCTTGGCTCAACGCACCCGCGTCTTGCGCGGGCTCGGTTTCGAGGCTCGAGCCATAGCTCGTATCTTCGCCTCGCGGCAGGCCCTCGACGAACATCTCACCCGCGCGGTTGCCACTATTTGCGAAGTTCTGGGGCACGTTGATGGGCGCGCGACCGAGGAGCACGACCCCGCCCCAATCGCCACTCGTGCGGTCTCCTGGCTTCGACGCCGACGTGAAGACGATCGGCTGGGTTCGCGTGCCGCGCGCCTCGAGCCGGCCGCTGCGCGTCACGACCAGCGCGCCGGGCAACTGCCCCTGCTCGACATCCCCCGCGCGGCCCTTGATGATGGTCCCGGCTGCGATCACGAGACGCGTCGCTTCGAGCCGCGAGCCGCGTACGAAGATGGGTTTCGGCAAGGTATAGACGGGACAGTCCCAAACCCCGTTGTGCTCGATGTCGTCGGAGACGACCACCCCCTCTCCGCAAGGGTCACCACAACCAGCAGGCACCTCCCGTGTGGCGCAGCCCTGTGTCGTCGCCGAGCTCCGAGCATCGGGGAGCGCTGCGGATTCCCTCCTCTGCCTTGCCTGCCCCGCTCCGTCGGCGCTGCACGCGCCAGCGCACGCCAGCAAAAGCACAGAGAGCACGCACCCGTGCTCAGTCCCCCCCGAGGGGCGCATCCAGGTCTCCGGCGCGAGCGTAGCAACGGGCAGGGTCTTCGTCGTCATGTCAGTCGAGCGGGTACCGGGTCCAACCTAGAGTCCAGTCATCACCCTGAAACGGGACTGCGCCGCGGTACGTGGCGGCGGGATCGAAACCCGCCCGTGTCGCCGCGATATCGCTCGAGACGGCCGCCTGCGTGGGTCTGAAGTCAGGGTTTTCCCGTCGAGCGGCGGCTTTGAGGCCCGGGTCTCGATCTCTGGAGGTTTGGTCCGTGAGACGCGCCGCCGCCAGCGTGAAGTGAGTCGTCCCGTTCGGACCGTTGTCATGCAGTAGCAGATGCGAGATGTGCGCGGACGAAACGGCAGCCAGGGTTGGTGCGGACCGCAGATCGATCGCGGCGTCATCAAAGTTCGTAACGATCGAGTTCTTCAGGGTCGCGGACGAGCCCAACTGCAGCAGGAGCCCGAAGTGATTGCCGCTCGGGATCGCGGGGCGGATGCCCACGATCGTGGCGTTGTAGATACTCGGGTGGCTCACCGGTGCCAGGCCGGGGTCGGAGTCGGCGTTGCTCCCCTTGAGTGCTGCGGCCGCGCCTGCGCTCTGTGCCACGACATATTGCATGGCCCCCGTGTAACCGCCGGTCCACTCGATCGCGTCACCGAAGCCGTTGTTGGAGACCACCACGTGCTTTATGGCCACGGTGCCGCCGAATAGGCCCAGCCCATCGGTAGCGCGGTGAACCTGAAGGTAGTCCACCTGCGTCGCCGCCCCGCAGCCGGCTAGTGATACAGCCGAAAGGGGAGTCGACTCTTCATCGGTGGCCGCGCCGGCAAACTCGACCCGAACGTAACGCAGCGACCCGCAATCGTGCTGGGCGTCACCTTCCGGACCGCCGCCGAAGGACGCACGAGCATCGTTCAACGTGCTCGGGATCAAGCCGTTCGTTGCGTGAGACGGCGCGTTGCCGGCAAGCATCAGCCCCCTCCAGTCGCCCGGAGCGCGCTGTCCAATGGGCTGGGAGCTCGTGAACACGACGGGCGCGTCGCGAGCGCCTTCGGCCAGCAGCCGCGCGCCGCGCTGGATCAGAATGAACACGCTTCGACCCGACGAGATGCGCGTGTCTGGTCCAATCGCGAGAGTGGCGCCCGGAGTAACGACGAGGGGAGACTGGAGCACGTAGTTGAACCGACAGGTCCATGCAGTGTCCTGGTCGAGCTCCATAGGTTCCCCAGCCTGGCCCAGGATCAGCGCGGGCCGATCTCCCGTGGGCAAACAACCTGCGATCGCAGAGGGTTCGCTCGAGCCGCCGTCGTGCGGGCGATTGAACGGCGAGGTGGCCAACACGCTCGCGTCGTATCCAAAGAAGTCGTCGCGCGACTCGAGCTCCGTGCAGGCGATGACGGAGACCAACGCACCGAGCGCGCATCGGCGGAAAGCCGATGCCGAGGCCCCCCCGGGCCTGCGCTTGCATCTCATGAGCGCTGCTCACTTCGGAAAGTATCGTGGCAAGCGCCCGGCGCCGCGGTAACAATTTCGTGTCGGCAAATCGTTTGCTCTTTCGCTTCGCTATTGTCGTGACTCGAGCTAGGGAGTCGCTGTCTGGCTCGATACTCTCGCTAGACTCGGAGTTACCATGTCGCTGACAGTAGATATGAGCGTCGCGTCGAGCGAACCCGTTGGCGATGCTTCGCTCGATCGTCCCAGTCGCTACACCGTCTTGTCCAAGCTCGGCCGCGGGTCGCGCGCAGAGGTATTGCTCGGCCTGCCCCGGGACGCCGACGTGCTCGAGAAGCTCGTGGTCATCAAGAGCTTTTATGCATGCCACCCGCGAGCCTTAGCCCTGCTCACCGAGGAGCTAGAGCTCGCCAGTCGGCTCGACCACGACAATATCGCGTGCACGTCGAGCATTGGCTTCGAGTCGGGGCGCTACTTCGCAGTGAGCGAGTATCTGGAGGGGACGACGCTCTCGACTTTGCTGAGCTGGGCCGCCCTCGCCGACCAGCGCTTGCCTGACGCGGCCTTACTTCGCATCCTCCTCGCCCTCGTGGATGCGGTCGAGCATGCCAACCGGGTCACCGAGTCCGAAACGGAGCAGTTGCTGGTCAATCAGGCTGTGGCTGCAGCAGACGTGTTCGTGACCTACGACGGCAAGGTGAAGATTCTCGGCTTCAAGAGCTCGCTCCGCCACGACGGGACGCCGCGTCCTACTGGCGACGCTGCCGCGATCGATGCTCTCTTGTCTACCCAGCTCACGCCGAAGCTGGGCGCGGTCCTGGCTGGCCTAACAGCGGACGGCGCTCCTCCGGGCGAGCGCCTCGTCCGCCTCAGAGGCGCGCTCCACCAATGGCAGACCCAGGCGCTCGGCAGCGACGGTCGAGAGGATCTCCAAACGATCATGTCGGGTGTGCTGCCCGGTGCGCGCGTGAAGCAACGCGCCATCCTGCAAAAGGCTCTGGAAGACGCGCTGCGAGAGAGGCCGCAAACGGCTCGAAACAGCCAGGTCCGAGACCAGGCACCGGTGAGCGGATACAGAGAGAGAACTGCCGCCGGCGGCTCCAGCGCGGGGCCTCTCGTGGGACAGAGCGGGCAACTCATGGCCCTGGTCCCTGCGCCGGTAGCGAGAGAGGGTCTCCGCCTCGCGCAGCGCGAGCCAGGCGCCGCCGCGGTCGAAGCACGCGCCACCGGTCACCGCTTTCGTCAAATTTGGCTGGTCATTGCCTTCGCCTGCATCGGTGGCTGCATCGGGATCGCCATTCCAGCGGTCGTCGACGCGGGCCAACGTATCCTGGGGCTACGAGATTCTGGTGCTTCACCGCCTGCAGGCGAAACGCTGGGTCAGGTCGACGGCGAGTTTGAAGGCGGAGGGGCCTCCGGCGGTGCATCGCTACCAACGCCGTCCCCCCTCGAGCCGCCCCAAGAGCGAACTGAGCTCGCGGCGAGCGAGCCGCGCGCCGTCGCGGCAGAAGCCATCCCATCGAGGGAAGCTCGCGACTTGCCGCTCGCGCGTTTGACTCGAGCGCCCAGCAAGAAACCAAGAGTGCGGCATGGCGCGGCGCCAATGCCGCCCCGGGTGGGGTTCCTGACGTTGGACACGACGCCCTGGTCGATGGTCTGGCTGGGCGCAACGTTGCTCGGCCAAACGCCGCTGGTGGCGGCCGAGTTGCCCGCTGGCGATCACGTGCTCGATCTCGAGAACCCCGAGCTCGGTGTCAACTCGCGCTATCTCGTCAGCATCCGTCGCGGAGAAACGACCGCGCGTCGCGTTGGGCTCGAGCAACCCAGTCACGCCGAGCTACCCTGAGGCCATCCAGATGTCCCCGCCGCGTCGTATCGCCCTGTTCTTGACCTTTGCTTGCTGGTGCGGCCAGGTCCAAAGCGCACGCGCAGCAGCTGGCGATCCAGTCGAGGCCGCCGAACGTGCGTACCGCGACGTGGATTTCGAAGCTCAGCGCACGGAGGCTCGGCGCGCGCTCGAGGCCGGTAACCACCCGCCCACCCGATTGGCGGAGATCTACCGCTTGCTCGGTATCGCGCACGCGGCCCTCGGACAGCCGGAGGCGGCCAAGCAGGCCTTCTTGCGCTTACTGGCGCTCGATCCTAACGTCGAGCTGGAGCGCTTCTTGTCACCGCGCCTGCGCTCACCCTATATGGAAGCGCGCGGCTTCTGGGACGTTACGAGCGCCCGCCTCGGGGTGGACGCCGTCTCCCTACGCCAGCCGCAAGGGGCCACCCTTCTACGCCTGGGCGATCCGCTCGGGATGGTGGCGCGCGTTCGCTTGCGGACCGCCGGGGCCAAGCCCGATGTCGCTCTCGACCTCGAGATCGAGGCCGCGAGCGAGCTGCGGATTGTGCGAAGCCAGCTCCAGCGCTTTGGTAATCTCGACGTGCAACTCGAGCTGCTCGACGAATTCGCAAACGTGCTGCTGGTGCGAAGCTTGCCGCGAGCGGCGGCACCGCCCGCCGAGGGCCGTCGACGAGCTGACCCGCGCCCGGAGCTCCCGCCCGCTCCGAAGCTCTACTACCCGTCGTTATTCTTGGTCAGCGCTGGGGCCATCGGCGTGGGCGTCGGCGCGTTTGCGCAGGTGCTGCGCGAGCGTAAGGCTCGCGAGTGGAATGGCGCGGGCTGTGAGCAGCCGGGGCAAGGTACGCGAGCCGAGCAATGCAGCGGCGTGGATGACGAGCGCACGACCGCCCAGCGCGTCGCGGTCGCCTCGTATTCCGCAGGCGGGGCCCTCTTGCTCGTTGGCGTGGTCAGCCAGCTCCTGTTCACCCACAGCTCGACTGATCACCGAGCGCCCGGCGAGCACCAGGGTCTCACCTGCGGCAGCGGTCCGGGCGAGCTCGGCCTCGCCTGCCATACGTCCTGGTAAGGACGTCGCGGCGCGGGCGCCGTGGCTCGCCTCGCCTCTTCTCGCCGCACGAGCGGCTCACGGCTCAGGCCGTCGAGGCGCTCGTGGTTTGCGACGAGCGGCTCACGCTGGTTGGCTGGAAGACGCCAACGCTGGTTGCTCTGACGCCTGCCCGTAACGCCGAAACCTGTCGTAGTTGTCTTGCCCCATGTGCAGCGCGAGCAGGCGGGGGCGGGTGCGATTCAGATCGACGACGACGAGCCCGTCCATGGCGTTCTGGAACTCTGGGTCCACGCTGAAGGCCAAAAATTGCCCGCCGAGCTTGATGTACTCACGGACCAGAATCGGCAGCCCCTTCTGATCGGGCTCGAGCTGGGAGACGCGCTTGGACAGTACGCGCACGTCTTCG
This sequence comes from Deltaproteobacteria bacterium, assembly GCA_043747815.1. Lineage (GTDB taxonomy): Bacteria > Myxococcota_A > Polyangia > Polyangiales > Polyangiaceae > SZUA-265. The sequence continues at coordinate 283,067 of JAYTOL010000100.1, forward strand.
TCAGTGTCTGTGGACGGGCAAGCGGCTGCCGCGAGCGGGCGCCTAGCGGCGACATGCTCGAACAGCGGATGCCGGTACTGCCCGTGGGAGAGCCGTGACGCGATCAGCTGGCGGGAGGGCTCGGAGTAAGAGGACGAGACGCTGACGGGGCCAAACAGCACCCGGTAGCGCGGGCGGGCCGCGAGCAGGTGGCCAATGCCGCGCCAGAGTAGGGCGAGCACGCGCCCGCCTTGCGCCTCGGGTCGAACGAAGGAGCGCCCCAGCTCGATGGAGGGGCCGAGCTCGTCGAGCAGGGCCGCGTCGTAAGCAAACAAGCGCTGGGTGTACAACGCAGCATGGCCTTGCTGGCGCCGCACCACATCGGTCATGCAGAGGCGGTAGGCACCCAAGACCTGGCGCTGTGTGCGCTGCCAGACGAAGATGTGCATATACGAGTCGTCGAAGGAGTCCAGATCCCGATCTCTACCCGTGCCCTCGCCTACCGCACGAAAGCTGATTTCGCGCAGCCGACCGATCTCGTTCATGACCCGCGGGATGCGTTGCCGCTGCGCTACGAAGACCACGTAGTCTCCCGCGCTATACAGCGTGCAACAGCCCGGCAGAGCGCTGACTTCTTCCGCAAGCTGTCCGGGAGACTCAGGAGCTGCCGTCGCCTCTTGTAGCAGCTGACATTGACCGGGGGCATCTACAGAGCCCGCGTCCACTTGAACATTCTGCATTCTTGGCCTCCTTAGAAGGATGACGAAACCCTGTACAGGTGTCCTGTGGCGGCCGCGGGTCGCTGTGCTTCCATTGACGTGAACACTGCACACGCGCGGAGCCTTGTCACTTAGACCTACCAGGCGTGGTGCACGCCGTAGTTATCTCGCCGGGTGTCGAGCGCGAGATAGGTGAATCGACCCCGGCTGCAGCTGCCGCTGTTCATGAACATGCGCCGCCCGTGCTCCGACGCGAGCGGGACGTGTGTGTGACCGGTGACGACGATGTCGGCGTTTGCGCGAGCGGCGACGCTCATGGCCCAGGCCTGAAAGCTACAGGCTTTAGCGTCGACCGAGATCCGCGAACGCTGCTGATCGAGCTCATCTAGGCGCCGATACAGGCCATGAAAGCCCGCTCGCCGTACCCAACCTCCGATGCATACGCCGAGCTCGACGATGTGCCGGGCCCTCTGGATCAGCCGATCATGGCCGTGCCCGTGCATGAACAAAAGGCGCTTGCCATGCGTGTCCAGCGACCAATGCTCCGGCGCCCCCTCGACCTCGCGAGCGACCAGGTCGTGGTTGCCGTGGATGTATTTATACCGGGGTCGCGTGAAGCGCCGCGCGAGCTCCGGATGGCGGCTCTTCGCCTGCATGAGCCCTCGGCGCGCACGCCACGGGCATTTGACCGTGAGCGTCTCCCAAATGTCGCCGAGTAAGACGACGCGCTCAAAGTTACCTTCGAGAAAGCTCAGGAAGCGTAAGAAGTCCGCGTCCGAGTGCCCGAAGCTGTCGGTGATGTCTTCAGACCCGAGATGCAAATCCGAGATCACGGCTATGTTCACGGAGCATGTTCTTACAAGCGCCACGTGACGCCCGGGCGGCGGGCGTACGGCCTATACGCAACCTTTGAGCAGCGTTGTCATGGCGCATCCGCCCCGCGCGCCGCTCTTCGGCGACGTTTGGGTGAACTGCTGGTGAACGGTTCAGCGTCGCTCAAAGGTTGACTGGCTGCCACGCGTCCGTGGCATTCGCAGGGTTGATTGTGCTTCCAAGCATGACCACTTGGGCGCCATTCATCACCGCACTCGCCTTCTTCATCGTCCTCGGCCTGGTCGTGAGCTCCGTCTCGCGGCTCCTGGTCTGCATCGTGGTCAGGCACCGACCGCGAGCGAGCCCGGGCTCCGCCAAGGTCAACATCATGAAGCCGCTGTGCGGAGCGGAGCCGAGCTTGCCGGAAAACTTGAGCGCCTTCTCACGGCAGACCCATCAGAACCTGGACATCGTGTTCGGTGTGGCGGACCTGCGGGACGAGGCCCTGCGGGTGGCGCTGCGCTTCTGTCGGGAGCACGAAGGCCTCGCCACGCGCATCAGCGTCGGCGAGGTGGGGCGCGTGCATAACCCCAAGCTGGCCCTGCTGGAACGCATGAGCTGGGCGTGCGACGGCGAGTGGCTGGTGGTCTCCGACTCGAACGTGCGAGTCAATGACGACTACGTACAGGACGCGTTGGCGCACGCCGGGCCAGACGTGGGTTTGGTCACGCACCTCGTCTCCGGATGCGGCGGAGGCTCGGTCGCGGCGCACCTCGAGAACCTGCAGCTCAACTGCTTCGTGGCGCCTGGGGTGTGCGGGGTGCGCTTCATCGCGGGTCGTACCTGCGTGATCGGCAAATCCATGTTCTTGCGCCGTGACGCGCTCGACCGAATCGGCGGGTTCGAGGCCGCGGGCCAATTCCTCGCCGAGGACTACGTGATGGGGCGCGCCATCGAGCAGGCGGGCTACCGCGTGGTCACCGCCGCCGTGCCCGTGCACGCCTGGAACGAGGGCTGGACGTTCACGCGCTTCGTGGGCCGCCACTTGCGCTGGGCAGTGATGCGGCGGCGCGTGTCGCGATCCGCCTACCTGATGGAGCCCCTGCTGACCCCTGCCCCTGCCCTGGCGGCGCTGCTCGGCATCGGGCTCTGGTATCCCGAGAGTGGCATCAACAACAGCTGGGTCGGCGCGAGCCTGGTCTTCGAGCAGCTCTTGGATGCGGTCACCTTCAGCCGCATGACGGGGCGGCGGGTTCCGCTGGCTGCGGTGTTGCTCAACCCGTTGCGGCAATGCCTCACGCTATGGATCTGGGCCATGGGTTGGTTCGTACAGAACGTCGAATGGAGGGGTAAGGTCTTTCGCGTCGGCGCCGGCAGCAAGCTGGAGCCGCTGGAGCAAGCCGAGCAGGTGTGCACCGGAGTCGCCGATGAAGCCTGACACCCGAGCCCAGCCCGTCGTCGCCAGCGTGACCATGGGGTACGGCCACCTGCGCGCCGCCTATCCATTAGCCGAGCAGCTCGGGGTGCCGGTGCTCTCGGTGGACGAGCCGCCCCTGGCCGACCCCCACGAGGCCAACCTGTGGGCGTGGGTGCGGCGCGCGCACGAGCTTCTCTCCAAGCCGATGCCCTTCCTCGGGCCGCTGGATAAACCCGCGCGCGGGCTCATGAACGCGATCACGATGATCCCGCCGCTACACGAGACGCGCGATCATCGCTCACCCACCTGGTCGGTGCATTTGCTCGACCTGCTGATCCAGCGCGGCCTGGGCTCGGGCATGGTGCAAGAGCTCAGAGCCTCGGGCGCCGCGCTCGTCACGACCTTCTACGCGCCGGCCATCATCGCCGATCGGGCGGGCATCGAGCAGGTGTTCTGCGTGGTGACTGACGCCGACTGCAACCGCGTCTGGGCGCCGCTCGACGCCACACGCACGCGCATCAGGTACTGCGCCCCGACCCCGCGGGTGGTGCGGCGCCTGCGCTCCTTTGGCGTCCCGGAGGAGAATATCCACCTGACGGGGTTCCCCCTGCCTACGGCCTTGACGGAGAGCTCGAGGTCGAGCTCGCCCGAGGCCCGCCTGGTGCAACGCATCGCTCGGCTCGATCCGCGGGGCATGTTTCGCGGGCTGCACCATCAAGAGCTCGCCCTGCTCGCCAACGCCAAGGGCCCGCGCCTCGTGGCGCAGGGCGGCACGGCGCACGGCGCCGCGCCGAACGCCCCTGACGCGAAAGGCTCGCCGGCGCCGCTCGCGAGCCCTGGCCCCGTTCACTTGATGTTCGCGGTCGGGGGCGCAGGCGCTCAGGCGGAGCTGGTGGACGAATTTCTGCCCGCGTTGCGCCCGCTGATTTCGAGCGGGCGCTTGCGCCTCCAGCTCGTCGCAGGCACGCGCCCGGAGGTGTACCGCTCGTTCGTGGAGTCGGTGAATCGCTGCGGGCTCGAACCGGCGCTGGAGCGTGAGATCTCGATCATCTCGGGCGACGACTTCAAGTCTTACTACGCCGCGTTCAATCGCGCGCTGCTCGACACGGACGTGCTCTGGACCAAGCCGAGCGAGCTCAGCTTCTATCCGGCGCTCGGCCTCGCGTGTCTGCTCTCGAAACCGCTCGGCGCGCATGAGAGATACAACCGCCGCTGGCTGCGCGAGCAGGGGGTGGGCCTCAAACAGCGCCGGCTCGATCACGCGCACGGCTGGCTCGAAGAGTGGCTGGAGGATGGCACGCTGGCCGCTGCTGCCTGGACGGGGTTCGTCAGGCTACCGAAGAACGGCACTGCACGCATCGCAGAGCTCGTGTTACGAGGCGAGCACCTGCGCCACGCTGACGGCGCTCCGAGCTCGGCCCCCGAGGCCGCTCCGTCTCGGTTCGTCCGCTGAGCCCTCGGCGCAAGCCTCACGCGCCGAAGCGCGTCACCCGCTCACACAGCCAGTACGGATCATCCAAGGGCAGGTCATGGCCTGCCGCAGGGTGCTCTTCGTACGTGGCCTGGTAGAGCCAGGCCAGCGTACGCGTGCAGACGGGGCTCACCAGCGCGTCGTTGCGCGAAGCGATGAACAAGAGCCGCGCTCGCACGCTCTCAGGCTCCGGCGGGGCGAAGCGCGCCGCGGCCAGGAGCTGGCTCGCCAGGGCCACGCCTCGCACCGGCGCGTCACTCGCGAAGCGCGCCGCGGACTCCGCATACCGGGCGCGCTCTGCCGGCGGTAAGCTGGACGTGAGCGCGAGCAGCACCCCTTCGCGCCGAGGCGCGTCCCGTAAGGACAGGGCTTGCAGGAGCTGCGGCAGCGCGCCCAGGCGCAGCCGCGCCCGAGCGGGCGTCAACCGGCTACTGGCGTTGATGATTACGGCTTGCCGCACCTTATCCGGCAAGAGGCGGCAGAGCTCCAAGCACAGCATGCCGCCCAGCGAGAGCCCGAGCAGCGACCAACGCCCGTCCCCGTTCGTAGGCAATGAAAGCAAGCGCACGGCCACGTCCCGCGCCAGCCACTGTATGGACGGCAAGGGGAGTGAACGGTGCTCCGTTCCAGTGCCGGCGACGTCGAGCAGGTGGACCCGGCCCTCCCCGACCGAGGCGGAAAACGCGCTGGGGAAGTCGCGCCAGTGGCGTTGCTCACGCCCCAGACCGCGCAGCAGTAGCCAGTTCATGGGGCCGTTGGCGCGCCAGGATAGGATCGACGCTGCTCCTCGATGCTGCTGCGCGCGGCGCACGACAGCGAAAGCTCATTCGGAAACGCGCGCGGGTCGAGCGGCTCCCCCACGCTGACGCGGACCTTTCGACGGCCACGCGAGGTCCAGAGCTTGAAATAGTGAGGCAGGAACGCCTCGTCATCCACCCAACACAGCCCCAGGTCCTCGAAGTCCATGCCGATGGGAACGACAGGCAAGCCAGTGCGTTGAGCCAGCCAGAAGGCGCCGCGATGAAAGGGCAGCAGGCCGCCGCGGCTGGTCGTGCCCTCGGGGAAATTGAGCACGCTCACGCCGTGTTGCAGCGTGCGCAGGCAGGAGAGCAGCACGCGCGCCCCGCTCGCCGGGCTCCCCCGCCGCACGAACTTCACGTTCAAGCGCACGAGCGGTTGCCCGATGCAGGCCCAGCCTGCGATCTCGTGCTTGGCGATGGCGCTGCACGGGAGCAGGGAACACAACACCATGGGGTCGATGTAGCCCAGGTGATTGGCGACCACGACCGCTGGGCCTTGCGGCAAACGGCCCACGAGCTCGACCTCGATGCCGTGCAGTTGACACAGCCAGCGGCACAGCTCGCTCAGCCGAGCCGCCTGAGCGTGGAGACCAACGGGGCCAGCGCCCTGCAGCCGCGCGAGCGCGACGCAGACTCGCCACCAGAGCTCGCCAGCGGACGGGTTCTGCAGAGCGGACGCCGCCGAAGGCGTGGCGGCGGCGAGGGACGGGCTGTCGTGCATAGGCATTCCTCGTGTGTGATGGGTCATCAGATCCAGAGCGCAGTGGCTCGCGACTGCAGAATGGCTCGGCGCTCCCCGCTGAGCCGCGCCCATTCTTCCCAGGAGTACGCCGCCCGCAGCAGAAACTCGAAGAGCGCCACGTGGCGTCGCAGCACGCGCTCAGTACGGTGGGGCGCGAGCGGGTGAAAGAACGCCGACTTGTTCAGCAGGCGCCCGCCCTTCCTGAGCCAGGACGACGCCCCGAGCTCGAGCGTCAGCGGCAAGAAGATGCTCTCGGGGTGACCGGCTCGGTGCGCGTCATAGATGTAGTCCCACAGATCACCGTGGGTCGTATACTGCGTCGCCTGAGGCTCCACGACGTAGCGATGGCGCGGGTACGTCTCGTCGAGCAGCGTCTTCAGCGCGAGCATCTCGCTGACGTGAGGGAAAAGCGCGCGCGTGCGCGCGTACGGGAACCAGATGCGGTCTTTCCCGACGAACCCCGAGTGCACGTCCAGCCCGAGCACGAAGCGGCTCTCTCGCGCTTGCGCCTGTACCCATTGGCAGAGCGCCAGCGCCTCCGGCTCGAGCGCGTCACGGCGACCTCGGTACCAGGGCAGGCGGCTCGTCAGGCGCTGGCCCCGATACAGCTTCAGCGGCAGGCTCCAGCCGTCGGCTTGAACCGGCGCGTTGCGCATCAGGTCCACACCCTGCCCGTTGCTGCGCCGACGCAAGAGCACCCCGATCGGGTTGAGCACCGGGAGAAACAGCACCCGAACGTGCTGCAGCATGTCCCTGAGCAGGCGATCCCAGCGCAGGTAGGCCGCCAGCGTCTCGATGAAACCCAAGACGACCTGTGCGCCAATGCGCTCGAGCCCGTGCACGCCGCCTACGCACAGCATCACCGGGGCGTGGCGCTCGGCGGAGCCTAGCGCCAGGGCTTGCACCGGTAGGACGACGCCGTCGAAGGCTGCGCTACACAGTGTTTCCACCCGAGCGTGCTCCCCGAGCGCCGCCGCCAGGCGCTCAAGCTCGACCAGCTCAGGGATGGATCTCGGTCGGGTGTCGTCTCCCAAGCCGGCGCAGTCTGGCGCCACATGATGGCACGCCGGGCTCGCTACGGAGCCACTTCGGTGACTTCGGGAGCGCCGCCCTCACCTCTCACCGTGGAAGGCACCCAGATAGGCGACTTGTCACTCACTCGTCACGCGCAAGACCAGCGGACCCAATATGCGTCTGCAGCGCGCCCAGGACGGAGCCGCTCCGCCAGGGCAAGGTTCTATCAGGAGCTCGAAGACCATGTACCACGCACCCCCCGCCGCTGGCGCGGCTCTCGTCTCGACGAACGCCATCGGGCTGCCGACGCGAAGCGAACCTTGGCCGACCTCTGCCGCAGCACCTGCGCGCGACCCCGCCGAGGCGTCGCTCGAGCAGGTGCGCAGTTACGCCGCAGATCTGGTCTGGCGCTGGCCCTCCCATTGCATCTTCTTCATTTGCGACCTGCACGCCGACGCGGATGCCTTGCTGCTCTCGCTGCTCGCCACTCGCGGGGTGGAGCGCACGGGCCCGGGAGACATAGACTATCGCCTGACGGAGCTAGGCCGCGCCGCCACCTTCATCATCGGAGGCGACTGCTTCGACAAAGGTCCGGCCACGCTGCGGCTGCTCCGCTGCCTCAAACACTTGATCGACCTCGGCGCCGACGTGAGCATCCTCGCTGGCAACCACGACCTGCGCACCTATCTCGGGCTCTTCTATGCTGGGCGGCGCGAGACGACGCTGCAGCATTTGTTCGTGCGCATGGGCAAAAAGAGCGTGCCGCTGTTCGCCGAAATTCGAGAGCTGACGCGCCAGCGTGGCGAGCGGCCTCGGCTCGACGACGCGGAGGTGCGGCGCCGGTTGTTCCCGGACGCGGCCTGGTATGCCGACTTCACGTCACGCGCCGAGGGCCTGATCCCCCCGCGCAAGCTCGCGGGCGAGGTCGAGCGCATCCGCGAGAAGGCGCGGGCGATCGACGCCGCCTGCAGGCGCCTCGCGCTGAGCCTGGGCGAGCTGTACGCGGCCGTCGAAGGGGCCCGGCAGATGTTTCTCGAGCCGTGCGGCGAGTTTGCCTGGTACTTCGAGCGCATGAGCCTGGCCCGTCAGGAGGGCTCGTTCCTCTTCGTGCACGCCGGCGTCGACGACGCCGTGGCGCACGTGCTGGAGAGCGGCGGAGTGCCCGCGCTCAACGCCTGGTATCGGCGCCTGTTCGCCAGCGACCTGTTCGAGCTCTACCACGGCCCCGTTGGCAACGTCGTGCGCACCAAGTATCGGCGCACGGATCCCCTGCTCACGCCGCGCGGAGTGAGCGCGTTGCACCGTGCGGGCATCCACGCCATCGTCCACGGTCATCGGAACCTCAAGAACGGCCAACGCCTCACCCTGCGCGCCGGAGTCCTGCATCTGGAGTGTGACGCCTCCGTCGATCGCAACACCCGCGCTGTCGAAGGCCTGCTCGGCCCGGGGGGCGCCGCCCTCCTCGTCGAGCCCGGGGGGCGCATTCAGGCGATCAGCACCGACCATCCCAGCATCAAGAGCTTGGAAGCGTCGCGCGCCTTCAGGTTCGAGAGCCGTCGCGCCGAGAGCCGCTCCGGATCGGGTGCCCGAGCGTGCACGACGGCGTAGCCAGAAATCTGCAATTTCTCCTGATCGAGGTCGAGAAGCAGCTGCGGCGTACGGGCGAGTATCTGGTAGCGCCCAACCAGGCCGCACGCGCCGAGATCATCCACGGGGACGACTACATCGACAACCTGGAGGCGAGCATCCAAAAGACGTCCTTCGGAGCCGCCGCGACCGCGCGAGAGCCTGGCGCGTTGGCGCTCTACAGGAGCTTCGACGTGGTCGCCGATAACCTGGAGCGCGTCGCCGACCTGTGCGAGAAAGTCATCCTACAGGTCGCTTACATCGACCGCAGTGAGGTCTACGCGGAGCACGACTTCGCCGCCTTTCTCCGCGAGGTCGTGGCGGGTGTTGGCCACATCGGCAAGGCGCTCTTCGAGCGTGACATCGAGCTGGCGCTGAAGATTTGCCGTGTAGAGCACACGCTGAATGAAATGTACGCCCAGGCGTTTCAGCGCATTTTCGGCGAGCTCCAGACGCTGGCGCGGGACGCCACCCAGACCCTCGTGACCTTGCTCCTCATCGCCCACTACCTGGAACGCATGGGAGATGCGCTGCTCAACATCGGAGAAGCGATCCTCTCGCTCCACCTGGGCGAGCGCGTCAAGATAAGCCAATTGCGCGCGCTCGAAAGCTCGCTGGACCCGTCGGCGCTCGGCGCACAGCTACGCCACCTCAGCTTTGAGGCCATGACCGCCACCAAGTCGGGCACGATGGTCAAATGCCTGTCCCGCCGCGGGCCCCCCGCTGGGGAGCCCCTGCCCCGCCCCTTGATCCTGAAGCAGGGCAAGCTGCAAAAGTTGCTGGAGGAGAAGGACAGCGTCGCGCGCTGGCAACGGCTCATGCCTGGCCTCGCGCCGCGCATCTACTCGTTTCATGCAGAGGGCGCAGATGCCGCGATCTTGTTCGAATACCTGCCGGGCGCAACTTTCGAAGCCATCCTTTTACGACGGCCTTGGCCAGAGGTGGAGCACGCGCTCGAGAGCATCCTGGGTAAGCTGCGCGAGGTCTGGCGCCGCACGCAGAGTGTCGAGCGCGTTGCCCCGCGTTTCCTGCGGCAGCTCTCCGCGCGCTTGGATGACGTACGGGCCGTGCACCCCGAGTTCCTTCGCGGCGACGCCAGCCTGGGCTCAAAGCACATCCCCTCGTTCGTGCGCCTCGTCGACCGCCTGCTGGCGTACGATGAGTCACTCGAGGCGCCGTTCTCCGTGTTCATCCATGGCGACTTCAACCTCGACAACGTCATCTACGACGCGGAGCGTGGCGCCGTGCGTTTCATCGATCTGCACCGGTCGACGCAGATGGACTACGTGCAAGACATCTCTGTGTTCTTAGTCTCGCTCTTCCGCCTCAAGGTCATGCCCGTGCCCGTCCGCGCGCATATCGAGCGGACGCTGCTACGCTTCTTTGACTTTGCGCGCGAGCAGGCCGCGGACTTCGGAGATGGCTCCTTCAATCAGCGGCTAGCACTCGGAGTCGCGCGCTCCCTGGCCACATCCACCCGCTTCGTGCTCGACGCTCGGCTTGCCCAGGGCATGTTCATGCGCAGCCGCTACATCCTCGAGCGGCTCGGCGAGGCGCAGCGGTCCGGGCACGTAACCACATTCGAGCTGCCGCGCGAGGTGCTGGTTGGCTGAGACCGGCTTGCGCATCGCAGTCGTAGGCGTCCGCGGCGCGTGGTCTTCAGAAGCCTTGGCGGACGCCGTTTCAATGTTGACAGGCTTCCGCCTGCTCATCGAGATGAGCCGCTGCGTCGCCGATCTGGGCGCCGCGCGGGTGACGCATGCAGGCGTGGACTTGTGCGAGCTCGACGCCATCATCGTCAAAAAGCTCGACCGCAGCCACGGGCCGCACACGCTCGACTACTTGGAGATGCTGCGTTACGTGGAGCGGTGTGGCGTTCCCGTCTTCTCTCGCCCACAGAGCCTGCTGCGATTGGTCGATCGGCTCAGCTGCAGCTCGACCTTGGCGAGCGCCGGCATTCCTCTCCCTAGGACGACCGTCACCGAGAGCATCCCCGACGCTCTGGCAGCCATCAGGCGCTACGGGGAGGCGGTGCTCAAGCCGCTCTATTCCAGCAAGGCCGAGGGCATGCACATCGTGAGCAGCAGCGAGGGCGCCGGGCTCGAAGCGCGGCTCGTCGCCTTCCAGCGCGCCGGCAATGGGCTGATGTACATTCAGGAGCGCCTGGCCATCGCCGATCGGGACCTGGGTGTCGTCTTTCTGGGGGGCGAGCACGTCGGCACCTATGCTCGCGTCAAGTCCGCAGGGTCCTGGAACACCTCGGCGCGCGAGGGCGGTCACTACGAGCCGCACCGCGCCGCCCCCGAGGTCGTCGCCCTCGCCCGACGCGCGCAGGCGGCGTTCGATCTGGACCTCGGCACGGTAGATGTGGTCGAGACGCCGGACGGCCCCAAGGTCTTCGAGGTGTCGGCGTACGGGGGCTTCCGGGGCAGCCACGAAGCGCTGGGCATCGATCTCGCGCAGCGCTACGCGCGCCATGTTTTGAGCCGCGTCACGTCATGAGCAGCAGCCTCGGTGACATCGGACGCGCGTTGCGCGAGCGCTATCCCGTCACGTCGGCGCTGGAGCTCGAGATGGACGGAGTGGCCATACGGGTCAGCTCCAACTCGCCCGTGCTGATCGGCAAGCTCGAGGCTTACTTCGGTCGCCATGTCGCTCACACGGCGCGAGCGAGCGCGATCCGAATCACCGCGCTCGAGGCCTCGCCTCCCGAATTTGCCGTTCCCTTCCAGGATTGGCCGGCGCCACCCGGAAAGGCCCTGTCCAAGGAGGCTTTCGCGGACACGCCGAGCGGGCGCGTCGTGCGCAAGCTCCGCACCGCCATGCAGTTCGTGGTGAGCCCCACCGAGCTCATCGCGGTGGGACCCTGCCTTCAGCACACGAATCAGGTGGTCAACTTCATCGTCAGCCAGCACATCTCTCAGAAGCGGCACGCGGGCTGGCTCGTCTGCCATGCGGCGGGCGTGGCTGCTGACACCGCGGGCGCGCTCGCCATCGCCGCGCGCTCCGGGGCCGGCAAATCCACCCTGGCCCTGCGCCTGATGAGCAGTGGGCTCTCCTACGTCAGCAACGATCGGCTCTTGCTGCGTCGGGCGGCGGGAGCTGCCGAGGTGGCCGGCGTACCCAAGCTGCCCCGGGTGAACCCGGGGACGTTGCTGCATAATCCCGACCTCGCCGACCTCCTGCCCATGAAACGCCGGCGCGAGCTCCTGGAGCTCGACCCCTCGGCGCTCTGGGACCTGGAAGAAAAACATGACGTGTGCGTGGACAGCGTTTACGGCCCGGGGCAAAGCCGAGATCGCGCGCCGCTCGCAGCTCTGGTCCTGCTCTGCTGGCAACGATGCGCCGCTCTGCCGACCCGCTTTGCGCCAGTTCAGCTCGAGCAACGGCGTGACCTGCTGGCGCTGCTGATCAAGCCCACTGGCGTGTTCGACATCGCTGTGGGCGGAGGCAGCGCGGCGAGCCCCGCCGTCAACGAGCCGGGTGCGCGCGCTTACCTCGAAGCGCTAGCAGACGTGCGCGTGCTCGAAGTGACGGGCAGAGTCGACTTCCAGCGCGCGACTCGTTACTTTCGCGAGCTCTTGGAGCTGCCGCAACCCTGAGCCTCAGCGCGGTCTGCTGCCGTGCGAGTTAGACTCCCTACCCCGTCACCAAAGGAGAAGCACATGGCCAGCACAGAATTTAGACACGAGTCCCTCCAGGACTTGAAATCGATCGGTGAGTATCTTCGCGCCCTGCTCGAGGGCGTCGAGGCGGGTCGCCTCGACCTGAGTGATGACCGGGGTCAGCTCGCGCTCCATCCTTCGGGCCTCGTGGGGCTGGAGCTGCGAGCAGAGCGTCACGGCAGCCACGCCAGGCTCGTGCTCGAGCTGTCGTGGACGGAGCACGAGCGCAAGACACTCGGAGGTGCGCTGCGCGTCCGCTCCGGCGCCGACGGCTGAGAGCCGAGAGGTCCCTAAGGTGGGTTCGCCCAGTCAGAAACGCTCCGACTTCGCGCTATTGTCGCGGGCGACGCCACACCGAGATGCCGCCCGGCGTTCGGTCTCTAGCGCAAATATTCGTTCTCTTTGCGAAGATAATCAGAACCCCTACCCCGTTGACGCGCGCCACGGCATCAGAAGGCGGTCCCTTCACGCAACGGCAAAACCGCCCCGTGGGCGGCGCCACTCCGCTAGCGCTCTGGTCATGACGCACAACGGCGGCCAAATGCCGAGGTTGAGCCTGTCCCACGCCTACTCGCGTGCCCCGCGCTGAGCTCGACGACGCAGGGAGAATTTCGCGGCGGCGACACACGGGGGCCTTGTCGGCGCCACGTGAAGTGCGATACTCGAACTCCGCGACGCGCGCTAAAGTCGTAGCCGCCGTCCGCGGTTGGCGTGCAAGTCGTCGGCGTTCGATGCCTGCGACGCCCCAGCCTCAGAAGCCAGCAGGACTCTCCGCCAATGTCGACACCCCCCGTCGAGATAGTCGATGAAACTGTCCTGCCTCGCCCGGCACACGATACGTATTGCGAGCCTGGGCTAGTGAGCGCGTACTATCAGGTCGGCCAGGGCTACCACGTCATGCGGCGTAAGGGCTCGGCCAGCGCCTATCTGGTCTACTCGGTATCAGGGCTCGGGTTCTTTCGGGATGAAAAAAATCGCCTGATTCGCGCGGACCGTGGGGACTTGGTGCTGGTAGACGCCGAGCGCTACCAGGAATACGGGATCCATCCAGCGGCCAACCACTGGAACTGCCACTGGGTCCATTTCGATGCTCAGCCGCATTGGCTGCATTGGCTCCCTTTGCCGGTGCGCACCGGGCTGCACGGCGTCACCAGCATGCACGTGGAAGCGCGTTCCGCTCAAAGCCAACTCAACGACCGCTTTTTTCAGCTGCACAATGAGCGCGGACCCACCGAGGGGTTGAAAGATGCAGTCTCCCTCAACGTGCTCGAGCAAATCCTGATTCTGGCCCGGATGAGCGCGACAGAAACTTCGGCCGAACCTGTCGACCCGCGCATCGCGCGAGTTTGGCAATTTATCGAGAGCTGCGCGCCCGTTCCGCCGAGCGCGGCCGAGCTCAGCCGAGTTGCTGGGTTATCCGCCTCGAGGCTCGCGTTCGTGTTCAAGCAGAATACCGGCATCTCCATTCTGGCGGCGGTCAACCGCGTGCGGCTGCGCGCCGCCCAGCGGGATCTGCAAGAGGCGACCACCAGCATGAGCGACGCCGTGGCGCGCGCGGGCTTCCAAAGCCCGTTCGCCTTCTCAAACTGGTACCTCAAGCAGACTGGCTTGAGGCCCGCTGAATACCGCAAGCGCTGGTTTGAAATGACGCGTGCTCCCGCGTTGGGGAAGAGTGAAGGCCGCGTGACCACCAAGAGCCCGCAGCCAACGCTTCCGCCGCGCTAGCCCGAGTCGCGCGCCCACCCGTCCAGGCAAGGCAATTGGAGCTCACTCGTTTACGAGCAAACTGCCGTGACGGTGCAAAGGGCCAGCACACCTGTGCTACAGTGAGCTCATTCGCCCTCGGGTGAGTATGCCTGTGAGCTGTGCTCATTTTTTGCGGCAGTTACGTGCTCTCTTTTTTGTGCAGCAGTAGGATTGGCCCATTCATTATCATTACGGTGAGAGCTAGCATTCACTACGAGATGCGAGCTTGATAGTCTGAATGGGAGCTGAGCAAGCAGCTCGCGCCTAGCAGGAACAGCGGATGGCAGCATCGGCGCCTGCTTCGCGGCTAAATTAGGCGAGGGCATTCCTGAGCGGGCGAGCGTCAACCTCGCCTCCCGTGCTCACCGATGCGTTGTCAGGACCACTGATATCGCCCGATGTGCCACACGGAAAGTTTGCAATCGTGCTTGCTCCAATACCGCTCGGCTCGCCCAGTGGTTCGCACGTCGTGCTTGCACCGCTTGCACGCACTCTCGCGTTCATCTGGGGTGTAGCCCACAACAAGAAGTTTCAATGCAAGTGATCAACTCGGGCAACGCTAGTCGATGCGCAGACTCCACGGTGACTGGCCCACGTCGTAGTCAGCGATGTTTTGTCGGCGTGCTGGGCGTGCTGGGCTGGGTGCTGGTCGCAAGCCCCCAGGGAGCGCAGGCGGCCGAGCCTGCTCCGGCAACTCCGGATGCGCCAACGGCGCCGGCCGACGCGCCTCCGGCTCCTGAAGCCCAGCCCCCAGCGGCGTCAGCAGAGCCAGCGGCGTCAGCAGAGCCCGTTTCGTCCCCTCCCCAGCCCGCGGAGCCTCTGCCGGAAGCCGCAGCTCCCATCGATGCTGCCGCCCCCGCGGACGCCGCGCTCGCCCCGTCGACGAATGAGCCCGTTGAGACCGGCGAGCTCGACGAAGTCCTCGTGACGGTGGACCGGCGCAAGAAGGACCTTCAAAAATACTCCGGCACCGCCTCTGCCTTCACCGAACAGAGGCTCACGCAAGTGGGCATCCGCGGCGTCAGCGGACTGGCGAGCGTGGTCCCTGGCCTGCAGATCGGCACGCAGGAGGGCAACACCGAGGTCTACATTCGCGGCGTCGGCAACGACAACAACACCGAGGTCGGCGACATGGGTGTCGCGATCCACCTGGATGGCGTTTATCTTCCGCGCCCCCGGGGTGTGGGCGCCATGTTCTACGACATCGAGCGTGTCGAGGTGAACAGCGGCCCTCAGGGGACCTTGCGAGGTCGTAACGCGCAGGGCGGCTCCATCAACATCCTCAGCAACAAGCCAAAGCTCGGTGAGTTTGGCGCCAACGCCGAGGCCACGTTCGGCACGTTCGCGGAACGGCGCTACAACGGGATGGTCAACCTACCGATCGGCGATAGGATCGCCGTTCGCGTCGCTGGGTTGACCAGCGTGCACGACCCCTATTGGCAGAACGGGGGTCCCATCTATGATCTCAAGGCCGCCGAGAGTGAGGACTCCTACGCGTTCCGAGGCCAGGTCAAGTGGCAGCCGGCAGATCCGCTGACGTTCGTCCTGGGCTATGACTTCGTGAATGAGCGCGGCACGGGTTCCTTGGGTGCCAACCACAACGATCCGCTCACTCACCGCAACGACAACGGCACCCCCGAAGACGAGACGGACGACTTTCCCGAGACGATCCCGCCCGACGCTATCGACAACCCGCGGCGCGTCTACCAGTTTGGCGCCCAGCCGAGTCAGGACATGAAACATCAGGGCGTGCGGCTCGACGTCAGCTTCGACGCCGGCCCGGTGATCATCGAGGCGCTCGCCAGCTACCGAGATCTGGTGTTCCAGCAGGTGAACGGCGCCAGCGCCGGGGTGATCTACCCAGGGTTCGACTTCGATCAGCGCGCGGCGGACGGTGTCGACTTTTTCGGTACTGCCTATTGGGACTCCCGCTCGCAATCCACGGTGGCCGAGCTGCGGTTCTCCGCGCCCGATACGGCCCGCCTGCGTTGGACCACGGGTGGTTTCTTCATGTACGAGAAGCAGCAGGTCGTGCTGTACACGACCAGTGACCCCGTCAACGGCTACGGCGGCGCCGAGTTCAACATGCCCGACGTGTATGAGCACTCGGTCGCGGGCTTCGCCGACGCGACGTTCGACGTGCAGAGCGACTTCCGGGTGCTCGGCGGTGTTCGGCTCACGAACGAAGCCAAGGGCAGGAGAAACGGCCTGGCCATGCAGCGAGGCGGGCAGCCGTCGAACGGCAGCCGCTTCGCGACCGAAGGCTTTCGCCCCGCCTATCACGACCGACCGACGTTCGCGTTGCCGGCAGACTCGACGGCGACAGACCGGGTCAACCTCTTTCTGGATGGGATCAGCAGCTTCGGAGCGCGCGACACCTTCCCACAGGACATCTGCAACGACCCGCCCGCGGCCGCGCCCGGTCGGGAGCAAGAGCCGCGCATCGCGATCGACCCGAACACGGGGACCTTCCGTTGCACGGCCGGCGTCGACGATGCGCTGGTCACCGGGAACCTGTTCAACCTCAGCTCAGTGGCGCAAAATTCCGAGATCGCCAACACCTTCTTCGATTACCGGGTGGGCGCGGAATACGACCTGGCCAAAGCCAGCCTGCTCTATCTGACCGTGAGCACGGCGCACAAAGCGGGGGGCTACAACAACACCTTGATCCGCCCCGACGGCACGCAGGTCAACGAGTACTATGGCCCAGAGTCGGTGACGGCCTTTGAGCTGGGCTCGAAGAACGAGCTGTTCGATCGCAAGCTGCGGCTGAACGCCTCGGCGTTCTTGTACTTATACCGCGACCAGGTCTTTCAAGAGTCGGTGCAGATTTCTCCGCCCAACCCCGACACCGGCACGGAGGCCACCACCGAGTCGCTGCGTCAGAACGTGGGCAGCCCGAACATTTTCGGCTTGGACCTGGACCTGACCTACGCATTGCCGTTTGGGCTCGAGGTCGCGCTGCACGGCTTGCTACTCGACGCGCGCTATCGCGAGCGCACCCTCGTGAGTGACGGTCGAATCCAATTCGGCGTCAATGCCTACGAGGTCGACGTGAACGGGCACTGGCTGCCCCGAGCGTCGCCGTACACGCTCAACTATACGCTGTCGCAGCTCATCTTTACGCCGGAGGGCTCATTCAACTGGCTCGTACAGGGACAGACGGTGGGCCAGCAATACATGACCATCTTCAACGGCAAAGGGAACGTCTTACCCGAGGCCAATGGCAACCCTCCGGCACCGGGCATGGTGCCGGCTTACGACGACCTGCAGATCGACGCGTCGCGGCTGACGGACGTCGTGCCGACCTATACGCGGTTCGATCTCGGTGCCGGGTGGACGCACCCGGATGGCCGGATCTCGATCAACGGGTATGTGAACAACGCGTTCAACATCGCCTACGCCACGAGCATCATATCGTCCCCCAACTTGAATCTCCGGTTCTTCAACCCGCCCCGCACTGCCGGTGTTCGATTCAGAGTAGTATGGTAGCCCAATGATCCCCTTCTGCCGTTCACTCTCGACCCGCGGCGTGCGCGCCCGCCGCTGCTTCGCCAGCGGTGCCTTGCTCTGGACAGGCTGTACCGTGTCCAATGACGTCAATGACGACCCGGCAGGCAACATGGCCGCCAACACCTATATGAGCGGTCCGTCCGAACGCAGCCTGAGCTTGTGGGCGGACCCCGGCGAGAACCCGCTCGGGGCGTTGGCAGAGGTCGAAGCCAGTGATCGCGACCGCGTCTTGCCCGTCGACAACCGGATCCTCGGGGCGCTCATGGGCGAGGTGGGCGCCTACTTCTCGGCCACGACCCTCTACACGCCGTTCAGCGAGGCTCTGCAAGCACAGACTATCGAGTGCCAAGACAGCCGCCTCCCGGACGCGATCGAGAGCTTGTGCGCGAGCATCGGCTCGCCGCGCCAAGCGGACTCGGACTCCGAGGCAGGGCCGATACAGCTCGTTCTGATCAACGATCTCGAGCACGTCGCCTATCAGCGCAGCCTCATGCGAAGGCTCCTGCCATGCGCCTGGGACGCCGGCTTTCGCTACCTCGCGGTCGAAGCGCTGGAGGAGGAGGGCGTCGCGCTCGAGGCTCGCGGACACGTGTCGCGGAGCGAGAGCGGGAAATTTACGCGGGAGCCGCAGCTGGCTCGGCTACTCGCCGACGGCATGGAGTTGGGCTACGACATCGTCAGCTACGACGTCGCCGACGAGTGCACCAATTGCCGCCGCGTCGAAGAGATCAGGTTGCAGGCCGAGCAGCAAGCCACCAATCTGGTCGCCAAGACCTTTGGCCCCGATCCCGCTGCCAAAGTGCTGGTTTTGACCAGCGCACGGCAGGCCTACAAGCGCCTGTGGGGGGCGGATGAGCCATTCACCAAGTCCCTGGGTGGCCAGCTCTGGGACCAGACGGGGTTCGAGCCGTACTCGGTCGAACAGGTCGCCGTAGACCGCCCGAGCTCGGCGTTTGGAGCCAGCACCGAGAGCCCGGCCTCGGGGATGTACGTGGCTTCGGGCGCAATCGATGGCCGCTGTTTGGGCTCGTACGGGCCCGATTCTCCGACGGGCATGGGCACGCTGGATGCGGTCGTCATTCACGTCCCTCCGCACAGCGACGCCCAACGCTGGGATTGGTTGCACGCTCCGGCAGAAGAGCGCCGTTCGGTGACGGCCAGCTGCGCCGCCTGCGCACCCGGCGAGCGCTTGCTGGTGCAAGCGTTCCCTGCGGACACGGACCGGACCGATCGCGTGCCCGTCGATCAGGCGCTGTGCGCCGCGGCCGAGGCCTGTCAGCTCGCGCTGCCACCGGCTGCGTACGATATCGTCGTCTGGAGCGAGTCGGCCGCCGTCGGAGTCAGCCGGGTCGACCTGCAGGCGAGTGATACGGCGACAGCCGCCACACAGTGATATAGTGGTGACGTAACTAGCAGCGGGTTCGACTCTGAACCTGCCCGGAGCGCGCGGAGCGGCGCGAGGAGCTGACGGACATGGCGTACGGTATCGAGCCCTGGCATGGGTGGACGGCGGTTTGGGCGCGCACCGCTTGGCGCGCCATTGGCATAGCCGCCATCGCGAGCTGCAGCACTAGAGACTCTACGCCAGCCACCGGCGCGACCCCCCCGTCAAGCCTCGTGGAGCCCGGCGCCAGCGCCGGCGCAGGGGGCACGCCAGCGGGGACGACCTCGCCCGGCAGCACGGGAGAAGAGGGTGTGTCGCCGCCCCCATTCGTGCCTGCGGGTGACGAGGCCTCGGTCGAGGCTCAGGGCGTGCCGATCGTCGTCGTCGGCGGCGCCCAGCTCGCGGTGGAGGTGTGCGCCGACAACATCATTCGCGTGGCCTACGCTCCGGACCCCGCGTTTTTCACCCGCCCGAGCCTGGCCGCCGCTCCTAAGCGCTGCGTCGCCCAGGATGTGCTCGTCGCGAGCAGCGACAGCGAGATCACGGTCCGAACCTCCCGCCTGGGGGTGCGGATCGAGCGAGCGTCAGGCCGCGTCAGCTTCTACGACCCGGACGGGGGTCTCATCCTGGCCGAGAAACCCGAGGGCCGCCAACTCGTGCCGGCGACGCTGCGCGGCGAAGCGACGCACAACGTGCGCCAAGAGTGGCAGCCCAACCCCGACGAGTCGCTGTATGGCCTCGGCCAACACCAGGACGGCCTGCTCGATATCAAAGGCTACGATATCGATCTCAAGCAATACAACACCCAGGTCAGCGTGCCTTTCCTGGTGTCCAGCCGAGGTTACGGCATCCTGTGGGACAACACGTCCTTCTCGCGCTTCGGCGATCTGCGCCCGTTCGAAGCCTTGCCGGGCGTCCAAGGCCTGTACACTCCGGCAGGCGGCGGTGAGGTCGGATCGGCCGCCGGCAGCGTCGATTGGCAGGGCAGCGTGCAGGTCCCGGAGACCGGCGATTACCTGTTTCAGACGTACGCGAGCGGCGACATCAAGCTGTGGGTGAACGACGAGCTCGTGATCGATCACTGGCGCCAGGGTTGGCTTCCGTACACCGAGCTCGCGCGCGTCCGGCTGGAGGCGGGCCAGACCGCGAGGCTGCGCCTTGCCTGGACGAGCGACATCGGGGTCAACGCCCTCCGGTTGAACTGGAAGACGCCGACGGCTCAGCCGACGACCTCGCTCTGGTCTGAAGTGGCCGCCGGCCTCGACTATTACTTCGTCTACGGTCCCGACCTCGATGACGTCGTCGGCGGCTATCGGCAGGTCACGGGCCCCGCGCCGATGATGCCGAGCTGGGCCTTTGGGTTGTGGCAAAGCCGCGAGCGCTATACGACCCAGCAGGAGAGCCTGGACGTCGCCGCCGGTTTTCGCTCACGGAACGTGCCCGTCGACGTCCTGGTTCAGGACTGGCAATACTGGACGATCGATAGCTGGGGGTCCCACGCCTTCGACCCCGTGCGCTTCCCAGACCCGAACACCTGGATCAGCACCCTGCGTGACACCTACCACGCGCGGCTCATGATCTCCGTCTGGCCGAAGTTCTACCCAGGCTCGGCGAACTTTGACGAGCTGCGCGCCGCCGGTTTTTTGTACGAGCCCAACCTGGCAAACCAGAAGATCGATTTTCTCGGCTACCCGTTCACCTTCTACGACGCCTTCAATCCCGCGGCGCGCGCCATGTACTGGGAACAGATGCGGCGCAACTTGTTCAGCCGCGGCATCGAAGCCTGGTGGATGGACGCGACGGAGCCGGAGATCGTCGAAGGCCCCTACACGAGCCCCGAGCAGCAGCTCGAGACATTCCAGACCTACCTGACCCCGACGGCGCTGGGCAGCGGCGCGAGCGTCTTGAACGCCTACTCGCTCGTCAACAGCCAGGCCGTGTATGAGGGGCAGCGCGCGGCAGCGCCCGATCAGCGTGTCTTCATTCTGACCCGAAACGGCTTCGCCGGTCAGCAGCGGTACTCGGCCGCGACGTGGTCCGGCGATATCAGCTCCACGTGGACGGCGTTGAAGAAGCAGATCCCGGCGGGGCTCGGCTTCTCGCTCTCCGGCATCCCCTACTGGACGCTCGACAGCGGTGGCTTCGCCGTCCCGCCGCGTTTTGCCACCACCCCCACGCCGGAGGCCGTCACCGAGTGGAACGAGCTGAACACACGTTGGTTCGAGTTCGCGGCCTTCCTACCGATATTGCGCGTTCACGGGCAGGCACCGCGGCGCGAGATGTGGGAGTTTGGCGGTGACACGAGCCCGAGCTTTCAGGCCCAGCTGTTCTTCGACCGCCTGCGCTACCGCCTGCAGCCGTACCTGTACTCGCTGGCTGGGCAAGCCACGCATGAGGGCGGCACCCTGCTGCGCCCGCTCGTGATGGACTACCGCGGCGATGTCAGGGCGCGCGACGTTCGCGATCAGTTCTCGTTGGGGCCAGCCCTGATGGTGAGCCCGGTGACCACTTATCAGGCGCGGACGCGTTCGGTGTACTTGCCGGGCAGCGGCACCTGGTACGATTTCTGGACTGGCGTCACCGCGTCGGGCGGGCAGACCCTGAGCGCTCCGGCCCCCTTTGAGTCCATCCCCGTGCACGTGCCCGCGGGGTCAATCGTGCCCGTCGGGCCCGAGCTCGCGTACACGCGAGAAAAACCGGCGGACCCCATCGTGCTGTATGTGTACGCCGGGGCCGACGGCGCGTTCACGCTGTACGAGGATGACGGGACGACCTACGCCTACGAGCGCGGGGAGCTGAGCCGTATACCCCTCACCTGGAATGACGCCGCGCGCACGCTGACCATCGGCCAGCGCCAGGGCACGTTCACCGGGATGCTCACGCAGCGTAGCTTTCAAGTCGTGCTCGTGTCCCCCACCAAGCCCGTCGGCTTCTCCTTCACTCCGACGCCAGACCGTATCGTGCCGTACAGCGGGCAAGCCGTCGACACGACCCTGTAGGACTTGTAGGACGCCAAGTGTTCAGCGGCGCCTCCTCGAGGCGTCGTGATGACCTGGCAGGCCAGAGCGCCGAAGCATCCACGAGCGCGGCTTCCGAAGTGCCGCTGTTCGGGTCCCCGGCGTCCGTCGCCGGCGAGGCACTCGCATTCAGAGCGATACCTGCCCCATCGGCGCGCTCAGACGTCGGAGCCTGCGACGGGCATCTGCAAGGTGAAGCGCGTTTCGTCGGACGTGGAAACGACGTCGAGAGTGCCGCCGTGAGCGCGCGCGATCTCGGAGGAGATGTACAGGCCCAGGCCAAGGCCCTGTTGGTTCTGCCGAACGGCGCCGCGGTAAAACGGATGGAACAGGCGCTCGAGCGTCGAGCTGGGGATCGGCTCACCCCCGTTGGACACCGACAGCCTGAAGGTTCCACCTTCGGTCGACGCTCGGACGAGAATGGCTTCTCCAGCAGCACCGTGGCTCACCGCGTTGGCCAGCAGGTTCGACAGCAGCTGGCCGATCCGAGCGCCATCACATTTAACGGGCTCGCGCATCACGATGTCCGTATCGATCGTGCGCTCGGGGAAGCTCACGCGAAGCTCCGCGACGACGTGCTGCAGCGTGGCCTCGATCGGTTGGGTGTCCAGGCTGAGCGCCAGGCCGCCCCCGAGGCGGCCCCTCGCGAAGTCGAGCACGTCATCGATCAATGCAGACATGCGGCGGCCGCTCCTCGCGATGCGGCCGACGGCTTGCGCCGCCTTGTCGCTGATGGGCATACTCACCAGCAGGTCGGCATAACCGAGAATTGCGCTCAGCGGGTTGCGCAGGTCATGACCCAAGACGGCGATGAACTGCTCGCGCAGCTCCGCCGATTTGCGCTCCTCGACCAAGCTCGCTTCGCTCGAATCGAGCCTCTCCATCGCGTCCAGGTGCATACTGATCAGCTCGGCAAAGAGCTTGAACATCCCCAGCGTCTCCGGCGTCTTCACGATCGCGGGCCGAGGATCGATCGCGCACAGGGTGCCGAAGAACGTGCCGTCCTTCAAAATGATCGGAGTCGAGACATAGCTCTCGAAGGCGTACATCGCCGGGGTGGGATGCCCGCAATACTCCGTGTCCTTAGACACGTTATCGATCGCGATCGTTTCCCGATTCTGCCGCACCTCACGGCAGAGCGTGGTGGCTACCCTGAGCTCGCCGCCCGGCACGAGGCCGAAGGCAATCTCGTCACGCACGCTGCAGGCGATCCAGCGCTCCTCCGTCACACGTGCGATCGCGGCGAAGCCCATCCCTGTAGAGCGGCACAATACTTCCAAGATCGTCGGCACCGCGTCGATGCGGCGCACGGCGTCCAGCGCGGCCCGGACCTCGGGATCTGGGTTCAACACCCTGTTCCGTATAGCAGCCCCTTGCCACTATCGATAGGCCATCGACTTTCCTTGTCTTTTCGCGTCTCTAGGCAGGCCTGTCGCGAGCTCTCGAGGGCACGTGGGAGTTTCAGCGGCGCTGGTTGGAGGGGTCGATGTCCGCAAGCGCCACTGTCGGCTGACAAGGACGCCGGTTCAGCGATCGAGCTCGAAGCGCAGGCGTAGGAAGCGCGTGCTGGCGACGGCTCGGCCACCCAGGCTCGCCGGCGTGAAGGCCGCCCCTTCTATCCCCGCCAGGCATTCACGGTCCAACTCGGGCTCCAGCCCCCTGCGGACGTCGGCCTTCGTGACACGACCCCGCTCGTCGATGTCCACCTCGATGACCAGCATACCCTCGATGCCGAGCTTCTGAGCGCGAGCGCTGTAGCGGCAACGCTCCGCGCGCTCCGGCACGCCGGCAGATAGCCACTTTGCCGGCGGCGCAGGCGGCGCGGCAGCCGGGGCGGCGGGTGCTCGCGCCACGCTCACCGGGTCGCCCATGAGGGTCGTGCCGACTTGAAAGCTGGCCCCTTCGCCCGAGCCGAAGCTGCCTTCATCCAGACCCACGACGGGCTCCGCTGATGTGGGCAGCGGATTCTGCGGCTGTGGCGCGGCGGCTGTCTTGGCGGCGGCCTTGCGGGGCGGTGGCGCGCGCTTCGGCGGAGGAGGCGGCGGCTCGGTGCGAGGAGGTGGTAACGCCTCGTGCTTAGGTAGCTCGGCCACCACCGTCATTTGAACTACTCTTTGGATCAGCCGGCGCGCGGGCTCGAAGCGCTGCGCGCCGTAGCCCAAGACCAACAGCGCCACCGCCGTGATCAGGGTACCGACGCCGAGCCGGCGCCACCGATCACCCGATTCTGGCTCTTCTTCCAGCGCGTACATGATCGAGCTCGCTCGCTGACGGGCTAACCCCCACCTGCGCTCGAGCCATCCGCGATGTCGGACGGCTTGACGTTGATGGCAAAACGCACGAGGCCGTTGCTTCGTATCATGTCGATGACAGTGATCACGTCTCCGTGCTTCACGTTCTGATCCGCGGCGATGATGGCCTGGGCATTCGGGTCCTTGGCGGCCGCCTGGGCGCAAGCCGCCGCGATCACCGACGTCGGCGCAGGACGCCCGTTGAGGTACAGCCGGCCCTCTCGATCGATGACGATGGCGAGCGTGGTGTCTAGCGTTTCGCCCGCGGACGCGGCCTTGGGCAGATCGACCTCAATGGCATCTTTGACGATGTAGATCGAGGCGACCATGAAAATCACCAGCAGCACCAGCATCACGTCCACGAGGGGCGTGACGTTGATCTCGTTGATACCGTCGTCGTCGTCCCATTTAGCGCTGCCGGCCATGGCTCATGCCTCCTTGCTCAGGGGACTTGGCGAGGCCCTTCATTCCGCCGGCTCCTGTAGGCCGAACTCCACGCGCTCCTCGAATTTCCCGAGGTCTTCGAGCCCGTCGACGGCGGGCTCGCGGAAGGGCGGCGGAACCGATCCGACAGGGCGGCGCTTCAGCTGCGTCACGATAATCCGCGACAAGAAGTCCGCGTTGCTGAGCCGCCGCTTGAGCTGACCTTTTAGCCAGTTGAAGCTGATCAGCGACGGGATGGCGACGACCAGGCCCACGCAGGTCGCCACCAGGGCTTCAGAGATGCCAGGCCCCACGACTTCGAGGCCACCCTTGGGGTTCCTGCCGAGCTCGGCGAAGGCCAGGATGACGCCGATCACCGTACCCAAGAGCCCGATGAACGGCGCGTTGCTGCCCACGGTACCGAAGTAGCTGAGCGAGCGCTCATAACGTTGCCGCTCTCGGATCATCGAGGCCTGGACGATCTCTTCCACAGCGGGCGATCCATCCGCGTACAAAGAGAGCGCGTCCGCGCTGACGCGCTCCTCGATGGCGCGCCCAGACTTCACCAGCTCTCTCGCCTCGTCGATCCGACCCTCTTCGAGCAGCTTGACCAACGCTCGCGCCAAGCGTGTCACGTCGACGCGAGTGCTCACGAACAGGTACAAGCGCTCGAAGAAGAGCACGGCCGCGACGAAGCCCAACCCGAGCAATAACCACATGACCCACTCCGCCCCCAGCTGCGCCAGCCGCAGAAAGGTCTGGATCAAGGATAGGCCATGTTTGGCATCTGCTGGATTCATAAAGGCTCCTGGGTTGGGTGGCGCGTGGCGCGGTTCGTTGCTCGGCTCGGATCAGTTTTCGGGATAAGCTGTCCAGCCTTGGGTCCAATCCGTCCCGCCGGGCTCTAAGGCGCCCACGTACGTCGCCGTGACATCAAAGCCCTCGGGGGGCGTGGCGCCGCCGGTGCTGGCAGAGCTGCCCGCGGCGGGCAGGAGGTTGGGCGCCGTGACGTCGCTCGGCGCTGGTAGGCCTGGATCGACGTCGAAGCGGTTGGCGAGAGCCTCGCTGCGCAGGAAGGCATCCTCGTCAAAGCCTCCGTCGTCGTCCCCCGTCGTACCATCGATCGGTTCTGCGTCGGCGTGCTCCAGGCCCGCTTCGCCATTCTGAAAGAAGATGCTGTTCGAAAGCACGAGGCGGGGCGGCGCGAGCGCCGTGCCTGCCACGCTAAAGGCGTCTCGAATGTCGATGCCGGAGACCGGAAAGCCGGTGATGATGGCGTTGTGAATGTTGCCCCAGGTGCCGCGGCGCAGCACCAGGCCCGGGCTGGCTGAACCCGCGCTGCCCACCAACGTCGCGTTGAAGATGCTCGGCTCGGAGCGAGGCGTAGCCTCGGTCGAGGGATTGCCGTTGTCCGCTTCGAAGCCGGCATCGGAGGCATCCGCGTCGTGGCGAACGACCAGGAACTGCGCTCGGCCCGTCCAGCCGAAATCCCAGTCGAGGGAATCGTCCTGAACGTTCGTGATGACCGCGTGCTTGATGTCGACCTTGCCGCCGAAGACTTCGATGCCATCGTCCGAGCCGCGGTGCACCTGCACGAAGTCGATCGTCGTCCCCGTGCCACAGCCGGCGAGCGTAAGGCCGTTGAGCTCGTTGTCGGGGCTGAGCTCGAAACCCGCGAACTCGATGCGCACGTACTTCAGGGTCCCGCAATTGTGTGCGTCGTCCGTACCGCCGTAGGCGCCATTGCCCTCCACTTCGATGCCTTCGAGCAGCGGCGCGGCGACGTTCGTGGTGGCCGCGCCGAGCAGAGCGACGCCGCCCCAGTCGCCCGGATCACGCAGCCCCGCGGGGATGTTGCTGCTAAATACGATGGGCTCGGCTGCGGTGCCTACCGCTTCGAGCCGGCTGCCTCGCGTCACGATCAGCGCCGAGCCGAGGCCGCCGCCGAGGATCTTCGTGCCAGGCTCGATGCTGAGCGTGCTGTTACCCACGACGAAGGTCTGGTCCGTCAGGATGTAGGTTTTGTCCTTGGTCCAGGTCGTGTCTGCCGCGATGTCTCCTGAGACTTCAACGCTGCCATCCATGTTGGCCGCGCCGCCGGCACCTGCGCCGCCTCCCATACCCGCGCCGCCTCCCATGCCAAGAGCAGCCGGGGCCGCGCCGCTCGCCCCGGCCGTGGGCGTCGTGCTAGTGCCCGTCCCCGCCGCACCCTGCGAAGCCGTACCACCCACTCCGGTGTTGCCGGCAGTGGTCATGTCCACGATGGTCGGATCATCACTGCTGCATGCCACCATCGAGAGAGAGAGGCAGCTATAGCCGAGCCACTTGCGCTGAGAAAATACCCGATGGATCATGTTGCTGTCCTTTTCAAGAATCATATGAACATCCGCGCCTAAGCTCCCTCGATATCGAGGTCGCCCGGCTTCTACCTTGGGAACGCCGGCGCGTTTGTGACAAGCGCACGACTTTTCGGAGGCAGCGCGTATCACGGCTGCAACACGATGGTTACAGCGGCGCCCACGCCAGGCTCAAGCCAAAGTTGGCGCCGCGTTTTGAGCGCGAAAAGTCCTGGCCACCCTGAGTTTGGAGCGCCGGCGAGAGCAGCAGATTGCTGCCCGACAGACCCAGCGTGAGCTCGCTTCGAAGCTTCCAGAACACGGTGGCGTCGAGCGCGTGAAACGCTTCTTCATACACGTCGGGTAGCCCGAGCCTGCCCACGTCCTGAATGCGGCGCCCGAAGACGTTGTAGTAAACGTAGGCTGAAATCCCGATGTCCTCGGCGTCGTAGCCCAAAGCCAGGTTGGCGACGTACGGGGATTGCCCCGCGAGCGGGCGTTTGCTCCGCGTCGCCAGGCGTTGCTGCTCGGGGGACAAGTCCACAGCAGACGCGATGAGCGCCAAGTTCGCGAGCGCGTTGAAACGCTCGAGGGCCGGAGACAACAGCCCGAGTCCGATCCTCGCCTCCAGCTCGGCGCCGTAGTTGGAGGCGCCGTCGATGTTTTCGAAGCTGAGGTTGCCGTTTTGATCCAACACCACCGTCTCGATGGGATCCTTGAAGATTTTGTAGAAACCCGAGACCGCGAACACCTCGGTGGGTGTTGGAAACAGCTCCCAGCGCACGTCAAAGTTGTGAATGAACGTGCGCTGTAGGTCGGGGTTGCCTCGAGCGTAGCGGCGCCGCACGAAATCCTGATTCAGAAAGGGCGCGAGCTCGCGTACGAGGGGTCGCGCCACGGTGCCGCCGTAGCCTGCCCTCACGTTCATGTCCGCTCGGGGCGCGACGATCAGAGCCAGCGCGGGCAGATAGTCCAGGTCCTTACGGTCGGCGCCGGGCGCGGGCTCCCGCCCCTGGAGTGAAAACGGGGAGGCGACGTCGATCTGCTGATGAAACGCCTCCACGCGCAGGCCGCCCATCAGCTTGAGGCCATCCGCCAGGGAACCATCGAACATGGCGAAGGCCGCGTGCAGATCCTCTCGAGCGTCAAAGCCGTCCTCCGGCTGCGTGAGCTCATCGATGAGCCAGGTCTCCCCGGCTCGCTCGGGGGCAAACAGCTCTTCTGGAGGCAGCGACCGATCCTGCGCCCTGCCCTCGAACTGAATGCCGAAGCGCCGCGCCGAGAAATCCCGTGACCCGCCGCGCCCCAGGTAGCCGAGCTTCAGGGCCCCGCCCTCCCAGAGCGCGAAGTCGAGGTTCAGACCGCCGCCAAAGTCAGCGTTGTGCAAGTCGCTATACAGCCGCTCACCGCTGCCGCTCGTGGGCCGATACTCTAAGGCGCCGCTGGAGCCGGCGGCATACAAGAGGTCGCTCGTGCCCGGCTGAGAGCGCAAGGTGCGCGAGAGGTTCAGCTGCCAATGGATGCTGAGCAGGTCCCCGAGATCCTCATGCTCGCCCGTGACCTGGTTAAAAATCAGCCGGCGTTCGATGAAGCGCAGCTGCGTGTTACGGATCTCCACGCTCTCCGCCTCGGAGAAGCCGCTGATCACGGTCGCCCGATCTTCTCCCGTCTGCGTCACCAGCGTCACTGCGCTCAAGCGCTGGTTCTTCTCGGGCTCATAGCTCAACGTCAACAAGGAGCCGAGCTGAGACTCTCGGCTGCCGACCTCGCGGTTCAAGCGCTCGAGCTCCACCACCCTTGGACCGGAGTCGGCAGCGCCCAGGCCGACGCGCGTGAGGGTCTCGTCGTAGTGCTCGAACTTGCGCCGATAGCCGAGGGTCAGCAGGTAGCCGAAGCGCCCCGCTTTGCCGCGCATGGAGTCACCGAGGCTCGCCCCGAGGCTGAGGTTCGGGAGGGCGGTCCGGCCCTCCACGTCCCAAACGTTGCGGAACAAGCCGCTGATCTCCGCCAGGCGCTCCGGGCTGAGCCCACTGCCGCTCCAGATGCGTTGCTCGGGCACGCCGTCGGGCAAGGCGCGGGTGCCCGCGTCGATACCCAGGAAGTCCAGATCGCCTCCGGCATAGCTCGGCATGCGGCGACCCGTGCTCTCCGTATTGTGGGTCAAGCTGGCCGAGAGGGTCAGCTTCAGCTTCTCCGGAAACGCGCGCGTCACCACGTTCAACGACCCGCCGGCGAAATCACCGGGAATATCCGGGGAGAAGGTCTTGGTGATGGTCAGGCTCGAGAGCAGCCCTGCCGGGAATAGATCGAGCTGAAAGCCCGGCAGGTCCGGATCCGTCGACGGCAACGGCACCCCGTTCAGGCGCACATTCGTGTAACGCCCGCCGAGGCCGCGAGCGAACAGGTACTGCCCGCCCACGATCGAGGCGCCCACGATACGTCGCGTGGCGGAGCTCGCGGAGCTGTCGGGCGACTTGGCAATTTCTTCGCTCCCGAGCGCGTCCGAGACGTTCGAGGAGTTGCGCCGCTCGCTGAGGATGCTGGCCACACCGCCGCTGAGGTAACGCGCACGGATCACCCAGTCGTCCGTCTCGCGGGTGGGCGCGACGAGCTCGATTGTGATCGGGGTGTCGGCGCTGGCATCGACCTGGACGTTCGGCAAGGTCAACGTCGGGAAGTCCTTGTGAATGATCCAGACCGTGTATCGACCCGCCGGGACCGACAGGCTGAAGCGCCCCTGAGCGTCGCTCGTGGCCTCGGCGTCGAGCCCCTCCACGAACACGCTGACGCCGTCCAGGGGGGTCCCCGCGCCTTTCGCCACCACGCGGCCGCTGATCGAACCGCGCTCGGTGGCTACTGCGCGAGCGGGTGTTTGGGCCTCGGCCAGAGGCAGCGGGGCGCCTTCGCCCGTGCTCGGTAGCGCCGAGAGCTCCACGGACCCTGGCGTACCATCCGGCAGAATCGCAAGGCGAAGCTCCGCAGGCTGGCCCAGGGTAAGCTCGATGCCCTCCAGCCGGAGCTGCTTCGGCGCCGGCCCCGCGTATTTCGGCGTGAGCGCTCGAGGCAGAGTCAGCTGCAGCGTTCGAGCCCCTGCACCAAGCTCGAGCTCGAGCGTGCCGTCTTCGCTCGTCGTAGCCCGCGCGCCATCGTCCGAAAGAACTTCCACGCCCTCCAAGGACGGGCCCGGAGGCTCCGCTCGGATCGCCACGCGCAGGCGGGACAGCGGCGTCGCGGCCGCTGGCGCTGTTTCCGCGGGCACGCCTCCGGCGGCAGGCGCCTCCGCGCTCGCGGGCGCCGGGAGCTGCGTGGGCGCTTCGGGCGGGGCCGCGGGCGTCTCGGGCGCGGGCGTCTCGGGCGGCGGCGCTTCGGGCGCGGGCGCGGCCGGCAAAACGGGTGCAGGCGGCGCGCTGGGCTCGGGGAGAGAAGGCGGGGCCTGGCCCCATGCCGCGCTAGCGCACACGAGCACGGCAACACCGACGCGTAGCCAACGCCAGAGCAAGGGGAGTGGGAGGCTCAAAGGGATACTTCTCGCGGCGCGGCTCTAACGAGCGCACGAGGCACCCAGGTGACAGAGACGCAACGAGTCCATGGCGCGACGGGCCGGCCCCGCGTTGCACTGGTGCATCACCGGCGGCGCCCTGCCACGGTGCCTGGCCACCCCGCTCGGAAAGGCTCGACCCCAATCGTCCTTGGATTGTCACACACGCCACCGCCGTTCGTGTTCTGGTCCCGGCAGCGGCGGCTCGCCCGCCCGATGCAATACAATTCACCTGGGAGCAATCTGATGAAGCTGAGACATGTGTTGAGCGTTGCGGTCGCGACGGGAATGTCAGCGATGGTGCTGACGAGCCTGGCGCAGGCGGAAGGCTCCGCCGAGTGCGCCATCAGCTACACGCGAACGGCGTGCCCAGGAAAGGAAGCGGAGAGCTACGCGAAATGCGACGGGAAGAAATCCTGCACCAAGTCTGTTTCCGCGAGCTCCGCGACGCAATGTCAGGAGCTCGCCCTCAACGCGTGTGCTAATGACCGACTCACCATCACCGAGAGCAAGGTCATCACCGCGGCGTACAAGGGCACCGCGCTCCACAACAAGGCGGGCAAGGACGACCTCTGCCTCGACTACTCGAAGCGTGACGCCGAGTTCAATCACTGCGGTAAGAAATAGGCTGCCTTTTCCCCTGCGCTGGGCGCCGCGCCTATTTTCAACGCCCAGCGCCCCACGCCACCCGCGTTAGGAGACGCGCGAGGTCGTCGTTCTGCCGTTCGAGATCGTGCTGCAGGAGGACCCGCGCCCGGGCGCTGCGTGCGAGCCTCAGCCGCAGCTCTGGGTCGCCGCTCAGGCGGACGAGCGCGTGCGCCAATGCCTTGCTGTCGCGCTGGGCCACGAGCAAACCGGTCTCCCCATCGACGACGAGCTCGGGAATTCCGCCGTGCTGGGTCGTGATCACCGGGATGCCCGCCGCCATCGCTTCCATGACCACGACCGGTATCCCCTCCTCGTCGCCGTCGGTCGCGGTCACGCTCGGCGCGAGTACGACGTCGGCGCGGCTTCGGATCGTCTCGACCTCCTCTCGGGCAAGCTGCCCGTAAAAGGTCACGCGCTCGCCGAGCGCGAGCTCTGCCGCGAGCGCTTCCAGCGACGCGCGGAGCGGGCCGTCACCGATCAAGTGATAGCGTATGTTCGGGTGCGCGCCGAGAGCACGGTGGATCGCTCGCAACGCGAACTCGAAGCCCTTCTTTTCCACCAGACGCCCCACGGACAGCACCTGGATCGGCGCCGCGCGATCGCGGCTCGACTCGGGGGCGCGGAGCGGCACCCGCCCGGCGCGCACGCCCATCCGGTGCACCTCGATCTTCTGCGCAGGGCAGCCAAGCTCGATCAGTCGAGCCCGCCCGTACTCGGAAATCGGCAGCATCAACTCGGTGTTCGAGAATAGGCGTCGGTAGCCGAGCGCGCCGTGCTGCTGGGTCCAGCGGGAGAGATCGTGCCCGTGGAAGACCGTGACGATCGGGGCATCGGTGATCCCGAGCTCTCGCAGCTGGAGCGCCTTGATGCCGTTCGGGCCGAAGTGCGCCAGGATCGCGTCCACAGGCTGCGCTGCACGCGCCGCAGCGGCTCGCTGCAGTGGCCCTAGCGCGAGGCCATCGAGCCCGTAGAGGTCCAATCGAAGCGAACGGCCGAGCGCACCTAGCGCGTGCGCCGGGGCGCCGGCGAACCAGCTCGTAAGCTTTGGCCAAGCGCCGCAGCGCTGGTCGAGCGTGTCGGGATAGTAGTAGGTGCGCGAGCGCAGATCGTACGCTGCCACTGCGGCATGCTCGGGAGAAGGAGCACGCGGTCGGCGCGCCAGCACGGCCACGTCCACACCCCGGTCGATGAGGCCAGCGATCTGATCCAGCACAAACGTTTCGGAGACGGCAGGAAACTCGCCGAGCACGAACATCAACCGCAGGCGTGCGGTCGGCGCGCGCCTGGCCGTGCTCTCTTGCTCAGAGGCCACCGGGCGACTAAGTGGATCATCCAGGTATGTTTGTCGATGAGTCATTGTGGGTCCAAGCCGCGCTCGAGCGCGCCCGGCTGCGCGCCGGAACGACGGTCCTCGACATCGGTAGCTCGACGCATGCGTTTCGCACGGTGACCCAACCGCACATCGATGGCAACGTGTTCGAACCGTTGCGTCGCCGTGGAATCCGTCCCGTCCACCTCGATGCCCGGGCGGAGCCGGGCGTCGACATCGTCGCGGACGTGACACGTCTCGACGGTGTCGATCGATGCTTCGATGTCGTGCTTTGCACCAACTTGCTCGAGCACGTGGTGGACCGCGTGGCCACGCTTCAGAACGTCAAACGGGTCGTCGCGCCATCCGGTCTACTCGTGCTGACGGTGCCCCATCGCTACCCCTTGCATCAGGACCCGATCGACACGGGCTTTCGCCCCGACGCAGCCGCCTTGAGCGAGCTCGTCGGCTGGCCCGAGGTGCTCGAGCGCGAGGTCGTCACCGTACGCGCGCATCGCCACTACCACGGGCGCCGCCGCCTTCGCCGCTGGATCCTGCCGTGGCAGATCGCGTGTGTCCTCGCGCGAAAGCCAGCAGCATAGGGGCGCGTACTCCCCTCTAACGTTCCGCGAACGCCGCCTCCCGCCAGCTCCGGTCCCGCGGCCCCGCCTCCCGGGCCCGTCTCGAAACGGAGCCCGATCGGAATCTGGAGGACTTCGGAGCTGCGGCCCCGGGAGCGACTATAGGCTCTGATGCGCGGACACGCCGGGGTGGGTGCGCTGTTCGTCATCAGCCACCCACTCCAGCAAATTATCCATGGGGCGCCGCAGGCGCGCTTCGGGATTCATCACGCTCGGCTGAGAGCCGTGGCGTACCAGCGGGGGCCACGCCTGGTAGACGTGAGCGCGCCGAAACAGCCTCAGCGTCAGCTGGCGTCCCACGCCGCTCGACACCTCTGGCTTGCGCTTCCAGCGGTTTGGGTGAATCGGCACCATGCGATAGTCGAGCAGCTCAAAGAACTTGCGGTCCACCATGAACGCGGAGAGATCGAACCAACCGGTGAGTCGACAGCCCACACCGGGGAGCTCGCGCCGCGCAAAGCTCACCCAGCGGCCGTCTTCCTCGTCGTCCTGCGACGCGAACAAGTGCAGCACGCGCCGCAACGGGTCATGTTCCGTGGCTCGCCAGAGCTCGTCGCTGCGCGTCAAGA
This sequence comes from Deltaproteobacteria bacterium, assembly GCA_043747815.1. GTDB lineage: Bacteria > Myxococcota_A > Polyangia > Polyangiales > Polyangiaceae > SZUA-265. The sequence goes on from JAYTOL010000100.1 coordinate 316,728, forward strand.
AGTCGGGCTCGAAGTCGATGTCGTCCTGGAGATAGAGCGCGCGCTTGGGCCGCCACGCGCGCGCGACGAGCAACGCTGTCTGGTGCACTTTCCAAAAGCCCGGTTTGCCCAGCCGCCGACGTGCGTCGAGCCACAGGCAGCGGGCCGCCGCCGCCTGCGCCAACGAGCGGACCGCCGTGTAGTCTCCGTCGCAGGCATCGTGCAGGACGAGCAATGCCGTGCGCCCTTCGAGGCCGCGCGCGCGCAAGGCGTTGCCCAGCCGACTCAATACTTTCGCGGCGGCGTGAGGCCTGCCGTAGGTGGTGACCACGACCATCAGCTCCGGCTCGTCGCTGACCCTTCCGAGCTCCGCCTCCGGCGCTTGGCCGTCGGCGCGAGACCATAGCCCGTAGAGCTCCGATGGGTGGAGGTCTTGCCGAGGCCTATTGGTGTGCGTGTCCCACTCATTCAGCATTTCTACCGGGTGAAACATCTCATAGCCCCATGCAGTTGGCGTAATACGTCACCGTCGCCGGCCAGTCGGAGAACACCCCTCGCACGCCCACCTGGCGCGCCAGGACGTCGAGCAATACGAGCGCGTCGCTGTCCCGACGGATCACCTCGCTCACGGACTGGAAGTAGTAACCACCGCCAGTTTTCAGGGGCCCGGAGCGCTCGAGCGTCCAAGTGATAATGTCGAGCCCGGCGGCCTTCGCGGCGAGCGCATAGCTCGAGGGCACGATCTGCTGACCCGCGTCCAGCTGGACGAGTGCCCAGGTGGGGGGCGCAATGATGCGGACGCCGAGCGCGGCGATCTCGTCCATGCCCGCCACCGCCGCGTCATAACCGCCGGCCGCGTCCACCCGCTCGTCCAGAAACACGGCCTGTTTGCCGAAGCGCGGCTCGTGCTCCAGCCAATACAGGACGTCATTTAGGTTGAACGACTGAGGGAAGACGCGACGCGGCGAGATGCCCGCGGCCTTGTACTCGTCGAGCATCTGCTGCGCGTAGGCCTCCTGTGTGTAGGTTCCAGCGAAGGGCATCGGCACGCCCGGCGCCTTGAGCTCGGGCGTAAACTTCGCGCCCAGGCTCGAGATGAGCGCGATGCTCTCCTTGTGGCTCACGAGGGTGCCGCAGGTGGCGTACAGATCCGTGCGAAACGCAGGCGTGCCCGCCATGTAGGCTTCTACGCTCGTCGCGTCCGGGTCAAAACCGTCCATTTTCCCGCACAGGCTCTTGAACTCGGCCAGGCTGATGTCGCTCGTGCAGCATTCAGCGCTGGCAGGAGTTCCCGCGACGGGGTCGGCCGGGGTGAAGGGCGCGCTACATTTCTGGGCCAGCTCGGGGATCGCCAAGATGTTCGTCGTGGTGTGCAGGTCGCATTGTGAATGGCGACACACGAGCTCGCGGTCTGCAGTGAACGTGACGTCACACTCGATGATCCCGGCGCCCATGCGCGCGGCGGCCTGATACGACTCTCTGGTGTGCTCTGGCAGCTGCAGGGCCGCGCCGCGGTGCCCGATCGAGAAGTCCGATCTCTCGAAGGGCCCTTCGGAGCACTGCTCGAGCTGGGCCTTGAGCGGACCCGGCTCGAGATCGTTCACTAGATAATACGGCCGTGGCCCGAGCTGCACGTTGAAGCGTGGAGCGTGAAGAGTGCGTTCGGCCTGCGCCGGCGGAGACGAGAAGCAGATGGCGCCGAGGGCAGCGCCGAGGGTGATGAGATGATGGGCATGGGCCATGCGAGCACGTCCTGGTTCTAGGTGAGCTGATTGGAGCTCACGCTAGAGGGCTCGCGTCGCTGCTCGATGGCTCGCATGAAACAACGGTGCAGCAGCGCGCTTGGCCCGTGCGCGCCGTCGCTGCACGGAAGTGACATATCGGCAACACGCACACTCCGTCCTGTTTGGCTGATGCCGAGCGTGGTAGCCGTCCTTCGCGTTTCAGTCCGAAACACATTCCAAGAGGCCACCCATGACTCGACGATTCAGCAGCTTGGCGTCCATGACCGCACTTTTCATTGCCGGCACGGCTCACGCCGAAGTAGCGCATCAATTGACCGGCTGGGCAGCGTTGCCCAGCACGGCGCGCACCCCGGGCCCTACCTCAGGGAACTTCATCACGCCCCTGAACGGCGTGACTGCCCCCTTCGTCTCCGAGCAGGTCATCCCCGGCTGGTCGGGCTTGCTACCCAACGCTGACGGGACGTTCACCGCGCTCCCCGACAACGGTTTTGGCTCCAAGAACAACTCGGCCGACTTTGTCGTCGGCGTGTACAACGTCTCGATCGACTTCAAGACGATGGGTGACGGCACGAGCCTGCCCGGCGTGGTCACGAACAACGCCTACGTCGCGTTCAATGACGCCCGCGGTCTGCTCGCCAACGGCCAGGGCATCGACGTGGTGATCACGGCAGACCTGCCCACCTATCGCCAGGGCAGCGGGTTCGGGACGGACTCGGGCATCCCCGTCGACCCCAGCATTCGCTCGGGTCGCCTGCTCACTGGCTACGACTTCGACGTCGAGTCGATCGCGCGTGATGCCGACGGTACGTACTGGGTGGGCGAGGAATTCGGCCCCTACGTCCTGCACTTCGGAGCCGACGGCACCCTGCTCGACGAGCCCGTCGCGCACCCCTTCCTCACGAGCCCCTCGAGCCCGCTCGTGCTCCACCAACCCGGAACGGCGACCATGGCCAGCAGCCGCGGCTTCGAGAGCCTCGCCCTCGATCCGAGCTCCGGCCTGGCTTACGTGCTGGCAGAGTCCGCGCCCGTCGTCGACGCGCTCCGGGTCGTGCCTGGCGACGAGCGGGTTGTCGCCCTCTTCGAGTTCGACACGCTGGCTGGAGGCTACACCGGCGTCACTTACGCATATCAGAAGGAAGGCAACGCCACGGGCAATGCCATCTTGGTCGGCGACGTGACCAACGTGGGACCGGGCAAGTACGTGCTCATCGAACGTGATGGCGCTATCGGAGCGGCTGCCGCGATCAAGCGCCTCTACTTCGTCGACCTGGCCGTGACAGACGAGCGCGGCATCCTGCAAAAGACGCTGCTGGTCGATCTTTTGCGCATCGCCGATCCGGCAGGCATCGGTGGCTCGGCCGTGCCGGCGGGTGTCAGCGTCGAGCCGGGCCGCTTCAGCATGGCCCTGGGCGGGATCGAAGCCGTGACCGCCATCGACAATCATACCCTCGCGGTGGCGCTCGATACGAACTACCCGAACGACGCCGTACGCGCCCCCGGGACGCCCGATAACACGGAAGTCGTCCGCATCGAATTCACCGACGCGCTAGATACCCTGTCCTTTTGAGCTCTGCCGCGTGAGCCGCAGCGCCCTCGCTGCGGCTCGCTCCCAAGGCGCCAAGCGCTCATCCGAGCGGGCGTGGAGGGCCTGGACCCAAAGGGGTAGAACCGCCTCTGGTCTCTGGGAGTAATTGTCTGCTATCCACGGCTCCGATGGAGCTATGGCAAGCGCTCATTCTCGGCCTGGTCGAGGGCCTCACCGAATTTTTGCCCGTGAGCTCGACCGGGCACCTGGTGATCACCCAGCGGTTACTCGGGATCGGCGAGTCCGAAGCCGCCAACGCTTACGCGATCGCGATCCAGGCGGGCGCCATTGCGGCCGTTCTGGTCCTGTATCGGAAGCGCGTGGCCCAGATGTGTCTGGGCCTGGTCGGAAGAGACAGCGCGGGGACGCGCCTGGTCGGAACGCTCGCGCTGGCGTTTCTGCCCGCAGCCGTCCTGGGCCTGGCGTTTGACGCAACGATCGAGCGTTACCTGTTTGGCCCCTGGCCGGTGGTCGCCGCGTGGGCCGCGGGTGGCCTGCTGCTGCTCGTACTGGCGCCCCGCCTCAGCAACATCACCGAGGGCGAGAGCATCGAAGCCGTGACTGCGCGTACCGCCCTGTTCATTGGCCTGGCGCAGTGTGCCGCGCTCTGGCCGGGGGTGAGCCGGAGCCTGGCCACCATCCTCGGGGGCCTCGCGGGGGGCCTGTCGGTCGTCGCCGCCGTGGAGTTCTCCTTTCTCCTCGGGCTACTCACGCTGGGGGCCGCGACGGCGTACAAGGCCATCGGCAGCGGTCAGGTCATGCTCGATGCCTATGGGCCAGCAGCGTTGGCGGTCGGTTTCGGCGCCGCCTGGCTGTCCGCCGTGCTCTCCGTGCGCTGGATGGTGTCATGGCTCGGCCGCCGCGGCTTCGCCATCTTCGCCTGGTGGCGGCTCGTCATGGCGGCGCTGGTCGCGACGCTGCTGCTCACGGGAGTGCTTCACAGGTAGACGCGGCGGCGTTGCGTTAGCCTGGGTTTTGGAAGGCGCTCGCCAGGTTATCTCGCCACCACACCGGATCGAAGCCTTCGCGCTGGAAGCGTTCGACCAGCGCCCGGCTCTCACTGCTGAACGCAGCCTCCACGCGCTGCATGCCCTCGGCCAGCGTCTTTCGGTTCTTGCTCTCGAGCTCAGCACCACGTGACCGGACGAGCGCGGCGAGCACGGTGAGATCGTGATGGTCCCCGAGCAGCTCTTGGAGCTCCGTCGCGCGCCGGTGAAGAACGCCGTACTGCTGCCCGAGCAGCGGCTCGAAGAGCTCGAGCGCATAGCGGAGCTCTTTTACACGGATTCTCAGCTGATGCATTTGCTCCTCGTGCAGAGGAGCCGCCTCGGCGTTCGCGCTGGCGCTCGCCTGCTCCACCAGCCGCTCGAGCTGTTGCCGCGCCTGGCCGCCTGCTTGATTCGGAGGCGAGAGAGCCTCGATCGCGCGAGCGAGGGCGGCATCCAACGCCGAGGACAAGGCGACCATATCTAGCTTGCGCAGGCGCTTCTCTGCCTTGCGCACAGCCAAGGCCCGCTCCGCGTCGAAATGCTCGAGCAGGTGCTCGAGGCAAGCCCGCTCGAGCTCGCTCGTCGCCCGGGCCACGCGCGCGTCGACCCGCCCACTCTGGACATCCCAGTCGCGCACCGCGCCGGCGGCCCTCGTCACCTGCTTCAGACGCCGATCCAACCGCGAGTGGCGCTTCGCACCGAGCACGTCCTTGAAGACGACACCGAACGCTCGCAGCCGACGGGAAGCGACGCGCAGCTCGTGCACGGCGTCGACAGGGTCGTCGGACGCGGAAAAATCGAGAAACCTGCCGAGGCGTTGTAGCCGCTTGCCCAGCGCTCGCTGGAGGTGCTCGGGGAGCGACACCACCTCACTCGTCTGCTCGTGCGCCATGAGCCTAGCGTTCCGGCCTCGCGCTCGAAGGCGGCAGCTTCAACTCAAAGCCACCCGCCTTCAAGAAATCGGCTTCCTCCAGCAGATCCGCATACGTGAGCGGGTGAGCCTCGAGCCATCCAGGCGAGAACTTCACTTCCAACGACCGGCGGCCGCCGATGACCGTGACATCCCCGACCTCGCCACGACTTCGGTGGAGAAGAGCCGCCAGGCGTACGAGCACCGCCAGGTGCTCCACCAGGCGGGCGCCGCCCGGCGTGCCCTCGAGGAGCGCCCGAGGATACTTGCGGCGATGGGCGCGCACCAACGCCGCCAAGAGCCGTTGCTCTTGCTGCGAAAAGCCCGGCATGTCCCCGTTCTCGAGCACGTAAGCGCCGTGCTTGTGGTAGTGGCTGTGCGCGATATCGAGGCCGATTTCGTGCAGGCGCGCCGCCCAGCTGCACATCTCGTGCGAACGCACGGGCGGCAAGCTCCACGCGGCCATCACTTGGGGCAGGAGGTGGAGCACCGTTTGTTCGACGCGCTTCGCCTGCCCCTGATCGACATGGTAGCGCTCGGCGAGCGCATTCACCGTATCGCTCCGCACATCGCGCAGCAAACAGCGCCCGAGAAGCTCACCGAGCAAGCCTTCGCGCAGGGCGCTGCTGCTCACTGACATGGTGTCGACCTCGAGGCTCTCCAAGACTGCGGACAGCACGACGAGGCCGCCGGGGAACACGGTCGCCCGAGCGCCGCTCAGGCCATTGAGCGCCAGCCGGTCGACGCTGCCGGCGTCGACGACCTTATCACGAAGCTTCCTCACCGATTCGCGCGTGATCCCTTGCTCGCCCAGGCCGTTCTCGCGGATGACGCGAGCGACCGCTCGAACCGTCCCCGATGCACCGATCGCCTTGGACCAGCCGAGCCGCCGAAACCTCTCCTGTACATGCTCGAGCTCTCGTAGCGCGGTGACCTCGGCGCGACGGAAGCGCCGGGCGTTGATCTTGCCGTCCTCGAAGTGGCGCTTCATCATCGCGACGGAGCCCATGTAGAGGCTCTCCAAATCGAGCGGAGCAGCGCCCACACCGATCACCAGCTCGGTGCTGCCGCCGCCGATGTCGACGACCAAGCGCCGTTCGTCGTTCGACGGTAGGTCGCGCACCACACCCGAGTAAATCAGGCGCGCCTCCTCGATACCGCTGATGACTTCGATAGAGTGGCCGAGCGCTTTCTCTGCGCGCTCTCGGAAGCTCTCCCCGTTGCGCGCCACGCGCAGGGTGTTCGTGCCCACGACCCGCACGTTTTGCTCAGGCAAAGCGCGCACGCGCTGCCCAAACCGCATTAGACACTGGACGGCTCGATCTTGTGCTGCTTCGCTCAGCATTCGGTTTTCGTCCAGCCCAGCCCCGAGCTGAACCATCTCCTTCATACGGTCGACGATCGCGATCTGCCCGTCGGCGACACGACCGAGGACCATATGGAAGCTGTTCGAACCAAGGTCGACCGCGGCGAGCGCTTGCCCGTTCGTCCTAGCGGGGCCCTCAGGACCGATGTCCATCAAATCCGCCTAGCGATGGCTGGGGTGAGCAGCCAGAGCAGCCGACCCGCACGCGCGCCCGGAGCGCCCGCGAAACGCACGAGGCAAGCGCCCCCCTTACGCAGATCCAGCAGCGGGAGGAGCTCGCCGCCGAGACACCAGCTCACCCAACGGCTCAGGTGAGGCTCATGGCCGATGACGAGCACGGGCGAGTCGAAGGTGCCGTCCGCCAGAAATTGCGCGAGCTCCCCGGGCTCTCTGTCGGGGAGCAAGGCCTCGGTCTCGACCTGCCGCACGTCCTCGTACTGCGAGCGCAGCACCTCAGCCGTCTCGACCGCACGGCGCAACGGGCTCGTGACCAGCGCCGACACGTTGGGAATGAGCTTACCGAGCCCGCGCGCGGCTCGCCTCATGCGCGTTAGCCCCTTCTTAGTCAGCGGACGGTCGCGATCGAGCATGCCCGCGGCCCTCGCTTCGTCCCTATCCAATGCGAGCGCGTGCCGAACGACGAGCACATCCATTCTTTATTCTTCCCGCCAGCTTCCGCCGGCCAGCATGAGGTGGTCTTGCGAGTTGAAGGGCGCCTCCGAGCCCTCTGGCACCCGGCGCCGATAGGACCCATCTGGAAGGAGCTCCCAGCACTTTGCCGTATCTCTGAGCGAGACGTTCAAAATACTGTCGCGCACTCTGGCCCGAAGCTTGGGATCCCGAATGGGGAATAGTGCCTCTACGCGTCGATCGAGGTTCCTGAGCATCATGTCGGCGCTACCCACCAAGAGCTCCTCTTCGCCCCCATTGTGGAAGTAAAAGAGCCGTGCGTGCTCGAGGAAGCGGCCCACGATCGACGTCACGACGATGTTTTCGCTCAGGCCAGGCACGCCGGGCCGAAGGCCGCACTTGCCGCGTACTTGGAGCTGCACCCGCACGCCCGCCGACGACGCGCGATAAAGAGCGTCGATGACGGCATCGTCCGAGAGCGAGTTGCACTTGATGGCGATGTGCCCGCCCTGCCCCGCTCGATGCCGCTCGATTTCGCGGTCGATGCGCTGCAGCACGTGCGACCGCATCGACGCCGGCGCCACGATCAGCTGTTTGTATTCCGTCTTCCCAGAGTAGCCGGTCAGGCCGTTAAACAGATCGAGCACGTCTCGCGCGATCTCGGGGTCGCTCGTCAAGAGGCCGATGTCCGTGTACAGGCGGCTCGTGACGGGGTTGTAATTACCGGTCGCGATATGCACGTACAGGCGGATGCCGGTCCCTTCGCGACGCACGACCAACGCCATCTTGGCGTGCGTCTTGAGCCCGACGATGCCGTAGACCACGTGCACGCCTGCCTCTTCCAGCTCCTTGGCCCAGACGATGTTGTTCTCTTCATCGAAGCGGGCCTTGAGCTCCACCAGCGCAGCCACCTGCTTTTCGTTCTCCCTCGCCTCCTTGAGGAATTGCACGATGGGCGACGCCGGGCCCACCCGGTACAGCGTCTGTTTGATGGCGATGACGTCCGGGTCCTTCGCGGCAGTCCCCAAAAATTCGAGCACGGTGTCGAATGAGTCGTAGGGGTGGTAAAGGACGATGTCCTTCCTGGTGATGAGCTTGAAGATGTCCTCCTTCTGGCGGGGCGGGTGGCGCACCACGGGGGAGAACACGGGATACTTGAGGTGCGGTAGCTCGAGCGAGGCAAGCTGCCCGAGGTCGGCGAGCCCCAGGGGGCCCGTGGTCGTATACACCTGGTACGGTGAGAGCTCGAGGTTCACGGTCAAGATGTCGCGGATCCGATCCGGCATGTGGCCGTCGATCTCCAAGCGCACCACTCGGCCAAAGTGCCGCCGCCCAATCACATCGGAGACGGCGGTGAGCAGGTCACCCGCCTCGTCGTCTTCAATCTCCGCGTCCGCGTCGCGCGTCACGCGGAACGGATACGACGCGACCACATCCATCTTCGGAAACAGTAGGTCGAGGTTCGCAGCGATCACCTCTTCGAGCCAAACGAAGTTCGGCTCGGTGATGTTCTGCAGGCCTAGCCCGTCGTAATCGTCCGCCTTTTCTTCGTCCGGGATGCGGACCAGGCGTGGCAAATTCGCCGGTGCTCGCAGGCGCGCAAACCGCTCCATCGAGTCGCCGCTCCGCACCACCACTGCCAGGTTGATGGACAGGTTCGAGATGTGCGGGAATGGATGCCCGGGGTCGAAGGCGAGCGGCGTCAGGACCGGAAAGATGGACTCTCTGAAGTGCCGGCGCAGAAGCTTGCCCTGCTTCTTCTTCAGATCGGTGTAGCGCAGGATGCGGATGCCGGCTTCGCGGAGCTTTGTGCTGAGGTCGTCGCACCAAAGGGACGTGCTCTGCTCGAGCGTGGGGAGCAGGTCCCGGCGAACGGCGGCGAGTTGCTCGCTGGGCGTCAAGCCGTCGGCGGATCGCTCCATGGCCGCTGCCGCCATCTGCGTCCGCAGTCCGGAGACGCGGATCATGAAGAACTCGTCCAGGTTCGAGTGAAAGATGGAGAGAAACCGCACCCGCTCGAGCAGCGGCAAGCGCTCGTCCAGAGCCTCCGAGAGGACTCGTCGGTTGAAGCTGAGCCAGCTCAGCTCCCGATTGAAATAGCGCGCACCGGGCTCGAGCGGTGGCACTAGCTCGTGCTCGTGCTTCGTCGCGGCTTGCGGGGCGAGTTCCAAAACCATCGTGGAGCCATTTTCCATAGCCGGGCCGCACCGTTGGCCACAACTGTGGCAGCGCGGTGAAGTCCGTGTGGCAGTTCGTGCCTCAATGTATGGAACTGTCCGCTGGCCTAAATTAGGCCTGAATGCGCCCGAGAGCAGACCGGCTCACGGGACGGGCGCCGCCGCTGCGGGCGCCGGGCCCACCGACTGCATGTATTGCTCGATGAGCTTCGGAATCGTCGCGTCCTTCAGCACGACAGAAATCTCGATGCGACGATTGCGTTCGTAGGCGGCCTCGGTCGTGGCGGCGTCCAGGGGACGAAACTCCGAGTACGCGCTGGCGGCGAAGTAGCTGCCGTATTTTTGCTCCAGGGCGGGGTTCGCTTCGAGCAGATAGTCGAGCACCGCGTTGGCGCGCTTGGCGGACAGGTCTCGGTTGAACGCCCCCGATCCGCGATCGTCGGTATGCCCTTGCACGACGATCGCGTCCACGTAGTCGCGCACGCCCTGATCATCGAGCACGGCCTCCAGCGCTCGCGCCAACGTGCCGAGCAGGCGCGTGCCGTCCGCCTTGATCGCGTAGGAGTTGTATTCGAAGACCAGGCCCTCGTTGATCACGATGTTGCCGTTGTCACCGATGCGCACCAGCGACGCTCCGACGCCAGGGCCGCCGAGCACCGCCTCTATCGACCCCTTGACCTTGTTCAGCACGTCGACTCGCAAGAGCGCGATGCTGCTCAGCCGGCTACGCAGGCTGTCGAGCTCGGCCGCGTTGGCGATGATCACGTTGCGCTGTTGGCCGAGCTCTTCTACCGATGCGGAGAGGCGTGCCCGGCCCGCCGCGATTTCGGAGCGAGTGCGCGCCAGATCGTCCGACAGCACATTCAGGGTCTTCTCCGAATCGGCGATCTGCCGCTGATACACCGCGAGCTCGTTACTCGCGATCAAGTTCCTGACGTAGGCCAGGAGCACGAGCACGAACAAGATCAGCGCGATGGTGGAGGTGCAGTCGGCAAACGAAGGCCAGATGTGCTGCAGGCTCTCGTCCTCGGCCAATAAGCGGCGTCGATTTCGCATGGCTGGCCCCTACCGACCTGGGCGCCCGCCGAGTGGCCCTGAGTGAGCTTTCAGCGTCTCGCTCAGGTCGGCGAAGCTCAGGCTCATGCGCTGCACGTTGTCCTTGAGGTGCAGGTTGAACTCTCGAAAATCGCGGGTCGTCGTGGCGAAGCCCTGCAGGGCGGCGTCGAATTGGGCCACCGACTCCTGTAAGCCGGCCACGCTCGTCGCAAACTCGGCGACGCTGGCCTCGAGCCCACCGGTATGAAGGGCGGCGCCGGCGTCGCCGCCCTGCGCGACGCCCACCTCCCCGCCGAACAGTCGATCCAGGTGCGCCTCGATGGCCAGCAAGAGGGCCGTCCGGCGATCGCTCACATTGAAAAACACCCCAAAGAACGTCAGCACGACCGCCGCGGCGATCCCCAAGAGGGACGTGGTAAATGCCACCGACATACCGGCCAGGGCCTGGGTCAGCCCCTGGGTCATCGACGTCGTCACGTCCGTCAGCTCGGTGCTGCCTCCGGAGACCAGCCGCACGAGCTTCCCGATCGAGAGGCTGAGCCCGTAGAACGTCCCGACCAGGCCGAAAATGATGACGAGCCCCGGCGCCGCACGCACGAAGCGCTCCGCCAGGAGCAGCCCTCCGAGCTCTTCACCGAAGTGGTGCTCGATGCTGGCCTGGTGACTCGGCGCTCGCTGCGTCCGACGCGCCTCCCGAGCGTCCTCCAGAATGCGCGTCAGCATGCGCTCGGAGAACGGCCGATCTGCCCGCTTGTGCGCGCTCAACTCCCGGGCGAGCCCGTTGTATCGGCTGCGGGCGTAGAGGCTAAAAACGACGCTGCCCACGAGCGTGAGCAAGATGGCCAGGATGATGACGTACCCGCTGACGTCGAGCAGCGACCACGCACCGAGTATCCCTTGCTGCATATTCATTGGCTGGATCAGGCTCCTTCGGCGCCGATCGGGGCCAAGGCCCATTCACCGGCTCCTGCCAAGATACACCGCCCGCCGCCCAATTGTCCCATTTCGAGAAATGCGACGACCCCCGAAAAGTTCGAGGGGACCGACGAGCTCGACACCTGAGCGGCGCCGAGGGGTCGCCCCATCAGCCGTCTTCGAGCGTGGTTTTGGTGTGCCGGATATCCTTGCCCTTGACCATGAACACGACCTGCTCGGCCAAATTCGTCGCGTGGTCCCCCATGCGCTCCAGCCACTTCGCTACCGATTGGGCGTGGATACCGCGCTCGACCTTCGTCGTATCATTGAGCATGGCCGAGAGCAGCTCCCGGAACACGCGGATGTAGAGCTCGTCGAGGGACCTGTCGCGCTCGATGACGGATTGCGCGCGATCGGCGTCGCCAGCGACGAAGGCGTCGATCGCGTCGCGCACCATGCCCTGTACGATGTTGGCCATCTTCGGCACGTCCACCCAGGGCTTGAGCGGCGGGTCCTGGCCGAGGTCGAGCACGCGTTCACAAATGTTGACAGCGAGATCCCCGATGCGCTCCAGATCGGTCACCATCTTGAGCGACAGGGTAACAAAGCGAAGATCTGAGGCCACGGGCTGGCGCTTGGCCAAGATCACGAGGCAGAGCTCGTCCGTCTCGACTTCGGCGCGGTTGACGAGGTGGTCGGCGTCGATGGTGCGCCGGGCCAGGTCGATGTCCCGCTCGACCAGCGCCTTGACGGAGTCGGCGATCATCTCTTCGACCCGCCCCGCCATCTTCAAGAGGCTGCCTCGGAGCTTCTTGAGCTCGCTCTCGTATTCTCGATCGGTGTGAATCTTGCCCACGGCTCATCTACTCCTGCCCAGCACGCCCCTCAGCCGAACTTCCCCGTAATGTAGTCCTCGGTGCGCGAGTCCTTCGGAGAGGTAAATATGCGATCGGTTATGTCGAACTCGATCAGATCGCCAGACAGGAAGAACGCCGTCTGGTCGGAGACGCGTGCCGCTTGCTGCATGCTGTGCGTCACGATCACGATCGTGTAGGTCGCCTTCAAGGTGTGGATCAGGTCTTCGATCTTGGCGGTGGCGATCGGATCGAGCGCCGAGCACGGCTCATCCATCAAGAGCACGTCGGGGTTCACGGCCAAGGCGCGTGCGATGCAGAGCCGTTGCTGTTGGCCCCCCGAAAGCCCGAGCCCTGGGTCGTTCAAGCGATCCTTCACCTCGTCCCAGAGCGCGGCCTGGCGCAGGGCTTGCTCCAGCGTCTCATCCACTCCCGACTTGGGCACGCTGCTCGTCAGGCGCAGCCCGGCCAGCACGTTCTCCCGCACGGACATCGATGGAAAGGGGTTCGGCTTTTGAAACACCATGCCGACGCGCCGCCTGAGCAGCACGGGATCGATCCGCCCGTCGTACACGTCGATGCCGTCGAGCTGGATTTGGCCTTCGATGCGAGCTTCCGGGACCAGCTCATGCATGCGGTTCAGGCAACGAATGAACGTGGATTTACCGCAGCCCGAGGGACCGATGATAGCCACCGCCCGATGCGCAGCGATGTCCAGGTCGATGCCGTGCAGCACACGTTTGTCGCCAAACCACGCGCACAGCTTGCGCGTGACGAACTTGACGGCGGCTTCGCCGCTGTCGAGCGCGGGGGCCGCCATGCTACCCGAGCCTCTTTTCTAGGCGGTTGCGGAGGTAAATGGCGAAGGTGTTGAGCACGAGCATGGTCGCGAGCAGAACTACTATCCCGGCAGCAGCATTGACCAGAAACTCCTTCTGGGGCCGGGACACCCAATTGAAGATCTGAATGGGCAGCGCAGTAAAGGGCGCGTTCAGGCTGTCCGGAAGAAAGGTGACATACGTCAGGGCCCCGACAACGATCAGCGGCGCAGTTTCACCGATGGCGCGGGACAAGGAGAGGATGGCTCCAGTCAAAATACCCGGCATGGCCGTGGGCAGCACCACGCGACGAATCGACTGCCAGCGCGTAGAACCCAGGGCATAACAGGCTTCGCGCAGCGAATGAGGCACGGTGCGAAGGGCCTCTCGCGACGACATGATCACGATCGGCAACACCAGCAGAGAGAGCGTCGCGGCGCCCGCTAACACGCTTCGACCCAGGCCAAGCGTCCGGACAAACAACCCCAGGCCGAGAAGGCCATAGATCACCGACGGGACGCCCGCGAGGTTGGCAATGTTGATCTCGATCAGCCCTGCCAGGCGGCTGCGCTTTCCGTACTCCTCGAGATAGATGGCGGCCCCCACCCCGGCGGGCAGCGTCATCACGGCCGTGAGCGCGATCAAGAACAGGCTGCCCGCCAAAGCGGGCAGGATCCCTGCTCGCTCGGCTCGCCGCGACGGGTACCCCGTCAAAAACTCCCAACTCATGCGCCCGATGGCATCCAAGAGGACATCACCGATCAGCACGGCGAGCAACAACAGCGGCAGCACCACCGCGATCAGGCACAACAGGATAAATGAGCGCTCCGCGAAGTTGCCGGTGGTTCGGTTCATACCGAGCCCCGAGTGCTGCGAGCTCCGCCGCTTCGTCATTGTGTCGTTGATCACAGCGATCCCAAGCTCAAAATCAGGTGTCGAGGTTTGCCATCAGGCCGTCGTGCGGAAACGTCGCTTGAAAGAGTAGCTCATCGCGTTCATCACGAACGTCATGAGAAACAACACCGCTCCGACCACGAAGATGGTTCGGTATTCGAGCGTACCCGTGGGGGTGTCACCCATGCTCACCTGAACCACGTACGCGGTCATGGTCTCCACCGGCACCCTGGGGTCTAGGGTCAGGCGCGGCTGCTGCCCCGCGGCGATGGCCACGATCATCGTCTCGCCGATGGCCCGCGAGACTGCCAGGATCACCGACGCGGCGATTCCAGAACCTGCGGAAGGCAGCACGATCCGAAAGATGGTCGGCAAGCGGCCCGCGCCGAGCGCGTAAGCCCCCTCGCGCAGGGCTCGAGGCACCGCGTACAGCGCGTCCTCAGAGAGCGACGAGATCATCGGAATCAACATGATACCAAGCACGATGCCGGCGCCTAGCGAGTTAAAACCGGACAGGCCCGGCACCACCAACTGCAGCGCCGGCGTCACGAAGACCAGCGCGAAGTATCCGTAAACAATGGTCGGAATGCCTGCGAGCAGCTCGAGGGCAGGTTTCAGCCAGCGGCGCAGCCGCGCGGGAGAGAACTCGCTCAGATAGATGGCGGCGAGCAAACCGAGCGGCAAAGCGACGCACATCGCTATCGCTGTGGTCAAGAAGGTGCCCGCCACCAGCGGCCAGATGCCGAAGTGCTTCTCAGCGAACAGGGGCGTCCACTCCGTGTCCCAGAGGAGTTGCCACGGCGACACCACGCGAAAGAACTCGGCCGTCTCGAACGCCAATACGCCGACGATGCCGGCCGTGGTCAACACCGACACGAAGGCGCACGCAAACAACGCGTATTCGAGCAAACGCTCGTGCCACGGTGACGCCACGCCGCGGAAGCCCAAGAGCCGAAAGCTCGAGGGCCTCGTCTTGCGCGACCCCTCCGCCTCTTTGCCGACAGGCGTTGACGTGGTCAAGAGCGAGCTACTCTGCGGCAAGCAATGCCTCCACACTGACCCCTATTCGAGAGCCCGAGCCGCCGAAGATGGAGCCCACCACGCGGTTCTGCAGGCGCTTGGCGGCGAGACCATAAGCGCGCTCGGGCAGCGGAATATAGCCGACCTCGGTCACCAGCTTGGGGCCGTGCTCCAGGTAAAACGTCATGAAGGCGAGAACCTCGGGGCGATCGACCGCCGCCTTGTTCACGTACACGAAAATGGGGCGCGCGAGCGGGCTGTAGGTGCCATCGATGACGCTCTCCGGGGAGGGCGCGATCGGGCCCTTGCCGTTCTGGTCATTCTCGTCATCGATACCGATGAGCTTCAGCTTGTCCTTGTTCTCCGCGTAGTAGGCGTACCCAAAGAAGCCCAATGCCAGTCGATCCATCGCGACGCCCTGCACGAGCACGTTGTCGTCTTCGCTGGAGGTGAAGTCGCCGCGGCTCGAATGCTCAGTGCCGACGATGGCGGCCGTGAAATAGTCATAGGTACCCGAGTCCACCCCGGCGCCAAACAGATGGATCTCTTCGTCGGGCCAGCCCGTGCGCACCTGGCTCCAGCGCTTGACCTGGTCTTGTGCCTCGGGCCGCCAGAGCGCCTTGAGCTCCGCGACCGTCATGTGCGAGGCCCAGTCATTCTTGGGGCTCACGACCAGCGAGATGCCGTCATAAGCGACGGGCAACTCGATGTATTCAACGGGGCTGCTCTTGCAGAGCTCGACTTCACTCGGTTTGATCGGCCGCGACGCGCCGGTGATGGCCGTCTCCCCCTTGCAAAACTTCTTGAACCCGCCACCCGTGCCCGACACGCCGATGGTCACCCGAGCGTCGTTGGTACGGCGAAACTCCTCGGCCACGGCTTCCGTGATCGGGAACACGGTGCTCGAGCCGTCGATGGCGATGATGGTTGGGCTGGCCGTTTTACCGCTCGACACGGCTTGCGGGTGAGCAGCGGCGGGGGAAGCCGCGCCGAGGTCGGCGCTCGGCTCCGAACCTGTGCTGGGTAGCTCTTTTTTGCAGCTCGAGAGCGAACCCAGCGCGCCCAGTAGGAGCGCGCTCCCGGCGACAAATGAGCGGCGTACGCGGGGCATGGCAGGCAGGGTTTTCACGTGAGAATCCTTCGTTCGAAGCCTCGCGACGGAGGCCGTATGACACAACTGAGAACGCGGGTGCGCAATAACATTGGGATCGATCATCGACTAGTTGGAAGCGGCGGGCAGGGTGACCCTGAATACCGACCCACCAGTCGGATTGTCAGTGACCCCCACCTCACCACGCATCGCACCCACCAGGTGTTTCACGATGGAAAGCCCCAGGCCGGTGCCCCCCATATCACGCGACCGCCCGGGGTCGACACGGTAGAAGCGCTCAAAAATGCGCAAGCGATGGCGTGGCTCGATGCCGGTCCCGTCGTCGCAAACTTCGATGTGCACGGTGTGCTCACCGCTGCCGGTCGCGGGCCCTTTTTGCGCGCGTATCTCCACGTGGCCATCTTCTGGGGTGTACTTGACCGCGTTGACGATCAAGTTGGTCAGGATCTGATCGAAGGCCGAGCTGTCTGCCAGCACGCACAGCTCCCCGGGGATGCTGGCGTCGACGGTGAGCCGCTTTCGCGCTGCCAGGCCGCGGATCGACTCGACGGCTCGCTGCACCGCGGATGCCACGGGCGTGGGCGCAAGCTCCAGCGTGAAGTGACCAGACTCGATGCGCGAGAGATCCAAGAGATCGGATACCAGCCGCGCAAGACGCTGGGCGTTGCGCAAGATCGCGCTCAGGAACTCCGGACCGCGGGTGGGGTGGGTCAGCGCGCCGTCGAGCAGCGTCTCGGCGTTGGCTTGAATGACGCTGACGGGCGTCCTGAGCTCGTGCGAGACGTTGGCCACGAAATCGCGGCGCACCTTCTCCAGCCTGCGCATCTCGCTGATATCGAGCATGACCAGGATGATGCCGCCCGTCGACCTCACGGACGCGGCCCGCGCGAGCACTTGGCGGGCGCGCGGCAGTGACAGCTCGGACTCGGCGAAAGCTCCGCGGTCGCGGTGCACTCGCTCCATCAGCTCCGCTAACGCGGGCACCCGCACGACCTCGATCAAGAGCTGCCCGACAGGCGAGTCCGACAGAGCCAGCAGATCCATGGCCGCCTGGTTCACGTGGGTCACGCGATCTTCAGGATCGAGCGCGAGCAACGCCTCCGTCATACCGCCCAGGATGGTCTCGAGCCGGTCCCGCTCTCCCGCCAGGCTCTTGAGCGTTTGGTCCAGCTCGCCGACTAGCTCGTTGAACGAGCCCGCCAGGCGCCCTAACTCGTCGTTGGAAGACACAGGCAAACGTTGCGCCGCGGTGCCGCCGCCGCTCTTCACCAGACGCGCGCTGCGCACCAAGCTTCGAAGTGGGCGGGACGCGAGATGCGAGGCGACGCCGCTGATGAACACCGCGAGACCTAACCCGACCAGACCCGCCAATGCCAGCATCAGGCGCAGGCGCCTGACGACAGAGTCGACCTCCGAGAGGGGCACCGCTACTCGGATCACCCCGCGCATCTCCGGCCGTTCAAAGGGCACGCCCATGTAGAGCATGTCCGCGCGGACGCTGGTGCTGTAGCGCGTGGCAGCACCTTGGCCTTCCGCGAGAGCCTGCGCCACCTCGGGACGATGGCCATGGTTTTCGACGTGCTGCACCTCCGCCAGGCTCAAGTCGGAGTCCCCCATCACCACGCCATCCCGCCGTACGATCGTGACGCGAGCCGCCGCCGAGTGACCCAGCCTGTCGGCGAGGGCGTCGGCGACCTCGACGGAGGCCAACGCGGGGAGGAGCTCGAGGGAGTCGCGCGCCAAGCGGGCTTGCCCGAGCAACTCTGCCTGGATGCGGGCGACAAGCCACGTGCGCAGCCGCCCCTCCAGGTAGATTCCGCTCACCAGCCCCACGCCCACGACCAGGGTCAGTGATATCGCGAATAGCTTGAGACGAACCCCAGGCTTCAAGAACTGTTCCCGGTCGGCGATTCTTTGAAGCGGTAACCTACGCCGCGCAGCGTTTCGATGTATTCACCGGCGCCACCCAGTTTTTGACGCAGACGCTTGACGTGAGTGTCGACCGTGCGCGTCGTGACGTCCGCTTCGATGCCCCACACGTCTTGTAGCAGCCGTTCCCGCGTCTGCACCCGACCTCGGCGCGACAGCAGCGTCGTCAGCAGGCGAAACTCGAGCGCGGTCAAGACGGTCTCCTGATCGTCCACCCAAGCGCGATGACCGCCGCCGTCGAGCCGCAAGCGCCCGAACGCGACCTCGTTGCCTTCAGGTTCGTCGCGCTGCTGCCGACGCAAGAGCGCCCGCACGCGCAGCATGACCTCACGCACGCTGAACGGCTTGACCACGTAGTCGTCCGCGCCGACCTCGAAACCGACGACTCGATCGATCTCTTCCCCCTTGGCCGTCAACATCAAGACGGGCACATGCTGGGTCCTTTTGTTGCCGCGCAGCTGGCGGCACACCTCGATACCCGAGATATCGGGCAACATCAGGTCGAGCACGACGGCGTCGGGGACAGGGTCCTGGTCAGCCAGATCGAGCCCTCCCCTGCCGGTCAGCGCGCTGCGCGTCTGATATCCCTCCCGCTCCAGGTTGTACTCGAGAGCCGCGACGAGGTCCTTCTCGTCTTCAATGACTAAAATAACTCCAGACATGGGGCTCGCGATACAGGATCTGCGTGACACCGATGTGACGTCAAGGCGTATCGCGGCACGTTCACCGCCAAAGGTACCGAACCGGGAACGCTCAGTCGATTGATTTTCCATAGGCTTCGGGGCGTGGTGACGCTCACGTGACGGCGAGCTTGGGCGCCTGATGTGACAGCCCTGTGGCAGCGGTACGTTTTCTCGGTGAATGTCGGCATTGTTGGCCACCTCGAGCCCAGCCGGAGCGGGCGTCACGGAATCAACGGGAACGAGCCCCCCTGCACCGGAACGCTACAAAATCCGCGCCCCTCGGCGACCTCCGGCCCGAGGTCACCCGCGGGCAAAGCTCAGGAGAGCGGCGACGGAAACGCCCGCGACAGGGCGGCCGGGCCCGGCGTATACGAGGCGCTGGAGCTCATGCAAGGGACACAACACCCCCACATCACACGCAGCGTTCGGCTCCCTGACGAGCTCCGCGTCTCGCGCAATCAACGCGCTCCCGAGCTCGGCCCGCGCATCCTGTTCTTCAGCGGTGGCAGCGCGCTCCGGCCCCTCTGCCGTGTGCTCAAGCAGTTTACGCACAACTCGGTGCACCTCATCACGCCCTTTGACTCGGGCGGGAGCTCCGCGCACCTGCGGCGGGCCTTCGGCATGCCGGCGCTCGGCGATTTGCGCAACCGCATCGTGGCTCTGGCGGACGAGAGCATCGGTGGCAACCCGCAGATCTACCGTCTGTTCAGTCATCGGCTCTCGAGCTCCGCACCGAGGAGGCAGCTGCGTGCAGAGCTCGATGCGCTCGTCTCCGGAGAACACGCCCTGGTGGTCGACATCGCCCTGCCCATGCGGCGCATCGTGCAGACCCACTTGCAGTTCTTTGTCGAGCGAATGCCTTCAGATTTCGATGCAAGAGGCGCCAACATCGGGAACTTACTGCTCGCGGGCGGGTTCCTGAGTCGTTCGAGAGATCTGGGCTCGGTGCTGTTCCGCTTCTCCAAGTTACTCGAGGTGCGGGGTGCGGTGCAGCCCATCGTCGACGCGGACCTGCACTTGTGCGCGGACCTGGAGGACGGCACCCGTGTGCTCGGCCAGCACCGGTTGACGGGGAAAGAGGTCGAGCCGATCCGCACGGCAGTGCGGCGGCTGTGTTTGGTGCAGGGCCTCGACGCGCCGACCCCCGCCGACGCGACCATCGGCGAAGAGGTTCGGCAGAGCATTCAAGGCGCCGATCTGATCTGTTTCCCGATGGGGAGCTTCTACTCGAGCATCGTGGCCAACCTCTTGCCGCTCGGCGTCGGCCGAGCGATCGCGGCGGCCGGGTGCCCGCGGGTCTACATCCCGAACACTGGGCACGATCCCGAACAGCACGGTATGACGGTCGCCTCCTGCGCGGAGGCTCTGCTGCGTTATGCTCGAGCCGATGCCGGTAGTGACCTGCCCCTATCCCAAGTCATCAATCTGGTGATCCTGGATCGCAACAGCGAAAACTACGCGATAGGCGTCGAGCTAGAACGACTGAAGGCGATGGGCCTCCAGGTGATCACGCTGGAGCTGGTCACGGAGGCCAGCCACCCGCAGATCGATCCGCAACGCTTGACCGAAGCGCTGCTCGCCCTGACCTGAACGGTCGCTCGCGCAGGGTCCACGCAATTGGCCCAATAGCCGAGGGTGGGCTCGCTCAACTTTTTGCAAGGGCGCCACTGGCCAACTTTTTTGTGGTGGTCACGTTTTCGGCTTGCGGCAACTGTGGCTTCGGGCACGATCAGCCGGCTCTCGGGCGCCATTTGTCGTGGCGACCCGGTCTTCACGCATTGATGGGGCCGCGCGCTATGGGTGCAAAACCTGCATCCATTTGGGCGCAAACTCTGCACGCGCGCGCATCCAACAGCATCACCCTCTTGGCATTGGGCGCCAAATTCCCGCTGGATCATGCAGCGAGTGAAGCGATGAAATCGTGGCACACCACGTGCTTAGCGAGCGCGTGGAGCATTGTCTGACCCGCTTCGGCGGGCTGGGTGCGCTCATTCGAGGAGAGTTTGATGCGGTTCTTCTTTCTTGCATTCGTTTCGGCCACTGTTGCCGTTGGCTGCGAGAAAG
This sequence comes from Deltaproteobacteria bacterium, assembly GCA_043747815.1. Classification (GTDB taxonomy): domain Bacteria; phylum Myxococcota_A; class Polyangia; order Polyangiales; family Polyangiaceae; genus SZUA-265. Next base: position 337,453 of record JAYTOL010000100.1, read on the forward strand.
ACGAATCGTTCTCAGATATCACGCAGGGCATCCAAGCCGAGGATCGCGAGGGCGAGGCGATGGATGACGTGGATGATTCGATGCCCGCAGCGGATGAGTCGGGGGCAGATGAGTCGGGGGCAGATGAGTCAGGCGCGGCAAGTCGTAAGAAGGCGCCGCCGTCGGGGGTCGAGCAGCGGAAGAGCCCGAAGCAGACGAGGTCGACGGTGAAGCGTGACGTCGATGTCCTCGACGCGTTCTCTGCGCAATTAACTCGTGTGGAAGCAACACAAGCACGGTAGCCATGTTCGTATCCAAGCAGGTCATTGAAAAGCTCGAAGGGGAGCAAACTCGGTTGCGGCGCGACGTCAAATACCTGCGGCACGCCGTCGAACGCGGTGACAACACGGCCGTTCGAGTTCATGCCGAACATCTAGCGTCGCGGCTAGAGCACCACGCGTCGCTGGTAGATGCGGTGATCGAAGCGGTGAGCGAAGACTCCGTCGCGTAAATTCCAGGTCGGCGCTCTACATATGGGAGCGTAGCGAGCGGGCGCCAAAGCGCGGATGCGCTCAGAGATCGGGGGTGAGCAGCCGGCAGAGGCCATCGCGCGATCGCCGCGGGCGGGCGCCTTTCCCCAGGGCACGCATCACTTCGTGAAACACCCCCGTCGTGGTCAGGCGAAGAGAAATTCACCGACCGCCCGGCTCGCGAAGGAGGGCGAGCCATGGCTTTTTTCTGAAGTCGTTTCGCCTGCGCACCGTTGAACCGGCGGACCTTCGGCGCGAACCCTGGTAGGCAACACGGGCGCGCGCGGAGCGGGCGCGGCCGCGTGCTGCTCGCTCACGCTAGAGGAGGAGGTCGACATGGATATCTATCACGTGTGGTGCAACCTAAAGCCCGGCGTCTCCGACTTGGACTTCGTTGAAAAGACGCGACACTATCTCGACCACCTCGAGGCCGACGGGCGGCTCGTCAACTACCGAATCATGCGGGGCAAGCTCGGCCTACGCCCTGACGTGCTGCGCGAGTTTCACATCATGCTCGAGTTCAACGACCTGGCCCAACTGGATCGCGCCTTCGCCAGCGTGGCCTCGCGCGCCGATCCCGTCGAAGAGTTTCACCAGGCGGTAAACTCACTGGTAACGGACGCAATGTTTGGCCTGTATCGAGACTTTCCAGATTCGGTGCGCGCACGGGGGCAAGAACGATTTTAGGCCGGCTCCGGGCGCAGCTCACGTGTCCACCAGGCCACTTTCACCCGGGGTGGAGCCCCTCGCCGACCACAGTCCGGTCCAGCCAGCAGCAACGGAGACGCTCGCTGGTCGACCGCCTCGCGCGGCATCGATGGCCGCATGCGTCACGATGCTGTACAAACAGCCTCGGACGCTGGAGCGTCCATCGAATCGCATGCCAGATCTGGATTCCGCATCAAGGCCCGGGTTCACGACGCAGAAACAAGACGTCTTGCGCGCCGCGGGCCCCCCGCGCGCCCGCGGCCGCCGCTGGCGCTGGTTAGCGGTCGGCGTGCTCGGTTGCGTCGTGTCGCTCGCGGCTACGCTCGCCTACGAGCGGGCGCGGGCGCCGAAGCCTCTGATCTTCGTCACGGCGCCGCTCGAGCAGGGCAACTTGGTCGAAACGGTCACTGCCGTCGGCACGTTGGCACCGGTCGACGCAGTCGAGCTGGGCGCTGAGGTCACTGGTCGGCTGACGCGCGTCCTCGTCGACGTCAACGACCGAGTCGAGGCGGGCCAGGTGCTGGCGGAGATCGACCCCGAACAGCTACAGGCCCGGGTCAAGGAGACGCAGGCACAGCTCGAGACGGCGACCGCCAACGAGCTTAGCGCGCGCGCCACCCTGTTCGAGGCGGAGACCAAGGCAGAGCGCGCCAGCGCCCTGCACGACGAGGGCGTGGCGAGCGGGGACGAGAACGAGACGGCCAAGGCGGCGCTCGATCGCGCCCGGGCCAACGTGGGTGTCGCCGCGGCGCAGATCAGCGTGGCAAAAGCCAGCCTGGCCTCCGCCAAGAGCTTGATGGCGCGGGCGGTGATCCGGGCACCCATCGCGGGCATCGTCCTGTCGCGCTCGGTGGAGCCGGGTCAAACCGTGACCGCGGGTTTCCAGACGCCCATACTGTTCACGCTCGCGCGCGACCTCGCGAAGCTCGAGCTCGAGGTGGAGGTCGACGAGGCGGACATCGGCAAGGTGCACGAGGGGCAAACCGCGAGCTTCGTCGTGGACGCGTACCCGGGCAAGACGTTCGCTTCGAAGTTGCTCAAGCTGCACAATCTGCCAAAGGCCGGCGCCACGATCGTGACCTACGCAGCGGTGCTCTCCGTTGACAATCAGGACCGCTCGCTGCGCCCGGGGATGACGGCGACGGCGGGCATCATCACCAATGAATTGTCGGACGTGTTTTTGGTCGACAACGCTGCGTTGCGCTTCGAACCGCCGCGCGCGCCTGCTTCGCGCCCGCGTGGTCTTCCGATTCCGGGTTTTGGCGGCGGACCCATGCGCCCGCGCGAAGAACGGGCGCCCGAGGGCGGCGGCAACGGCGCGCCGCGCGGCGATCGCATATTTCTGAGAGACGGCGCGGGTAGCCCGCGCCGCATCGCCGTCGAGGTGCTCGCCACGGACGGGACACGAAGCGCGATCGCGGCACGGCAAGGTCCGGCGGCGCCCAAGGTCGGCACACCTCGTCTGACGGAAGTCGCTCGCGCCTCAGAAGCCCGAGAGCCCGCCGCCCCAGCGCCGCTGCTGGAGCCAGGCGCACCGGTCATCTTGGACGTCTCGGTGGGCGGTGAGCCGTGAGCCTTCCTGAAGCGGTGGTCGAGTTCAAGGGCCTGAGTAAGATCTATGGCGCGGGCGACGCCGAGGTACGCGCGCTCGACGCCGTGGATCTGCGGATCGAAAAGGGCGAGTTCGTGGCCATCATGGGAGCCAGCGGCTCGGGCAAATCGACCGCCATGAACATCATCGGCTGCCTGGATACGCCGAGCGCTGGCGACTACTCGTTCTGCGGTGTCGGCGTGGGCAGCCTCGACGCCGACCAACGGGCTCGGCTGCGGCGCCACTACATTGGCTTCATTTTTCAGGGTTTCAACCTGCTCGCCAAGACCAGCGCGCTCGACAACGTCGAGCTTCCGCTCATCTACCGCCGCATCCCGAAACGCCAGCGTCAAGAGCGCGCCAGGCTGGCGCTCGAGTCGGTCGGGCTCGGCTCGCGCATGAGCCATGCACCGAGCGAGCTATCGGGCGGCCAACAGCAGCGCGTGGCGATCGCCCGCGCCCTCGTCACCGAACCGGCGCTCTTGCTCGCCGACGAGCCCACGGGCAACCTGGACTCGAGCACCAAACGCGAGATCATGCTGCTCTTGACCCGCCTCAACACTGCCCAAGGTATCACCGTCGCCATGGTCACGCACGAGCCTGACATGGCAGCGTACGCGGGCCGCGTGATTCGCTTTCGCGATGGTCGCGTGCTCGAGGCGGGCGCGGCCTCGTGATCTTGTCCACGCTGCTCATGGCGCTGCGTGAGCTGCGCCGCAACAAGCTGCGCTCATTGCTCACCATGTTGGGCATCGTGATCGGCGTCGCGGCGGTGATCGCGCTCGTCAACATCGGCGAAGGCGCGACGGCGCGCGTCAAAGCCGACATCGGCAAGCTCGGCGACAACCTGCTGATCGTGCGCCCCGGCGCGGGGCGTCGCGGTATGGGTTTCACTCAAGCGCCACCCTTCACTCTGGCGGACGCGGACGCGATCGGCCGGGAGGTGAGCGGCGTGTCCGACGTGGCGCCCACCGCTGGCTCCCAACAGCTCAGCGTCTGGGGCAACGAAAACCATCAAACCAGCATCATGGGCGCTACCAACGCCTACCTGGACGTGCGCGGCTACACCCTGTCGGGCGGGCGCCGCTTCGCTCCCTCCGAGGTCTCCTCCGGGCGTGCGGCGTGCCTGCTGGGCTCGACAGTACGACACGAGCTCTTCGGTGAACGCGATCCGCTCGGCGAGTCCGTCCGGGTGGGGAAGTTGAGTTGCCTGGTGATCGGCACGCTGGCCTCCAAGGGGGAATCCGGCATAGGCCAGGATCAGGACGACTTGATCCTGATGCCGCTACGAGCCGTCCAACGGCGCCTGCTTGGAAACACCGACGTATCCACCATTTTCCTGTCGGCAAAGAGCGACCGCTCCACGCAGTCGGTGCAGGCGCAAACCGAGGCGCTGCTACGCCAACGCCGCGGGCTCGGCGAGGGTCGAGACAGCGACTTCTCGGTGCGTGACATGCAGGAGGTCGCTGAGACCATGAGCCTTGCGACCGGGACGCTCACGGCGCTGCTCGGAGCCATCGGTGCCGTCAGCTTGCTCGTCGGAGGAATAGGCATCATGAACATCATGCTCGTGAACGTGACGGAGCGGACCCGCGAGATCGGCATTCGTCTCGCGATCGGAGCCCTGGCAAGCGACGTTTTGTTCCAGTTCTTGCTCGAAGCGGTGGTGTTGTCCGCTCTCGGCGGAGTCGTCGGAATCGGGTTCGGGCTCGGCTTGTCTTGGTCGGTCACGCGCATGCTCGACGTGCCCTTCTTGGTGCAACCCGGCGTGCTGGCCCTGGCGTTTGGCTTCTCTGCTCTGGTAGGCGTCGTCTTCGGGTTACTGCCGGCGCGCAAAGCCGCGCGTCTGAACCCCATCGAGGCCCTGCGCCACGAGTAGATAGCGCCTGGACGGGCGCCTGCTCAGTGAGGGCGCTCAGCTCTCGAACGGGATCAGCAAGGTGCGTTTGCAGCGTCGGCATTTGAGCTCGACGCTGTTCCCAATGCGGCGCGCCAGCAGGCTCCCGCAATCGCATCGCAAGTCACATGGCACCACGGCCGCGCCGTGCATCGGCTCCCCAGCGTCGGTTCCGAGGTCACGGGCAAAAGGGGGTGAATTACGCATCGCCAATATTCTCGGCGGCGAGTCTAGACTGAGTGGCTATTGACTGTCAATATCAATACCCTGAGCGCCGCCGTGGCTCGCGAGAGGAGCCCGAGGGTGCAGCCGTCGGAGCCGAGTGTCTGTCACCTCCAAGAGCAGGTGTCATGCCGCAACCCGTGGCGAGCGCTTGCTCGAGCTGGACGACTCCGCCGTCTGCTGCGTCGGCTGCGCGAGATGCTTCCTCGGCATGGAGCCTCGAGCCATCCCGCCTAGCAACGGACGGCACCCGGGCGGGCCTTGCGTTGCTGACTCCTGCACCACTCATCAGAGGCTGAGTGTTCATGCGCCGGCGCTCATTAGCATATAGCGTGGCGCAGCCTTAAATTAGCCGTTCGGCGCACGTCTGGGTCCGGGCTCTAGCCGTCCGGGCTGACACTTCCGCCGACGCTCGATGGCTCGCTAAGGGCCCGGCGGCGTAAGCTCGAACGCAGCACCCAGGCGGCGCCGCGCGTCCTGGGAGCGTCAGAGCCGCGCGGCGTGGCTCGTACCGTGCGCCCCGCAGCAAATGTGCTCTGTGACCAGACGTCACCGCGTCGCGAGCAGACGAGGTTCGGGGGCGGGAGGGTTGCGGTCTCCCGCCCCCAGCCTCTGCGCTCACTCACCCGAAGCTGCCACAATTGATAATCAATGTCAATAAAATGCCCAGCTCTGACCCGAACTGGGCTCACCAGCGAACAAATCAACGGATAACGTCGCGCCCCCGCTATTGATATTCGAAATCGTTATTATTAAAGCGCTCGTGCCAGTGCAGACCGCGAATGGTTCGCGGATTCGAGCGTCACTTCTGCGCAGAGAACACTGGAGCTGCGGGCGGGCGTCCATCGGGCCGACGAGCGTGCCAGAGACGCCAGAAGCACTGCGCTGCCGCGCGAGGCTCGTTTGCACCCCAAACAACGGACGCACCCGTCCGTAGCGCTCGCGGGAGCGCCGGGGCCCAAGCATCCAGGGGTGAGTCTCAGGCGCCCGCGGCCAAGACTCGGCGCGCCATCACCAGGAGCTTGCACGCCAGAACGCTGCAATGCACGTCGGCGCGCAAAGGAAGGGAAGCCGCGCCACCTGCGGCGCTCCAAGCCGAAGATCCGTTCAGAAAGGAGAGGGTACCCTGCGATGCCAGCCCAAGGCGACCATCGAAATTCGTTTGATCGGGAGCCTTTCCGATCTAGCGCTAGCCCTGGGCGTGAGCGTTCGCGGAAGGTGCCGGTTGGTAGACTACGACAACGCGACCAACTGCTCGAGCGCGCGCTCGTCGATGACGTCCGCACGCCCGTCGCGGCCCACGACGAGCTCGCATTCGTCGACCACTACGACGCCGCAGGCACGAGCGGCCACCCGAGCTTCATCTGGGCTGAGCTCGAGCCCTGAGCGTGGGCCCGCTGGAGGGCGATGGTACTCGACCGTCGGACCAGGGTTTCGACGTTGACGCTGCGAGTCCACCTTCCGAGCTCGCGTTACGAACGCTGCGCACGCACTCGCGAGATCATCGCTGGTCTAGCGAGCGCGGGTAGGCTAGCGTAGAATGGTGACCGGGCTCGCCGAGACGAAAAAGCTCATCCGCGGCCTGGGTCTGCGTGTCACGGCCCCACGCCTCGCGGTCCTGCGAATCGTCGCCGAGGCTGAACGCCCGTTGTCGCACTCCGAGGTCGTGACTCGCCTTGGCGACGACGCGGTTTGGGATCGTGCCACCGTATATCGCAACCTCGTTGCGCTCGTGGGCGTGAGCCTGGTGCGCGTGGCGAGTCACGCGGGTGGCATCTGCCGCTATGAAATCGCCAGGGCCGACAAGGACTGTGCTCATCCGCATTTTCTCTGCGACGACTGCGGCATCGTTTCGTGTTTGCCCGAAACGGAGGTCGTCACGCCGAAGAAGACGAAATGGACCAAGTCGCTGAAGGCCGCCGAGGTTCAGTTCGTGGGGCGCTGCCCTAGCTGCGCCAACGGCTAGCGTCGCTGAGAGGCGGCGCGCGCGGCATAAACCGGCCACCGTTTCTACAGATGACTTGCAAATGCACGCGTACTGCATTCGTATGGCCGTCGCAAAAATGGCGCTGGCGGTCATCTGGATCTCGGTCATCGCGGGCGCGGCGCTAGGGCTATGGCAGCGTATGACGGCCCGTACGACAGGGCCGATCCGAACCTTCGCGGTAGTCGCGGCCAGCCTGGTGGTGGGGTTGTCGCTGTTGCCGCACGCCATCGCGTCCGAGGGGATTTGGGGGCTGTTCGCTGCCATCGGCGGCTTCATCGCCATTCCGACCCTGGAGCGCCTGGTCACGACGCTATTTCGAGGCATGAGCGCCCACAGCCTGCGGCTCGAGGTCGGCTTCGCTGGGCTCATGGTGCATCGCTTTGGTGACGGTGTCGTCATGTCCGTGGAGGGCCACGGCCACGAGCTGCTCTGGGCGCTCGGTGCCCACGAGATCCCGATCGTTGCCCTCGTTACCCTGGCCTACGCGCGGCGCGGAGTGCGGACCGCGCTCTGGCGCGCCGCACTGCTCGGCCTAGCCAGCTCGCTCGGCTATTTTCTGGTTCGATCAATGCCGGGGACCTGGCACGAATGGCACGGCTGGGCGGACGCCGTCGCGGCCGGCATCCTCGTCCACATCGTCGCCTACGAGGCGCTCGCGGAGAAGCTGCAAACGCGAAAGGATCGCGCGATCGACGTGTTGGCTGCGGCTTTCGGTCTATTTGTCGTTTTATTGCCCGACGTCGAGGAGCACGCGGCAGCGCCCAGCATCGGACAAGGCCTGCTGGGTCTGACGCTCGCTGTTGCACCGGTGTTATGTCTTGGCCTGCTCGCGAGCGCAGGCGTCGTCACCCTGGCGCGCCGTCACTCGGCGGGCACACGCCATCCGGCTCCGGACGTGAGCTCGCCCGTCGCGAGCCCAGGGCCAGGGCTCGAAGCTTTGACCCTATCCACGTGGCTGCTCGGCTGGCCCTTTGCGGTCGCGCAATTGGCCTGCGGCGGGGCCCTGGCTTTCGCTGCCCGGCTCACGGCGACCACTGACGTAAAGCGCGACTCAGCGGCTTCAGCGGAGCGCAGCAGCGACGCAGGCAGCGCGGCGCTGCATGCGGAGCCCGACCAGAGGTTCGCGGTGGTCCTCGACCAGCTCATCTCGAGAGTCGGCGGGTGGATCCTGCTCGGGCTGCTCGGCGCGAGCTACATCGAGAGGTTCGTGCCGAGCAGCGGCGCGCTCGCCTCGCTGTCCATGGGATGGCAGGGCGCTCTGCTCGGCGCGCTCAGCATCGCGTCTTCCGTGTGCACCCCCGCGGCGGTACCGCTGGCCGCGGCGCTGGTTGGCAAAGCGCTGCCGCCTGGCGTTGCGCTCGGGGGGCTCGTGCTCGGTCCCGCCTTGAAGTTCATCGAGCCCAGCCTCGCAGCCGCTGGAGTGGGGCGCGCGCGGCGCTGGCTGAGCGTGGCGGTCCTCGCGCTCCTGGCCTGGGGTCTGGTCACCCTGGCTGCCCTGCTGTTGGACGTGTCGCTGGCCTTGCCGCGCGCTCGGGCCGCTGGGGTACTCGAGTGGGCTTCGCTCGGGTTGCTCGGCCTTCTGGTCATCAAGACCATCTGGCAGGTGGGGATCCGGTGCTGGCTCGGGGCAAGTCTCAGCGGCGCTCGAGCCGTCGAGCGACGGGGCCACGTCCACGTTCCGGCGACCTAGCAGGCGCGCCGGGTTTCAGCGGCACCTGAGCCCGCTAGTTCTCCGGATGTAGAGCGCCTAGCTGGCCTGGAAGATTCGAGAGGGCTCGGCGCCCGGCCTGCGCATCAAGAGCTCGCAGAGCTGGCGGCTGTCGATGGGCTTCGGCAATACCCGGTCCGCGTGCACTTCGAGGAAGCGGCGCGAACGTTCGGTCACCCCGCCCCCGCTGATAAATACGAAGCGTTCCGCGAGCGCGGGGTGCTTCTCCTCCACGGTCTCGTAGACGTCCATGCCCGTCATGTCGGGCATCATCAGATCGCACAATACGATATCAAAGCTGGAACCCGCCGCGGACAATCGTTCGAGCGCCGCTTTCCCGCTCGACACCACCTCGACGTGGTGGCCGCTCAATTGTCGAACCAGCGTGCGGGCCACGAGCACGTCGTCATCCACCACCAGGAGCCGACGGTTTTCCAGCGTCCGAAGCGAGAGGCGGGGACCCGTCTCCGGGGCGACCTCGACGCCGTGCCACGTCGGCAGAAGGATGCGCACGGTGGTCCCCTTGCCCAGTTGGCTCTCGACCGCGATGCTTCCGCCGAAGCTCTTCACGATGCCTAGCGATACAAACAGCCCCAGGCCCGTTCCGCGGTCATCCGGCTTGGTGGTGAAGAACGGCTCGAACAAGCGCTGGCGAACGTCCTCGGCCATGCCGCTGCCGGTGTCCTCAATCTCGATCATGACGTGATCGTCGGACGTCAAGCGCGTGCGCAGCGTGATCAGCGCTTCACCCCGCGCCAGGCGCTCCTCGGGTATCGCCTGGGCCGAATTCACCAGCACGTTGACGAACACTTGGGTCAGCTTCGTCGGGTCCGCCATTACCTTCGGCACCGGGCCAAACTCCCGCTCCAGGTGCGCTCGGTGCCGAATCTCGTTGCGCGCCAACTTCGTGGCCGCGTCCAACGCGTCCCCCACGTCCACGGCACGGCGCACGTGGCGCTCGGACGAAGAGTTGAAGGCGCGCAATTCACCGACGATCCTACGGATCCGCTCCGCGCCCCCTAGCGCGTCCCGAACGGCGCTCTCGATCAACGCATCCTGCCGCACGCTCTCCGCGTCCGCCAACTCGTCGCACACGTAGTTCAGGTTACCGATGACGTAAGAAAGAGGGTTGTTGATTTCGTGGCCGATGCTCGCGCTGAGCCGGCCTAGCCCTGCCAGCCGCTCGGATCGGACCAGGTTATCCCTCGTCAGCATCAGCTCGCGCGTGCGCTCCTCGACTTGCCGCGCGAGGCTCTCGGACAGGTGTTGCAGCCGACGAGCGTCACCCGTCACTCGATACGTCATCTCTCCGCACACCGAGAGCACCGCAGAGAGGAAGCCCACATCGATCAAATAGAGGTTATCGAGCAGGCCCGCTCCCACCAGCGATTCATTCAGCATCGTGAGGAAGAGCAGGCAAAAGCCCACGACGTGCACCCGAGCGCCGGGCGCGCCTTGCCGCGCTTTACGCAGATACGTCAGCGCCGGTACGCCGAGGAACAGCGGCACGGCGAACATGCAGAGCGACCCCAGGCGAGTGACGGTGGGAATGTGATACGTGACTGTTGCCCAGCCGATGGTCTGCTGGACCACCGGGCCGCTCATCACCCAGTCGGGGACGAAGCCGATCGCGGCAATCGCTATCAATACGCCAATCAAGCTGCGATCGCGGCGCCGCAGGGGCCGTTCGTACTGCCGGCGTACGTACACAATCCAGGACGCGCAGTGCAGACAGCCGAGCGCGAGGTTTACGCGCGAAGCCCAAACCACCAAGGTCGGGTGTGGGTCGCCGCTCGCAAATAGGGCGTTACCGCAACTGTAAGCAGCCGCGGAGAACGCGATCACGGCGAAGACTCGAAAGTGACGCCAGCCCTGCGCCCCCGCGAACGCCAGAGCCAAGCTCCCCATCACCACCTCGATCGCGCAGGCAGTCAACGTGAGCAGCGTAGCGGCGTTCATTTCAACTCGAGTTAACCGTGTGCGATCCCCCCTGCCACTGCGTCGACCAAGCGCTCGGGTTCCAACACGAGAGCTGCGTGGAGTCTACTGAACTCGTGCGTGCACGTCTCGCTCGGCGCGACGAGCGCCTGCACTTTTCGGAGCTGCCCAAGTGCGCAACGCGAAGTCGCCATTCGATCGTCGCGACGAATTCGACGTGAAACTGCCACGCCAAGTTCGTACCATTATGGGACAGTGTCTCACTCACCCACATCGACGACCATTCACTACACCCCTAGGGGTGAGGTGGAACGGACGCCGAGAAACACCAAGGACATCAATGCAGCCAACGAGCAGTGCCATTCGCCCCGGACTACTGGAACGACAAACCCTCGCCGCGCAAAACTGGTCCTTGGCGCGCTCACGGGGGCTCGTCTGCCGGTTCGCCGAGGATGACAGGTTTGATGGGCGTAGCATCACGCTGGATGGGCAGCGTCTGATCAATTTCGGCAGTTGCTCTTACCTCGGGCTCGAAACTGACGCGCGCTTGAAGACCGCGGCATGCGAGGCAGTGCTGCGCTACGGAGTGCAGTTCTCCACGTCGAGAGCGTATGTCGCAGCGCCTCTCTACCGGGAGCTCGAGCATCTTCTCTCCGAGATCGCGGGCGCGCCAGTGGTATTGGCACCGACGACTTCGCTTGCGCATCTGAGCGCGCTGCCGGTGCTGGTCGGTGAACGCGACGCCGTCCTGTATGACAGCCAAGTGCACGCCAGCGTGCAATCCGCCCTGCCAGAGTTGCGCCTCCGGGGCATCCCTTGCGAGCCCGTGCGGCACAACCGGCTCGACCGTTTGGAGCAGCGGGTCCAAGCCCTGTCCGCGACGCACGATCGCGTCTTTTACTTGTGTGACGGGATTTACAGCATGCATGGGGACGTCATCGACAGGGACGGGCTGTTTGCCCTGCTCGATCGGCAGCCATCTTTGTTTGCTTACGTGGACGACGCCCATGGTGTGAGCTGGAGCGGCGCTCGCGGTGCAGGCACGATCCTCGGGCATCGGCCCATCCATCCGCGCATGGTCGTGGTCCTCGGTCTGGCCAAGAGCTTTGGGTCCGCCGGAGGTGCCATCGTCCTCCCAGAACGCGAGCTCGCCGATCGGATGCTCACGTGCGGACGAACGTTGATCTTCTCGGGACCAGTGCAGCCTGCACAGCTCGGGGCCGGCGTAGCTTCGGCCCGGATCCATCTTTCCGATGAGCTTCCATCGCTACAAGAGCGGCTCGTGGCTCGTATCGGCGCTTTTGACAGAGCGTCAGAGCGCGAGCAGGTCCCCGTGGTGTGCTCGGATCCTTCGCCCATTCGCTTTGTCCCCGTGGGCGACGAACGCGCAGCCATCGAGCTCGCCAGCTCGCTCTTGCGCCGCGGACACTACGTCAACGTCGCCTACTACCCGGCGGTGCCGCGACGCCGAGCCGGTGTGCGAGTCGTGCTCAACGCCCATCAGCTGCTTTCGGACATACAAAACCTCGTGCATGACATCGCCGAGCACATTAGGCCCAGCAGACCCTCACGCTTGGCGGCGCCCTCTAACCAAGGTTGGGATCCCGTCCAAGCCGCGGAGTGAGCTTGGCGCCCCACGCTGGCGACGTCGAAAGGTGAGGCGCTCCCCGAACGCGCCTATTTCGCACGACCCGTCTCGTAAGAAACTCTGGCGAGCGCCTCGACCCTCGACATCCCCCCCGGTCCCCCGTCTCACGTTGCCGTACCGTCCTTGGTCAACCCGTCGCGGCCACGTCGCTTCCGCGACGCGTTTTCATTGCCCGAGGCTGGAGTCGATGGTCACGATCGCCGCATTCTCTATTCGGTAGAGGCTCGTGACGAAGCCAGCCTCGCGTTCTTCGCCTACCTCCAGGCGACCGGTGACGAGGATCGGCGCCGCGGTGTACGCTGCGGAGCGGGTTGGATCGAGGCGCACGAGGATGGTCTGATTGACCTCGGGGACGCTGCCAAAGCAGCAGCCCCACAGTGACTCCACGAGGATGAATTCGCGAAGCTGATCGGTGTCACCCAAAGTGAGCATGAAGCCCGGGATGCCTACGCTCTTGCCCTGAAGAGCCAGCACGTCCGGCGGCAACTCGCTGCCCTCGCGATACGGGAAGCCGCCCAGCTGGTTCCACGTGATACGCTCGTAACCGGCGGGCAAGGGCGCTGAGATGCCGTCCGCTCCCGCAGACGAGCCCACGGACAGGAGCAGCAATTGCCGCGCCATCTCCTTGGCCACGGCGCGTATGGCTTGCACCTGACGCAGGCTGAGCGCAGAGCTTACGCCCTGCGCTTTTGCCTGGTCGAAAATCTGTTGCACGACGACCGCGGCCGCTGTCGAGCGATCCTTCTCGTTACCCCAATGCCAGCCCTCGAGCAGCGAAATGAGCGACTTCTGTGCGCTGGACCGCTGCTCCTCCCCGACGTCGCCGAGCGCCACACCACGCAGGAGGTCGCCCACGGCCGCCTCAACGGCTCTAGCTCGGGAGGCCTTGTCAGCGCTTGATCCAGCGCCGGTGCCCTCGGACCTCGCCACGCCGAAGACCTTGCTGTCTCGCGGTGCATCGACCTGCACGTCGCTCTTGCAGGAGTAGTAGATCAACAGGGCACAGCCCGAGACGAGCGCAGCGACCTCGAGCACCTCACCCAATCCACGTTTTTTGGACGTCACGCTCTACTCCGTGGCTCAGGTCGACGGCAGCAGGCGTGATGCCGGATCCGTCTGGTAAGCTTTGAACGCGGGGAGCAGACCACCAAGCGCGCCGGCGACGACCACCAGCGCGTAGGCCAGCAGCTCTTCAGGGAGCAGCACCAGCGCCGTAGGACGAAAGCCGGCGCTGCGCTCGATCAGGCCCGCCGCTACCGAAACGACGAGATGTCCACCGGCAAATCCGATAGCCCCTCCGATGGCGCTGAGCAGCGTGGCTTCGCCAACCAAGAGGCCGAACACGGTGCGGCGACGAGCGCCGAGAATTCTCAAAATGGCTAGCTCTCGCCGCCTCGCGTCGAGCGTGTTGTAGATCGCGACCGCTACCGAAAGGATTCCGACGAGCACGACGAGCACCGCGATCCCAAAGAAGATCCGATCGACACTACCCACCAGGCGGAGCAGGCCGCGCACCTCAGCGTCCACGTCGGCCACCTGCAACGCGGTGCGTTTGCCCAGCTGGCTCAGCAGCAGGGCCTTGTGTACGCCGGGCTTGGGGAACAGCAACACCGACGAGATCGCCGGTTTGCCGCTCTCCGGCACCACCCCGCCGCGGTGATCGTCGATCCGAAAGAAAGAATCGAGGTTGATCAACACCAGGTCGTCGATCGGCGTCCGCGTACTGCGCAGTATCCCAACGACCTGCCAGAGCCGTGGCTCGCGATGCGCCGTGCCCCCTCCCTCGACGCCGTGGGTGGGCTCGATGCGGTCGCCCACGCGAACGTCGAGGGCGGCCGCGACCTCTGACCCGACAACGGCTTCGTCCGGCGAGGCAGCGTGCTGTGCGCCCTCTTCGAGCTTTGCCTCCGGGGCAGCCCCCGGCTCGCGAGCGCGTGCGGCTCGCTCGATACCGGACAGAGCCGCGCGTAGGCCCTCCCGATCGAAGTGAAAGGCGCGACCACTCGCGAGCTTTCCCTCTTTTGTGTCCGCGCGTGGATACGGGAAGCGTGGGTCGAAGAAAGCGTCGGTCGTGCCAACGACCCGGAAGCCGCGGAACGCATCACCCACAGCATACGGCACGGCCAGCTGCGTCGACGGGTTTCGCTCGAGCTCTTCGAACGCCTCGTACTCGAGCAACCCGGGGCTCTTTCCCATGTGAAACACCGAGCTCAACACCAGGGAGAGACCGGAGCCCGGCGCGCCGACAACCAAGGAAAAACCCCGGCTCGGCTCCAGGAAAGCATCCGCCGTCGCCGCTCGAAGCAATAGCACGGTGGCCACCAAGAGCGCCCCGAGCGCCACGTTCAACGCGGTTAGCCCCGAGCTCACCCGGTGCTGCGAGAGATTGCGCAGGAGCAGCTGATCTAGGCGCACCTGGCCCTCACGACAGGCCTGACAAGTCGCTCATGCTGCGCACGGAGCGGAACCTCCCCAGCAGACGCGCGTCATGTGTGGCTACCAGGAGCGTGCACTGGGAGCTATGCGCGATCAGCAAATCGATGGCCGCCTCGGCGCTCCGGTCATCCAGGCTGGCGGTGGGCTCATCAGCCAAGACCAGACTCGGCGCTTTGCTGACGGCACGAGCAATGGCGACCCGCTGCTGCTCACCGACCGACAGCTCCGACGGCCTCGCCTGCGCGCGATCGAGCAGGTTGAGCATCTCGAGGAGCTCGTGAGCGCGACGCCGCGCCTGAGCCGTGGGGATGCCCGCGAAGCGCTGCGCGAGTGTCAAATTCTCGAGGACGGACAAGCCCTGAAGCAGATTGAACGTCTGAAACACACAACCGATGCTCTTCGACCGCAGCCGGTCCCGCTCCGACTCGTTCAAGGCGAACAGGTTCGTCTCCCCCAGGTACACCCGCCCGGACGTCGGCACGACGATGCCGGCCAGTATGTTGAGCAGGGTCGTCTTGCCGGACCCAGAGCTACCCACCAGGCAGAGGCTCGACTGACTCTCGATGTCGAGCTCCGGAATGCGGACCGCGACGCGGCGTTCGCCGCGCGACGTGTACGCGTGAGTCAAGTCTTCGAGCCGCACCTTCACGGAAGTTCTCGCCGGCGGTCGCAGCGGCCGTCGAATCCGAGCCTAGAGCCGGCCGCGCGCCACCGCAAGGCGCAGCTGTGAACAGAAGGATTACCGAGACTCCGCGCGCGCCGATCGGCTCGACCGGCGCGCTGCGAAAAAGGGGCCTTGGCCCGAACGGTAGACCGCGGCCCTGGTGCTCACTCTCCGGCGACGACCGCCGCGGGCGCTGCCTTTACGCCGCCCATGATCCGCATCGAGTGGAACGAACGCCAGATGAAGAAGAACATGACGAGGGAAAACACCACACCCAGTGCGACGCTGGTCGAGCGTTCGAGCTCCACCGCCAGCTCGACCGCCAACACGCCAAATAACGTGCTGAACTTGATGACGGGGTTCATCGCGACGCTGGAGGTGTCCTTAAAGGGGTCACCCACCGTGTCGCCCACCACGACCGCGTCGTGCAGGTCGGAGCTCTTGTCCGCCAGCTCCACCTCCACGATCTTCTTGGCGTTGTCCCAGGCGCCGCCCGCGTTGGCGAGGAACAAAGCCTGGAACAGGCCAAACAGCGCCAGCGAGATCAGGTAGCCGATGAAGAAGAAGGGGTCGATGCAGGCGAAGGCCAGGGTGGCGCAGAAGATAGTCAAGAAGATGTTGACCATGCCCTTCTGAGCGTAGACGGTGCAGATCTCGACGACCTTCTTGCTGTCCTCAATCGAGGCCTTGGTGGCGCCCTCTAGCTTCATGTTGCGGCGGATGAACTCCACCGCCCGATAGGCGCCGGCCACGACGGCTTGCGTCGTCGCGCCCGTGAACCAGAAGATGATCACGCCGCCCATCATCAGCCCGAGCAGGAAGGGGGGGTGCAGGATGCTGAGCTTCTGGAGGTTCAGCGTGAGCCCGTGGGTGAGCGACACGACGATCGAGAAGATCATGGTCGTGGCGCCAACGATCGCCGTACCGATCAGCACCGGCTTGGCGGTTGCCTTGAAGGTATTGCCCGCGCCGTCGTTCTCCTCGAGCAGGTGTTTGGCTTTGACGAAGTCCACGTCGATGCCGTAATCGCGCTTGATCTCCGCTTCGACACCGGGGATTTCGGTGATCTGGGAGAGCTCGAACACGCTCTGGGCGTTGTCCGTGACAGGGCCGTAGGAGTCGACCGCGATGGTCACAGGCCCCATACCGAGGAAGCCGAACGCCACCAGGCCGAAGGCGAAGACCGCGGGTGCCAGCATCAACTCGGATAACCCGAGCTCGCTGACGCCATAGGCCGCCCCCATGAGCGCGGCGATGATCGTGCCGATCCAGCAGGCGCTGTAGTTCCCCGAGGTGAGGCCCGCGAGGATGTTCAGCGAGGCGCCGCCTTCGCGCGAGGCAGTGACCACTTCCTCGACGTGCGCGGACTTCGTGGACGTAAATATCTTGACCACCTCCGGCAACACGGCGCCCGCCAGGGTGCCGCAGCTGATGATCAAGGACAGCTTCCACCACATGCTGCCGTCCTCGAGCTCCGGGATCATCAAATAGGACACCACGAAGGTCAGCACGATAGACACGATCGATGTGATCCACACCAGCCACGTGAGAGGCACCTCGAAGTCGGTGTTCTTGCCGGGCGCAAACGAGCCGCGCTGCAAGGCCTCATTGACGAGATACGAGGCGCCGCTGGCGACCAGCATGGCCACGCGCATCGCGAAGATCCAAACCAGGAGCTGAACCTGGACGGTGGCGTCGTTGACGGCCAGCAGGATGAACGAAATCAAGGCCACGCCGGTCACGCCGTAGGTCTCGAAGCCGTCGGCACTCGGGCCCACGGAGTCGCCGGCGTTGTCGCCCGTGCAGTCCGCGATGACGCCGGGGTTGCGTGCGTCGTCCTCTTTGACCTTGAACACGATCTTCATCAGGTCCGAGCCGATGTCGGCGATCTTGGTGAAGATACCGCCGGCGATGCGCAGCGCGGAGGCGCCGAGCGATTCGCCGATGGCGAAGCCGATGAAGCAGGGCCCGGCGTAGTCCCCCGGGATGAACAACAGGATCGCGAGCATCAAGACCAGCTCGACGCTGATCAGCAGCATGCCGATGCTCATGCCCGCCTTGAGCGGGATGGCGTAAACGGGGAGCCGCTGCCCCGACAGGCTCGCGAACGCCGTCCGCGAGTTGGCGTAGGTGTTGATGCGGATGCCGAACCAGGCGACACCGTAGCTGCCGGCTATACCCACCACGCTAAACAGCAGGATCGTCGCCACCTTCAGCGCCTCGAGATCCCGGAGGACGCCGAAGTACAGCACGATGACGGCGCCGATGAGCAGCTCCAGCCAGAGCAAGAACTTACCTTGTGTGATGAGGTACGTCTTGCACGTCTCCCAGATCAGCTGAGAGATGTCGCTCATCGAGCGATGCGCGGGTAACGCTTTGACCTGCAACAGCGCCAAGACCCCGAAGCCGATGCCTGCGAAGGCCACCAGCATCCCGATGAGCAACAGCGAATGGCCGCTCATCCCCATCACCTGGACGCTCCCCAGGTCCGGCAAAACGAGGTTCGCCTCGCCGCCCCCCCGGTGCTGGATGGGATCCGTGGCGGCCAAGGCCACCGCGGGGGACAAGATAGCCAGTCCCGCGAACAACGTAACCAGACGCCGAAGATACGAAATTACCGAATGTCCAGAGGACAAGGCTCAGCCTCCTCAAGTAAGCGCGTGTGACCCAGGACCACGCGTGAAGCGTGTACCCCAAAGCGTGCGTTTTTGGAGCGCCGATGTACCGCACCCCTTCGGGAGACGCCACGGCTTCTTTTCCCATGGTGGAATATTCGACGAAACCTCCAGAGAGTGGACTCCGAGAGCGCTTCTCATGCTTGCGCGAGCGCGCTGGCCACGTATAGTGCCGGACTTCTGGGCGTTACCCGTGAGCATTAGGGCCCGTGCTGTTCTGCAAATTTTCTTCTAGATTGCGACGCCTTTCGGCTGTCAGACCGAGTGCGCTCGTGGCACTTCTCCTCGTTGCTTCCGGGTGTTCCGAGCTTTCGGCTCGGCGTCATGCGCGGGCGGGCAACGGTCACTTCGTGAGCGGCGACTTTCCGGCTGCAGTCAAGGAGTACGAGCTGGCGGATCAGTCGTACCCAGGCCTGCACGTGGTGGCGTTGAACAAAGGACTCGCCTGCCGTCAGCTGATGGTCCCGGGCGCGCATTCGCCGGAGCAGGAGCGCGCCGTCGACTGCGCCCTCAGCGCCTTCCAAAGGATGAAGGAGATCAGACCGGAAGACCCGCGTGGGGAGCAGCTCTACGTCCAGACGCTCTTCGACGCTGACCGCTTCGACACGCTGATCGCGATGTATGAAGGGCAGTTGAAGAGCGACCCCAACAGCCTCGCCGCGATCAACAGCCTGATCAACGTGCACTCGCGCGCCGATCACTGGGCGGAGGCGCTGAAGTGGTCGATGAAGCGGGCGGACATCGAGTCGCACGACGCCGAGGCGCAGTACACGGTGGGTGTCATGATCTATAACCGCCTGTTCCAAAAAGGTGGGGCAGACAAGGGCACCTACGATCCGCGCCCGGATCCCAACCTGGGTCCCAAAGAGCAAGTTCCCAAGACGCCTCCGCCGTTCGCGATGGACGACGTGTTCGGTGCCGAGCGGCAGCGCGTCGCGGATCTCGGCATACGCTACATGACGAAGGCGCTCGAAATCAGACCAACTTATCGTGAGGCCATGGGGTTCATGAGCTTGCTGTACCGCCAGAAGGCGTACGGGTTCCTCGACAAACCGGTCGAATGGGAGCTGTGCATTACCACCGCCGACGAGTGGCGCATCAAAGCGACCGCGCAGGCGCCGCAGCCAAACTCGGAAGCGCAACCGGCGCCGGCGCCCCCAGCCACGCCCACCTAATCTCTCATGGCGTTTGAAGCGATTCTCTCTCAACAGCGCACCGCGCCGAGTGGCTGGCGGCGCATCATCATGACCTTTTCGGTGTTGCTGCACGCCATCGCGCTGGCGGTTGGCGTGGCACATTCCATCTGGCAGGTGGAAGAAATGCCGATGCCCGCGGTGGAAGTGACACTGGCCATGGCGCCGCCCCCGCCCCCGCCCCCGCCCCCGCCGCCCAAGCGCTCGAGCACGAAGCCCCGTACCAAGACGCTCGAAGTGAAGCCCAAGGCCATCGTCGCTCCGACGGAGACGCCACAAAAGGTCGAGGAAGAGCCGGCTGAGGAGGAGTCAGAAGACGAGGGTGAAGAAGGCGGCGTAGAAGGTGGCGTCGTGGGCGGCGTCGTCGGTGGCATCGGGGGCGGTCCGCCGCCTCCGCCGCCGAAGAGCACAGCGCCCAAGCTGCTGACGATGAAGGCCGGACACGGGCTCATCGCCATCAATACCAACGTGCGGCCCTACAAGCCCAACACCGACGTGATTCAAGAGTTGGTGGAGCGGGGTGAAACCTACGTGGCGCAGCTGTTCATCTGCGTGTCGGCGCAAGGCACGGTCAGCAGCGTGAAAATCACGAAGCCATCGCACCCGGCACTCGATCGGCAGATCCCCACGGTCATCCCGCGCTGGCGCTATAAGCCCTACTTGGTCGAAGGGCGTCCGACGCCTTTCTGCTACCCCCTCAGGTACAAGGTCACCGGAAACTGATTCGGCGCGCGTACCGCTCACAACAAAAAAAGAAGGATACGGACATGGACTTTTCACTGCTGGGCTTGTGGAACCAGATGGGTGTGGTCGCCAAGCTCGTGGTGATCACTCTGCTCGTCATGTCGATGCTCGCCATCGGAGTATCGATTGAACGCCTCCTGAGCTTTCGAAAGGGGCGTCGCCGCTCGCTCGAATACATCTCTACGCTCCAGCCGCTGATCGGTACTCCGGGGCGCCTGCAAGAGGCTCTCAGGCTGCCGCCGAGCTGGAATGATGCCCCCCTGGCGCGAGTCTTGAGCGTCGGGCTGCTCGAATACCGTCAAGGTCTGGAGCGACTCGGGCCCGCCTCGTCGGACACCATCGAGCTCGAGATCCTCAGCCACGGCGTCGCTCGCTCGATGGATCGCGCCAAGAAGCGTGAGCTCGCCGGCCTCGGCCGCGGCTTGCCGCTGCTGGCGACGATCGCATCGTCGGCGCCCTTCGTCGGCTTGTTCGGTACGGTGTTCGGCATCATCACGGCCTTCGAAAAAATGGCCGACCCGAGCAAAGGTGGCGGCGGTCTGGCCACGGTCTCCGCGGGTATCGCCGAGGCGTTGCTCACGACGGCAGTAGGTCTGGCCGTGGCCATCGTCGCGGTGTGGTTTTACAACTACTTCGCCGCGAAGCTCGACGAGTTCGGCGTGATCATCGACGACTCGACGGGTGAGCTCGCAGATCGGCTGGCGTCCCACGTGAGCCGCGTGCCACACGTCGCGCCCGTCGCTGGCCACATGCCTCCCCCGCTCGCGGGTACGGTTCACGCGTGAAAATCCCTGGCGCACATCGGCGTGAGCGCTGGCGCGCCGTCAGTCGGATTCTTCACGGCGAGACCGAGGAGCGCGTCAAACCCCAGGTGAAAGCGGAGATCAACGTCACACCGCTCGTGGACGTGGTGCTGGTGCTCCTCATCATCTTCATGGTCGTGACCCCTCTGATCGCCAGCGGTATCGCCGTAGATCTGCCGCGGACGGCGAATCATGCGCGCAAGCCTGACGACGGCAAAGACATCATCGTTTCGATCACGCGTGAAGAGCGCGTGTACGTGGGCCGGAACCTGGTGCCGCGGCCTGAGGACCTCGGGGCCGTGCTGACGGCCGAGCGGCGCCGCTTCCCGGACAAGTCGGTGTTCCTCAAAGGCGACTCGCGGGCTCCTTACGGGGCGGTGCGGGTCGCTCTCCAGTCCATGCACGAGGCAAAGATCGACGACGTCGTGCTCGGAACGGAAGAAGCCATCCAAGAGTGAGAACCGGCGCTTCAGGCGCCGGTTCGTCCCCCTGGCCCCCCCCTCCTCGACCCTGCCCAGGGTCGCTTTCCCCTGATTTGATCGAGAGACCTTACCCATGTCAATGGACGTAGGCGGCAAGAAGACCGGCCCCAAATCGGACATCAACGTGACGCCGCTCATCGACGTCGTGTTGGTGCTGCTCATCATCTTCATGGTGCTGACGCCATCGATGCTGAAGAACATCCCCATGATGGTCCCCGACAAGGCCGAAGATAACGCTCCGGCGATGCCGCCCGACTCTTCGATCATGGTCGAGTACACGGCGAAGCGGGAGCTCACCGTGAACAGCGAATCGGTCGCCGTCGAGGCGCTCGCCTCCAAGCTCAGCGAACGCTTGAAGGCCCGCCGGCAAAAGGTGGTGTTCTTCAAGGCCGAGGACAAGGCACCGTATGGTGAAGTCGTGCGCCTGCTCGATATCGCGCGCGGCTCCGGAGCGGAGACGCTCGCCATCGTCACCGAGTAAGGGAAACATCCGAGCAGCTCGGTGCCTACCGCCGAGCACCCCGGCCGCGCTTCGGATCCTAGCGTGGCCTGGTGTCAGCGCCCGGACGACTGCACCCTGTCCTCGTGTCGTCGCCCCGGATGCAATGCATACCCAAACCCGTCGATGCCCGAGGGCAGCAGCCTGGGCCCGGCGTTGGCCGACGCTTGCTCGCCTGGGAAGGAGCGCGTTGACCTAGGCCGCGGCGGCCGACGAGGACAGGCTCCTAGGCACTAGAGCGGGTTGAGCTCGCGTTTGGCTCGGGCAACGGGCGCTCGACGCGCCGTCGTGCGGCGCTTGGCGAGCAGCGTCTTGTCGAGCCAGTGCGTCATGGGCAGAGCCACGAACACGGTCGAGTACACACCGCAGACAAATCCGACGATCAGCGTAAAAGCAAAGTCTTGCAGCGTGTTCGTGCCCCAGATCAAGAACGGAGCCAGGCTCAAGATGGCCGTGCCGCTGGTGATGACGGTGCGACCCAACATCTCCGAGACGCTCAGGTTGATGATCTCGGGGAAAGAGGCGGTCCGCAGCCGGCGCATGTTTTCGCGCACGCGATCGTAGATCACGACGGTATCGTTCACCGAAAACCCGATGATGGTCAGAAGCGCCGCAATCACGGTGAGATTGAGCTCTCTCCCGGTGATCAACAAGGCGGCGACGGCGACCAGCGCGTCGTGACCGAGACACGTCACGGCGCCCGGCGCATAGCGCATGTCGAAGCGCACGGCCACGTACGCCATGATGGCAATCAAGGTGATGGCGATGCTCTGCAGCGCGGCGTTGCGCAATTGGGCGCCTGCCTTGGGCCCCACCCACTCGACCCGTAATGGAGCATCCGGCACCACGTCGGCGCCGAGTTGGCTGCGAAGCGCCGCGAACATCTGGTCGCCGGTACCGAGCAGCTCGACGATGACTTTGTCGGGATGCCGAGGGTCGAGGCGCGGATTATCGTCACCTGAGCGGAGCTGCAAACTCTGCAAGCCGGTGATGCGATCGGCGATCCATCTGAGGTCCGGCGGCTCGGCAAACCGGGCCGTAATACGGTCTCCGCCGGGGCTGAACTTGATCTCCGTCGCGTGACGTGCGGGCGGGCAATCTGCCCCGGCTGCCGGGGCTAGACACAGCCGGCGCTCCACCTCGCGCTGCGCTTCCTCCGAGATGCTCGACACCTCCGAGACCCGGATGATGTAATGATCCACCTGCGAGCCAGCCTGTGCGCCCGTCCTCACCTCGACCACGTCGGCGTCGTGGAGGCCAATGCTCTCGAGCGAGGTGCGCACCTTGTCCGCTGGGACTGGCGCGTTGAAAGCTACCTCGATCTCCGTCCCACCGATGAAGTCGGTCCCCAACTTCATCGCGCCGGGGATGAACAACGCGACCACCGTGGCCAGCGTGACCAAGAGGCTTGCCACCGCACAATACGGCGCAACCCTCATAAAGTTGTAAACTCGGTTCAGGCTGAAAAAACGCATTATCCGCTGCTATCGATGTGAAGGGGGTCAAGCGCCCCCGAGAGCACTGAGGCGCGTAACATGGGACGGCTCTTCACGCGAGAGCCGACACGCCCGACGCGGCTCGATTCTGGCTTTTTTTTGCGCAGGGCCTCGTGGGCGGGCGCGAGGGCTGCTTGGCTCATTGCACGCACGTCGCGCGCCAACGGGTCTGCTCGCAGATCTTTCCGAGATCGCAGCTACACCCCTGCCGCATGATGCGGTATCCCACCCTCAGCTGAGGGCGACCCACTCCGCCGTCTCGACCTGCCATGAAAATCAAAGCCGGCCCCAGCGCGCCCGCCGCCGAAGTCTCTGAATTGAAGTCCGGCCCAATGGCTCAAAAAACGTTGCCCAAATCCCACGACGCGCCCCCCACCACGAGCTCCGGCGCTGCCATCGGCCGCTATCGCTGGCGCATCTGCGCGGTGCTTTTCCTGGCCACCACCATCAACTACGTCGATCGGAACGTCTTCTCGTTCACGATGCTCGACACGGTGTTCCGTCACCAGATGTTGGGCATCCCACTCGACGCCGTGCTCACCAACGCTGACTTGGTCACGTTCAAAGAGCGGATGGGCTATGTGGACGCCTGTTTCAAGTTTGCGTACGCGTTTGGCTTTTTGCTTGCTGGCTACGTGATCGATCGCGTCGGCACCCGACGCGGTTATGCCATCAGCATCAGCGCCTGGAGCCTGGCCGCCGTCGGGCATGGGTTGGCCCAAGGGGTGGTGGGTATGTCGTGGGCGCGGACGCTCCTCGGCATCGGAGAAGCGGGTAATTTCCCGTCAGCCATCAAGACGGTCGCCGAATGGTTTCCCAAAAAGGAACGGAGCTTCGCGACCGGGCTGTTCAATGCAGGCGCTAACGTGGGCATCATCCTGACGGCCCTGTTTGTGCCACTCATCATCGCCGCGCTGGGCTGGCGAGCCAGCTTCGTGATCACCGGAGCAGTCGGCTCGCTGGTGCTGTTCGCGTGGCTGGCGGTCTACCGTAAACCAGAGGAGCACCCAAGGGTTTCTGCTGCGGAGCTCGCGCACATCCGAGAGGATGGCGTGACCACCACCGAGCGGCCCGTCAAGTGGCGCGAGCTGGTCAAGTACCCCGCGACGTGGGCCTTCGCGGTGCCGAAGTTCCTGACGGATGCCATCTGGTGGTTTTATCTCACCTGGTTGCCGAGCTTCTTCAACGACAACCCCGCCTTCACCACCAAGCTCGACCTCAAACAGGTCGGTATCCCTTTCCTGATCATCTACATCATCTCCGACTTCGGCAGCATCTTCTTTGGCTGGCTTGCCACTCGCTTCATCGGCCTCGGCTGGTCCGTCAACAGGGCCCGCAAGACGACCATGCTCATCTGCGCCTTGTGCGTGGTACCGATCATCATTGCAGCCAAGACCAGCAGCATCGCTCTGGCCATCGGCCTCATCGCTCTCGCCACGGCGGCGCACCAGGGTTGGAGCGCCAACCTGTTCACGACGGTATCCGACCAATTCCCCAAGCGCGCCGTCGGTTCCGTCGTGGGCATTGGCGGGACCATGGGCGGCCTCGGCGGCGCGCTGCTCGGCGCCTCAGCGGGCTGGATCATCGGCCATGTGGGATACGTGCCGCTCTTTGGCATCGCCGCTTCGGCGTACCTCGTAGCCCTGGCCATCATTCAGTGGCTTTCACCGCGGCTAGAGCCAGTCAAGCTCGCGCAGTGATTCCAATATAGGTCGCCACGCGCGGGGCGCGCCAGCCCGCTGAGGGGGCGTACGAACGCCCCGCCGTGCTGGCTGCGGACTGGTCGGCGTGTCGGCCTAGGCGATCCGCTCACTCCTGTGTCAATGGCTGCGCGATACCGGTGCCCCGACCACCGTAAAGGCGGTGGGGATCCGGCCGTGTCGGTGCTCATGGCAAACGTCGAAATCGCGCTGGGATCCAGCGGGTCGCCGAAGCTGCGCCGGTGGTTTCCTAGACGCATTGGGCAGTGACGGTAGTAGTACGCCGCGATGTTCAAGCTCCGTGGAGCAATTGCGCCGACCGCACCGGTCGTGCCGGCGGGAGGGTCGGTCGCGGCACCGCCGTCTCGGGTGCCGCTGTCCGGCATGCCTCCGATGCTGCGCTTGTCGCTGCTGGCGCTCGGCGTCGTCTACGGCGACATCGGGACGAGTCCCCTGTACGCCCTGCGCGAGTGTTTCGGCCCCCACGGCGTCGTCGTCGAGCCGCGCAGCGTGCTCGGCGTGCTGTCGCTCATCTTCTGGACCCTGACGTTGATCGTCTCGGTCAAGTATTTGCTCTACGTCCTCAGAGCCGATAACCACGGCGAAGGCGGCATCCTCGCGCTGATGGCGCTTTCGGTCTCGCACGACCAGCGGCCCAAGCATCGGCGTGTGCTCTTGATGCTGGGCGTATTGGGCGCGGCCTTGCTCTACGGCGATGGCGCGATCACTCCGGCGATTTCGGTGCTCAGCGCGGTCGAAGGCTTGGCTATCGCAGCGCCGAACCTGCACAGCGCCGTGGTCCCGGTCACGGTAGCCATTCTCGTGCTCCTGTTCGCGGTCCAGCGTCGAGGTACGGCCGCGCTCGGGATGATCTTCGGGCCCATCACGCTGCTCTGGTTCTTTACGCTCGCGCTGCTCGGGCTGCTGCACATCGCCGAGGCGCCAGCCATATTGCGCGCCGTCAATCCTTGGTACGCGGTCCAATTCCTCGCTGATGGTGAGCTCCACGGTTTGGGCGTGCTGGGCGCGGTCTTTCTATCGGTCACAGGCGCCGAGGCGTTGTACGCCGACCTCGGGCATTTCGGGCAGCGCCCGATCCGGCTGGCCTGGGCTTGGATTGTTTGCCCGTCCCTCCTGCTCAACTATTTCGGGCAGGGCGCCCTGCTCCTGGCCGAGCCCGAGGCTGCGCAAAATCCCTTTTTCCGCATGGCTCCGAGCTGGGCTCTCTACCCGCTCGTCGCGCTCTCCACGGCCGCCACGGTCATCGCCTCTCAAGCTCTGATCACCGGAGTCTATTCGCTCACGCGCCAGGCCTCCATGCTCGGCTTATTGCCGCGCATGAACGTGCTGCACACCAGCGCTCAGCAAGAGGGGCAGATCTATGTTCCCGTGATCAATTGGCTCTTGATGTTGGTGACGATCGGCCTCGTGCTGGGCTTTGGCTCTTCGAGCCGGCTCGCTGCGGCCTACGGCATGGCCGTAACGTTATCGATGATCATCACGACCCTGCTCGCGTATACGGTCGCCCAAGCCTGGGGTTGGGGCACGCTTCGAGCTGCGCTAGTCACCGTCTTGTTCCTCGCGATCGAGCTCAGCTTTCTCACCGCAAATATCGAGAAAATCAGCCACGGCGGCTGGTTCCCGCTGCTCGTCGCCGCCGGGCTCTCCCTACTCATGACGACGTGGTATCGGGGACGGCAGCTGCTCGCCGAACGCTTTCGAAAGGACTTGTTGCCACTCACCGAGTTCTTCGAGTTGCTCAACAAACGCGTCCCCTTGCGCGTGCCCGGCACGGCGGTCTTCATGACGGGCCACCTGCAGGGCACACCGCCGGCTCTCTTGCACAACTTCCGCCACAACCAGGTGCTGCACGAAAACGTCATCCTGCTCACCATCTTGATGGAAGACGCGGCACGCGTGCAGAGCTCGAGCCGCGTGAGCGTCGAACCCGCGGGGCTTGGTTTCTGGCGGGTGGTGGGTCGGTACGGGTTCATGGAGCAACCCGATGCGCCCGACCTGGTGCTGCGTTCGGGGCTACTGACCCGGCTGGACGAAGTCACGTTTTTCTTGGGCCGTGAGCACTTGATCGTAGGCGACCAGAGCATCAGCCATCGCTGGCGCATCGCCCTGTTCTCATTTCTCGCACGCAGCTCGCAGCCCGCCACACGCTTCTTCAACATCCCCCCGGATCGCGTGATGGAGATCGGGACGCAGATCGCGCTGTAGGCGCTGGGGTGCAATCCTCCGGGCGGTACCGCTCACGATTCTTGGGAGCGTGCCTCTGCCCCTTGGCCGGGTCGCGTTGCATTGACAGGTCGCCCTTCGCCTTCCCCTCGGCCAGCCAGTCCGTCCTTCAACCCCTTCAAGCCTTCGCCCAAGCCCGTGCCGAAATTGCCGAGCCGTTTGGGTCCGAACACGATCGCGACGACGACGAGCACAATTAACCAGTGCCCAATGCTCATTGCTCCCATGCTTCGCTCCTCATTGTTACAAGCGAGATGGCTCAGAGGCAGTCGCCGCGCGACGGCGTGAGCGCGGCGAGCCTAGCATCGAGCCAACGTGCGTCGAGAGCGGTGATCCGCGGTTCATAGCCAAAGCGCCTTGATCGAGCGGGCGATTGGGCGCGCGAGCGCTGCCGCGCGGGCTTTGCTAATTGTCGGACAAGGGCTGCTCTTTTGTGCCAATAACGCCAAATGGTTTGGCTTTGGCTCGGCTTCACGGCGCTGGTCGTTCTCCTGCTCGCGCTGGACCTCGGGATTTTTCACCGGCACTCGCGCGAAGTCACCATCCGCGAAGCCGGGATGTGGACGGGGGTGTGGATCACGGTCGGTTTGGCTTTCACCGGCGTCGTGTATCTGATTTACGACCAGAACTGGTTCGGAGCGACGCTGGGTGTGGATCCAGTGACGGGGCACGCTGGGGGCGCGGGCCAAGCAGCTCTCCTGTACATCACCGGCTACGTCCTCGAAGAGTCGCTCAGCATCGACAACATCTTCGTCATCGCGATGATCTTTCGCAGCTTCCGCGTGGAAGCGCGCTACCGGCATCGGGTGCTGTTCTGGGGCATCATCGGCGCGATCGTGCTGCGCGCGTCGATGATTCTCGGCGGCGCGTGGCTCGTCCACCGCTTCAGCTGGATCTTCTATGTCTTCGGCGCTTACCTCGTCTACACGGGATACAAGCTCTTCCGTGACAAGGGGACCGAGGTCGACCCCGAACACAGTTTGTTCATCAAGCTGGCTCGCCGCCTCTTACCCGTGGCGACCCAAGACCATGGGTCTCACCTTACGGCGCGGGAGGGCGGTCGCACCGTTGTAACCCGACTCGGTCTGGTGTTGATCGCGGTAGAGGGCACCGACGTGATCTTTGCGCTCGACTCCGTGCCCGCCATCTTGGCGATCACTACCGACAGCTTTATCGTCTTCACATCAAACATCTTTGCGATCCTCGGGTTGCGTTCCCTGTACTTCGTCCTCGAGGGCATGATCGGTCGCTTCCGACACTTGCAGGTCGCGCTCGCCTTCGTGCTGGCGTTTATCGGCGCCAAGATGCTGTTGCACTCCGTACTGGACATACCCAACTTGGTCTCGCTCGGCGTCATCGTGGTCGCGGTCAGCGCTGGGATCGTGTCGTCTTTGATGAGCGACAAGGCAGAGGCGAAGAGCGAGCGAGCCCCCAACTCCGGTCCGACGTAGCCCTCGACGGCGGCTTCGAGCGCCAACGGGGGTCTGCCCTTTGCTGCCGCAATTTGACCCCCGTTCTGCGCTCGGGAGCATCGGGGACGGCGCTCGGGCTGCCCCCACGGTGGCCCGCCGGTTTAGTAGCCGACTGGGTGTGCGGAGTTGATGCATATGGCCCATTCATGAAGGGGAATAGGCGCATGCTGCTTGCACGCTCCTCCCGCATGGGGGAAGCTCTGAGCAGATGCGTCGCCCCTGTTCCCGCAGGCAATTTGCACGAATGCTGGCAGGCGCGTGCTCCGCTCTCCCGCTGCTCGAAGCACTCGATGCGCGCGCTCAGGACGGTGCTGCACCGAAACGTTTGGTGTTACTGTACAACCCCAACGGGACGATACCAGAGGCGTTCTGGCCCGGTGCAAGTGCCACGGAGGCAGAGTTCGAGCTCGGGCCCATCTTGGCTCCGCTCGCCGATTTCAAAAACCGCATGCTGATTTTGCGGGGCCTCGACCTCGCCGTGGCGGATGCCCAGGGGCTCCCCGGCGGTCCCCATCAGCGCGCGATCGGTGGCTTGTTTACGGGCAGTGAGCTGCAAACGGGTACCATGGCCGACGGTGATGGGTCGCTGGCGGGGTGGGCCAACGGCGTCAGCATCGACCAAGAGGTGGTGCAGCGCCTGAATCCGCCGACTCTGCTGCCGAGCTTGGAGCTCGGCGTGCGGGCCACCGCCGCGGACGTCATGGGGCGCATCAGCTACAGCGGCCCGGGCTCGCCGGTGCCTCCCATGAACGATCCGCGAGAGGTCTTTCAGCGTCTGAACTCTGGTTTCGTGAGCGATTTGGCTGGACCCGAGCAGGCGGTGGCTCGCGATCAACGGCGCTTGGTGATGGCGGCTGTGCAGGCCCAATACAGCTCGCTCAAGCCGAAAATCAGCGTGCTCGATCGTCAGAAGCTCGAGCGGCATGCAGATTTTTTGAACGGCATCGTGCGGCGGCTCGACTACGGCATTCGGCCGGGGCCCGCGTGCGTAGCCCCTGCCGAGCCGCCGACGTTCGGTGTGGAGGACGCGGAGGACATGCCAGACATCACCCGCCTCCAGCTCGATCTCTTGGCGTTGGCTCTGGCGTGCGATTTGACTCGTGTGGCCAGCGTCCAGTTTTCGACGGCGATCAACGCCATCGGCTTCCCCTGGCTGAACAGCACTGCGGAAGGGCACAATCTTTCACACCGTGGCCCGAGCGATACGGCAGCGAAAGACCAGCTCACGCAGCGTGCTCGCTGGTATGCCGAGCAGATCGCTTACCTGGTGCGTCAGCTCGCGTCGATCACAGAAGGCGAAGGCTCGGTGCTCGACAACACGGTGCTCGTGTGGGGTAATGAGCTCTCGCTCGGCAATAGCCACTCGCACTTGGACATTCCCTTCGTGGTCCTGGGCAACGCCGGCGGGCATTTTCGAACGGGCCGCTACCTGCAGCTTGGCGGGCAGCCGCATAACCGGCTGCTGGTTTCTCTGCTGCACGCCGTCGGTGTCGAAGCGTCGACCTTCGGGCACGGCGATTTCGGCGCAGCGGGTCCCCTCGCCGGGTTGACCTGAGCCCCGAGCCAGCGCCGACGGGGTGCTGGCAGCCAAGGTGTCGGCGCTAGGCCACGAGCAAGACCCACGCGAGGCCGAGCAGCGTCGTGGACACGGCCAGCGGTAGACCGACGCGCAGGTACTGCCAGAAGCTGATCCCGCCGACATCGCGTCCCGCCTCGGCGACGATGATGTTGGCGACCGAGCCCAGCAGCGTGAGGTTGCCGGCGAAGGTCGATGCCATCGCTAGCAGCTCCCAGCCGAGCTTGGGATCCTGCAGGGTGGCCATCTGATCCCGCACCACGAGGATGAAGGGAACGTTGGAGACGATATTGGACCCCACCAGAAAAATCGCGGAAAGCCGCAGCCAACCGAGCGGGCCATCGGGGCCTGCAGCGAGGGGGAACCTGGCAAAGAGCACGGCTGGGGCGCCGCTCCTGGCAAGGCCCTCGACCACCACGAACAGGCTGCCAAAAAACAACAATAGTGCCCAATCGATGCGCGGCCAGAGGTCGCTGGTATCGCGGCGATGGACCAGCATCAAAAGCACGAAACCGGCGGCCGCAGTCCACGCGAGATGCCCGCCCAACATGTAAGCCACGGCGCTCGCGCCGATCACGAGCAAGGTGAGCTTGGCTGACCCGGAAAATGCTCTCTCCGCCTCGACTGCACCCAAGCGGGCGCGCGCGAGCTGCTGACGAAACATGAAAGCGAGCAGCGCGTGATTTAACGCGAGCCCGATCAGCGCCACCGGTGCCATCAGCGCCAAGTGCTCGCGATAGCTCAACCCACCGAGCAGCCCGCACAACATGTTTTGCGGGTTACCCACCAGAGTCGCGACGCTGCCGGTGTTTGCCCCTGTGGCGAGCGCGAGCAGGAAGGGCAACGCCGGCAGCTCGTGGCGACGTATCATTTTTACGACCAGCAATGACCCGAGCACACATACCGCGTCGTTGGTAATGAGCGCGGCGAGGCCTCCCGCCCCCCAAACCACGCAGCCGAGCAGCCGCGCCGGCGTACGCGCCAGGCCGCTGAGACGCGGTTCGAGGTCCTCGAAGAAGCCATCGAGGCTGAGGAAGGCGCCCATGCCCATCACTCCGAACAAGAGCAGCAACGTCGCGCCGTCCACCGCCCCCAGCGCTTGATCCGGGCTCAGCACCCCTAGAGCGACGCACGCCACTGCTCCGAGCAAAGCCCCAGCGGGGCGATCGAACCCGAGCCACGTCAAGCGGCGAGTCGAGATCAACGCGTAGCTGACGACGAAAATGATGAGCCCCGGCGCGGTCATGCTGGCGCGCGAAGCCTGTCACACCGGCGCGGCCGGCGTCACCAGCCCGTGCTAGTGCACGCTGGTCGGCTCCGGCAAGCGGTTGGTCACGTAGAGGCGCAACCGACCGACCTCGGTGGCCTCCAGCGTCGGCTCTGGCGTGCTGCCGTTTGTACCCCCAACATCCTGCGCGCATGCCAGGCGCGAATCGTGGTCGGCCGCCTCGGCGATGAATGCCAGGCCGATCAGCCTGATCCGCCCTCCCCCTCAGGAGCGCCGCGCATCGGAATGCCGCCCATTCGGCGGCACGCACGCCAACGCCGAAGCGAAAAGGGAAGCTCACGCGACGGTCAAAGGACCCCGGGTCCGGAGCTCGGGATATCGGAAGCTCAGCTCGCGCGCGTCATGCTGCTGGGCACGTGCAGCAGGTGTTGCACGTGCGATGGGGGATACCCACCATCTTCCGCTTCACGTCGGCTAGGCTCTGCGCGCGCCGCGCCTCCGCTCAAAAATGGTCAACGCAATTGTAGGGGGAGGTCGCATCTACCCCCAACTGCCCTCGAGCGAGTCCACGTGGCATAGCGCCCGTCCATGGCAATTTGCCACGTTGCCGGGAGCAAGCCACGAAGGAGTGAGCTACTGGCCCGGAGCAGAGGACAGCGACGCTCGAGATCCCCTATATTTAGCCGTCCGATGGCCCTCTTCGCACGCGCTCGCTTCTGGCCCATGGGTGACCATGGGGTGGGGCATCCATGAGCGGGGAGGCGCGGCGGTCGGCCGAGGAGTATCTTCTCGAGCTCGCTCGAGAGCGTCGGGGGCGGCAACTCGCCGAGTCCGAAGCCAACAATCAGCGCCGCTTCGCCGAGTACGTGGATCGCATCGCGACGGCAGCGATGCAGAGCCCTAACGTCGAGGCCCTCTCGGAGACGATCGTGCAGATTTTCTGCGACGTGACTCGAGCAGATGCTGCCGTGCTGCGGCTCCGTGACGGGGACAAGCTCCGCTCGCACGCTGCCATTGGTCTCGCCGACGAGCTCGCCCTTGGGTTCTCTCACCCGGCTGACGTGGTGCCCGCGCCGGTTGGAACGGTGTCAGGGCCGCCGCGTCATTTGTTCGTCGCGTCCGCCGAATGCCGGAGCGAGCTCGTGTCGCAGAAAGGTCTGCTGGGATTTTACGGCCTGCCGCTCACGGATGGCGATGACTTGCGCGGGGTCGTATTCTTCGGGACGCGGGAGGAGCGTGAGTTTACCGAGCACGAACAGCTGCTGTTCAACGTGCTGGCCTCCCGAGCGGGCCGTGCGCTGGCACACCACTCGAGCTTCGGAGCGCTGGAGCAGGCCATTCGCTCGCGAGATGACGTGCTGTCGGTGGTGGCGCACGATCTACAAAACCCGATCAATGTCATCTCCATCGCCGCCAGCATGTTGCTGCAACGCTTGTCCGACGCCTCGGCGCGCCGCCCGCTGGAGCGCATCATTCGCGGCGCGCAGCGCGCCGACCGCCTGATCCGCGATCTCTTGGAAGTAAACGCCATCGAGACGGGCCGCTTCTCCATTCAACGCCGACGGATGGAAGCAGCCGATTTGATATTGGCCGCCCTGGAGTCGCAACAGGGCCTGGCCGCCGATGCCTCGGTGATCATTGCCACCGACCTTTCGCCGGAGCTGCCGCTCGTCGAAGCGGACGAAGAGCGGCTGCTGGAGGTGCTCGAAAATCTCATCGGCAACTCCGTCAAGTTCACGGCTCCGGGCGGCTCGATCACCGTCGGGGCGGCCCGGCACGGTGAAGCGATCCTGGTCTCGGTGAAGGACACGGGCTCCGGTATCGCCCCCGATCAGCTGCCGCACATCTTCGACCGCTTCTGGCAGGCACAAAAGGCACACCGGCGCGGCACGGGGCTCGGACTCACGATTTGCAAGGCTATCGTCGAGGCGCACGGCGGTAACATCTGGGCAGAGAGCGCGCTCGGTATGGGCACGACCATGTTCTTCACACTGCCGGCAAATTCCATCCAGCCGCCGCTCGCGGCGCAAGAGGTCGTCAAGATACTGATCGTCGACGACCGCCCAGAGAACATCCTGGCGCTCACCAGCATCCTCGACCGACCAGACTACGAGCTCGTTACGGCGACCTCGGGCGAAGAGGCCTTGCGCTTGGCACTTCGAGAGCGCTTTGCGGTCGCGCTGATCGACGTCGCGATGCCGGGGATGAGCGGGCTCGAGGTGGCCGGTCACATGAAAGAGCTGGAGCGCAGCCGGGACATCCCCATCATCTTCATCACGGCCTTCGGCGACGATCCGGAGCAGATCCACCGTGCCTATGCGGCAGGCGGCGCCGACTACCTGGTAAAGCCGCTGGATATCGAGATTGTTAGAAAAAAAGTCGCCGTGTTCGTCGACCTCAGCCGCAGGCGCGAAGAGCACGAGCAACGCCGCTAGGGGCGCTGACCTTCCACCGACCGAGCCCAAAAGCCCTCAAGAGCCCGAATGTCAAACACATCATCGATTGATCATGGCCAGGTGAGCGGGCGCGATTCAGCGGTAGTGCTGGGTACGCAAGACGAAATGCGTGAGCTCCTGCGGGTGTTCATGGCGGTCCGCGACGGTGATTTCTCAGTGCGCTTGCCCGGACACTGGACGGGACTGGTGGGCAAAATTGCGGACGCGGTAAATGACGTGGTCACCGCCAATCAGACCATGGCAGAGCAGCTGGAACGCGTCGGTCAGGTCGTCGGCAAGGAAGGCAAAACCAAGCAACGCGTGCGTTTTCCGCGGCACGTAGGGTCTTGGGCGGACATGGAAGGGTCGCTCAATACGCTGATCGACGACCTGCTCTGGCCGACCACCGAGGTGACGCGAGCGCTGGCTGCCGTGGCTCAAGGCGATCTGTCACAAACCATGCGTCTCGACGTGGATGGGCGGCCGTTGCAGGGCGAGTTTCTGAAGTCGGCTACCATCGTCAACTCGATGATCAAACAGCTCGGGGTGTTCACCTCCGAGGTGACACGTGTGGCGCGCGAGGTCGGCACGGATGGCGAGCTTGGCGGCCAGGCAGAAGTACCCGACGTGAGCGGCGTATGGAAGGATTTGACCGACAGCGTCAACTCCATGGCCTCCAACCTCACGGGCCAGGTTCGAAATATCTCGGAGGTGACCATCGCGGTGGCGAGCGGCGATCTCTCCAAGAAAATCACGGTCGACGTACGCGGCGAGATCCTCCAGCTGAAGGAGGCGATCAACACCATGGTCGATCAGCTGCGCTCGTTCGCGTCGGAGGTGACCCGCGTCGCGCGCGAGGTGGGCACCGAGGGCAAGCTGGGCGGCCAAGCGATCGTGCCCGGGGTGGCCGGGACCTGGAAGGACCTCACCGACTCGGTCAATGCCATGTGCGGGAACTTGACCGATCAGGTGCGCAACATCGCGCAGGTGACCACGGCAGTGGCGCGTGGCGACCTCTCTCGCAAAATCACTGTCGACGTGCGCGGTGAAATCCTGGAGCTGAAAGACACCATCAACACCATGGTCGACCAGCTCAACGCCTTCGCCTCCGAGGTGACGCGCGTCGCGCGCGAGGTGGGAACGGATGGCAAGCTGGGTGGGCAAGCCCAAGTATCCGGCGTCGCGGGGACCTGGAAAGACCTCACTGACAACGTTAACTTCATGGCCTCGAACCTGACGGCCCAGGTGCGCAACATCGCCGAGGTGGCCACCGCCATCGCCAGCGGAGATCTATCTCGAAAGATCACCGTGAACGTGAGCGGCGAGATCTTGCAGCTGAAAGAGACCATCAACACCATGGTCGATCAGCTCAACGCCTTCGCTGGCGAGGTCACTCGCGTGGCGCGCGAGGTGGGGACGGAGGGGCGCCTCGGCGGCCAAGCCCAGGTGCTGGGGGTCGCGGGCACGTGGAAGGACCTCACCGACAGCGTGAATTCCATGGCCAACAACCTGACCACCCAGGTGCGTAACATCGCGGACGTCGCGACGGCGATCGCAAACGGTGACTTGTCAAAGAAGGTCACGGTGGACGTGAGCGGGGAGATCCTTCAGTTGAAACAGACCATCAATACGATGGTCGATCAGCTGAACGCCTTCGCCGGCGAAGTCACTCGCGTGGCGCGCGAGGTAGGCAGCGAAGGCAAGCTCGGCGGCCAGGCCGTGGTGCGCGGGGTGGCGGGCACGTGGAAGGACCTCACCGATAGCGTCAACTCGCTCGCCAGCAACTTGACGGGGCAGGTGCGGAATATCGCCGAGGTGGCGACGGCGGTCGCGCGTGGTGACTTGTCTCGCAAGATCACGGTCGACGTGCGCGGCGAGATCTTGCAGCTGAAGGAGACCATCAACACCATGGTGGACCAGCTCAATGCGTTCGCGGCCGAGGTGACGCGCGTGGCGCGTGAGGTGGGCACGGACGGCAAGCTCGGCGGCCAGGCGGCGGTACCCGGGGTGGCAGGCACGTGGAAGGACCTCACCGACAGCGTGAACTCCATGGCAGGCAACCTGACGGGCCAGGTGCGCAACATCGCCGAGGTCGCCACGGCCATCGCCGGCGGCGACTTGTCGCGCAAGATCACGGTGGACGTCCGCGGCGAAATCCTCCAGCTCAAAGAGACCATCAACACGATGGTCGACCAGCTCAACGCCTTCGCGGGTGAAGTGACTCGCGTCGCGCGCGAGGTGGGCACGGAGGGGCGCCTCGGCGGGCAAGCGCAAGTTCCCGGCGTCGCGGGTACGTGGAAGGCCCTGACCGACAGCGTGAACTTCATGGCCGGCAACCTCACGGCTCAGGTGCGCAACATCGCCGAGGTGACCACGGCGGTGGCCCGCGGCGACCTCTCGCGCAAGATCACGGTGGACGTCAAGGGTGAGATCCTCGAGCTCAAGAGCACGATCAACACCATGGTCGACCAGCTCAACGCCTTCGCCTCGGAGGTGACGCGCGTCGCGCGCGAGGTGGGCACTGAAGGTAACCTCGGTGGCCAGGCGGAGGTGCCGGGGGTGGCGGGCACCTGGAAGGATTTGACGGACAACGTCAATTCGATGGCCAAAAACCTGACGGCTCAGGTGCGCAACATCGCCGAGGTCGCCACCTCGATCGCGAGCGGTGACCTCTCGAAAAAAATTACCGTCGACGTGCGCGGTGAGCTGTTGGTGCTGAAGGAGACCCTCAACACGATGGTCGAGCAGCTGCGGTCCTTCGCGGGTGAGGTGACGCGCGTGGCGCGCGAAGTGGGCACCGAAGGCCGCTTGGGTGGCCAGGCCAACGTGCCCGGCGCCGCTGGGACGTGGAAGGACCTGACGGACAACGTGAACCTGCTCGCCGGCAACCTGACCACCCAGGTGCGCAACATCGCCGAGGTGACTACGGCAGTGGCACGCGGCGACCTGTCTCGTAAAATCACGGTGGACGCCAAGGGCGAAATTTTGGAGCTCAAGAACACCGTGAACACCATGGTGGATCAGCTCAATGCATTCGCCGCCGAAGTGACGCGCGTGGCGCGCGAAGTGGGCACGGACGGCAAGCTCGGAGGGCAAGCCCAAGTGCCAGGCGTGGGCGGAACGTGGAAAGATCTAACCGACACCGTGAACGTGATGGGCGCGAACCTCACGGAGCAGGTGCGCGGCATCGCCAAAGTG
This sequence comes from Deltaproteobacteria bacterium, assembly GCA_043747815.1. Classification (GTDB taxonomy): domain Bacteria; phylum Myxococcota_A; class Polyangia; order Polyangiales; family Polyangiaceae; genus SZUA-265. The sequence continues at coordinate 374,506 of JAYTOL010000100.1, forward strand.
GTGACCGCCGTGGCCAACGGTGACCTGAAGCAGAACTTCACCGTGAAGTCGAAGGGCGAGGTCGCCGCCCTCTCGGACACCATCAACAACATGACGAGCACGCTCGCCACCTTTGCCGAGCAGGTGACGTCAGTGGCCCGTGAGGTGGGCGTCGAAGGTCGCTTGGGTGGCCAGGCGAACGTGCCCGGCGCCGCGGGGACGTGGAAGGATTTGACCGGCAACGTGAACCTGCTCGCGGCTAACCTGACCACCCAGGTGCGCGCCATCGCGGAGGTCGCCACCGCGGTGACCAAGGGCGACTTGACCCGCTCCATCCAGGTTCAAGCGCGCGGCGAAGTCGCCGAGCTCAAAGACAACGTCAACACGATGATCGGCAACCTGCGCCTGACGACCGACCGCAACACCGAGCAGGACTGGCTGAAGACGAACCTCGGTCGATTCACCAACATGCTACAAGGCCAGCGCGACCTGGTGCGGGTGGGCACGATGTTGTTGTCGGAGCTCGCACCCCTCGTCGGCGCCCACCAGGGGGTGTTGTATCAGAGCGCGGACGACCAGAAGGAGGGTGGCGTCAATTCGCTGCGGCTCCTGGCGGCATACGCTGACGACGGCAAAAACGGTCACCCGACCTCGCTGAAGTTCGGCGAGGGCCTGATCGGGCAGTGCGCGGTCGAGAAGCGGCGCATGCTAATCAGCGATCTCCCACCGGACACCATCCGGGTCGGATCTGGATTGTTCAGCGCGCTGCCCCGCAGCGTGATCGTGTTGCCGGTGTTGTTTGAGGGTCAGATCAAGGCGGTGATCGAGCTCGCGTCTCTGCACACCTATACAGCCTCGCATCTCGGATTTTTGGACCAACTGACGAGCAGCATCGGCATCGTTCTGAACAGCATCGAGGCCACGATGCAGACCGAAGCCTTGCTCGCTCAATCTCAGCAGCTCGCTGCCGAGCTCCAAGGTCAGCAACGCGAGCTGCAGCAGACCAACGAGCAGCTCGGGCAGAAGGCGCAGCAGCTCGCCGACCAGAACGCCGAGGTCGAGCGCAAAAATCAGCAGATCGAGCAGGCGCGCCGCGCGCTCGAGGACAAGGCCGCGGAGCTCGCCCTCACCTCCAAATACAAGTCCGAGTTCTTGGCGAACATGTCGCACGAGCTCCGGACACCGCTCAACAGCATCTTGATCCTCGGCCAGCAGCTGAGTGAAAACCCCGAGCAGAATCTGACCACCAAACAGGTGGAGTTCGCGCGCACCATTCACGCCGCCGGGACGGATCTGCTGAACCTGATCAGCGACATCTTGGACCTGTCAAAGATCGAATCCGGGACCGTCACCGTCGAGCCGACCGAGATTCACTTCCAGAACCTGCTCGAGAGCGTGGCCCGCCCCTTCCGGCACGACGCCGAGCGGCGCGGGCTCAGCTTCGATCTCGAGCTCGACCCACAGCTCGGCCGCAGTCTGCTCACGGATCAGAAGCGCCTGCAGCAAGTCCTCAAGAACCTGCTCTCGAACGCCTTCAAGTTCACCGAACAAGGTGGGGTCCGCCTCAAGGTCTCGGCCGCCAGCGGCGGCTGGTCTGCCGACCACCCCATGTTGAAGCAGGCCACGACGGTGGTCGCGTTCGAAGTCACCGACACGGGCATTGGCATCGCGCCGGAGAAGCAGAAGATCGTCTTTGAGGCCTTCCAACAGGCAGACGCGGGGACCAGCCGCAAGTACGGCGGCACCGGGCTCGGGCTCGCGATCAGCCGAGAGTTGTCCAACTTGCTGGGCGGAGAAATTCAGCTGCGCAGCGCCGCTCGCAAGGGCAGCACGTTCACGCTCTACTTGCCGCTCAAGTACGTCGGTCCGTCGATCGCCTACCGTGGGCCGTTGCGGCTGCAGAGCGCTGTCCACCCCGCCCTCTCGGCCGTGGTGCGCGTGGCGGACGCCGCGATCGAGCAAGTTCCGGATGACCGCGACGACATCAGCTCGGGCGATTCGAGCCTGCTCATCATCGAGGATGACCCTCACTACGCGCAGGTGCTCGCCGACCTGGCGCGAGACAATGGCTTCAAGGTACTGGTGGCGGCGCGCGGTACGGACGCCATCGAGCTCGCGCGCGAGTTCCACCCGACCGCCATCTCGCTCGACGTGTTCTTGCCCGATATGCTGGGCTGGACCGTGCTCAGTTACCTCAAGCAGGACGCGAGCCTGCGGCACATCCCGGTGCAGATCGTCACGCTCGACGAGAACCGCCAGCACGGCCTGTCTCGCGGGGCGTTTTCTTTCCTCACGAAGCCCGCCACCACGGAAGGCTTGGAGGCCGCGATTCAGCGCATCAAGACGTTCACAACGCCGCGCCGCAAACGCCTGCTGGTGGTGGAAGACAGCGCCGCAGAGCAGCTCAGCATCAAAGAGTTGCTCGGCCACGAGGACATAGAAATCACAGCTGCAACCAGCGGCGGCGAGGCGCTCCAGGTGCTGCACGAGCAGGCCGTCGACTGCATCGTGCTCGACCTGCGGCTCCCCGACATCTCTGGTTTAGAGGTGCTGCACCGCCTGCGCGACGACGAGAAGCTCAAGGACATACCTGTCGTCGTATTTACTGGAAAAGAGCTCTCGCCGGAGCAGGACGCGCAGCTCTCGGAGCTGGCGCGCAAGGTCGTCATGAAAGGGGTGCAGTCACCCGAGCGGCTGCTGGACGAAACTGCGCTGTTCCTGCACCGCATCATCGCCGACTTGCCAGCGCATAAACAGGAGCTGCTCGAAAAGTTGCACCGCTCGGATGAGGAGCTCCAGGGACGAAAAGTCTTGGTGGTCGACGACGACGTGCGCAACATCTTTGCTCTCGGCAGCGTCCTAGAGCGCCATGGCATGCACGTCCTGACCGCGCAAACGGGGCGCGAGGCCATTGCTATTCTGGAGAAGTCATCGGACATCTCCATGGTGCTGATGGACATCATGATGCCCGAGATGGACGGCTATCAGACGATTGCGCTGATTCGAAAGCAGCCGACGCTGCGCCGCCTGCCGATCGTGGCTCTGACCGCAAAGGCGATGAAGGGCGACCGGGAGAAGTGCCTCGACGCGGGTGCGTCCGACTATCTCGCGAAGCCGGTCAATACCGAGCAACTACTCGCCACGTTGAGGCTGTGGCTGCATCGCTAAGGCGTGCCCTTTGCGCGGCAAGCGCACTCGAGGAATTTTGAACACCTTCGGCCGCGCCAGCCCATTGGCTTTGATGAAGTGCACCTTGGGATTGGTCCAATCCAAAGCGTGCCACGAACGACACCTGCAAGGTAGAGAACCGGAGCCATGCCCAATGCCTCGCTGCCCTCGAGCTAGGGCCCTAGCGAGTCGATGAGAATGCGCGCTGCCTGCTCGCAACGTTCGGGCAAGTGCCGCCGCATCACCAGCGCCAGGTGCACACCCCCGCCTGACAGCCGTGGTCGGGATCCATCCCTCGCCAAGCGGCTGGTGTTGGCGAGCGACCCGCTCTCACTCAAACCTCAGACGTGTCGTGCTCAGCGTCCGAGAGCACACGTGCACGTGACGATGACATCGCGACGCTTCTGTCGATGGCTACGTCCGGGTGCGAGAGCACAGCAGCGACGCGCTGGTCAGGCGCGGCGCCCGGACCGTGTCGAAGTGCAAGCAGCGAACGGGCGCGTTGCTTGCGCGCCCATATCAGAACGCCGGTCACGCTGAGCATCGCAACGACGAGGCCCAGGAACGAGACGAGCACCCGGCCAGTAAAGCCAAGGATGCGTCCGGAGTGGAGCGGGAACTGTGCCTGCATGAACACGTCGCCCGCGCTGCCCTCGCCGGGGATCTCCGCGCCCAGAAAGTGGCCATCGCGGGCATCAACATAGAACCACGGGTTTCCGAGTCCACCGTCGCCATGCTCGAGCCCAGGGGCAAAAAAGCCCACGCCATACACGCCGACACTGGAGGCGTAGAACATGCCGCCCGCTGGTGCGGCGATGCCGCGTTTTTGCGCCTCGGCGCACGCGAGTTCCATCGCTTGCGCGCGGGTGATCACGGTCTCGATGGGCCGGTCGGGTGGGTTCGGCGTGCGCGAGTCGAACGGGCTCTTGCTCAGGGTTGAGGAGAGCGACACGAGCGGACGCACGACCTGGGCGTTGAGATTCATGGACACAGCGGTCACGGCCAGCGTGAGCAAGAGACCCCACGCCCACACGCCGCCCGAACGATGCAGGTCGAACGTGAGCCTTCTGCTGCCGCTGCGCAGGCGGAAAGCAAAAGACTTGCTCCAGGTCTTGCGCCTCGGAAACGAGAGCCCGAGCGCGATGAAACAGTCGAGCGCCCACACGCTGGCGACGATGCCCATGAAGAGCATTCCGACCTCGACGCCGAAGGCGTCCGGGAGGTGCATCGTGTAGTGGAGCTTGTACAGGAACGGCAGGAGGTTCTCGCGATCGAGCGAGACCTCGCCCCACATGCGCCGCCCTTGGATGTGACCACCCTCGGGATCGACTGCGAGTTGATTGAAGCCGAGGTCAAAGGGACGCTTGGTCGCCGGATCAATGCGCGGCTCCACTGAGAGTTGAAGCGCGCGCGTCGGCTCGATGTTCAGCGGCGAGTACTTCACGCGCACGCGCGGATCGCTTTTCTCGACGCTCTCGAGGAGCGCGAGCGTGTCGCTTGGTCCCATCGGGTGTGCGGAACCGCTTCGCGCCTGGAAGAGAGCTGGATTGAGCCATTCGTCAAGTTCGTGATCCCACGAAATGATCGCGCCCGTGAAGCCTGCCACGAAGAGGAAGACCGCGGTGAACAATCCGAACCATCGGTGGAGCACTACAAATACGCGACGCATGACGCCATCCTCTCGGGGCCACCGGGCCAGCCCGCGTTGGCGAGCCCGGTAAACACTTGCACGGGGCCGCTGACCTTATTCGCTGATCGGGTACAGGCCACCGTAGTAGCCCTCCATGCTGAATTTCATGGTCGACGTATTCGTTGCCGGGTCGATCTCGAATACGGTTGATTCGGTGCCGTCGGCGCTTTCGCTCGAGTACAACTTCCCGTTGATGCCGCTGCCTGGAAATCCGACGACGGAGAAGTTCGCTCCGCTGACCTCTTCGGCCTTCGGCGAGTCACCCAGCGTGATGCGCCACATCTTGAACGCAGGAACACGCCAGTGCTCGAAGTTGACGAGGTCGAGCCCAGTTGGAATGCGGTCTTTGTACTCCATCGTCGTGAACGCGATGCCAGAGTCGATCACCGCGGCTTCCATCTCGGTCATGGGGTCGAGGCCACCGGTGAGGCTCGGAATCTCGTAGAAGTAGTCTTGCTCGAAGTCGGTCTCGCCGGGCGCAATGCGCAAAAGGCAGTTCGGAACCGACGTCTCCCCATTGGCCTTGGCAAAGACCTGCATCGACTGGTTTCGGCCGTCTCCCATTACGTAGGCGTAGCCCTTCTCGTCGAAGGTCACGCGCCCGCCAGCGCCACAGCGGTCATCCTCCGCGATGGCCACAATCGTGAGCTCCTTCGGATCGAGGATCGTCACGCTGACGCGTTGCAAGACAGTCGGAGTCTCCCAGCTCACCCATTTCCCTGGAATGTAGACCAGCCCGCCGTGCGAGACCGTGGTGAACGCCTCGAGCGAGTATCCGTCTTCTTCGAGGTGGGGCAGGTCTACTGTGCCCTTGATCTCCATCGTCGTCGGGTTCCACACCACGGCTAGGTACTGCTCCGTCAGCACGGACACGGCGGTGTCGTCATCGACGATGGTGTTGGCGAAGTCCATGTACGTCACGCCGTACTGGAGAAAGCTGAGGCGTCCGGTCTCTTTGCAACTGCCCTTCGTCGAATAGCGAACCCACTCGGGTGACTCGGAAAGTCCGTAGTAGAAGTCACTGCCTCGGGAGAGAAACACGGCATTGCCCTGCGCCTCGATCCCATTCTCGTTGGAGAACTGCCCGTCGAGCTCTTCGACGATCTGCGCGTAGCTCACCGATTGCCATCGGCATCGATGGACACGGAGCCAAGCACGAAGCGCGTGGCCTTCGTCTCGGGCTGGTCAGCATCACCGCCCCCGCCCTCCGAGCCAGCAGCAGCGTGTATGTGTCTTCGCAGGGCGGCTCAGGACGCGAAGGTCTCAGGCCGCTGTTGGCCCGTGCTGAAGTTCGTCGAATCGCCTCAGATGGCGCTGCTCTCCTGTTGTTCATGGACCAAGTTCCCGCGCTCAGGAGCGGCGTGGCGGAACACTGCGATCGGGTTTTTCAGAGAGCCAGCGAACTGGAGGTTGCTCGCTGGATCGGCGAGGTCGACCATTTGCTGGTTGTTTCTCAGCTGCAACCGGTTCAAGCACGAGTGCCGGAACTCCGGGGCGAACAGATCGTGGCGCTCCATCTTCTCGCTGCAATCCGGATGTCTGCGTCGATACGAAAGCAGACACTCTGCGACACCACCCCAGAATCGCTCCTCCGGATACTCCGCCTGCTCGAGCAAGATTTGCGCGAGGTAGCGCAAGATCCCATCGAAGACGTCTGTAAAGATCGATAACGATTTGAGGCCTTCCGGCACTGACACGCACAGACGCCGCACTCTCTCCGGGACGACGCGGCTCACATCCATGATGGCTGCCTCTTCGGCGATGTCCTTCATGAAGGCTCGGACCGGGACGTTACCCTCCAGCAACAGGATCACGTTCTCGCCGTGCGGCATGAACGCGAGGTCGTAGCGATAGAAGCAGTGCACGAGGGGCGCGAGATAGCAGCTGAGGTAACGATCGAGCCACTTTTCGATGCCGACTCCCGACGCCTGAATCAGCTGGGGCAGCAGCGCGATGCCGTCCCTGTCGCGATGCAGCAGCGCGGCCATCGTCATCAGGCGTTGCCCGGCTTTGAGCTGCGGCACCGGACTCTCACGCCACAGCGCCGCCAGCATCTTGCGATACGGACTCTGCTTCGAAACGGCGTCCTCGAAGCGAGGGTTGCGGTAGCCGACGCCCGCGACCTCCCGCAAGATCCCGAAGCCGTGCTCCGCGAAGTAGGAGTCCCCCCGAATCAGCTCGTCGATCCAGTCATTGATCGGTGGCGTGTCGCCCATGTAGTCCGCGGACAGGCCGCGCATGAAGCCCATGTTCAGCACCGACAGCGCGGTCTTCACGTAGCGCTTGTGCGGATGACTGAGGTTGAAGAACGTCCGAATCGACTGCTGGGCGCGGTAGGTATCGCTTCCGTAGCCCAAGCACACCAAGTCGCGTTCCGCGATGTCCGCTGCAAATATCGTTGCCAGCTTGTTGAACCACTGCCACGGATGCGCCGGTATGAAGAGATAGGCGCGGGGGTCGAGGCCCTGTCGCTCCAGCTCGCGGTTGAACGCTGCCACCGCGCCCTCGCCGAGCTCCTCGCGTAGGAGTTGCTCGTAGGTGAGGTCCGCGGCAGTGGTGACCTCCGTGTTGCGCCGGTGGGCTGCAAGCCACACGAGCTGGATGGGCGCCCCCGTCTCGGGTGCGTAGGCTAGGTAGTCGCTCGCGTCGAACCCGACGCGTCCGCTGTTGGCGACGAACGCGGGATGCCCCTCCGTCATGGCAGTCTCGATCTCTTGGAACTCGGCGTGGACGAGATCGGCCGCGCTCAGCTCCTGGCGAGCGTGCTTGTAGGCCGCGGCGTAAAGAGTGCTCGCGATCTCCTCCAGATAGACGGGCAGCATCGCAGCATCGATGCCGAGCCGCTCCCGCATCTGGATGATGAAGTCGAGGGCGTCCAGTTGAACCCGCTCGCCGGACACGGTCTTCTCGAGCGAGTTGAGGTCGATATCCCAGTGCTCGAGCTGCAGCAGTCGCGCGCGAAACCGATACTCGATCTCGGGCTTGTCGCAGCTGAGCGCGTAATCACACCATGTGGCTTCTTGGCCGATGCGCCGCGGCTGCAGCAACCGTTCGTGCGAGAGCTCAGCGATCGCCTTGCGAATGAGCGCTCCATTCACAGCGCACCAGACCTCCGGCTGCAGGTGTGCGATCTGGGACTCGGCCTCAGAGGTCCGGGCGGCGGCGCTGGAAAAGCCCTGTTCCTGTGCTGACCTGTATTGCTCCCGCGTACAGAACGCGAGATGCGCGGTCTTATTAGGCAGCTCAATCACCTTCGCATAGCGAAACCCCGCGCGGCGGTTGAGCGCATGGATCCCGGCGTTGCGAATGTCCGGCTCGACCACGACTCGGCGCGTAGCTGGGTCGCTGAAGAGGAAGTCCATCACCACGCTGAAGACCGACCAAGTGAAACCCGGTACGGGCAGCTCAGCCGGAGCCACCAACACGTGCATGCCCCGATCGCCGTCTTCTACGGTATAGTGTTCGCCCACCGTATGACGACTCGGCCGATAGCATTCCACTAGAAAGGCTGGCTCGTCGCGGTGGAAGCCCAGGTACACGTCCGCGTTGCGAGCGATGACGACATAGGCTGCCGTGACCAGTTCCACGGACTGGCCCGTGAGGCCCCAGTATCTCGCGTACTCCTGGCTGACCCAGGCGTGCACGACGGGGATGTCCTCGGGGATGCGCAAGGCGCGCAGCCGGAGCCACCCTAGCGGCGACACCTCGCGCTCGAACACGACCGCGTCGCTCGTCGCGCCATCACGCGCAGTAGCTGAGCGCGCGCCAGGCAACACGGCGCTCACGTCAGGCGACTTCATAGGCTCCCTTTCGAGTCGAGCGGGTCACTTCACTTTCGCGGAATGGTGCGATGGGGTTTTGCAGCGTCCCGACCATCTGCAAACTGTCCACTGGCTCGGCTGCGTTGAGGTCCACCATCTGCCGGTTGTTGCGCAGCTGCAGCCTGTTCAGGCAGTTGCGACTGAACGTGGGTGCAAACAAGTCATAACGCCGAAACTTCGCGGCCAACTGCGGTTGCTCGTCCTGGTACTGACGGATGCACTCGGCGACCAAGCGCCAGAAGCTGTCCTCCGGGTACTGCGCGTGTTCGTGCAGGATCTGGGCCAGAAAGCGCAACACACCGTCGAAGACATCCGTAAAGATGCCGAGCGTCATCACCTCTTCAGGCACGCGCAACGCAAGGCGCCGCACGTTCTCGGGCAGCTCGCTCTCCGGGTTGAGCACACCGATGTCTTCGGCGAGGTCCTTGATGATCACCCCAACCGGAAGGTTGTCGACCAGCACCAGGATTGTATTCTCGCAGTGAGGCGTGAACAGCAGGTTGAACGCGTAGAAGCAGTGCACCAACGGCTGCAGGTAGTGATGCAGATAGCGACGAAGCCAAATGTCGATGCTCTCGCCGGAAGAACGAATCAGGGCCGGTAGTAGCGCGACGCCGTCACGGTCCCCCCCGTGCCAACGTCGTTTGAGACAGCTCCCCCTGGAAACCTAAGTACCAATGGGCGGAGAATGGACGACAGATCGTGCCCAAACCATTCCGTGTT
>JAYTOL010000101.1:0-27809 GCA_043747815.1 Deltaproteobacteria bacterium
GCGAGGCGGCCCAAGCTCCCAGTGAATGAGCCCGGCGCTGCCCGCTGCGCGAATGCGACCGCCGTGTACACCACAGAGGTGGCACCACGTGCACACCGACGTCGTGTTCGCGGGCGTGTCACTCCCGCCCGCCGAGCGGAATTGCAGATGGTGGGGCGTGACATCCTTGCGGCTGCACACGGGGCTCGTGCACCGGTAGCGATCGCGGATGTAGATCTGGCCGTACGCCACAGCCTTGCCGCCAGGAGCCCCGAGCAGGTGGCGCCAGGCTTGCCACAGCGACAGGCACAGGAAGCTCAGAAAGCTCAGCCCCCGCGGTAGCCAACGCCGCGCTTGCGCCTCGAGCCCACGCCACCAGACGTAGGTGGCTCGCGTCACGCGCAGCCGGAGCGTAACCCGCCCGGCACTCGACCTCACGCGGGACGGTGCCGCGCTCCCCCCTGCCGCTGACAACTGGAGCCCACTCTCGAGCCACTGGCTCAGACTGCCGAGCATCACCAGCCACGCCCGACGCGCGTCCGAAGCCGGCTCCGCCAAGATGGTGCCACTCACGTCACGCTCGACTGAGCTGTCGTTGGCAGGCCGCGGTTGGCAGGCGCTGCCACTCACTACCGCCTGCTCCAATTCGTGAAAAGCAGCCAGCTCGACCTCCGCCGGTGGCGGGCAGTCCGCCTCCCCAGACACCCGCACTGCCACCAATGCTGCGGCCACCTCTTCTCGCAGGTGCTTGATGGTGCGCTGCTGCGCGCGCGTAACCCACGCGCCCTGTGTGGTCGCAGTCGCCACGCGCACGATCTGCAACGCCGCCTCGACACCGAGCTGCCCGGCCCCGAGCGCATCGGCCACCAAGGGCAGCCGCTCGAGCCGCAGCGCCAGCGCCCGCCGCGCTGCCATCGAGGAGCGCGACATGCCGAGCCGCTCGCGAGCGTATTGCGCTTCGCTCGCGTAACCCAACCGGCGCCAGCCATCTGCGCGATGAAACGACAACATGAACCGCGACAGCTCGAGCTCGTGACGGGCCAAGGCCCGCGACAGCCCGCGCACCATGGCATCGAGCTCACGGCAGCCCGCGCCCTCGAGCGACGTACATCCGAGCGCCGCCGCGGCAGCCACGGCGTCCTTTGCGCACTGGGCGACTCGAGCGGGCTCAGAGCCGCCACTCCCGCCCCGACCCGCAAGCACCGAGCCCAGAAAGCGTCCCTCGCAGCGCGCCTCCGCCTCGGCGCGCCAACGGCGGAGCTCTTGGAGCCAATGCTGCTGAGCCGTGTCGACCGAGCCCACGCGATCGAGGTCGAGCGCGCCGCGTGGCAACGCCGCGAGCAACGTGCCTTGGCCCTCGGCGAGCAGAGCCTCAATCTGCGCGTCAACGCTGTGCTCGCCCAGCTGCCCGAGCAACGCCCGCGTCGCTTCGAAGAGCCAGCCCTCCTCTCGATCGACCGTGTAAGTGAGCGTGCACATCTCCTCGCTGGCTTCCTCTTCTGTTACCTCGCTTGCAGACGCCGGCGCCGATACCACCGTTGCCGACCCTGCCGCTGCCACCGCTGCCACCCCTACGCCCTGCGTCCCTGCCACCGTTGCCACCGCGTGCTCCTTCGACATCACGCCGCTCGCAGCGCGCTCATCGGTCATGGCCTCCAGCACGAGCACCCGCATCTGCCGCACCGTCTTGCTTTTGGCTAGCTCTATCCAGCCCACTTCATCCTGCGGCTGCGCGACGCGCGCTAACAGCTCCCCCATGCTCCACGATACCCTGCCGCACGCGTCACCCGAAGCCACCGCCCGGCGCAGCTCAGGCAGCCCCTCGAGCCTTCGCGCGAGGCAGCGGGCTGCCTCGACCCACCGCACGCTGCGGTCGCAACGCTCGAGCACATAGGCCGCGACCGACGAGAACCCCAGCTCGAAGTGTTTGCCCTGGCCCAACACCTCGAGCACCTGCCCGAGCCGTAGTCGCAGTCCACTTTCCGCGTGTGCCAGCGAAGCCAACCTCGCATCCAGCCTCTCAACCTCCCCGATACAGCGCATGCCAGGAACTTAGCTTTATACTGAGCATACGTCCAGTGCAGTGGTGGGTTCTGCGACTCGATTTCTCACCAACCGGCTCTCGACACGCCAAAGACGACTCCGCCGCCGCCCCTCGAGTGCTTACACCAGTCAGTCACAACGTACTGGCCCGGTGACACTGAGGTTCAGACGCAGGGATCAAAGCCCCCATGCGAGGCCGGCGACATTGCAAAAGGGCGCCAGCCCGTAACGCTCTTCGACACGACGCCCAGCCAGTCTGGGCGCGCGATCCTGGTCGCGTTATGGCGAGCGCTGCCCAGCTTCGAGGGGCGCTCTTCGCTGAAGACGTGGGTTTTTCGGGTCGCTCACAACGTGGCCGCATCGCATCTGATCCGAGCCCGGCGCCGCCACGATACTCGCTGGCAGAGCCTGGAGGATCTCGCCGAGCCACCGAGCTCCGGCGACGAAGAGTCCGCGGCGCTCTCACGCATCGGTGTGGAGTTGCTGGGCCGCCTGGTCCGAGACCTCAGGTCCATCGATCGCCAAAATTTCACGCCTGCGTGCGGTGCTGCGCGCCCAACTCGAAGGAGGGCACCGCGATGAATGAAGAGCAGAAGATCGTCGACCTTTGGCGAAATCAACCCTTGGTAGGAAGCGAGATCGACATGGACATGGTGATCAAGAGCGCAACCACATTTCAGCGCCAGGTCCGCGCTCGTAATTTGCTGGAGTATCTGGCCGCCGGCGCGCTCGTGGCCTGGTCAGGCTCGTCCCTGCTGCGGTCCGAGGTGCCGCTGGTCGTCAGGGTGGGCGTCGGCCTGATTGGGCTTGGAGCGATGCTGGTGGCGATCGTCCTGCGCCTGCGCGGCGCTGCGGCACACGGGGGTCCGCCGCTCGCGGCGCCCACGCGCGAAGTGGTGAGCTGGCACCGCGCGGAGCTCGTACGGCAGCGTGACCTGCTCAGGCGCGTGCCGCTCTGGTACCTGGGCCCCCTCGTGCCGGGGGTGGTGGTGCTCCTGGTGGGGGCGTGGCTGTCGAGCCCCGACCAACATCTGCGCGTTGGGCTCACCGCCGTGTTGGTCGGCGTCGTGTTCGCGGGCTTCGCGGCGTTGAACGCGAGGGGCGCAAGCAAGCTCGACCAGCAGATCACGGAGCTCGGACACGGCCTCGACAGCTGATACCGCTCGTTCAGTTGCTCTTCACGCAGGCGGCTGGTGCAACGGGGCGGGGGCACTGGCCCCTATATGCTTCGCGAGCAGGATGGACGGTTTGCCTGGGCCCTCCGCGTCGGGCACCACGCCCACGACGGTGTACCCGACCTTCCGCCAGAAGCCGAGCGGATGCCCGCCGCTCGAGTCGAGATCGCGAAGCGCGCCCAGAGGGTCTAGGTACAAGTCCTGCCCGAACAGCGTCGTGCGACCCAGCTCGTCACTCGTGCTCAACATCAACGTCAGCGCCCCCTCCCCTGCGGCCAAGCGCTCCACGTCCTCCACCAACGCGCGCCCGTACCCTCGCCCCTGCATCGCTACGTCGATGGCGAGCGGATGAAGCTCCCAGACCGACCCGTAGTCGTGGCGCGCCCCCACCCAGCCCACCACGCGCTCACCGACGAGCAACACGCGGCTGAGCATGTTCGGCTCGAGCGCTTCGAGCACCGCCGCCCGCGCGGCCTCGACCGTCGGCACCCACCCCGGCGACAGCTCTCGAAACGAGGCCACCAACAACTCGCACACCTGCGCGATACGCCCCGCGTCAGCGGGACCCAGCGCCTCAATCTTCGTTTCTACATTCGCCATGTCGGCCTCGCCATAGTCAGGACTCTAACGAACGACGCCCTGGCCGCGTCTGTCAAGGCAGAGCGCTCACCTCGGCGTGGGCGCGGGGCGAACGCGGCCCCGGCGCGGGGCGAGGTTGTGGGAGGGGCGAAACGTCCTACACGTCGTAGCCTCACCCATGCTCCCTCGGGCCTCGCGCCGACGATGTTGGCCAAGAAGTGAGGGCGCACCGCCGCATGCGGATTTGGGCTATGTCGGGTCCAGCATGGCACTAGCCACTTTCGAGATACAGGCGACCGAAGCTCAGCGAGGCAGTGTGATCTGGCTGCACGGCCTCGGCGCCAGCCAGCATGACTTTGAGCCCGTCGTGGCCGAGCTTGGGGCGCCTTACCTACGCTTCGTGTTTCCGTCGGCTCCGGTGCGCCCTGTCACCATCAGCTTTGGTATGCGCATGCCGGCGTGGTACGACATACTCTCGCTGGCCGCGGGCACGCCGCGCGAGGATGAGTCCCACCTGGAGGAGACTGCCGCCGATGTCATCGAGTTGATCGAGCGCGAGCGCCAACGCGGCGTCGCGTACGAAAACATCGTGCTCGCCGGCTTCAGTCAAGGTGGGGCGATGGCGCTCCACGTCGGCTTGCGCTCGGAGCGCCGTCTCGGCGGCATCCTGGTGCTGAGCGGCTATCTGCCCGCCGCCGACGCGCTCCAGACGCAGGCGCGGCCTGCTCGGCGCGACACGCCCATTCTGTTCTGCCATGGCCGCTACGACCGCGTCGTGCCGCACGCCGGCGGTTACAAGAGCTACACGCTCGTCAAGGCCGCGGGCTACGCCGCCGATTGGGCAGAGTTCGACGTCGAGCACACGATGAGCATGGACGAAGTCCTCTTCATCGCCAAGTGGCTCGCGGCGCGCTTCCCCAAGACCTAGACTACGTTGCTTTCGCGGCTTTACGCCGGTGCACCGCGAGGCCCGTAGCCGAGGAGCAAAAACCCGGCCCGGACTTCGGGTTTCTCCCATTAGGTGCGCTCTAGCGAACGCTACGGGGACGCAGCCACCCCAGGGTTATTGGGCGACGCCGCGGCGCCGTAAAACTGAACATCGCCTCCCCTACGAATGCCCCTCCCCACGCCGCCCCCTCCAGTGCTCGGCTCGAGCGGCGCCCCCCGACACTGACGGGCTCCGCCGCGGACACGCGCCGACGCTTCACCGGTGCAGTGGTTGCGCGCGAGGTGCTGCGCGACGCGGTATCGATCCTGGGTGAAAGGCGCATCCCCGTGATGCCGCTCAAGGGCGTCCTGTTTCAGCAGATTCTTTACGCTGACCCCGCCGAGCGCAAGCTGAGCGACGTGGACGTCCTGGTGCCAGAGCCGCGATTTGCCGAGGCGATCGGGCTCTTGCTCGCGCGCGGCTTTCGCCCATGGAGCGCGGGCCCGAGCTGGATAGAAGCGGCCCTGCTCTCGCCCCGCGGTCTGCCGCTCGATCTCCACCGCCGCATCTTCTGTGCTTGGCGCTACCGCGTCTCGACGGACGACCTGTTTCGGCGCGCGTGGCTCGACACCGAGCTGGTCGGAGCGCCGCTCTGGATCATGCACCCCGAAGACACGCTGGCCCACCTGATCGGCAAGTTCGTCTCCGATCACGTTTACGCCGACGCGGCGCCGCGCCTGCGGGAAATTGCCATGCTGGCGGCGCACTACGGGCTCGAACCCGCGCCAGTCGCGCGTCACCTGGTCGCATGCGGCCTCGGGCGCGCGGCTCGGCACGTGCTCGCGCGCGGCGTGAGCGAGCGAGGCGAGCCCTTTTTCGGAGCGACGTTGCGACAACTGCCCGACGATCCAGTGGGAACACTGCTGGTAGGCGTGGCCCAGCGCTTGGCGCAACGCTTCGACCGCACGGCGCTCGCTCCGCTCTCCGCTCACCTGCTCAACACGTCGTTGCCCCGCGCGGCCGTTTCTCTCGGTATGGCGGCTCTGTACGCGGCAGGGCATGCGCATCTAGCGCGAGCCAAGGGCGTGCGCGGCGGCCACTGGGCCCCCTTTTTTTCTGCATCGAGCTCCGCGCGCGATGCAGCGAGCCGAGCTGCTGCTGCAGCAGAAAACGCATGACCTCGATGGTACGGAGGGCCGCCCTTGCATTCGAGGTCTTCGCATGACGGTCGCACGCCGTTGGGCTGGCGGCCGGTAGCCCTAGACGCCGAGTTCTGGCCGAGCCGCGCAGTGCGGGGTAGACTGCCTTCGATGGTGAATCCCGTTCAGCGCCGGGCTACCTACGCCGACCTGTTGGACGTGCCCGAGACCCGGGTCGGAGAGCTCATCGATGGCGAGCTCATCACTCAACCGCGGCCGGCGGCGCCTCATGCGCGCGCGGCGTCGCGGCTCGGCATGGATCTGGGCGGGCCCTTTGATCGCGCGAAGGGTGGCCCGGGCGGCTGGATCATTCTGGACGAGCCGGAGCTCCACTTGCACGGCGACGCACTGGTGCCGGACCTTGGCGGCTGGCGCCGCGAGCGCATGCCGGAGATGCCCGACGTGGCGGCGTTCGAGCTAGCGCCGGACTGGGTGTGTGAGGTGCTTTCGCCCTCCACCCAGAGTCACGACCGGGTGAAGAAGATGGGCGTCTACGCGCGCGAAGGCGTGGGCCACGTATGGCTCGTGGATCCGTCCGCGCAGACGCTGGAAGTCTACGCTGCAGCCAATGGAGCGTGGCTGCGAAGCCAGATCGCACAGGGGGCGGAGAAGATTCGGGCCGTGCCGTTTGAGGAGCTAGAGCTCGAGCTCGCTGCGCTCTGGGAGCGCTGAACACCCGTGAACAGGCCAGGCCTCGTTCGCCGCTGCGAACCAAGGGCGCGTGGTGGACGTTTTACTGGACGCCTTTCTTCTCCCCATCGAGCAACTCCGCCCGGCGCAACGCGTCCTCGGCGCGCACCTCCTGACCAAGCTGCTTCGAGGCGCCGGCGAAGGCACGCCAACTTTCGGCGGTCGGCATCTCGACCGTGGCCTGGCGGAAGTGGCTGGCGGCGGTGTTCCACTGCCCCTGCCCCGCGAACTGCTGACCCAGGTGGAAATGGGTTTCCGCGCAGCGCTCGGGCGTCGCGCAGCCCGACGCGACGAGGGCCCGGACGGCCCCCGGCAGCTGGGGGCTGTTGTTTCTCAGAGCGAGCGTAACGCGCTCCTTCGCGCACGCTTCGTCTCCGGGGAAGTGGCTGCAGGCCGCCGCGAGTTGCTCTTCGGCACGGAGCGGGCCCTCCGAGAGCTCGACGAGTTGCGCCTCGAGGATCGCGGCACGCGGATTGGGCGGTTCTGAGGCTCGCTGCACGTGGGTCGCAGCCCTGCGCAAACAATCATCGCGAGTGTCTCGACAGATCGCACCCCGCTCCCGTTTGCTCAGATCGCGGTAGAGCTCGAGCGCCGTCCGATAGTGCAACTCCACGTCGCTCGGGTCACGCTCGAGCGCCGCTTCCAACCAGCGCAGGCGCTGTGAGCTGTCCGGGCTCGCATCCGCCAACATGCGGAACAGCGGCGCTCCCGCGGGCCCGTCGGGAATGGCTGCCACGAGCGCCTCCAGTGGGACCTTCCACTCGACCCCCAAAGCAATGGCCGCAAAGGCCCGGTTTGGATCCAGCTCGGCGGCGCGACGCAGAGCGCCGATCGCTTGCCCGGTGGCCCCGCGGGCGTGGAGGGCTCGACCCAATGCGAGGTGCGCGGGACCGCTCGACGGGGCCCGTTCGAGCGCGCGGGCGGCCCAGGGAATCGCGTTTTGCCGGGCCGCGAGCGCTGCCGAGGTGCCGAGCAGCGGGAAATAGGGATCCGCCGGGTAAGCGCGGACGGCGTGCTGCAGTGCGCCCCAGAACTCTGCCGTAGGGGCGCCGTTCGACGCTGCGAGGGCCTCGTGCAAACGTGCGCGTTCACGCGCGGGTGATTCACTACCGAAGGCTAACGCCAGTCCGACGCACAGCGCGGTCAGCGCCGAGCCCGCCAGGAGAGCTCGGTGGGGCGCGGCTGGAGACCGTTGCGAAGGCGCCGCCGCGCCGACAAGGCCTCCGAGCACGCACGCGAGCAGGGCCGCCACCGCCGGAATCTCCAGCCCGAGATCGACGAAGTTCTGTCCCACCAGCACGACGGCGCCCACCAGCGTACAGCGCCGGAGCGGGTTCTCGAGCGTGGCGCGGCTGAAGACCGGCCATGTTGACCAACCGATGGCGCAAAACGCCAGGAGGGTCACGGGGATGCCCCACTCCGCCGCCCACTGTAGAGGGAGATTTTCGGCGTGCTCGAACACCGTGACCCCTGCGCCTGACTGGTAGGTGGAAAAGGCCGACCCGAAAGCGCCGCGCCCAACCCCCCACGGCAGGTGATCGAGCGCCAACCGGCCCGCTCTCGCCAGCACGTCGAGCTTGCTCAGCGATTCGTCATAACCGAGCCCACCCTCGCGCCGCGCGAACAACGCCATGAGGGTCGCGCCCACGCCGATCAGGACCACGATCAGCGCCTGCCAGCGCCAGCCCAGCTCGAGCCCTCGCACCGCCTCGCCTGAGGCGTTTCGCGGCCGTAAGAGGATGACCAGCAGCATGCCGAGCACCAGGCAACCCGTGCCACCGCGAGACTGACAGAGCAGGATCTCCGCGACCAGAAACACCAGGCCGACACCGATCAACGGCCCGCGCGGGTTATTGCCGGCGCGAAACAGCAACCCGAGGCCGCAGAAGAACCCTAAATTCAGGTAGCCCGCCCGGCTGTTGGGATTCAGCAGCGGTGCAACTGTCGGTGCATTGCTTGGCTGATACACGCCGAAAAGCCGCTCGGCGCCCAGCAGCTGATGCGCTGCGGTGACCAACGCGACCGCCAGCGCGCTGAGGAAAACGATCTGCACCAAGTGGCCTACGCCGCGGCGGCTGAGCCGGGCAGAAACGCCAAAAATCACTCCATAACTCGCCATCTTCAGCGCCTCGATGAGCGTGCGCTGGGGAGCGAGTGACAGGCTGGCCAAGTCGGGCGGCGGCAGGCCAAAGGGCTTGAGCGAGCGGGACCAGATATCCGCCTGGTCCGGCGCCAACGCGGATATCCAGCTCAGCGGAAGCGGCAGGGCCTGGAGGAGACAAAACGAGGCGAGCGCAAACCACACCCCCGCGCCGATGTTGCATCGCAACCCCGCCATGCGCGCGCGCCGCGCCTGCATGTCCACGGCACCTGACACGGACACGTCACGGGGCGCCCCTGCGCGTCGAGGCCCGAACAGCATGCCCGCCGGCAGAGCCAAAACGCCACTCAGGACCACCAGTGTGGCGTAGGCGGCGACAATGGGTAAATGTATCGCGCCTGCTGCTTGGGCACTCAAGCCGAGTGCGGCAGCGAGCGTATAAGAACAAACTTTGGTTCGTATCCGATCTGACATTCGGCCAACCGAATAGTAACTCAAACAGGGCTGGGTCGCGTGAGTGTCGTCAGAAAGCCTGCTGACGGGCGATGCCCTGAATACTCCGCCCTCTCCCCGCATCCAAATGTCTAACCCGAAGCCCACCGATGTTTGACAAAACCGCCCATAACCCCCGCGCCCCCCAGTCCTTGGAAGCAAAGAAGGACGCCTCGACGGCGGTTCTGGACGCCTGGAAGACGCTGCGCAAGCGCTGGATGTGGGTGGTCAGCCTGACTACCTTGGTGATCGTCGGCGCTGGATTCTACACTGCGGGCCAGCAGCGCATCTACAGCGCGACATGTACGCTGCAGATCGATCCGAACCCGCCCAAGCCCCTCGGCTCGGAAGTGCAGGCCATCGTGGACGTGGGCACGGGGAGCTTCTGGGCCACGAACAACTACTACAATACGCAGTTCAAGATCATCCGCAGCCGAGCCGTGGCCGAGGAGACCGTGCGCCGCCTCGGGCTACACCACGACGCGAGCTTTCTGAGCGGGCGTGATTCGAGCAAAGGCGCTCCGCCTGCCGTCGCGGTCGGGAGGCAAGTCGAAGTCGAACAGGCAGCAGGCATGATCCGGGCACGCTTGTCGGTCTCGCCCATCCGGGACAGCCGCCTCGTCGAGGTCTCTTACCAAGACCCGAGCCCGGAGCGCGCTCGGCAGATCTTGGCCACGCTCGTCAGCGTGTACGTGGATCGAAACATCGACACTGCGCTCGAGTCCACCAACACCGCCGCCGAGTGGCTCGAAGGTCAAGTGCAGACCCTCAAGACGGAGCTGGAAGGCACCGAGACCACGCTGCACGAGTACAAGAAGGGCAATCGCATCCTCTCGATCTCGATCGACGAACAGTCGAACATGATTCGCCAGGAGATGCAGCAGCTGAGCACCGCCCTCACGGCAGTAAGGGTGCGCCGCTCCGAAGTCGCTGCCACGGCAGCCGTGCTGACCGAAGGCGCAGCTCCAGACGGCGGGGTCGATCTAGGAAACTCAGACCTGCTGCGCGACGGCGTCCTCCAAAGGCTCAGGGATTCGCTCAACGAGTCCGTCGCCGAATACGACGCCCTGATGGGCGCCGGCAAAGGCGAAGAGCACCCCTTGGCGGTCGCTGCGGGGGCACGGGTCAAGGCAGCACAGGCAGCTCTAAAGAGCGAGGTGCAGAACGTGCGTCAGGCGGCCCAGCGCGACTTGGCCGTGGTCGAGCGCGAGGTCTCGGACTTGACGGCGCTGTTCGACCAGGCCCACCAGAGGGCGCTCGAGCTAGGTGGTCTGGAGCTGGACTACCGTCGGCTCGAGCGCAGCAAGACCAACACCGAGAAGCTCTACTCGCTCGTCATTGAGCGCAGCAAAGAGAGCAACCTGACGCGCATGATGCGCTTCAACAACATTCAGACCATCGACGCGCCGCTCGTCCCCAAATCTCCGGTGAGCCCGCGAGTGCCGTTGAACATGACGCTCGGCTTGGTCGGTGGCCTCGCGCTAGGCTTGTTTGGGGCGTTCGCGCGCGAGATGTTCGATCGCAGCATCAAGTCGCCCAATGATATCGAGCAGGAGCTGGGGCTCACCTTCCTCGGGCTCTTGCCGCGCCTGGGGCGCTCCGCCAAGGGCTCGGGCTACGGCAACCGCGCGCGCGGCGGTCACCGGCGCCGGGCGAAGGGGAACGAGCCGCAACGCATCGAGCTCATCGTGCATGAGGACCCCACCAGCGCCCTCGCCGAGTCGTCGCGCGGCCTCCGCACGAACCTGTCGTTCATGTCGCCGGACAAGCCTTACCGTAGCTTCCTGGTGACGAGCGCCGGGCCCTCCGAGGGCAAGACCACGGTCGCTTGCTGTCTGGCCGTGGCCATGGCGCAAGCCGGGCAGAGGGTACTGATCATCGACTGTGACTTGCGCCGCCCACGCCTGCACCGCGTGTTCGAGCTCACCAACGACAAGGGCGTGACCAGCGCGCTCATCGACCGTGCCAGCCTGAAATCGGCAATCCATGAGACGGAGGTACCGGGGTTGAGCGTGCTTTTGTCGGGCCCTGCTTGCCCGAGCCCCGCGGAGAGCCTGCAGAGCAACAGCTTTCAGAGCCTGCTGGCAGACATCGCCTCGGAGTACGATCGCGTGGTGATCGACAGCCCACCGGTAGGCCCCGTCACGGACGCCGTGATCCTCTCGACCCGAGTCGACGCGAGCATCATGGTGGTCCGCGCCATGAGCACCGCGCGTGAAACGGTGCGCCACGCGCGTCGAGCGTTGCAAGACGTGCGCGCCAACCTGGTGGGGGCTGTGCTGAACGCCGCCGAGCCCAACCGAGAAGACTACCCCTACTACCATCGCTACTACGGCAATCGGGACTCGGAGTCCAAGACCACCTCGGATAGCTAGAGTTTGTGCACGCTGCACCTTTATTGTCGGGTGGTTGGGTCGTTTGAACGGAATCTGTGATGCGTAGCTATGCGTGCACGTTCGTCCTGGCTCTAGTCGTCGCCGTCGCGCTCACGCCGCTCGTGCGTTGGTTTGCCATTCGCGTGGGAGCGGTCTCGATGCCGCGAGCGCGAGACATTCACCAGCGGGCCGTGCCCCGGCTGGGGGGTGTCGCAATTGCGATCGCATTCTTCGCGCCCATTTTCGCGCTCAGCTTCATCGACTCCAGCGTGGCGGAGACGCTACGCGCTACCCCTCGTCTGTCCTTCGGGCTCTTGGCGGGAGGCGCCATCCTCGGTGGGCTGGGCGTGGCGGACGACACGATCGGCGTACGCGCTCAGAACAAGCTCGCCGTGCAATTTCTGGTGGCGATCTTCGCCTACGCGATGGGCTTCCGCATCGACGCCATCGCCGTCCCCCTGTTCGGCGTCTGGGAAATGGGGATCTTCGCCCTGCCGGTCACGGCGCTCTGGATCGTCGGCATCGTGAACGCGGTGAACCTGATCGATGGGCTCGATGGGCTCGCGGCAGGGGTCATCTTCTTTGCTGCACTCACGAACTTCATCATCGCAGTGATCGGCGGCGGGGAGGTCTTCGTCGCTGTGGTCATGGCCTCGATCATGGGCGCCATGGTCGGCTTCTTGTTCTATAACTTTAATCCTGCCCGCATCTTCATGGGCGATTCGGGCAGTTACTTCCTCGGCTTCCTGCTGGCCACGACGTCACTGACGGGCGCCATGCAGAAGACGTCCACGGCCGTCTCGCTGCTGGTTCCGATGGTGGCCCTGGGCGTGCCGATCTTCGACACGCTGTTTTCGATGCTGCGTCGCACGCTCGAGCGTCGCTCGCTTTTTTCAGCCGATCGCGGCCACGTACATCACCGCTTGATCGATATGGGGATCACCCATCGGCGCGCCGTGATGCTGCTGTATGGCGTGAGCATCCTGCTCATGGTCTCGGCCATCGCCATCTCACTCGGCCGCAGCTGGGAGAGCGGTGTGGCGCTGCTCGCGGCCAGCGTCATCTTGACGGGCCTGATCCGCTTTGTCGGCTACTTCGAGTACGTGCGCCTGCGTCGCGACGCTTTGACACGCAATTACGACGAGCAGACGCGCGCCCTCAGGCGACTCGTCCCCGCCCTCACCGCAGAGCTGACGGCCGTGTCGACGACCGAACACCTCTGGTCGAGGCTCGTGGCCTTCGCCGCTGACGCAGGGCTCGGCGTCGTCGAGCTGAGCGGGGTGGAGGGCGCCGGGCGCCGCTGGCCCGCCAACACCGATGGGCAAGGCCGGCAAGACCTGACGTTGGCTCGCTTTCCGCTGGCGATGGGCCAGGGCTACCTGGAATTTGGCTGGCGCAGCGAGAAAGAAGACGTCTCGGCGCAATGCGACGTCCTCTTGCACTTGGTCGCCGACGGCGTGGAGGCCGCCCTGGAGCGCCTGGGCACGCGAGAGCCACCGGTCGCGTCCGCCGTGGTGGGCCTCACCCAGCTCGGTCCAACGGCGCAGCCGTCGGTGGCGCGCCGCTGGGCTTCACGCTGAAGTACTCAGGGATCGCCCTCCAGGTCTGCCGCAGGCGGCCCGCCCTTGCGTAGAAGTGATAGTGTGCCGTTCTGGGTGATGCACTAATCATGGCTAGCGCCCAGGTCCTGTTGCCACGTCGGTTGCTCCCGTGCGGTCGTGGCCCTGGGTCCAAGCTCGAGATGCGAAATCAGGTCTATATAACTACCGGACTAGGCTTTCCCCGAGACCGCGCGCGAGGCTATCGAGCATGTGCGGCATAGCCGGGATCTATCCTGATCCGCGACCTACGGCCGCCACGTTCGTACCGGCGGTGACCGCGATGTGCTCGCGCATGGCAGCGCGCGGCCCTGACGCACAGGGCATCGCGCAGGTGGGCGATGCACGCCTCGTGCTGGGCCACCGGCGGCTGTCCATCATCGATCTCGACGCGCGCGCCAACCAGCCCATGCTGAGCCCGGACGGGCAATACGCGATCGTCTTCAACGGCGAGATCTATAACTACCGCGAGCTGCGCGCCGAGCTCGCACTGGCGGGCGAGGTCTTCCACACGAGCAGCGACACCGAGGTCTTGCTGACGCTCTACCGCTTGCGTGGCGAAGCGATGCTGAGTGAGCTGCGCGGCATGTTCGCCTTCGCGATCTGGGACGGCAAGCAGCGGTCGCTGTTTCTCGCGCGTGACCCCTACGGCATCAAGCCGCTCTATTACGCGCAAACGCCGAGTGGGCTGGTATTCGCTTCGCAGGTGAAGGCCCTCTTGGCATCGGGCCTGGTCTCCAGCGAGGCGTCGCCGGCGGGGCTAGCGGGGTTCTACCTGTGGGGTAGCGTGCCCGAACCCTGGACGATGTATCGAGACGTCAAGGCGCTGCCAGGTGGACACGTGCTGTGGGTCAAGGACGGAGTCGCCGGCACGCCGCGCTCGTGGCACGACATCCGCAAGCACTGGAGAGATGCTGGCCGGCGCTGCACGGCGGCCGAGCTGCAAGAGCGGGTGCGTGACGCGGTGGTCGATTCGGTCCGGGCGCATCGCATCGCCGACGTGCCGGTCAGCGTGTTTTTGTCCGGCGGCATCGACTCGGGCGCCATCACCGGAGTGCTCGCCAGCCAGGGCGCAGCGGTGGAGGGCATCACCATCGGCTTTTCCGAGTTCAGCGGGCGGCACGATGACGAGATCCCCACCGCGCGAGCCATCGCCTCGCACTACGGGCTGCAGCACCACGTGCGAATGGTTTCGCGCTCCGAGTTCGAGACCGACCTGCCCCTTATCCTCGATGCCATGGATCAGCCGTCGATAGACGGCGTCAATACCTGGTTTGCTAGCAAAGCAGCGGCCGAGCGCGGCTATAAAGTCGTGCTCTCGGGCGTGGGGGGCGACGAGCTACTCTGCGGATATCCTTCCTTCCACCAGATCCCGCGTGCGGCCATCGTGGGACGAGGCATCCTGCGAGTGCCGGGCGCGCGTCGAGCCTTGGGTCGTCTGGGTGCGCTCGCCGCGGAGCACCGCAATCAACCCAAGCTCAAGGCCATCGCCTCGCAGCTCGATTCGTTGGAAGGCGTCTACCAGCTGCGGCGCGGGGTGTTCATGCCGCCCGAGCTCGAGCTGCTCATGGGTGCGCGCGCCGCGGGAGAGGGGCTCGAGGCGCTCGGCGAGTTCGCCGAGTGCAACCAGGCTCTGGCACGGGACGCCGGTGCGGCGGTAGGGCTGCTCGAGTCGACGTTGTACCTGCGCAATCAGCTCTTGCGCGACAGCGACTGGGCAAGCATGGCCCATTCACTCGAGCTGCGCACGCCGCTCGTCGATGCGCGCCTGCTGCAAGCGCTCGGGCCGTACGTCTCCGGGTTCTCTCACGGACAAGGCAAGGCCATGCTCGCCAGGAGCGCCCAGCCGCCGCTCACGAGCGCCATCATCACGCGCAAGAAGACGGGCTTCAGCTTGCCCATGGCCTCCTGGCTCACCGAGGCCGCCGCGGCTCGCGCGTGGGCGCCGCTGCCGTCACTGTCACGGCCGGGTACTCCCTGGGCGCGGCGCTGGGCGCACTACATCGCATCGAGCTGGCTCCGATGAACATCGTGCACGTGGTCCCCCATGTCGGCGCGGAAGCGAGCGGGCCCTCGTATTCGGTGTGTAGCCTCGCGCGGGCCCTGGCGCGCGGCGGCCACGACGTCACCCTGCTCTCGGTGCTGGATGGTGAGCTGGAAAAAGACTCCCACTTCGTGCATCGCGTGTTCCCCAAGGGCAGCTTCATGCCCGGATTATGGCGCTCACCCCGGCTCCTCGGTGCGCTGCGTGGGGCCGCGCCAACATCGGACATCCTGCACTCGCATAGCCTGTGGATGATGCCCAACATCTACCCCGGGTGGGTCTCGCGGCGCTCTCCTCTGCCGCTGATGATTTCGCCGCGGGGCACGCTATCCGCCTGGGCGCTCCGGCGCTCACGTTGGAAGAAGAAGATCGTGTGGGCGCTGGCCCAGGGCAAGGTCGTCCGGTCCGCGGCCTGTCTGCACGCCACCGCGGAGGAAGAGTATCGCGACATTCGCCGCCTCGGGCTCCGCCAGCCCGTGTGTGTGATCCCCAATGGAGTCGACGTGCCGCTTGCCTCGGCGTCCGAGGTGCCTGAGGTGCCGGCGACGTCTGCTTCCCCAGCGGACCGGGTCATCCTTTATATGGGGCGTCTGCACTCCGTCAAAGGCATCGATCGACTGATCCAGGCCTGGACCAGCCTCGCTCGAGAGCGGCCCGATTGGTGTCTGCGCATCGTGGGGCCCGATGACGGGGGGCACGAGGCAAAGCTGCGGGCCCTGGCGGCGTCTCTCGGCACGCCCCGGGTGACCTTTGCAGGGCCCGCATACGGCTCCCGCAAATGGGCCGAATACCGCGCTGCCGCCCTGTATGTTCTACCGACCCACTCCGAGAATTTCGGGCTGACCGTGGCCGAGGCGCTCGCCAGCGGCACGCCGGCCATCACCACCAAAGGCGCGCCCTGGTCCGGTCTCGAGCGTGAGCGCTGCGGGCTCTGGATCGACCAAGGCGTCGAGCCTCTCGTCATCGCCTTGCGCCACGCCACTCGGCTCGGCCCGCTCGAGCTCGCAGAGCAGGGCGCGCGCGGGCGAGCCTGGATGCTCAGGGATTTTTCGTGGGACACGATCGCCGAGCAGATGGCGAACGTGTACCGCTGGCTGCTCCTCGGGGGTTTGCCACCGCCCTCGGTGCGAGTGGAGTGAGCTTCGGAAAAGGCGTAACGGTCATGAACTGGAGAACTCATCCTTGGACGATTCGGGCTCGAAGCATCGGGCGCCAGCTCGGCGTCAACGGCTGGATCGGGGCGCTGCGCGGCGCGCACACTTACGAAGATCGCTTTCAGCGCTCGATGTTCGACGTGCTCCGCCCGGGCGACTGCGTCTGGGATGTCGGCGCCAACCTGGGGTTGTATAGCGCGGCGTTCGCCGAGCGCGTGGGTGAGGCCGGGCACGTGCTCGCGTTCGAGCCTAGCCCGACGAACCTCGCGGGCTTACGCAGCAAGGTCTCGGGCTTGCGCAACGTCACAGTGCTCCCCATGGCGCTCGGAGCAGAGACCGGCAGCGCCAGTTTCCAACAGGGGGCAGACCCGCTCGGTGCGACCAGCCGCATCATCGAAGGGGGCCAGAGCGGCGCCGTGCAAGTGCCGGTGGCGCGCGGCGCGGAGCTGGTCAAAGCGGGCACGGCGCTGGCGCCGAACGTGATCAAGATCGACACCGAGGGTTTCGAGCTCGAGGTGCTGTTGGGCCTCGGCGAGCTGCTGCGGGAGCCCACGCTGCGGGCTCTGTGCATCGAAGTCCACTTTGGCCTGCTCGCGGAGCGCGGGCTCTCGCACGCCCCAGCGCAGATCGAGCAGGCGCTCGGCGCGTCGGGCTTCGCCGTTTCCTGGCCTGATGCGTCGCACATCGTGGCCGAGCGCAGGTCAGCGTGAGGCAGATCGTGATCTCGCGAACGGCGCTGAGGGTCAGCCGCCTCTCGTTCGGGACCGGGAGCCTTCACCACCTCGCCACACGCCGAGCACGGCAACGCCTGCTCGGCCACGCCAGCGAGCTTGGTTTCAGTCACTTCGACACCGCGCCGCTCTACGGCTTTGGCCTGGCCGAAGAGGAGCTCGGAATCTTCCTGACGTCTCAATCGGCCGCGCTGACCGTCGCCACTAAAATCGGACTGTATCCGCCGCGAGCCAGTCACCCGAGCACGGCCTCGGTTTGGGCGCAAAAAGCGCTCTCGCGTGCGCTGCCGTCGCTGTCCCGCCCGATCGTCGACTGGTCGCTCGAAGCGGCGCAAGCGAGCCTCGACCGCAGCCTGCGGCGCCTGCAGCGCGACCACATCGACGTGCTGTTCCTCCACGAGCCCGATCCGCGCTTGATCGACGCCGACGAAGTCACGCGCTGGCTCGAGGCGCAGCGCGCACTCGGCAAGGTCCGCTACTATGGGCTGGCCGGCGATTCCGCGCGCTTTCTGCCGTGGTTGGCGAGCGATCACGCCGTGGGCGAGGTGCTCCAGATGCGCGACTCGCTCAACGACCAGCCCGCGGACGCTGTGCGCCGGGCGGGGCGAGAGCTCCAATTCACTTTCGGTTACGTGTCGAGCCGAGCCGAGGGGGACGC
Source organism: Deltaproteobacteria bacterium (assembly GCA_043747815.1). GTDB lineage: Bacteria > Myxococcota_A > Polyangia > Polyangiales > Polyangiaceae > SZUA-265. Next base: position 17,747 of record JAYTOL010000101.1, read on the forward strand.
GCGATCGGTCCCGAGTCTGATCCACGCGGCGCTGGCCCGCAGCCAGAGCGGCTCGGTGCTCGTGTCCACCCGGCGCATCGAGCACGTGGGCCAGCTCAGCGCCGCTGCCAGCGAGGCCTCCGCATGCGCCTGACGGACACACGGCGCCTCGGTCCGGAGCATGAGTTCACCGCCGCGCAAGTGTGCGTGGTCGGTGCTGGTGCGGCGGGGGTCTATCTCGCGCACCGGCTGGCAGAGCAGGGCTGCAGCGTGCTGCTGCTCGAGGCCGGCGGCAAGACGTGTGTGGACGGCGAGACGCTCGGCATGGGCTTGGACCTGGGAGCTTCCAAGTACCGCGGCGCCACCCTGGGTCGCGCGTTTGGGCTCGGCGGAACGACATCGCGTTGGGGGGGGCAGCTGGTAGCGTATTCGGAGTCGGATCTGATCCGGCACGATCCAGCGGTACGTGCCACCTGGCAACACATCGTCGCCACGGTGCAACGGCACGCCGCGAGAGTCCGCGAGGTGCTGGGGGTCGGCGTCGATGGCCCGAGCTCGGCGTCCCCGTCGGGACCGTTTCGCGCGCTCGAGGCTCGCGTGCAGGATCTCGGGCTTACCGTGCTGGCGTCCCACTGGCTACCGTTTCACCAACGCAACCTTTCACGGTTGTTGCGAGCCAGCTATCCTCGCAGCGGGCACATCGAGGTGCTCTTGAACGCCGTCGCTCGTTCCTGGGTGGTCTCGCCCGACGCTGCGCAGGGCACTCGCGTCACTACGGTCACCATTCGCTCCAACGGGCGGGACTTTCAGCTGCGTGCGCTGCACTTCGTGATCGCCGCGGGCACCATCGAGTCGGCGCGCATCCTGCTCGAGATCCAGAGCGCCGCGCCCACGAACCCCTTCGGCTGCCGTTCGCGCATCGGGCAGGGCCTCACGGACCATCTCTCCTCTGCCATCGCGGAGGTGCCCGCCAGCAGTCGAAGCGCCGTCATCGAGGCCTTCGGCCCGCGTTTCGCGTCGGGCCACATGCAAAGCGCGCGCCTGCTGGAGTCCGCGCCGCCGCCCGAATCCGCCCGGGGCTTCTTTCATTTCATCTTCGACATCGACAACGCAGGCTTTCACGTGGCTCGCAAGGCTTTCGCGGGGCTCCAAGCGCGTCGGCTGCCGGACGTCTCGGGCCGCGAGCTCGTGCGCGGCGCCAGCGGCCTCGGCGCGCTCGCCTGGGATCGCTACGTGGGGCGCAAGCTTCACGTGCCCGCCGACACGCCGGTTCATCTGCAGCTCGATATAGAGCAGGTCCCCTCTTCCCACTCAGGCGTCTGCCTCGGCAAGGCCCTCGACGCCTTCGGCCGACCCGTAGTCGAGGTCGACTGGTCCGTGAGCGACACGGACATCCAACAGGTCTCACACGCGACGCAGCGCTTTGTACGCGCGTGGGCGGAGCGCGGCGCTCAGCTACCGGAGCTCGCCTTTCATCCGCACGCCAGGCCTGGTGAGCTCAAGCCTCACGATGCCTACCATCCCGTGGGTGTGTGCCGACTGGGCAGCGACGAAAACGCCGTGGTCGACCCGGAGCTCCGCGTGCGCGGCACGAGCAACCTCTGGGTGCTCTCGACGGGCATCTTCCCGACGGCGGGGACCGCCAATCCCGCCTTCAGCATGCTGTGCATGGGCGAAGAGCTCGCGTCACGTCTCGCTCGGGCGGTGGCGCCATGACGGGGGCCGCTTCGCTGCCGGTAGCCGTCGTCATGATCTCGCTCAACGAGTCACACAACATGGAGGCCGTGCTCGACAACCTGCAGCCCTGGGCCCAGCAGATCTTTCTGGTCGACAGCTACAGCGCCGACGCGACGGTGGACATCGCCCTGCGCCGCGGGGTGCGCGTGGTGCAGCGGCGCTTTGTCGGCTTTGGCGATCAATGGAACTTCGCGCTCCGTCAATTGCCCATCAGCCTGCCCTGGACGATGAAGCTCGACCCGGATGAGCGCCTGACGCCCGAGCTCAAGGCGTCCATCACGCGCGCGGTGACCCGGCCCGAGGCGGACGCCTTCACCTTCGACCGCCGGCTCTGGTTTATGGGCAAGAGCCTGCCAATCCGCCAGCGCATCCTGCGCCTGTGGCGCACCGGGACCTGCCGCTTCTCGGACGTGCGCGTCAACGAGCACCCCTTGATCGAAAGGGGTCGGGTCGCTCATCTGGAAGGCGACCTCGAGCATCACGACAGCCCCTCGCTCGAGCATTGGTACGACAAGCAGAACAGGTACTCGACGGCGGAGGCGCTCTCCATCCTCGATGGTGCGGCGCTCTCACACCAGGCCAGGCTGCTCGGCACGCCGATCGAGCGCCGCATGTGGATCAAGAAGAATTTGCACCATTTCCCGCTGCGTTTCCGCGCCCTCTTCCTCGCTCACTACCTGGGCCAGGGCGCGTGGAGAGGCGGGCGCGAGGGCTTGATCTGGGCGAGGCTGCGCGCCGAGGTGCATCGCATGATTGAATACAAGGTGCTGGAGATGTCTCGCTCCGGGCCGCAGACGCCCGGGGTGCCCAAGCCCGTGGGTCAACCCGACCCGCGAGTGCCGCAGTACTGAGCCGCCATGAAAAGGGACATCCACTGATGTGCGGCATACTGGGACGTTGGCTTCAGCAGCCCGCCACCACATCCATCGCGGCGGCGCTCGAGGTGCTAGCCCATCGCGGCCCTGACGATCGCGGCACGTGGCAGCACCCCAGCCTGGAGCTCGAGCTCGGCCACACGCGGCTCTCCATCCTCGATCTGTCTGCGGCCGGGCACCAGCCGATGTGCACCCCGAACGGGCGTGTAGTCCTGGTCTACAACGGCGAAATCTACAATCACAAGGAGCTCCGGGCGGACCTTCGGGCGCGCGGGCATCAGTTCCGTGGCCATTCGGACACGGAGGTCCTGCTCGCCATGTATGTCGAGTTCGGGCAACGCATGCTGCCCATGCTGAACGGCATCTTCGCTTTTGCGGTGTTCGATCGCGATACGAACGAGCTTTTGTTGGCCCGCGACGCGCTGGGAGTCAAACCCCTCTATTTCTCCGAATCAGCCGCGGGCTTCGCCTTTGCGAGCGAGCTCAAGGGGCTGCTGCGGCTCATGCCCATCGCGCCGGAGCTCGACCTCCTGGCGCTGTATAGGTACCTGTCCTTTCTCTGGTGTCCAGGCACGGCGACGCCGTTCAAGTCCGTCACTCGCCTCGCGCCCGGCGAGCTGTTGCGCGTTCGAGGTGGGCGGATCATCTCGCAACGCAGCTGGGCGCCTCTGCCCTTCCAGACGCCGAGGCTACCCTATCGAGCCGCAGCCGCCGCACAGAGCGTCAGCTCGGCGTTGCGCACGGCCGTGCGTCGCCAGCTCGTCGCCGATGTGCCGGTGGGCGCCTTCCTCTCCGGCGGCCTCGACTCGAGCGCCGTCGTGGCGTTTGCCCGCGAGCAAGCGCCCGACCTCGATTGTTTTACCATCGCGGCAGAGGGCGGCCATGACGAGGGCGACACGACCGACTTGCCCTACGCTCGGCGCGTCGCCAAACACCTGAGCGTCAAGCTCCACGAAGTGCACATCAGCTCGGCTCGCATGGCCTCGGACCTGGAGCAGATGGTGTACCTGCTCGACGAGCCGCTCGCCGACCCGGCACCTCTGAACGTGCTGTACATCAGCCAGTTAGCGCGCAGCCACGGCATCAAAGTGCTCCTTTCGGGCGCCGGCGGCGACGATCTATTCACGGGCTACCGCCGCCACCGAGCCCTCTCTCTGGAGCGCTGGTGGAGCTGGCTGCCTGCGCGAGCGCGGGGTGAGCTGCGACGCGGGGCGGGGCTGCTCGCCCATCAGGAACCGGGAGCCCAGCGGGCGCTGCAAGCGGGCGCAGCCGCCATGCATGCAGTGCTCGGAAAGGCCGCCACGCGGCGCGGCGCGAAAGCGTTCGCCCACGCCGACGCAGCCGCCGACGACCGCCTCGTGGGCTACTTCGCCTGGTCGGACCCAGCCACCATCTCGGGGCTCTTCGCCGCGGCGCACCGCCCAGCGCTCGCCCCACTGGCGCTCACCGCACCGATCACGGATTTCCTCGACGCCCTGCCCCGAGGCCTTGCGCCGCTCGAGCGCATGCTCGCCGTGGAACAGCGCTTCTTCCTGGGCGATCACAACCTGCCCTACACGGACAAGATGTCCATGGCGGCGAGTGTGGAGGTGCGCGTGCCCTTCCTCGACCGCGACCTCGTCGCGCTTGCCAATCGGCTGCCGCTGGGGCTGAAGCAACACGGTCGTCACGGCAAGTGGATCCTCAAGCAGGCCATGGAGCCATTCTTGCCGCGCGACGTGATCTACCGTAAAAAGACCGGATTTGGCGCGCCGCTCCGGCGCTGGCTACGGGGCGAGCTCTCCGATCTGGTGAGCGACGTGCTCTCGCCCGCACGCTTGCGCGAGCGCGGCATCTTCGACCCCGCGGCGGTGCTCGATTTGATTGAACGCGACAGGCGCGGGCAGATCGACGCAGCTTATTCGATCTTTGGTCTATTGTGCACCGAGCTCTGGTGCCGTCACTTCGTGGACGGCTCCGGAGCCCGTGCAGGCGCTGTGAACCCAACAGCCCACGAGGTCCGAGCATGAGCACGAGCACTAGCAACGGCAATGGCTACGGCAAGGCCACGACGCATGGCCGGGCCCAGCCCCGCGAGCGCCTGCCGAACGCCAAGCAGCTCTTGCATGATTTCTGGAATGAGAAGAGCTGCGGCGAGGAGCTGCTGCTGACGGGCGACAGCGCCGCCGCGTATGAAAGGCAACGCCAGCTCCGCTACGAGCTCGAGCCCTTCATCCCGGCTTTCGCCGAGTTCCCGCGCTGGGCGGGCTCGCGAGTGCTCGAAATCGGCGTCGGGCTGGGCGCCGATCATCAGAGCTTCGCAGCGGCCCACGCCGAGCTGCACGGCATCGATCTCACCGAGCGCGCCGTCGAGCACACGCGCGCGCGCCTCGCGAAGTTTGGCCTGACCTCCAAGCTGCGCGTCGCGGACGCAGAGGCCTTACCCTACCCGGACAACCACTTCGACCTCGTCTACTCCTGGGGCGTGTTGCACCACTCTCCGGACACCGAGCGCGCCGTGGGCGAGGTCTGGCGAGTGCTGCGCCCGGGCGGGACGGCGAAGCTCATGATCTATCACACGTGGAGCGTCGTCGGGCTGATGCTCTGGATGCGTTACGGGCTGCTGTCAGGGCGTCCGCGGCGCCCATTGGCGGACATCTACGCACAACACCTCGAGAGCCCGGGCACCAAGACCTACACCGAGGCAGAGGCTCGGGCGCTGTGCTCGAAGTTCTCTCGGACGAGCATCGAGACGGTGCTCACCCACGGCGACCTGCTCGCCTCCGGAGCGGGCCAGCGCCATCGGGGCCTCGCGCTGAACGTGGCCCGCCGCATTTGGCCGCGCCGGCTGATCCGGCGCTTGTTCCCCAACAACGGTTTGTTCATGCTGATCACGGCCATCAAATGAGCCAGCGGTAATGAAGCAGATCCTTCAAAGCCTCAAGACGGGCCTCATCACCAAGGAAGAGGTGCCTGCGCCCGAGCCGGGTCCGGGTCAACTGCTGGTCTTGACCCAGCGGAGCCTCGTGTCGGCGGGGACCGAACGCATGCTCGTCGAGTTTGGGCGTGCCAGCTGGCTCGACAAGGCGCGGTCTCAACCGGACAAGGTCAAGCAGGTCTTCGAGAAGGTGAAGAGCGACGGGCTGCTTACGACGTACGATGCGGTGCAGTCCAAGCTCGATCAGCCGCTCGCGCTCGGCTATTGCAACGTGGGGGTCGTCGCCGCGCTGGGCACGGGCACGCGGGGGTTTGTGGCCGGAGAGCGCGTGGTGTCCAACGGCAAGCACGCCGAGGTCGTGTGCGTGCCGAGGAACCTGTGCGCGGCCATCCCCGACGGCGTGAGCGACGACACGGCGGCCTTCACGGTGCTGGCCGCCATCGGGCTACAGGGCATCCGCCTGGTGAATCCCAGCCTGGGTGAGTGCGTGGTCGTCACCGGGCTCGGCTTGATTGGGCTCTTGACGGTGCAGATGCTACGCGCGCACGGCTGCCGCGTGCTGGGGCTCGACGTGGACCCCTCGCGCCTGGAGCTGGCGCGGCGCTTCGGCGCTGAGACAGTGGATCTATCGGCCGGCGCGGATCCGCTCGCCGCTGCTCGGACCTTCTCGCGTGGACGAGGCGTGGACGCGGTGATCATCACGGCGTCGACCAAGAGCAACGACCCCGTCACGCAAGGCGCGCGCATGTGCCGCAAGCGTGGCCGCATCGTGCTCGTGGGCGTGGCCGGTCTCGAGCTCAGCCGCGCCGATTTCTACGAGAAGGAGCTGAGCTTTCAGGTCAGCTGCTCCTACGGCCCCGGCCGCTACGATAGCGAGTATGAAGACGGCGGGCACGATTACCCGGTGGGCTTCGTGCGCTGGACCGAGCAGCGGAACTTCGAGGCCGTGCTCGATTTGATGGCGGCGGGCGCGATCGAAGTCGAGCCCTTGATCTCGCACCGCTTCGCGCTGGACCAGGCCGAAGGCGCTTATGCGCTGCTCGGGAGTGGCGAGGCTTCGCTCGGTATTCTGCTCGACTACGCCTCCGAGCGCCCCTCGGGCGCGGCGCCGAGCCGCCTCCGCTCGCGCACCATAGCGCTCGGCGGCAAGGTCGTGAGCTCGCGCGCCAGCGTCGGCTTCATCGGCACGGGCAATTATGCCGGTCGCGTCTTGATCCCAGCGTTCAAGGCCGCGGGTGCCGGCTTGCACACGGCGCTCAGCCACTCAGGGGTGAGCGCCGTGCACTATGGCAAGAAGCACGGTTTCGCTCAGGCGTCGACCGACGTAGAGGCCATGCTCGAGAGCGCGGAGCTCGACACCATCGTCATCGCCACTCGACACGCGAGCCACGCCAGCCTGGCCGTACGCGCATTGCAGGCAGGCAAGCACGTGTTCGTTGAGAAGCCGCTGTGCCTCACGCTCGCCGAGCTCGCCGCGCTCGCCGAGCTCGCAGGGGATCGCCCCGGCCAATGCTTGATGGTCGGCTTCAATCGGCGCTTTGCGCCCCACGTGCTCAAGATCAAATCGCTGCTCGCGGCGCTGCAGGAGCCCAAGGCCCTCGTCATGACCGTGAACGCCGGCGCCATCCCGGGCGAGCACTGGACGCAAGATCCGAGCGTCGGCGGCGGGCGCATCGTGGGCGAGGCCTGCCACTTCATCGACTTGCTGCGCCACCTCGCCGGCTGCCGCATCATCGAGCATACGGTGCTGAGCCTCGGCCGCGCCGCGGGAGCCGCTTCGGGCTCGCGCGCCACGGCGTCGGACAACGTGGCGCTGAGCCTACGTTTCGAAGACGGGAGCCTGGGCACGATCCATTACCTCGCCAATGGCCACAAGGGCTTCCCCAAAGAGCGCCTAGAGGTGTTCTGCGCGGGGCGCGTGCTCGAGCTCGATAACTTCAGAAAGCTGCGCGGCTGGGGCTGGCCAGGCTTCTCGCGCCTGCAGCTGCTGCAACAGGACAAAGGGCAAACCGCCTGCGCGCAAGCGTTCGTCACCGCGATTCGCTCGGGCGGGCGCGCGCCCATCGCCCTCGACGAGATCCTCGAGGTCAGCCGCGTCAGCATCGAGGCGCAACAAATGGTCGCCAGGTGAGCCAAACGCGCGTGCACCCAGAGCCACCGGGCTCATCGTCAGCGGACTGCATGCCGCCGATGATGATGCGCGACAGTCGCTCGCTGCGCCGGCTGTGGGACACCGTGCGTTGGTTGCGCCCGAGTCAGGTGTATGGGCGGCTCTGGTTTCGCGCCTATCGGCCGCGTCCCGATCTGCGGCCCGCGCCGCCGCTGCGGCTCCGCGCCGGGCCCTGGGTCGACCCGGCGGCGCGAGCGGCCAGCATGACGGGCCCGGACTCGTTCATCTTGCTCAATCAAGCGCGCGACATCACCTCTGCGCCCGCCTGGGACTCCGCCGCCGTGCCGAAGCTCTGGCGCTATCACCTGCACTACTTCGACGACCTGAACGCCGCAGGCGCACCCGCACGCGCGGGCTGGCACCAGGCGCTCATCGAGCGCTGGCTCGCGGAGAACCCACCCGGCCGCGGCACGGGCTGGGAGCCGTATCCGGTGTCGCTCCGCGTCGTCAACTGGATCAAGTGGGCGCGCGCTGGCGGCGCTCTCTCGAGCGAAGCCCGAGAGAGCCTGGCCGTGCAAGCGCGTTGGTTGACCAAGCGCCTGGAGTGGCATCTGCTCGGCAACCACCTCGTCGCTAACGCCAAGGCCCTGGTGTTTGCGGGCTCGTTCTTCGCTGGCCGCGAGGCGGACGGCTGGCTCGAGGCGGGCCTCGAGATTTTGCGCGTGCAACTGCCGGAGCAAGTGCTCGCCGATGGTGGCCAGTTCGAACGCAGCCCGATGTACCACGCGCTGGCGGCGGAAGACCTGCTCGACCTCCTCAACGCGGCTCGCGCGTGGCCGGGCCGCGTCGACGCGCGCCTGCTCAGCGACTTCGGTGAGCGAGCTCAGCGCATGCTGCATTGGCTCGGCGGCATGTGCCACCCCGACGGCGAAATCGCGCTGTTCAACGACAGCGCCTTCGGCGTCGCGCCGACCCACGCCGAGCTCTTCGCCTACGCGGCTCGGCTCGAGCTGAAGGTGCTGCCCCCCACCCAGCCCATCGAGCACTTCGCGGCGAGCGGGTACGTCCGGGTCGAGCAGGGCGCTTTCTTCGCCCTGCTCGATGTCGGCGACATCGGACCAGACTACCTGCCGGGGCACGCGCACGCCGACAGCCTGTCCTTCGAGCTCTCGTTCGAGGGAAAGCGCTGGATCGTCGACTCCGGCTGCTCCACCTACGCGGTCGGCGCAGAGCGCCTCCGCCAACGCGGCAGCGCGGCCCACAACACCGTCGTGGTCGATGGGCAGGACTCCTCCGAGGTCTGGAGCAGCTTTCGCGTGGCGAAGCGCGCCAAGGCCCGCGGCGTGTCCATCATCACGCAGGAGGGCAAGCTGGTCGTGTCGGCGGCTCACGACGGCTATGGCCGCAGCGCCATCGTCAAGCGCCGCTGGACCGTTGGCAAGAGCTCGCTCCGGATCGAAGACCGACTCGAGGGTGACTACGAGCGCGCGACGGGCTACCTCCACCTCCACCCCGACGTGCAGGCCGTCGCCAGGGACGCGCACACGGTCTCGCTGACCCTAGCGGGTCGAGAGCTGACGCTACGCGCCGAGGGAGCGAGCTTGGGCCTCGCCGCCTCGACCTGGCACCCTGGCTTCAACCTCAGCCTCCCCAACACCGTCGTGGTCGCGACCTTTCAAAGGCCCGCCGCGTCATTGCACCTCGAGCTCGCGTGACCCGGCCCATCGACGTCGTCCAGTTTCAAAGGCGAGCCGTCCCCGGCGCGTTCAGCATCGAACGCGTCTTCGAGGCGGTGCGCTCGGCCTTGCCCAACGACGTCGACGTCACCGTGCAGACCAACAAGTTTTATAGCCAGGGCGTCGTGACCCGCGTGCTGGACGCCATGCGCGCCCGGTTGCAGTGCGGCTCGGTCAACCACGTGGTGGGTGACGTGCACTACCTCACCTGGTTCATGCCCCGGCACAAGACCATCCTCACCGTACACGACTGCGTGTCCCTCGAGCGCCTCACGGGAGCACGCCGCTGGATCTTCTGGTTCCTCTGGTACTGGCTCCCGCTCCACCGCGCCGGCCACGTCACCGTGATCTCGGAATACACCCGCGAAGCCCTGCTCGAGTGGATCCATTATCCCGGGCGCATCCAGGTCATTCCCCCGCCGCTCTCGGCCGAGTTCACGGCCTGTCCCCTCCCCCCACGCAGCGCGCTGCTCCGCCTCCTCCACGTCGGCACCAAGCCGAACAAAAACCTATTGCGCGTCATCGAGGCGTCGAGCGGCCTGCCCGTGCTCCTCGTCATCATCGGCGAGCTCACGGACGAGATGAACGACAGCCTCCGCCGCTTCGCCGTGCGCTTCGAAAATCACGTCGAGCTCGACCGCGCAGAGCTCCTCCACCAGTACCAAAACTCTCACGCCATGGTCTTCGCCAGCACCTACGAGGGCTTCGG
>JAYTOL010000102.1:0-40593 GCA_043747815.1 Deltaproteobacteria bacterium
CCCTCGACATCCAGGTTTACAACGAGTGCCGGCAGATGTTCGGCAACGACTGGTGGGGAGGTCACCGCCTCGGCTTCGACCGCCGCCAGGAAAATAGCGCCGACGTGCAGCGCTTCAAAGCCGCCATGGATTGGACCAACGGGATGCTCGCAGGGCACCTCGCCGACGACGTCTTCTTCTTCGTGATCGTCCCGGCGATCTGAGCCCTCTCCGCGGCGCGATCGTCCCCCGCAGCGAGCGTGGCTGGCCTGGCCTGGTCGCAGGCTCGATCTGCGCAAGCGCGGATCCGGTGTCGCACGCCTCGACCCGGACCGGCTCGCACAAGTCGTGAGTAACCTGGCGAGCAACGCGCTCACCTACGGTACACCGGACCAACCGATGACGATCACCTCGAGCGAGCAGGCTGTGGAGATGCCCCCCTCGGGCGCGCGCAGACGCGCGCCCGGTCCCCCCAAGCCCTCGCAGCTCGAGCGGGGGGACAGACCTTGCCGGGTCTGGGTAGGCGGGTAGCCTGCCGCGGCCCCCTCGAGGCCGCGTCGCCTGGTGCGTCAGCTCGGACTTAACGCAGGTCTGCGCTTCAGCGCACGATGGGCACTTGCCCCTCCGGACATGTCGGAGCATCGCCGCCTGGCGGTGCGTCGGCGGGTGTATCTGCGCCCGGCGTCTGATCCCCGGGCTCGGACGGCGTGCCACCTGCCGGCGTGCCGCCACCGGGGGGAGCTCCGCCTGCGGGGGTATCGCCGCCGGACGGCGTGCCACCTGCGGGTGTATCGCCGCCGGGGGGACCTCCACCGGCCGGGGTATCGCCTCCGGGGTCATCGCCCCCGGGGTCATCGCCTGGCGGATCGCTCGGACCCGTGACAGGCGGGGGGCAGCCTTCTCCGCCCTCTCGAATCGATTGGTCGTAGCCCACGTCGAGGAACCCGGCGCTGATGATGTTTTTGCCGAAGAGAGACCCGAAGACGCGACCGATCCCGCCGACCAGGATGTTGGCGGTGGGTGCATACAGGTTGCCGGCGAACGCATTGATACCCGCCACCGCGATGTCACCGGTGCCACCCACATAGAAGCGCGTCGCGCTCGGCCGCGCCGGATCGCCCAGCACGGCCGCTCCAGCGAGGACCATGTTGTCCTTTACGAAGATGTCGAGCTCTGCGCCAGGGTCCACGCTCACTCTAAACAACCCACCCGCGACGAAGTCGTCATCGACGAACAACGCGACTTTGCCGGTGGCACGAATGCCGAGCGCACCTGCGCCCGCGATCTGGTGGACATAAAAGCGCCCGGTGGGCAGCGTGATGATGTTGCCCAAGCCGACGACGAGGTCGAGCGCGTGCGGGTCGAGACCGATCGCTGCGTTGTCATTGCGCGTGCGGGCCTCTGCCACGAGCCCGGCCACATCGAGTAGCTGATCGGGTTCGCAGCCGCAGGGCGAGGGCACGACGACGTCGCCGGTCTGCTGGCTACCACCGACGCGCAAGAGCGCGAGGCCGAAGAACCCCGAGCCCTGAGCTCGATGGAGATCGCCGGTCACGTCGATGCTGCCCACGGCGCGCAGCTCGCCGCCCAGCCAAGCATCGTTTCCTACGTCGACGAACCCGGCCACGTCGAAATCGGGATTAAACCGCAGATCACCTCCGGTCTGCAGGAAGCCGCCGAAGATGACGTCACGCGAGCCTGCCACGACAAAGCTGCCCCCCACGTCGGCGAAGCCTCCGGTGAGGTAGTTGCGATTCACCCCGACGTTGCCTCCGAGGAGCTCGGCCGCGCCACCGCTCTGCGAGCGGAAGCTGCGCGTGCGCAAAAACCCTGCGACGTTCGTGTCCTCACAGCTGCACAGCGCGGAGCTAAACGTACGCGCGGCGACCGCCGACCCGCAGCTGCCGGCGACCGGCACTTCACCGTCGGGTATTTGCGACGCGGATGCACGCGTGTCCGGCTGGCATCCCGCTGACGGGCCATCAGCCGTCAACGCGTCGCCAGATGTGCCGTCGAAGGCATCTCCATAGGGGGCTCCATCATCGGCCACCCCGTCCGAGCTGGTCGACACGGTGGTGGAGGGCGCTGCGCTGCCGCAGGCAAGCCCATAGACCAGCGTCAGGGGAACGAAGGCGGAGCATCGCGAGACTCTAAAGCGCATGAGGGGTGTAAACCTTTCACGCATACAGTGGGAGCCTGGGCTTGAAAGGTAGCAGCTAGCTTACTTGCTGCTGAATTCTGGTGTTCCGTTTCGGGTAGCCGCGCTCTCCCGATCGATGCAACACTGGATGCAACATCAACGGCCTGCGCTGTCTTGCTGCCGTGGCCGGAGGTGTTCTGGAATGGGTCGACCTCCGCCAGAGAGAGCGCCTCATTCGGCCGTCGGGAGGTGCCTTCGGCCAAGGCGCCGTCTCAGCGGCTCCCCGATCCAGAGGCGACACACCCCTAACGCTTCACCCATCCGTTGTTTGGGGTGCAAACAACTCCCTGGGGCGCGGCACCCCCTCACGGTGAGCGCATCGGTTGTTTGGGGTGCAAACGAGCCTCGCGCGGTAAATCAGCGAAGCGCAGCGCTTCTGGGGCCTCTGGCATGCCCGTCGGCCCGATGGTCGCCCGCCCGGTGGCTGTCAGGCGACGCAACATTTGAGCGAGCGAGCGCTCCTGAACGCACCACGCGCAGCCGTTCGCTCCGCGCGCTCCACCCGAGCTCAGTATTGCACGGTATCGATGTGCACGACGGCGGGCGTCACTGAGGTGGGGCCGACACCAAGCTCGATGCCCAACTCCCGAGTATCGATCGGATCGAACGCGACCACGTTGGAGATGTAACCTCCGCCGGCCAAATTCGGAAAGGTCAACGTCACCCACGTCCCTTCCACCAGGTTGACCTGCCCCGAATCCGCGTACACGTAGGTGCCACCGGTCTTGATGTACATCTTCGCCGTGGTCGGAGCACTGCCGGGCTCGAGCCGCACCTGAGCCCGGAGGAGCCTGTTGCCCAGATTCGCGGTCGGAATATTGAGGGCGAAGTCGACGAGCTGACCGGGCCCGCTGAACTGAATCGCGATCCGCGCCGAGCCCACGTCGGGTGAACCCACGGCAGAGTCGTGAGTCAGCGCAAAAAAGGGCCCAGCATCCACGTCCGCTCCCGCGTCCGCACCCGCGTCGGCGGATGCGTCCGCGGTACCCGCGTCAGAGCTGAGAACGGGAGGGGCCAGTGGCGGTGTGACGGACGCGCAGATACCCGGAGCCGTGCAGAAATAGTTGACGGCAAATCCTTCGAGGCTGCTGGTAAACGCGTAGGTTTGCGATATCGCCGCGGGTGGCCCGGCAACCATACCCCCGTTGCCGCCGCCACCCCCGCTGCCCGCAGCGCCGCCACCGCCCGTGCCAGCACCCGCGCCACCCGCGCCGGCGGCTCCACCTGCACCTGCGGCACCTGCCGTGCTGCTGCCTGCGGCGCCTACCGGAGGGGGCGCGTCGTCATCCGAACAAGCTGGCAAGCCCAGCAGCACAGACAGCGTCAGAATCGGCTTCGACCTCGCCCAGCGTCCATCGGCCACAGTTTTTCTCCACGTTGAATTTACCAACACACGTGATGCGTACCATCGTCCCCCGGTCGCCTCAAGCTCTCAGGGTGCTGCTCCTGCGCACGGGGGCTAGCAGCACACGTGGCGCGTCGAAGGCTGCTGTGGCGCGTTGTCGCAGTCGCTGACCCTTGCCGCACGCAACGACAACTCCAAACGCGAACGTCGGTGGAAGATATCCCCACGATCGTGCTAGGTGACAGTCCACATCCGACGACGCCGCGGCGCACTTTTGGTAACCCCTGCCTCCTGGTTGCGTGAACGGATGATTCGGCTCGGGGCGGGCAAGGAGAGATCGTGAAGGCTCTTTCGTACGGCGCTTGTTTCTCTGCTTCATCTGCAAATTCCAGCTCATGGCAGCGCCGTAGCGCGCGGCCTGGCCAGCTCGTCTGGCGGTGTGGGGTGCTGCTATCGTTAGCCTCCGCCTGCAGCTCCGATGACACCGATGACACGGGTGGCGCGGCAGGGGTCGGCGGCGCGGCCATTGGCGCGGCAGGGGCAGGGGCAACGGGCGGTGCGCCTGCCAGCGCTGGCGCAGGGGGCAGCTCGGGCACCGGCGCGAGCGCGGCGGGTGTGCCGGGGAACAGTGCCGTCGCGGGCGGAGTCGTGGGCGGCGGTGGCAGCGCTTCGATCGATGCCGGCCTGGGCGATGCAGCCGCTGGAACGGCGTGTGACACAGCTGCGGGCATGGCCCTTCAGTTTGACGGGGCCTTGGTGGATCTGATGAGCGGCGACCTCGGTGCGGACTTTCCGGGCGGAGACGTGCCGCGCACCCTCGAGGTCTGGGCGAAGTTTATCGGTCCTCAGAGCTGGACTGCCGAACACTCGCTGATCGAAACCGGTCTGGCTCAGGGCGGGCAAAACCGCGTCCTGGGCATCGACCTCAGCGGGTACGCCGGAACGACAGCCCAGTTTGGGCCCTACACGAACGGTTACAGCGACAGCAACAATCCAAACGGCGTGTACGTGCCTGACACGCCGCAAGTCGGTTGGCTGCACCTCTCTTGGTCTTACACCGGCAGCAACGGCGCTCTGTCCTTCACGGTCAACGGCACGGAGTTTCCGGTAGCCACTCAAGCGGGCCAACCCACCCTCAACTTCACACCTGGGATCGTGACCCTGGGGGCGTCTCAGACCTTCGGTACTCAGGGTTGGACCGGCGTGATGGACGAGGTGCGGCTCTGGTCCGTTGCCAAGACTCCTGCCGAGATCCAGCGTGACATGCAGGTGGTGCTTCACGGGACAGAGCCAGGTTTGGTCGCTTACTACCGCTTCGGTGAAGGCTCGGGTACTTTTACGGACGATGTCAGCGCGGCGCCGGGGCACCGCCTCAGCGTCTGCACCGCCACGAGCACGCGTTGCGCGGCGGTGAACGCCGCTAACCCGGTATGGGTCAGCTCCGATCTGCCGGTTCCCTTCACCTGCGCTCCCTAAAGTTGTCGCGTCCGCTCGGCGGCGCCCCGGAAGAAATCGACATGACCCGCATTCAGCTCGGTCCGCGTGCATCGAACCTTGGCGGTGGCCTCTTCCGCGCCGTCTGGGCTCCGCCTAGTGTTGCGCTGGCGGCCGCGCTGGTGCTCGGGTGCTCCTCGGAGAGCACGTCTCCTCCAGGTATTTCTCCGGCAGATTCGCCGGGAGAAGGCGGCCCCTCCAGCTCAGCGCCGAGCGCGCCGCCCCTCGGCGGTTCGAACGCAGGCGCCTCGCCGCCTTCGGCTTTGCCTCCCGAGGTGATCGACCCCGTGCTCGAGCCGCGTCAGCCCGAGCAGGTCGAGGCGCCCGGCGCCGCCGCTCGGCGCGTCATCGTGAAGGCGGGCGCGCTCGCGCGTGAGCATTCGGTCGTCAGCTTTGCGTTCCCCGATGGAGTGGGGGCGGAGGGTATGCCCAGGAGCTTCAACCTGCGGGATGCGGCGGGCCGGGTGACGCCGCTCCAGGTGTCGGAGGATGGGACCGCGGTCTTCATTCTCGACGCGCTCGGGGCAGGGCAGGAGGCATCGTTCACGCTGGAGGAGCTCGCCGCTACCCCCGCCGCTGCCGTTGCGGCCATCAGCGAGGACAGCGTCGTGCGCGTGCGCATGGGCGCGAGCACGCTGTTCGATTTCCAGACACGCGGCGAGCTGCCGGTCGGGATCGACGCGGTCTACCTGCGCGGCGGCTACATCCACCCGCTGTATACGCCGGCGGGCGTGCTGGTCAGCGGCGACTACCCGGTCGATCACTACCATCACCACGGCATCTGGAGCGCCTGGACCAGCACCGACGTCAACGGACACGACGTCGACTTCTGGAACATGGCCGCCGGCCTCGGCAAGGTGGATTTCAGCCGCCTCGACGCGACCTGGCAGGGGCCCGTGCATGCCGGGTTCCAAGCCACCCTCGAGCACACGGATCTGGTGGCTGCCGTGGACGTCACGGCGCTCGAGGAGCGCTGGAGCGTGACAGCTTACAAGACCCACGCCGGGGACGCGCCATTCTTCCTGTTTGAGCTCACCTCTACGCAAGAGCTCGTGGCAAGCTCGCCGTTGAATCTGCACGCGTACACCTACGGCGGCTTCGCGCTGCGCGGCCACGAGCAGTGGCGCGATACGACGCAGGTGACGATCCTGACGTCCGAGGGCGCCGACCGCATCGCAGCAGACAATCGAGCGGGGCGCTGGGTTGCCATGGGCGGCAACGTCGGCGGTCGTACGGTGGGAGTTGCGATGCTGGGGCATAGCTCGAACTTCCGTGCTCCGCAGAAGCTCCGGGTGAGTGCGACGGACCCGTATCTCGCGTTCTCGCCGGTGAAAGACGGCGCCTTCAGCATTCAGCCGGGCGTGCCCTACGTGAGCCGCTTTCGCTTCGTTACTTTCGACGGCCCGTCGAATCCCGAGCTGTTGAATCGGCTCTGGGATGACTTCGCCACTCCGCCCGAAGCCCACCTCGAGACGCCCCCGACCGCTCTCTGATTCGACGAGCTGAGCGCCTAAAGGGGAACGCCGGGTTCGGTCGACCTGATCTTCTCAGCTCGCGAGGCGAGCGATCTCGACCTCGCGATCTCGACCTCTCCAGCTCGATCCTTCGCTCACCGCTCACGAGATCGTTGAGACAACGCAACGCCTCGACGTTCCGGTGAGACACGCCGTGGTCTTGACACATCCCGGCAGCATGAGCGTCGGCACATTGCTCCTCGGCGCGACGGGCGCGCTCCTGGCCGGAGTGGGCGACATGGCTCACGCGGAGCGGGGGCGCCTCGTCGTGATCACGGGCCTCTTGGGCGGCGCCAACCTGTCGGGGGGGCTGGTCACGTTGCTGATCGAGTCGGACCTAGAGCGGGCGTTTGAAACGGCTTACGGCGCCAGCGATGTCTCCTCCTTTAGCGTCCAGCTGGGCATGGCCTCGCTGCGCGGCGGGGGCGCGGTGCAAATGCGCGGGACGTTCTGAGCGATATCGGCGCAGCGCGGACGCGGAGGTCGACGCGCCCTCGGCGCCGGTGAAACGCTCCACAGAGGCGCTGCCGCCAACGCTTCGGGAGCGAACCAGGGGTCCGTCGCGAAAGACTGCCGTGAGGGGCGCTCACTTCGGTGCGAACCCTGGCAGGCCATGGCATAGTCGCTCGGGAGCGATGCGGTGCCGGTGGCTTGGGTTTATTGGCGGTGGCATTACGCTGAGCGTTGCCGCGCCTGCAGCGGCAGCTAGCATCTCGCTGCGCGCGGCCTCTGAATGCGGCGAAGAGGGCGAGCTCAGATTTCGCGTCGAGCGGATCATCGGCACGCCGCTCGCGCAGGCGGCTCCGTTGCATTTTGACCTGGCGCTGGCCCGCGACGCTGGGGGCTTTGTGGCGAGGCTGGGCGTCGTCGAGCAGCCGGGCGCTGCCGTCAAGCAACGTGTGCTCCGTGCGGCGGACTGCGACACGCTGCAAGATACGGTCAGCGTTGCCGTGGCGCTGGCGCTGGGCGCCGAAGCGGCCGGTGAGAAGGGTGACGAGCTGGAGGCATCGACGGCGAGCGGAGTGCTGCCGAGCGACGACCTTGCCGCGACTCGGCGCGATACCGGCGCGGAATCCTCGAAGGAAGCGCGGCCGGAAGACGCGGCCGAGCCGGAGCCTGACACGTGGTCCGCGGCGCTATCGGCCTGGTTCTTGGGCGACGTGGGTTCGTTGCCGGCGCCGAGCCTCGGAGCGGTCATGGCGGCTGATCTCAGCTGGCGGCGCCTGCAGCTGGTCGCGCTCGGTACGCTGTTGTTCGATCGCAGCGTGGACCTCTCCTCGATGGTCGCGCCGGGCGCCGGCGCAACGCTCGGTCTCGCGATGGGTAGCCTGCTCATTTGCTCGCGCTGGTTCGAGTCGCATCCGGTAACGTCGCTGGCATGCCTGGGTGGAGAAGCAGGGCGCCTGAGTGGGTCCGGATCGGGCGTGTCGAACCCGCGTCACGGCAGCAGCGCGTGGCTGGCGCCACGGCTCGACGTCGCCGCCTTCATCGACCTCCCCGACACCCCGCTGCAAGTGGGTCTGTGGATGACGGCGGCCGCACCGCTGAACCGGGATGACTTCAGCATCGGGGGAGTGGGCGGAGTGTACCGGCCGCCGAGCGTCGTCGGTCGGGGGGCTTTCGGCGCCCGCGTCAGCTTTTGACGACAGGATCGCCGATGGCTGAACACTAACGGGCGCTGATCCATGGGGCGCAAAGAATTCATCGCAACGGCCGCTCATTCGAGCCGTGGCAGCGTGGCGCTCGCTGGCACGGCGCCAATCCGAACGGCCGCTGACCCTGCCCTCGCGAGCGGACCTATAGCCTCTCGGCCCGGTGGGCACGCGGCGTTGCGCCCGAAGTCGACCGAGCAGAGCCCTCTCGACTTCGAGCGAATCTACGAGGACCACTTCGCCTTCGTATGGCGTTCGCTGCGGTTGCTCGGTGTGGCGCCGGCAGCCGTCGAAGACGTGGCCCAAGACACCTTTGACGTGGTGTTGCGTCAGCTCGATCGATTCGAGGGGCGGTCGTCGGTCCGCACTTGGCTCTTTGCCATCGCGCAACGCGTGGCGGCAAACCATCGCCGCACGGCACGCCGGAAGCTCGAGCCGCT
The DNA here is from genome assembly GCA_043747815.1 of Deltaproteobacteria bacterium. Lineage (GTDB taxonomy): Bacteria > Myxococcota_A > Polyangia > Polyangiales > Polyangiaceae > SZUA-265. The sequence continues at coordinate 8,625 of JAYTOL010000102.1, forward strand.
GCGGGCGCTCACAGACGTCGTGAGTGGCGATCCGACGCCGCACGCTCACGCCGAGGCCTCGGAAGCCGCAGGGGTCGTGGAGCGCTTCGTGTCCGATCTCACCCCTGAGCTGCGCACGCTCTTCGTGCTCGCCGTCCTCGAGGAGGTGCCGGCTCGAGAGGTCGCGCAGACGCTGCGCATTAGCGTCAACGCCGTCTATTGCCGTGTTCACGCTCTGCGCGATGACCTGAGGCGAGCGTTCGAGCTGCACGAGGGGCGCTCGTGATCGACCGCGAGGGTCTCGAGCAGCGCTTGGCGCTAGCGCGCGAGGGTTTCTCTCCCTCCGCTGCAGCCCAGGCACGCGTGCGAGCGGGCCTGTCGCCGCTGCGACCGCGGGTGCCTCGCGTGAACGGCAGCGCCAGAGCCGCTGGCATCGCCAAGCCGCTGGTCGGTCTGATCGCCGCCGTGGCTTTCGCTGCGGGGTTTTGGCTTGGCCGGAGTGACACGTCCGAGCCGCCCGGCGCTCTGTCGCTGGAGTCGGCCCAGCCTCTCTCTCTGCAAGGAAGCTCAGCGCTGGCTCCAGAGCATCCGAGCGTGCCCGGCGCGCCGGCGGCGAACGAACGGGCTGTAGACGTGCGTATCGCGTCGCCGTCGCCGCCTGCCGAGCCGTCATCCCGGGCGGTAGAAGCGCCGCCGGCAGCCGTACAATTACAGGCGCAGCAATCGCACACGCAGCAATCGCACACGCAGCGATCGCACACGCAGCGATCGCACACGCAGCGATCCGGCGCGCTGTTGACGAAGCCATCTGCTGCTGGGGCGACCGCTTCTGGAATGAGCGCACGAGCGCTGAAGGACGAGCTCAGCCTCTTGAAACGCGCCGAGCGCGCGATCAGAGCAAACGAGGCGGCTCTCGCCATTTCCTTTCTCGACGAGCTCGATCGCCGTCATCCTCACTCCGCGCTCCGCGAAGAACGGACGGCGGCGCGCATCATCGCCGAGTGCACGCTGGCGCTGCCGGCCGCCGCTCCGCGAGCAGCGAGCTTCCTCGAAACGCAGCGTGACTCGGTCTATGTCGATCGCGTGCGACGAGCCTGTGAGCCAAACGCCGGTGCGTCGCGCGAAACTCGCACAGAGCCGTCGGCGCGCGGACACTGAAGGGGCAAGAGGAGGCTACAACATGTTCAACACATTCATCGTCCGCTCACGCCTGACTATACTGCCACTTGGTGTCCTGCTCGCGAGCTGCGCGACAGATGACGTCAGCTTGGGAGAAGAAAGCGCCGCCCAAAACCTGATGGCCCTGACACGCTGCTCTGAAAGCAGGACTCTCGAAGACACGGTGCTCGTCACCCGTCAGGCGGAGCTCGACGCTCTGCGTGGTTGCGAGGAGATTCGGGGAGACCTCACGATTCGAGTGTTTGCCGACACCGACTTGAGCCCACTCGGCTCGTTGCGAGCCGTCGTCGGCACTCTCCACGTGGGTGCGCTGCCGTTCACCCAGGGAGCTGAGTTCGATAGCCCGGAGGCGTTGAGCCAGGAAGTCGAGGGCCTGCTGCAGGTCGTCGACGCGGGCTGGCTGCCCTCATTTCACGGGCTAGAGTCACTCGAGCGGGTCGGCGGGCTGCAGTTGGAGCACTTCGACGCGCCGGACCTCCAGGCGTTTGCAGCTCTGCGCGTGTTGGGCGGGCACTATGACGGGACCCTCGGGGGTGGTTTGAGGGTAGGGCCGTCGTCTCGCCTCGTCGATCTCGGCGGCCTCGAAGGCGTCACGGGCATTTCCCGGCTCATCGCGACCGATAACGTCAGCCTCGAGAGCCTCGTCGGCATTCAACTCGGAGCCTTCCTGGAGGGCGCGTTGTTGCGCGACAATCCTCGCCTCTCCAACCTGGATCCACTGGCGACCGTCGTCGGCTTTTTGGGTGAGCTGACCCTCGATGGCACGGGCGCTCGAGATCTGAATGCCTTTGCCGGAAAGCTCATGACGATCGACAGGCTGACGATTGCCAACAACGCGGAGCTCGTCGACATGAGCGGGGTCAAAAACCTCACCTTCGGCCGGGAGCTGAGCGTCTCGGGCAACCCCAAGTTGAAGAGCATTCCGTCCTTCCCTTCCTTGCTGTTCGTATCCAGCATCCGAGTGGTCGACAACGCGGAGCTCGAAGCGTTCTCGCTAGATTCACCTAGGCTCAGGTCCGGCACCCTCTCGAGCCTGTCGTTCGAGGGTCGGGATTTTCCTCGCGGCCCCGACCTGCTGCTGATCGCCAGGAACCCAAAGCTCCAGAGCATCTCGAGCCCCGGCGGTTTCGTGGCTGCCAGCGTCATGGCCGTGCACGAGAACGCGGGCCTCGCGTCTATCGACCTTGGAACACTCCAGCGTTTGGATCTGCTGTCCATCGATAGCAACCCGAGCCTCTCGCACATCGGACTCGGGCAGCTCGAAGCCGTCGACACGCTCGAGGTTCGCGACAACCCGGCGCTCTCGATCGCCGAGCTCGCTGGCGTCGCTTCGTTCGAGCGCACGTTGACGGGCAACGCGGACGAACCGCCCCTCGCCCCGTAGCTGCTTTGCAGCGTGCCACTGCGGCAGGGGTTCTGGCCGGTCGGGATCGGCACGGGGCACGGCGCGAATTTCCCCGTCGGCCGCCGCGCGGATCAAGGCGCAGGCGTCGTCACTTGCCCACGGCCCGGCTTCAGGGGGGCTCCGTACTGGGGAGGCCCACTGCTCACAGTGGCTCGGAAGCTAGCCTCCCCGCCATCCACCAGGCCGTCTTCATTCGCGAAACGAGCCAGAGCAAGCGTGCCGATCAGGAGCGACTTGCCGTTGTCATAGTTGACAGTCACCTCACCGGAGGGCGCCACCTGCGCGCTGCCGGCCGTACCCGTCGCATGGCCATCCCGATCGAGCGCCGATACGGACGTGTCCTCGGCGAAGCCGGTGCTACCCGAAAGTCCGCTGCCACCGCTCGCGATATCCAGGCCAAAGTCGAAGGCTAGACATTGTTCGGGCGTGGCTCCCGTGAACGAGACGCAAACCTGCGGAGTCGTGGCAGCGTGCAGCGCACCATCCGTGGTGAACTGCAAAAATCCCGGTGCGCTGAGCAGAACGCCGACCCCGGGCGTCCCCCCTTGGATGTCAGAACCGTCAGCCAACACGTAGTAAGCATAACCGTTCCCGCCGGCCGCCGCGAAGTAGACGTCGACGCGACGGCTCGCCCCCACACTGTCGAACACCTCGAAGCTCAGGGCGGAGCTGCTGCTCGCCGATGGATCGACGAGGTCGAATTCGACCGCCAGCGACCGCGGATCGAGGTTGATGCGGATGGAGACGCTCGCCGTCGCCCGAGGTGCGGCGACGGCTGGCGCTCGCAGACTGACCAAGCATCGCCCCCCCACGATCTGCTCTGGCCCATAACCAAGCAAACGATGCCCGCCCGCGTCTTCCAGCGTGCCGTCGGGTCCCACCGAGAAGAGCACCTGCGTCGAGAAACGCTCCGCGCGGTCCAGCCTCACCGCATCCTCCGATACCAAGAAGCCGGGGCCGTCGACCCGGAGCGCAGTGTCGCCTTGCCAGCCCAACCAAAACTCGGGCGGCTCCGCGTAGTGGTAGCCGGCGATCGGCCTTGCTCGGCAGCGCCGCGTGTCGTCTCGTGACACCTCAGTCCCCGCCTCGACAGGCCACGGCATGTTGGGGGACGCGGACTGGACGTCAGCGTCCCAACGCTCGTCGGTTGACGTCCCCCCGCCGCAGGCCAAGAGTTGCATGCCCAGCACCACGCTCAGGCCTCGGCATGATTCAATCCAGCAGCGCGATTTTTCAGCCACCTTTATCCCTCTCGTCAGCCCCTCTCTGGCCCCCTCACGCGCGACGTGCAGGAGCGAGCCGTGGGGGCGTGTGCGTACGAGAAAATGCCCATTGCAAGAGCTAGGCCGCGCCCTGAGCGTCGAGCGCCCGTGCCGCGGAGAGCTCTGCAGCCGCGCTGACGCAGGTGCTAATAAAAAGTCGCGACGGAGTCCGGGAAGTCGTGGTCGACGACGTCGCCAGCGCCGAACACGGCCTGCAGCATGGCGCAGCGCTCAGGCTCGGCTTCCACGTTGCACGCCCGAGCCTCCGCGAGCATTTCCGCCAGGCCCACGCGTTCGCTAGAAGCGGGGCGTAAGGCCTGCGACACGAAGGCCTTTGTGAAGGCGATGTCCTCCGCGGGTACTTCTCCCGCGTGGCAGGCCGAGCAGGTCGTGAAGCGGTCCATGTAGATCAGGCGTTCGAACGCGTCTTCGTCCCTCAGCGCGCCAAGTACGGGGAACTCCAATTCACCTTTTATTGAGCTGGTCTCCGAGTGCCGTTGGCCAAACTCCAACAAATGGCTGCCGCTACCATCGGGTACGATGGTCATCAGCAACGGATCGCTGAAGATGAACATGCGCGGGCTGCGCCTCCCGAGCGCGGGTTGAGCGCTGAAGACGCTCTGGGATGCCTGCACGGCGAGCGGCCGCGGCAGCGTCGCGATAAAACACGGTAGCGTGAGCGGTTTGGGCAAGGCGTTCACTTGCGCCACGGCCTCCAGGATGCTGCGCGGAGAATCCTGAGGCGAGGCAGCGGCGCAATCGGCGAGCTGCTCGGCCAGCACGGCGCCGCTGCTGTCGCCCCTGTTGGCTGGGCCCACCGCTCCGTCCCCTGCCTGGCTGCACGCGCTGATGACCCCCACCGAGAGCGCCGCACGCCAAATCGCTCCAGGCCTGGCCGCGCTGCGGGCGAAAGCACCACCCTGGAGGTAAGGCGTAGACGTGGTTCGAGGCGACTTCTGCACGCGACAGCTCTTAAAGCACAGCTCGGGGTGGCTCGCCATTCCAAGAAAAAGGTGCCAGTGAAGCGCGCCAAGCGGGCCAAGGCCGTGGCGCCTGCACGCCGCCGTTCGACTACGGCAAGCGCTGCCAGCAAATCGGCCTACGCGAGCGCTTATCGCGACATCGATTTTCGCGCTCAGCCGGAGCTGTACCGGGTGGGTCGAGGCGAGCAGGGGGTGCTGATCGCGGAGCCGTACAAAAGTGAGCTCTTGCCGCTGTGGCGCTTCAAGACGGAGGCGCTGGCTCGCACATCGGCGCAGGCGCTGTGGCGGGCATTCGTCGGCTACCGGCGCGTGCGCGACTACGTGGGGATGGATATGGCGCGCAAGTACCTGCAGATGGGGTTCACGCGGGCACGCCGCTATGCGAACCACAGCTCCGGGCGCAAGTACGGCGAGCGTGCCAGCCAGATCGAGGGTGAGGGCGCCGCGCAGCGGGCAGTCTTGCCGCGCTCCGAGGACTCCGAGAAAGCGAAGGCGGCGAGCGCCTTCTATGCCGTCTGGCAGAAGGCAGAGCGCGACCGCACGTACGCGGCGTGGCGGCGCCGGATGGCGAAGAAGCAGCCCGTCACTCGATGACGCAGAAGTCGGGGAAGCTGCCCGGCAACCCGCCCGCGAACGGCGACGGCTGGGTGCCGAAGGGGTGCGCCTGCATGAACTCCCAGGCGCTCTCGTGCAACGAGGCCGGTGCTCCACAGTGGCCCATGCCGTGGTTGCATTCAACCACGAACGAGCCTTTGGGTTTCAGGACGTTGGTCAAGGTGCGCGTCGTGTCGCCGAAGTTGACGACCACGGTGTCGCTATCGCCGCCATGCATACTCATCACGGCGGGCACGCGCTCGGCGCTCTGCAGCTGAAATTGAGCTGTGGCGAGCCCGCCAGAGTTGGGGGCCACGGCCGCAACATAGCCGGAGCGCTCTACAGACATCACGCCTGCCATCAGCCCGCCCGCGCTACAGCCAGTGACGAAGATGCGGCGCGGATCGACGTTTTGGTTCTTCACGGCGCAGGCCACGATTTGATCCGCGAACGCGAGGTCCGCTCCGTCGTACCAGACGCCGAGCACGAAGGTCACGTCACGGCCAGCTCGGACCTGGCCGTTGTCGGACGGCGCTATGATGACGCCGCCTTGCGCGACGATGTCATCTCGCACCGACTGCGGCAGCTGACGTAGCGCCTGCCGGCCGTTGCCGCCGGTGCCGTGCCAGGTAAAGAGCAGGGGGCCTTTGACATCGCCTGGATCGCCCGCCACGACCTCCGTGCTCAGCCCCAGGATCGTCTGCGTACCCGTCGTGAACGAGGGACACTCTCCGCTCACCTCGGGCAGGATCGGTTCGACGCCACCTGCAGAAGTGATGCGATTCGGGTCAGGGTCGCTGCCAGCTGGGCTCGGTGTGTTCCCGCCGAGCCGAACGGGATTGGCTGCTGGATCATCCTCTGCGCCCCTCCTGCGGAGAGGCGTCCAGCCGCCTTGGCCTGAGCTCGAGCTGTCGGAGCCACCGTTCGAGATGCTCTCCGAGCCACTCTCAGTGCTCGGGTCCTCCGACGCCTCATCAGCCGGCGCCGAGCCGCACGCCCAGAGCGCGAACGACAGCAACGCGCGCGTTGCAGGCTGCAACCCGACGCGCGCGCCTGACAGCCAAAATCCGTACTCTCGTGCATTTCGTGGCGACATGGGCTCGTTCAATTGTGGTCGCGCCGTGCACCAGAGTCGCAGCTATTTCCGAGTCACAGGAAATTCTGGGCGAGATGTCCTGCCGTCCGACTACATCGGTGCCTCGGTGCTCGAAGCTCGCACCGGACCCGCACGACACTAAGGCGGCGCAACACGCGGGTGACGCCTCAACCCTGGGAGGCGATCCAGAGGATGCCAGTCGGCAGGCTCGCGACCTCAGCATCGAGAAAGGCCGCGAGCGCAACGGACGGGTGCATGCGTCGTTTGGGGTGCAAACAACTCCGTGGCGCGCGGCACCCCTCACGGCGAGTGAGTCCGTTGTTTGGGGTGCAAACAAGCCCCGCACGGCAGCGCAGCGCTACCTCGCGCAGCAGCGCTGCGCTCCTGGGGTCTGTGGCACGCTCGTCGGCCCGATGAGCGCCCGCCCGCAGCTGCGGTATTCTCATGAGCTGCCTCCACCCGCCCCTCCTCGCGCTACGCGCTGCGGCGGGTCGACCTCCGCCCATGTCCTCCGCGGCGTAGTAGTCCAGGATGACCCGTGCGACCTCTTCGACCGGCTGCGCACCATCGAGGAGACGTTGATGACGTGCCCGCGGCCCAGAGCGCGGAAGTGCGGCAGAACGGCTCGTCAAACATCCACCTGTCCAAAGCGTGGGTGCCCGCCCGTTGCGGCTCGGAAAAGGAACGGCGGCCATGGCGGAGACACTTTCGATGGCTTCTTCTGCTGTACCGCCACGACCGTCGAGGAGGCGTTAGCCATCGCGGACGCGGGTGCGGACGCGGTGGTCGCTTCGGGGAGTGACGCGGGAGGGCATCGCGGCTCGTTTCTGAGACCCGTGGAGTCTTCCCTCATCGGAACGTTCTCGTTGGTTCCTCAAATACGGGGCGCGGTGAGCATCCCGGTGGTCGCCGCGGGCGGCATCGCCGATGGGCGAGGGATCGCGGCAGCCCTCGCCCTCGGAGCGCACGCGGTGCAGATCGGCACGGCCTTCCTCGCGACGCCCGAGTCAGGCGCGCCGCCGGCACACAAGGCGAAGGTCGGACTGCCCGAAGCTCGCCTGACCCGGCTCACGCGTGCGTTCACGGGCCGATATGCGCGAGGGCTCGAGAACGATTTGATGCGCGCTCTCGAGCAGCGAGTCTACTCGATACTCCCCTATCCCCTGCAACATCTGTTTACGCTGCCGCTGCGCGGCGAGGCGGTGAAAGCTGACGGTCTAGCGCTCTGGGCAGGTCAAAACGCAGACGCCGCGCTAGGGCGTCCCTCGAGGAGCCTCGGCGGCGTGGAAGATACGCTCGAGGATCTCGCTCAGGATGGCTCGGGAGGTGGCGTAGTTCAGGCGGGCGTAGCCTCTGAAATCTTCGCCACCGAAGGCGGCACCGTCACTGAGCGCCACGCGGGCTCGCTCGTGGAAGAACGCGGCTGGCGAGGTCGGGAGCTCGAGCTTTCGGAGATCCAGCCACGCCAGGTAGGTGGCCTCTGGAAGGTGGACGACAGCCTGGGGAAGCCGCGCTTTGAATTGTTGCAAGAGCCAGTGGCGGTGGCCATCGAGCGTGCTTCGGACCTGCTCTAGCCAGGCGCCTCCGCTCTGCCAGGCAGCGAGGGTGCAATACAGCCCGAGAATGCCGAGCCCTCCGCGTACGTGCGGGGGAAGCACCGCGTTGAAGCGCTCGTGCAGAGCTCGGGTGCCGAAATGAGCGACGGCGCAGCGCAGGCCGGCGATGTTGAAGGCCTTGCTCGCCGAGGTGAGCGTCACGGTGCGCGCCGCGATCTCGGGGCCGAGCGCGGCAAAGGGGACGAAGGATTGACCCGAAAAGGTCAAGTCAGCATGGATTTCGTCTGACAACACCAACCAGTCGCGCTCGACCGCCAGCTCCGCGAGCGCGCCGAGCTCCGCGCGCGTGAAGACCCTACCGGTCGGGTTGTGGGGGTGACACAAGAGCAGGACCTTCGCGCCCTGGCTCACCTCGCGCAGGTGCTCGAAGTCGATCTCGAACCCGCCGCCGCCGTCGATCAGCGCGCTCGTCACCAGGCGCCGCCCGGTCTGGCGCACGCTGCCGAGGAAGGGCGGGTAGATGGGGGTCTGCACGAGGACGGCGTCGCCCGGGGCGGTGTAGGCGAGCAAGCCCAGCGTGATGCCCTGCACGACGTCCGAAAGCACCTCCACGCGGTCCGGGTCGGCGTGCCAGCCATATCTCGCCTGCATGCGCTCGGCGAAGGCCCTGGGCAGCCCCATCTCATGCGGCCATGGCGGGTAGCCAAAGTCATGATTGTCGACCGCAGCCGTGAGGACGTCGCGGATGGGCTCGGCGAGCGGGAAGTCCATCTCCGCGACCCAGGCCGGCAGAATCTCGCCGCCGTGCCGCCGCCACTTTTCACTCACGCGGCAGCGCAAACGCGCGGTGTCCAGATCTTCGAAGCTCATGCTCGACAGCCTTTCGGCGTCGAGTGTCGGCTCGGGCCCGGAGAGAAGCAAGGACCCGCTCCGATCAGATCCGGATCACGATTTTTCCTAGGTGAGCGCCGCTCTCCAGGTATCGGTAAGCCTGCTTGGTCGCTTCCAACGGGAACACGCGGTCGATGATCGGATGCAGCTCGGCGTCGTCAATTGCGGCGTTCATGCGCTGTAACTGGCGCGCGCTGCCCACGTAGACCGAGTCGATGCGGATGGCGCGGTCGTTCCTCTGCGCCACATCTCGCTCCGCAGGCGCGCCGCTGAGCAGCCCGACGAGCACGAGATGGCCGCCGTCACGCACGGCGCGCAGCAAGCTTTGGAGCGTGGCGGCACCGCCCTCTTCCAGCACGACATACTCGGAGAGCACGCCGTCGATGGCGCCGCCCAGCGCCGAGGCTGCCTTGTTGGCGTCGAAGGGACCCTCGATCCACTTCTGAAAGAAGGCACCCATCACACGGTCGCCGACCTGTCGAGTGCTTACCGCAGGGACGAGCTCGACCACCTCACCGGCGCCGTCCGAGAGCGGCACGAACGGATACGTCAGCGCGCCAAGGCCGCAATTGCCGCTGGCGATCAACAGGTCGCGATAGTTAGGCTGGCGGCGCGCATGCGCACCAGGACCTGCCCGGGCCCGGGCCGAGGCACGGGGCGCTCCACCAGCGTGAGCGTGTCCAGGCCGACGCCCCCAAGCTCAAAATGTTTGCATGTCGGTGACGTCAGCAAGATCCAAACCAGCCCTGAGGGCTGCCTGGCAGGCCCGCGGGCTCGCGGCGGAGCTGGCCGTCGAGGGCAAATGGCGCCGTCGCGGCGAGGGGGGGTACACTCCGAGTCCGCCGCTGCAGAGATCCGGTCCATCATGAGTCCATCAGTCCGACGCGGAGCGAGCCTCGACGACTTCTGGGCCATTCCAGAGGACGAGCGATTCCACGAGCTCGTCGCAGGTGAGCTGAGCCCCAAAGCCGCCCCCAGCGGCGAGCATGGTGATGCTCAGGCGGGGGTCATCGGGGCGATCAGCGGCCCGTTTCATCGCAAGCCCGGCGGCAGCGGCCCTGGAGGCTGGTGGATCGCGACCGAGGTGGAGGTGCTGCTCGAGAGCGGGGACCTCGTGCGGCCCGACGTCTTGGGCTGGCGGCGAGAGACCTGCCCGGAGAGGCCGGTAGGAGCTCCCGTCAGGTCGCGTCCCGATTGGATCTGCGAGGTGGTTTCGCCGACTCGTGCCAAGGATGACACGGTCAAGAAGCTCCGCCTGTACCATCGAGTCGCGGTGCCCCATTACTGGATTGTGGATCCCCGCGATTCGACCTTGACCGTGATGCGCTGGAGCCTCGACGGTTACGTGACGCTGCTGCGTGCCGAGCGCACCGAAGTCGTGCGCGCCGAGCCGTTTGCCGCCATCGAGCTTACGCTGGGGAGCTGGTTCGGTGAGGAGCAAGCCTGAACCAGGCACGGACGCGGAGCCCCGTCGTACTGCACGCGTAGTTCCAGGGCTCGCGGTGGTCCCTCGTGGGGCCCGACCTCGAAACGTCATGAAGTCGCCAAGGTCGCGACGCGCGGAGATGTCACGACGTTGAGCAGCTTCTTCGCTTCACCAATTTCGAGGTGAGGATCATTCTCGAGGTGAGGCGAGCTTGCCCAGTGACTCTTGAGACTTAGTGACCTTTACAATTGCCCTCAGGGTATCCACCTTGGGCGGACCCTTTCGCTGGCTGAGCAGCATGATGCGAGCCAGCCACCGAACGAGAGGGCCAAGAATCGTTTCGATGAAGAGGTGTCCAAACAAGCCATTTCGCAGGAGTGGCCAGGCAGGCAACACGTCGTTCAAGATCGCGACATTCTTCCGCTCGAACCCAGCCAAGGTGAAAACTTGCCTTAGTGAGTTTTCGGTGAATCCGAGCCGATGAGTGAAGTCATCGTAGCGGAGCATCACCGCAAAGAAACTGCCCATGTTGGGCAGCCGCGCCAGGAACACTCCACCGGGTCGGAGTGCTGAGTGCACGGCTTCGAGAAAGGGCAGCACGTCCGCGCGAGGCAAGTGCTCCAAAAGATCCTTAGCGAGAATCACATCGAACGTTCCGCTGCTGACCCGACGAAGCTCGACGAGAGCATCCACGTGCTTCAGTGTGGCGGGAACATGAGCAGCGAGCGCCCGTTCCACGCATTCACGTGAGATGTCCCACCCGTGCAGATCCTCATAGCCTCTGTTCGAAAGTCGCTGCAGCGTGTGACCTTCACCGAAACCGACTTCGAGGACCGTTGCTGGCGGGAGTGGCAAGTGGGCGCCGAAGTTCGCCTCGAACTCGATGTTGGCGAGCCCTCCCGTGCCGGTACGCCCCGTGTGTGCGTGATGGGACGAGTGATACCTGTCCCACTGCGCTGAGGCGCGCTCAGCCGAAGAATCCTGCGCCGAAGAGCTCGCCGTATTCGTCATGCGGGAACGGTACAGTGGCCGATGGGGTGCGTCAACGCGCCGGACGGGGCCGATCCTGCCGACCTTGATGTAGAGGCTGTATTGTTGCGGATGCTCGATTGCGCATGGCATTTCGAGTAAGATCGCTGTGGCACCACGGCGTCGTCGACCCAGATTATCTGGTCATTCGCTACGAACGGCGCTGCGCTCAGGGCCGTTCCGGGTCGTTGACAGAGGGCACAGGGCGCGCGGGCGCACGCAAAACCTTTACCCGCTGCGCGCTGCGGATATGCTCAGGCTGCTGGGGCGGTTGCCCAGACCCACGCGACCGGCCGCTGCGAGCGCTGCCCCGCCGAGGAGACAATGACGAAGACCGCAACCTGACACCGTAGGTGAGTGGGTGAGTGCGCTCGTCCAGCGATGGTGGTGCTGCTCGCCGGCGCGCCGAGTGCTTGCGCCAGCCTTGCGCCTCCCGCCCGCCGGCGACCGTCCCTGAGGGGGACCCGGGCGAGCCCACCGCGCCGCCGGCGTCCCTCGCCGCCAATTGATCTCCGGCGAGTTCTTCGGCGCTCTCGTCCACGATCGGCTCGGGGAATTAGGTCACCACCTACGTCTTGAGCCCGCACGCGAGCGCTTCAAGCGATCGAGGGAAAGACGGGTCACTATGCGCGTCGGAAGCGGTTGGGGCTGCTCCACGCTGCGCGATACGCCGAGCTCCAGCGCAACAACCTCTTGCATGCCGTCGTCGGCGTCGCTCACCGTGCCGACCATAGGCCAGGCCGCACGAATACGGTAGGGGCAGCTCAAAGCTATCGCTCGGGTACGTCGTGCGGCGGCTCTCACGACCTGATCTGGGACGCCGGTAGGTCGCACAGGCCTCTGTCTTGCAGCCGGACGCGACAGTCACCTTGACGAATTGGTATGCAATGAGGTCCACGCCCGCGTCGGTCCCTTGCGCAACGCTCGCCAAGTGTCGCCTTAACCCGTTATCATGCACCAGCCGTTTGCTCGCGATTAAGACCGCTGCTTCAGGACGACAGGCCGTGCACGGATGGCCTCACGCGACTCATGTCGCCCACTAGATACCCCGTGACACTAACGAATGTTGCACGAAGGCAACACACATGATTGTCGCCGTCCCTACAAAAGCAAAATGCCAATGTTGTTTGCCTTGCCGAGACCGTCGCAAGGGTCACACTCCTGTCATTGGGGGGCGGCTCGATGAACGATGCCGCGATCTCATTGAGGAGGTTTCAGTGCAAATGAAGCTAACGGGATTTCATGTCTGCGGCATTACTTTGATTGGATTTGCCCTGGGCTGCAGCGCAGAAGGCATGTCCAATGACGAAGGTGGAGAAGTGTCGGCTGATGATGCTGTCGAGCTAGGCAGCCTGGAGCAGCGCCTCGTCAACACTTGGATTGGACCGGTCTCGGAGGAAGTGGGCTACAATGCAGCGACGTGCGCCCAGGCGAACGTTGGCGTCCAACAAGCTGACTGTACCGGCCAGTACTGCGACAACAACTACCTCTATTGCGCCGCGCTGCCGGCGGGAAGGACCACGATCGGCAGCGGCTTCTGGACGGCGTACATTTCGGAAAAAAACCCAAACAACAACATTTATTGCCAGACGGGCGGCGTGGGCACTCCAATCAACGGCATCGTCGACGGCATTCGCGCCACCGGCCAGTACTCGGACAACATCAGCTTGCACTGCCGCGAAATGAACCAGGCGCCCGTGTCCTGCACCTGGACAGGCTGGTTCTCCGAGGAGAATTCCGCGATGAACTTCGGAGCAGGATGGTATGCGACGGGCGTGAAGTGCAGCGGTCAGTACTGCGACAATCTAAGCTACTACATCTGTACATTCTGACCTGTTCCTCGTTGCACGGGCGTGCAGACGTGGGGCGACCCTGGCGTCGTCCAACTCGATGGAGGCACGAAATCGTCGGTCGCAGGCGACTGGACGACTATCGATTGGCCATTTGTGGCCTCTGCCACAGCCGGTTCTACGTCTGCCGTCGGTGTGACCCGCAGGTCCCATAGCGAAGCTCTACCGGCCAGCGTGCAGGCCCTTTGCCGCCGCCGGGTAACGTGAGCGGGTAAATCCGAATGATAGAAGCCCAGGTGGGACGTAAGGGGGAACCAGCCAGGGTGGCTTCGCGCCGGCACAGGGCTATCAAGCAAGGTGCGGGCCTCTTCGAATTCAAGCTAGTCCGGCTTCCCGAGCTTCGACGTCGACGTGAGTGAGCGCTGGAGCAGCTCCCATCCCGCGCCGTGCCCTTGAGCCGCTGGGCGGCTCAAGCCGTCTCTTTGACGACCACCACGCGTTGCCCCGCCGACACGGGGCGGCCTTCGCTGACGAGCACCTCCGTCACGACGCCGTCCACCGCCGACTCGACGCTGATTTCCATCTTCATCGACTCGACGATCAAGATGACGTCGCCCTTTTGCACCCTGGCTCCGGGCTCCACGTTGATTTTCCAGACGCTGCCGGGGACGTGGCTCTCGATGCCGAGGCTGCCGGGCGGCAGCGCAGCGTCATCGGTGGCGCTAGCAGCCTGTTCGGTGTCGTAGCCGAGCAAGCCCTTCTCGATCCAGGAACGCCGCTCGGCCTCGAACGCTGCGCGCTGAGTCGCCTGGAAGGTGTCGATGGAGGGGGCGTTCTCGCTCAGGAACTGCTCGTGCTCACGCAGCGCGAACGAGCCCTCTTCGATCGAGAGGTCGACCTTGCCGTGCGGAAAAGCCTGGCGCATTTCGAGCAGCTCTTCCGCGCTCACCGGGTAAAACCGCACCTGGTCGAAGAAGCGCAAGAGCCACGGCCGACCCTCTTTGAAGTGCGCGGTCTGCTCGAAGCGGTTGAACACCTGAAGCGTGCGCCCGACGAACTGGTAACCGCCGGGGCCCTCCATGCCGTAGATGCACATGTACGCTCCGCCGATGCCGACGGCGTTTTCTGGGGTCCAGGTGCGCGCCGGGTTGTACTTTGTGGTGACCAGCCGGTGGCGTGGGTCGACCGGGGTCGCGACGGGCGCGCCGAGGTACACGTCACCCAGGCCCAGCACGAGGTAGCTCGCATCAAAGACGATGCGGCGCACGTCCTCGATCGAGGCTAGGCCGTTGATGCGGCGGATGAACTCGATGTTGCTCGGGCACCAGGGCGCGTCTCTGCGCACGAGCTGCGCGTATTTTGCGATCGCCAGGCGCGTCTCGGGGTCGTCCCAGGACAGCGGCAAGCGCACGACGCGCGTCGGCACCACCACGTCGTCGACCGGCGGTAGCTCGCGCTCGGCATGCGACAGGGCGTCGAGCAGGCGCGCTTCCGAGAGCACGCGGCTGTCGTAGTGGATCTGCAGCGAGCGGATGCCCGGGGTAGTATCGATCAAGCCTGGCAAACGGCTCTCTCCGAGCCACGTCATCAGACAGTGGACGCGGAAGCGCAGCCGCAGGTCGAGCACCAGCGGCCCGTATTCGACGAGCAAGTATTTGTCGCCCGCGCGGCGGTACGCGACCTCCACGGCCGTCTCACTGGCGGGCGTTCGTCGCAACACGGCGGGCTCGCGCTCGGCGCTCACGGCCGAGGAGGCAGCCTGAGCGGCGGAGACGTGAACGTCGCCGGAAGCGGCTGCCGTGGTCGGGACGTAGCTGCCAGGCGGCGGCTTGAGCGTTTCAATCAACGCGCTCTCAGCAGCCTCGAGATCCGCGGCCGCCGTGGGCGTCACGCGTGAAAAGCGCACGCGGCTGCCCGGGCGCAGCTGCCCCATCTTCCATAGCTCCGCCGACACGATGGTCGCCGGGCAGACGAAGCCGCCGAGGCTCGGGCCGTCCTGGCCGAGCAGGATGGGCATGTCGCCCGTGTAGTCGATGCTGCCCACGGCGTAGGCGTTGTCGTGAATGTTCGAGGGGTGGAGGCCAGCTTCCCCTCCGTCTTTGCGCGCCCACTCGGGCTTGGGCCCAATCAGCCGAACGCCGGTGCGCGCCGAGTTGTAGTGCACCTCGAACTCGGTGGAGAACAGCGTGGCGATGTCCCCCTCGGTGAAGAAATCGGGCGCGCCGTGCGGGCCATACAAAACGCCGATGCTCAGGTGATCGGAGAGCTCCGGATGTGCCCCCGGGAAGAGGGGCTCCGGGGCGCCGATGGCGTCGCTGCCGCCGACGCGCAGCACGTCACCGCGCCGCAGCGTGCGCCCACCGTGTCCGCCAAAGCGCCCGAGCGTGAAGGTGGTGCGGCTGCCGAGATACGGCGGCACGTCGAGCCCCGTGCGCACGGCGACATAGGTGCGGCAGCCCGGGCCGATGATCGCTCCGAGCGTCAGTGTTTGGCCCGCGCCGACCGCGATGGGCTCGCCGTTGGGGACGTCCACCCCGTCCAGGCTCGCCGCCATGCGGGCGCCGACCAGGGCGATCACGCACGGCGCTGCAAACTTCAGCGTCGGCCCGATCATCGTGCATTCGATACCGGGCGCGTTCTCGGCGTTGCCGACCACGCGGTTTGCCAGTCGAAAGCTACGGCCGTCCATCGGCCCCGACGGCGGGATGCCCACGTCCCAGTAACCGAGGCGGCCTGGGTGATCGACGACCAGGCTGAAGGTGCCCGGGCTCAGCACCTCGATCGAGTCGGTGCTGAATCCGAAGCCCTTGAGGTAGCCCGTCGTCGTCTGACCGGTCAGGAACGTCGCGTCCGAGCACAGGGCGCGCAGGTAGCCGAGGTTGGTCTCGATGCCGGAGAGGCGCGTCTCGCCGAGCGCCTTGGACAGCTTCGCGATGGCGGCGGGGCGGTCGGCGCCGTGGACGATCAGCTTGGCGATCATCGGATCGTAAAAGGCTGAGATCTCCGAGCCGCGCTGCACCCAGCCGTCGACGCGCACGTCGCTCGGGAAGCTCACCTCAGTGAGCAAGCCCGCGCTGGGCTTGAATTCGCGCGCCGGGTCCTCGGCGTAGAGCCGCACCTCGATGGCGTGACCCTTGGGCGTGAGGGCGCGGTAGGCGGAGAGATCTGGCGGATCGCCCGCGGCGGTGCGCACCATCCACTCCACCAGGTCGACGGAGGTGACGGCCTCGGTGACCGGGTGCTCGACTTGCAGGCGAGTGTTCACCTCGAGAAAGAAAAACTCCTCCGACTCGACGTCGAAGACGAACTCGACCGTGCCCGCGGAGCGGTACGACACGCTCTTGCCGAGCCCGATGGCGGCACGTAGCAGCGCCGCCCTGACCTCCGGCTCGAGCCGCGGCGCTGGCGTCTCTTCGATCACCTTCTGATTGCGCCGCTGCGCGGAGCAGTCGCGCTCGCCGAGCGCGATCACTTCGCCGCGGCCATCGCCGAACAGCTGCACTTCGATGTGGCGCGCCCGCTCCACGAAGCGTTCCAGGAACAGGCTCGCGTTGCCGAAGTTGTTCTTGCTGGTGCGCGCCACCGCTTCATACGCTTCGCCGAGCTCGCCCTCCGAGCGGCAGAGCTGAATGCCGATGCCGCCGCCGCCCGCCGAGCTCTTGAGCATCACCGGGTAACCGATGCGGCGCGCTTCAGCCTTGGCCTCGGCCGCGTCGCGCAGCACCGAGCTGCCCGGCAAGAGCGGCACCTGAGCCCCTGCAGCGAGCTCGCGCGCCCTGTGCTTGAGCCCGAAGGCACGCATCTGCTCGGGAGTGGGCCCGATGAAGGCGATGCCCGCCTGCTCCAGGGCTTCGGCAAAGTCCGCGTTCTCGCTCAAAAAGCCGTAACCGGGGTGCACGGCCTGGGCGCCCGTGCGCCGGCACGCCTCGAGAATGGCTCGCGTGTCGAGGTAGCTCTTGGACGCCGGCGGGGGGCCGATGCACACGGCCTCGTCGGCCTCGAAGACGTGGCGCGCGGTGCGATCTGCCTCCGAATACACCGCCACCGAGCGGACGCCGAGTTGCTTCAGGGTGCGCATCACGCGCAGGGCGATCTCGCCGCGATTGGCAATCAGTACAGTCTCAAACACGGGTCTTGCTCAGCTCGGATCCCAGACCAAAAGCTGGACGGGCGTCGGGTTATAGCCGTTGCAGGGGTTATTGAGCTGCGGGCAGTTCGAGATCAGGACGCGCACGTCCATCTCCGCCTGGAGCTCCACGTAGCGGCCCGCGCCAGAGATGCCATCCTCGAACGTCAGCTTCCCGTCCGGCGTAACGGGCACGTTCATGAAGAAATTGATGTTGGCCGTGATGTCGCGCTTGGTCATCCCGTGCGCGCAGCACGCCAGGGTCAAGAGGAAGGTGTCGCGGCAGTTGTGCATGTAGCGCTTCTCGAGCGCGTAGCGCACCTGGTTGGACTCGGCGGCGCACGCTCCGCCGAGCGTGTCGTGGCGGCCGCACGTGTCCGCCACGATGGTCAAGAGCACGTTGCCCTCCGTCGATAACAGGCGCGTGCCGGTGCTGAGGTAGATGTTGCCCTGCTCGCGGATGGTGTCCACGGCGCTGTAGCGCTCGACGGGATCCTTCGCGTTGTAGAAGAGCGTGTCCACGGCCTGGTTGCCCTCGAGGTCCACGATGCGGAAGATCTGTCCCTTCTCGAGCAGCAGCGTGTGGCCATCCCCCGCCGGGACGACGTGGTTATAAATGGCACGATCAGGCAGGAGCCGACTTTCGGTGAGCTCACCCGTGCGGCGATCTTCGGTCATGCGAAGTAGGACTCCGTGAGAGCAAAGCCGCGCCCGTTCTCCGGCCGGGAAAGCCGACACGGGTCGTCTGTACCTGCGGGCAGACCTGCCTCGACGGCGAGCTGGACGGGCGGCGGCGCGTAGCGCTTCTCCCGCGCGAGCGGGTGAGGCGTGTTGGAGAGCACGCACAGCACGTTCATGTCCGCGCGCAGCACCACCCGACTGCCCGCGGGCGAGTGGTCACTCACCAGACCGAGCTGGCCCGAGTGGCTGACCACCACCTTGACGAAAAAATTAAGGTTAGGGACGAGATCCCGCGCGCCGAGCTCGTACTTCCCGAGCTCCACCAGGAAATTGTCGCGCGTGTTGCGATGCCAGTCATTGCGCAGCTCCTGGTAGCTGCCGGGGCCATACAGGCGCTCGGCGTGGCGAGCGTTCGCGTGGCCCGTGATCGTATCGTGCCAGCCGCAGCTGTCTTCCATCACCGAGCACAGCACGCGGCCCATGTCTGAATAGAGCACGCAGCCCGAGGTCAGGCGCGCGATGTGCTGCGCCTTCAGCGTGTCGGGCATGTTGTAGCGCTCGATCGGGTTATCCGCGTTGTAGAACAACGCCGCGACGCACGCGCCGCCCCGGACGTCCGTCAAGGTCAAGCGCTGGCCGCGCCCGAGCACCCGCGACCACATCTGGCCGCCGCGCAGCACCTCATCCACGATCATGTCTCTTACCTTTACTAGTCGCCGCGCTCAAGGTTGCGCTCAGGCAGCTTCCTCGTCAGCGACAGCCACGGGGTGGTGGATCAGCTCTTCCAGGCGGGCCTTCGTCGCGAGGAATGGCCCCGACAAGAACTGCTCGACACAGCGCGGCCGGGGCACGGGCACCTCGATGATCTCGAGCACGCGGCCCGGGTTCGTGCCGAGCACGACCACCCGATCCGACAGATAAATCGCCTCGTCCAGGTCGTGCGTGATGAACATGACGGTGATGTCGACGCTGTCGCAAATCCGGAGCAGATGCGCCTGCATGCTGCAGCGGGTCTGAGCGTCGAGCGCGCCAAACGGCTCGTCCATCAACAGGATGCGCGGCTCGTTGGCGAGCGCACGAGCGATGGCCACGCGCTGTTTCATGCCGCCCGAGAGCTGACTCGGGTAGTGGTCGGCGCATTTGCTGAGCCCCACCACCCACAGCCACTCCATGGCCTGCTTTTCCGCCTTGGCCGACGGCACGCCCTTCATCTTGGGGCCGAACATCACGTTCTGTTTGACGGTCAGCCAGGGGAAGAGCGTGTAGCTCTGAAACACCATGCCGCGGTCCGGACCGGGGCCGGTGACGGGCCGCCCATCGAGGAGCACGGCGCCGCTCGTGCACGCATCGAGGCCCGCCACGATGCGGATCAACGTGGATTTGCCGCAACCCGAGGGGCCGATCACGCTGATGAACTCGCGCTTTCGCACCTCGAACTCGATGCCGTCGAGCGCGACGACTGGCCCTGCCGTGCCTTCGAAGACGCGCCCGACCGAGCCCACCGTCAGTACCACCGGGCGCTTTTGCATCTCGCTGAAGTACGCCGCGACTTCGGGCGTCTGGTCGCGGTAGCTCGGTAACGCCAGGGGCGCGTCGATCGGGTTCTTGGCCAGGTGTTCAGCGCTCATGACGGTCTCGTGGGCAGAGGGGGGACAATGGTGATGGGGACCGATTGAGAAGCAGATTAAGGTTCGCTACGCGCCGAGCGCGTGACGACGGCTGACGTGTCGCGCGAGCGCCGGAACAGGCCACGCAGCGTGCGCAGCAGCCCTGCCTTGCCGCTCTCCCACGGGAAGAGGTACTTCCCGACGAACGCCAGCACCTGGTCCGTGAGCAGGCCGATCAGGCCGATCATGACGATGCCAGCGTAGACGTTCTCGAAGTGGCGGTAACGCTGCTGCTGATAGAGAAAGGCGCTGATGCCCGACTTCTCTCCGATGAGCTCGGCGACCACCAGGTAGGTCCAGGCCCAGCCAAGCAAGATGCGCATGTCGCGATACAGCGCCGGCAGCGCCGCGGGCACCACGACCCTGAGCAGCAGCTGGAGGTGACTCGCGCCCAGGGTCTGCCCGGCCTGAATCAAGGAAAAGTCGACCGAGCGGGTGGTATTGGCGACGACTAGCACCGCCTGGAAGAAGGTGCCGACGAAGATGATGGTGATCTTGGGTTCGTCACCCAGCCCCAAGACGGCGACAGCCAAGGCGCCAAAGACGGGCGCCGGCATGTACCGCACGAAGTCGACGAAGGGCTCGAACAACCGAGAGATGAGCGGGAAAGTCCCGCACAAGAGCCCGATCGGCAACCCCAGGAGCATCGAGTAGGCAAAGCCCATCAAGATGATGCTGCAGCTGTGCAAGAGGCTCTCGTGCAGCCAGAAGTCTCCCGTTCGCTCGGGAGGGGTCGTGAACGCCGTGTAAAAAGCCGTCGCGACTTCGTGTGGCGCCGGCAAGAAGATCGGGTTGACGCGCTCCCCGCGAGCCAGCTCCGCCCCTGCTGCCGCAAGCTCCGCGTTCCTCCCCTCGAACACGTCGAGGTCGACGCGCTGACCCGTAGCGATGAACGAGTATTGGCCGGGTTTGGCGGTGTCACCGGGGTGCTCCACCAGCACTTGAGGGTGCCAGAGAAAGGGCACGTAGCTCAGTAAGCACCAGGTCAGCAGCGGCAACACGAAGGCGAGCACGCCCGCGACCGCCTGGGCTCTCGGCGACAGTGGGTGGCGCACGCTCAGGAGCGGTTTTTGATGGCGGCGGCGGGCTGAGCTTGCCTTCACGGGTGCATAGACCGAGGCGTCGGTTTCTCTCATACGCCGGCGCTCCTCCTCGTCCTCCTCCGTCGCGTCACTGAGGGTTGCGTTAATGAGGCCTCGTAGACCGCCCCACCTGGACCGCCCAGGGAGAGTTGCACTGCGCGTGACCACGGTGACATGGTTCGATGGTCGACGTCGAATGTTTCCGCGGCATTTCTGAGTGATATCTTAGTTACGCGTCAAACCGTGGAACTTTCGCGCGATAGCGCTCAATTTATTAACCGAAGAAACCCTGGTCACAACATGCCGCGCGAGCTTGCGATGAGCTCGATTTCCTTACGCCGTTGCTCGAGCTCGTCATTGTCCTTGACGGGGAGAAAACGGGCCTCGCTACCGCTGCGCGGGACCAGAAGATAACGCGAAGCCAGAAAGCTCGTGACCTCGTTCACCAGGCGCTCGAACTGGATGACGGGCTGCCCCTCGACGCTCTTGGTGACTCTGAAGTACGTCCAATCGATCTTCAAGCCGTTCAGCACGCGAGCATCGAAGTGGAACACGTTGGTGTTGAAGACGCGCACGCTCGCAGGGTCAAAGCTCTTCGGGATGCGAAACTCCTCCAGCACGCACAAGGCGCCGTCCAGGCGCACCGGGATGCCACCGCGATCCCCCGCCAGCTTGTCCACCACCTCCGACGTCACCGGCTCGCCGTGGTCGAGGTGCCAGCCGATGATCGCCGGGTCCAGCGTGCCGCCCAGGTTGTCGAGGTTGGTGACCATCACCACTCGCCCGCCGCGCTCCACGAAGCGCGCGAGGAGCCCGCTCTTCTGCAGCGCCTCGGGCAAATCCCCGTGACCGGGCGCGTGCTCACTGGGCCGGCCCCCCGCGCCCAGGAACAGCTCGCCCTTTGGCGTGAGCCGCAACGACAAGAATTGCGAGAAGAGCCCGATGCGTTCCCCGTCGAGCCGAGCCCCCAGCGCTTCTCGGATCGGCTGCTCCGTGCTGTGACTGGTCATGAGCCAGAGCGGCGGCGCCTTGCCGTACGTGCGTTCGAGCGCCGCCATCTCGGCGAGCCGCAGCTCGAGGAACGTCTTGCCTGGCACCGCCTCGACCAACGCCTTGACCACGCCGCCCATACGCGTCGCCATGCCGCCTGCCAGGACCACCAACGCGACCTGCCCGGCGCCCAGGGCATCACGGCCGAGCTTCTCGAGCCGCTCGCGCTCCGGACCCGCAGGCGGCAACGTTTGAATATCGTCCGCGGCGGGAGCGCTCAGCTTGCCCTTGACCGTGTTGTCGTCGGGTAAGCCCGAAGCGACGCGCAGCGAGAGTTGACCGAAACGCGCCCGGTCGAAGCCGTAGCGCTCGAGAGCGGCTCGGACATCGGAGGGCAGGGCGGCGAGCTGGGCATCCAGTTGAGGCGAGCTAGGCATGTCGCCAGCGTACCTCCGAGCCCGGCGATCAGCTACGGACACAGCAGCGGCGCGCGGGGCCCAGCTCCAAAAAATGTGACGTTCAGGCAACGGCCTGCACGGTGCGGTCAGCTCCTGGCGACAACCTGTGGTTACTGATTGACATCCCTTCGGGAACCCCGCGGGGATCCTATGTTGGCTTGACCCCACAAGATCATGTGTTAGGTATTGTACATGGCCACCAAGCCGGTGCAAATATCGCTCGATGGAGACCTGCTGCGGCGTATCGATCGCGATCCTGAAGCGAAGAAGCTTGGGCGCTCGGGTTTTATCCGGAACGCCGTGTCGGCATATCTACAAGCGAAGGAGCGCCGGGACATAGATGCCGCCATTCGCAAAGCCTACGAAGCCAAGGCGGATGACCTGGTCGACGAGATCGGAGAGCTCATGGGCGCCCAGGCATGGCCCGAGAGTTGAGCCGCGGCCAGATCTGGCAATTTCGATTCGCCCCGCCCGACAAGCGCCGGCCGGTGCTGATACTCAGCCGTAACGTATTGCTGGAGCACCTGCACACGGCCACGGTGGTCGCCATCACCTCGACCCAGCGCGGCTCACCCACCGAGGTGGTGCTGGGCGTTGACGAGGGGCTGAAGCAGGTGTGTTGTGCCAACCTGGCCAACCTCTTTACGGTCCGGCAAAGCGATCTCGGGCGCTACATCGGGGCAGTCGGTGCAGAGAAGATGCGGCACATCTGCCGCGCACTCATCATCGCTTGCGGCTGCGATTGAGCCTAGAGCTCAGGCTTCCTTGATCTTCTCGAGCTCCTCGACGTCAGCCAGGTCCTGCAACCTGCCCACGGCTCGCTTGTTCTTGATGAGCTGGGCCTTTCCGATCATCGGCAGCGTCACCTGGTCGAGTGTGACGTAGATGCGCGAGCTCCACGCTTCGTCGAAGGTTACTCCAGGGGCTTTCCGATCCGGCTCCGAACGCGCCAAGCGCCGCGAGAATTCGCGACCCGTTGCTCGCCGTCGGCCGAACCAACAGGTCCATGTCCTTGGTCAATCGGGGATAGCCGTGCGCGATCACCGCCTGACCGCCGACCACCAGGTACTCAGCGTTGGACGCGTTGAGTAAGTTGCAGAGTTCGATCCAGTCGGGCAGCATTTCGATGGTAGTTTCGGACCCAGAATGCGTGCAGCTCGGATCCGAGGCGCAGCCGCTCTTCCCGGGTCATCTGGGCCACTTCCGCGCGTTCGACGCGCTTGCGTCGGCGTGATTGGTGAACAGGCGTATGCTTCGCTCCACCCACGGTCCCCAGCATGAGCCGGGCCGTCGGTCCCCTTTTACTCGAAAATGAGGTGCTGTCTCGGGGCGGGGTACAACGCAGCGTGAGCCTCGAAGGTCAGGTGGCGCGCTCTTTGCGCCCGTCGGCGTGGATGGCGAAGCGGCCGCTGTCCTTCGCGTGCACGGGGCCGCTGCCGCGCCACGGCCAACCGCCGAACTGGGTGTCGTGATAGTCGCGCACGGCGCGCTCTATCTCGGAACGCTGGTTCATCACGAAGGGGCCGTGTTGGACCACGGGCTCACCGATCGGCCGCCCCTGGAGCAGCAGCAGCTCGGCCTCGTTCTCGCCGCCTTCGAGTGTTAGCGACGCTTGCTCGCGCACGCGTATCGCCGTGCCCTCCGCTACGTCTCGCCCGGCGACCCGCAGGCTCTTGCCCGCAAAGAAGTAGAGCGTGCGGGCGATGCCGGCGCGGCTGGGCGATAAATGCCAGCTCGCGCCCGGTTGCATGCGAATGGACCAGATGCTGACGTCGGTGTCGGCGCGTGAGGCCCAGGAATCCGGCGGCGGGGCGGGAGCGCTCACTCCCGCCAGGCTACCCGCGATCACGGTGACCCGCGTCGCCCGCCCCGCGGCGTCCAGCAGCGTTTGCTCCGGGATCTGGCTCTTCCAAAACATCGAGAAGTGAGGCTTCGCGAATTTGCTACGGCTCGGCAGGTTCAGCCAGATCTGAAAGAGCTCGGCCTGATTACTCGCCCGCTCGTCGAGCAGCGGGAACATCTCGGCGTGCACGATGCCGCTGCCGGCCGTCATCCACTGCACGTCGCCTTCGCCGTATCGCGCGGTGGCGCCGAGCGAGTCCGAGTGATCGACGTAGCCGCGACGCGTGACGGTGACGGTCTCAAAGCCGCGGTGCGGATGCCGCGGAAAGCCGGGCACCACGTCGCCGTGGTACATATTCCAGCCATCAATGTTAGCGAAGTCCTGCCCTATGTTGCGCCCGCCGAGCGGCGCGCTGGGGCCGAGCTGCGCGTTGCCCGCGGGGTAAGTGTCCCGGTGGTGCACGCAAAATAAGAACGGATCGAACGTCGGCCACGGAGGGGCGCCCAGGCGCACGAGCTCGAGCACGGGATCGTCCCCGTTGGTGCGAGCTCGGGCCTCGGGCGCGGATCCTGCTTGGGCCGCGCTGCCTCCGCTCCGATCCGGATCCGGCGCCATCGAGACCCCAGGGGCGGGGCCGCTCTGACAGGCGCCGAGGGCCGTGCCGAGGCCCAGGCTCGTGCCATAGCCGAGCAGGGCTCGCCGGTTGAGCGTCGCCTCGTGCGCGGGATTCTGCTCGTCTGCCATGTTTCGCCTTGGGGTGGATGCCCCGAACCAGAGTGTCGGGCGGCCTCAGGCACTGGTCTAGCACGCGCGCGGGCGACGTCTCGCGCGAACGCGGACCTCAGGCCAGCCCGCAGGGTCAAAGTAACGTCGGCGAATCGCGACGCTGGCCGCTCACGGTTGGGACAGCAGCGTGGCCATGGCCAGGCCGTCCCTCGAGGTCACCGTCAACACGCCGTGGTGCACGCCTTTCTCGAAGCCATACGTGTAGTGGCCCTCGCTATGCACGAACCGATCGAGGATCTGGTAGCCTCCCTCTGCCAGCGCGGCTCGATAGCTGCCCGCGAGCTGCTCTGCCGAGACGTCGCGATGTTGGTAGATCACGAGCAAGCTCTCGGACATGCGCGCGGACAGATAACGCTGGCTGCCCGCGACGCGCCGTACGTCGGGGAAGTCCAGCCCGGGGGCGTCTCGATCCGGCGGGAACTGTTCGAGCAGGCGCGCCGAGCCCTCCGTCCACAGGTTGAGGAACACGCTACCCTGCTCGCCCTTCCTCACCAGCGCGTAGCGGAGCCGCCCGAGCTCGAGCAGCTCGCCGGACTCGACGAAGCGTTGCGCCGCGGCAGCGACGCTCAGCACGTCCAATGGCTTGCCCATCGCGTCGATACAGGCGACCGCGGTGCCAGCCTCTCCTTTCTGGACGAACACCCCGTCCAGCGCGCTCTGGAACCAGCCCACCTGCGCGAGAGCCCCGAGCTCTCCGCGCTCCCGCTCATCCAGCTGCAGCGCGGCGTGCGCTCTGCAGGCGGCGCGAAACTGTGACACGACCCACTCCGGGGCGTGGTCGGAGGACCCGGACTGCACCTTTAACGAGAGCCCGTTGAGCCAGAGGTCGCGCACGCCTCGGCCGTAGCGGGCGTCGGGCAGGCGCATCAACTGCTGCCCGACCTGTACGAGCACGTCGCCGGCGCGGGCCTGTGCCGCACGCAAGAGCCCGAGCGTGCCCAATGCAGCGATCACCGCCAGCAGAGCCACCACCCGTAGGTAGCCGAAAAGCCTAAAGCGCGGCCGCGCGATCGTCACAACCCACTCGGCAGCAGCAAGAAGAAGAGATCTTTGGCCACCTCGAGCGGATCCTCATGCTTCAGATTGCAAGGCATGTAGAAGCCGACGGTGATCTCCGACTCGGCCCCCGCGAGCATCGGCGTGAGCTTGATCTCCTGCGTGTCCACGGCCGTCAGTGACTGGCCCACGATCATCTCCAGCATACCGCTCATCTTGGCGTTGACCCCACCCCGCAGGTCTGCCTCCGGCGTGCTCGTCGGCGGCGGGTCATCCTCGGAGACCTGTTGTGTGCTGGCATTGGGATCCTGGGCTGCCGTCTGCGCCGTCTTGACGTTCCGATACAGTTCCCCGTTCGGCTCCTCCTCGAGCTCGGGCTCATTCCCGCTTGGACCACCTACGGCGGAGATGCAGTCCTCCGGTATGCCTTTTAGCACGCAAGCGTTCTTGGAGAAGTGCCAGGCGCAGCGCCGCGCGACGCTCAAGGCCTTCTGCTTGGCGTTGTAGTAGCGCGCGAGATACTGCACGCCAGAAAAGATGATGATCATGAACATGATCAGAATGATCGCCTCTACGTAGGCGGCGCCCCGCGCGCTGCGCGGCCGGGTGCGCAGCGCGGATCGGGCAAGGCGGGGTTGGAACACTCGGGGCTTCACGTTGACCATTGGGGAAAGCGCTCAGTGAACGATCAGCTGCTCGAGCACGCCCAGATCGGGGGCGCCCTCGGGTAAGGGGACGCTCGAGATGTCCATGTTGATGCCGACGTCGTCGTTGGTAGTCAGGCTATTTATCTCACCCATGTCGCTCTCGTCGTTGGGCCCGCGCTCCTCGTCCCCGCTCGGCAGCCTGAAGCGGACGAGCCGGGCTCGCCAGTCCATGTGCCACATCCACTCGTACGGGTCCTTCAGATCCACCCCATTGTGGTTGAAGTAGTACTCGGCTTGCGCCACGCCGACGCGCCCTGCCGCGCGCGCGAAGCTCACCCAGGACTCGGGCTCGATCGCGCGGTTGAAGGCCGAAACACGCAGAGCACGCTCGGCTCTGGCTGGTCGCCGGTCGCCGTCCAGAGCCATCGCCACGCCGCGGATCTGGAAATCATCGCTGCCGAGCGTTGCCCCCTCCTCCATTTTCTGAGGCGCTTTGTCGTCGCCGTTTTGACCCGTCGATTCCGACACCCACGAGTCGGGGAACTTCAGCTTGATCGTGTCTGGCTGCGTGCAACCGTAGACGTGTTTCACCGTGTCGTAGCGTAGCCAGTAGCCCTCTGAGTTGAAGCCCTCGGGGAGCGGGTCACCGGGTTTGCCCCGAGGCACCTCGCCTTCGAAAGGCAGCGCTTCCTTCCTGGCATGCAAGCGCTGGCTGCACACCGGCATCACATGCCGGGGGGCCTCCTCGGAATAGACCTGGGCATTCCAGTCGCTCCAGAGCGGCTCGGGCTCTTGCGCGTACCGATTGGACCTGACGCCGCGACCCCGGTAGTCGCACGGCTTGCCCGGGACGCGCGGCGGGGCATCGCGCTCGATTTGCTCGAAGTTGGGGCGGAAGCCCGCCTGAGCCTCGGCTTGGGTGTTCGTGAACGTCGTGTCAGCCTCCGAAAAGGTAGAGGTGTTTTTCAGCTCGGGCTCACCTATGTAGTTGAACTCTTCGGTGCGCCACTTCCACTCGAGGGGGTCGAAGACCACGCGCTCTTCTACCTTCTGCGTCGACCAGGAGTAGTTCTCGCGTTTGCCGTTCATGTTGATGTTGCACTGATCGCGCGCGGTGTGCAGGGCGCTTTCGCAGACCATCCGGACTTGCGTCGAGCCGGGCGCAGCGTTCGTGTCCTCCCGGCTGTTCCGCCCTCCGCCGGGGGCGCCGCACCCACCGTCTGCGTCGGGGTGTCGATCCCTGAGCTCGCTTTCCCAGTTTCTGCAATTTTCAGACGCCGGATCCATGTTGGTCTGGTCTGTTTCACACGCCAGCCCGGGCTCAGCATCGATGGGTAGGTTCCGGTCGATGTCGATCGGTGCCTCGGGCGGGGCCGTGCCGTCCTTGTAACAGAAGGCATGTTTGACGGCTTTGACCAGCCCGCCGCTGACGATGCCCAGCACCTTACCGATGAATGGCACCTTGCCGGTCACGCTCTTGATCAGGCCACCGAGAATCTCCTCCGCCTCGTTACACAGCGTGTTGTACTCGTCATTCTCCACCGGCAAGGTAAGCCGAGGCGGAACCCCGATGGCCAGGTCGATGACGTCCGGGTACTTCTCCTGCACCTTGATGGCGCCGGTAAACACGCTCTGCGAAGGAGTGATGACCCGGATCGCCCGTTCTACGGCGTTCATCCCGATCAGGATGTTGTCGACGATGGGCCGCGCGGTGTCATGCACCTCCTTGGTGGTCATGCGGGCGCTGTTGACGATCGGGACCGCCGCTGCCGCAGGCGGCACGAACCACGAGATGGCCGTCAAGATCAAGGCCAGCCCCGTCAACAGCAGCTCGATGACTTTGAGCGCCAGCAAGATCGCCACCAGCGCTGCCATGACCATGTTGATGAACGCGAGCAAGTTCATCCCCCGCGCGTGCCCCACGGCCGTGGCCAACGCTACTGCGTCTGCCGCATCCTGCATGCGCTCGCGGTGGAACAGGGTCTGGCCAATCCCGGAGATGTAATACAATAGCCCCACGAGCAGGATCGCGATGAAGACGCCGATGACCATGATGGCGCCGTCCTCGTTCCGGGACAGCTGCAAGGGACGCTTCGGGCCGTGCGCTGGGGTGCCGTGGTCGAGCTGGCTCATGGGGCTGGCTCGCCGTTCTCCGGCGCTGGTTCGGCGGGCGTGACTGGAGCTCCGCCAAAGCACGAGCTCCCCGCGTAGTAACAAGCCCCCTGGTTCGGGAGCGTCGCCTCCGCCCGGATCAACTTGAAGTGCGCGTTGCTGAACAGAAATGGAACGAGCAGCTCCGGCGCGTCGGCGTACTTGAGCTCCTCGCTCAGGCTGGCTAGCGTATCGCTGGCGCTCTGCAAATTCTGGCGCAGGTTCTTGGCCGCGTCCTGCGCGCCGAGCAGCCCCTCTGCCCGCAGGTCTTCTTGGAACCTGCCCACGCTTTCACCCACCTGGTCGAAGCCGGCCAGCTCCGAGAGGGACGTGCACATGAAATTGCTGACGATGGGCATCGAACAGTTGAGCAGGTAGGTCACCCGCACCGTGACGTCGTCCGTCGCGCCGATGTCGTTCGCCACCGACCCATCCGGCAGGCGCAGCGTGATCATCGCCGCCGCCCTGTTGTACAGCAACAAACCCATGAGGAAGCGCGCACCGTTGCCCAGGTGTTCCACGGAGCTACTGTTCAGCCCGAAGTGGCGAAACAAGCTCTCGGGCGTAGGCGCCAGGACCGCCAGCGGCATGTACGCCGCTTGCCGAATGGTGCTGAGCCGCGGCCCTGCCTCGCTGTTTGCCATGTCCTGTAGCTCCGCCATCGGGAGCTCGATTCCGAGGACACTCGAGAACTGAGTCAGGTTCTGGCCGCCTGCGCCAGCGCCGGGCGGACGCTGGTAAGTGACGGCGCCGCGGTCTTCGTCCTGATAGTTTTGGGGATCGTCGTCGAGCACTACGACAGCAGCCCGCGCGGCGCGCGCTGCGGCGTGTTGGACCACGAGCTGCGCGGTATAGATGAGGGCGAGCTGCAGCAGGCCGAAAAAGAAAATCAGCACAGGCATGATCGCCACCAGGAACTCCACGTACACCGCGCCGCGTGTGTCGCGCTGGAGGCGTTCGAGCGGACGACGTTCAGTCATGAAGTGCAAATCGTCGAGGAGGCAGGCGTCACGTCCGCCGCCGAGCGCCGAACGCGCCATGATCATTGTCGCCCCTGCGCGATGTCAAACGCAGCGTGCAACGCGCCGGCACGCAGGGCTCGACGGCCGAGCGCGCCCTCCACCGACGACAAAGCTCTGGCGTTCGTCACCTTTCCCCCCCTCGGTCGCCGGTCCCCGCGAGTTGCGCGAAAAGTGGGACGCGGCGGTTGCCGCTGCTCTTCAGGCCACAGGGCTGGTCGCGCATTGCAGCGTTTTGGCGTGCAACCTAGTGGTGATGGCTCGCCGAATCTTGGCCGCGGGCGTATGAAGCTCACCCATCGGTGCTTGGGCCTCGGCGCTCCCGCGAGCGCAACGGACGGGTGCATCCGTTGCCTCGCGCGGCAGCGCAGCGCTTCTGGGGTCTCTGGCACGCTCGTCGGCCCGATGGGCGCCCGCGCGCAGCTGCGGTATTCTCCGCAGAATCCGGCATTTTTCGCCGCGATCTAGCCCTACAGCGTCTTCAGCTGCTTTTTGCCCTGCATCACCTCGGCAAAAAAGTCGTTGCCCTTGTCGTCCATCACGATGAACGCGGGGAAGTCGACGACGTCGATCTTCCAGACCGCTTCCATGCCGAGCTCGGGGTATTCGAGCACGTCGACGTGTTTGATGCAGTCCTGAGCGAGCCGCGCCGCGGGCCCACCGATGGACCCGAGGTAGAAGCCGCCGTGCTTCTTGCAGGCCTCCGTCACGGCGCGCGAGCGGTTGCCTTTGGCGAGCATGACCAGGGAGCCGCCCTGTGCCTGGAAGGTGTCTACGTAGCTGTCCATGCGGCCCGCCGTGGTGGGGCCAAAGGAGCCGGAGGCGTAGCCCTTCGGCGTCTTGGCGGGGCCGGCGTAGTACACGGCGTGGTTTTTCATGTACTCCGGCATGCCGAGCCCTTGATCCAGGCGCTCCTGAATTTTGGCGTGGGCGATGTCGCGAGCCACGATCAAGGGGCCGCTGAGCGAGAGCCGGGTCTTCACCGGATAGCGGCTGAGCTCGGCGCGGATTTCGCTCATGGGCTGCCGCAGGTCGATCTGCACCACGTGCTCGGACAGGTGCTCGTCCGTAGCCTCTGGTAGATAGCGCGCGGGGTCGCTCTCGAGCTGTTCGAGGAACACGCCGTCCTTGGTGATCTTGCCGAGCGCCTGGCGATCGGCGGAGCAGGAGACCGCGATGGCCACGGGGCATGAGGCGCCATGGCGAGGCAAGCGGATCACGCGCACGTCGTGGCAGAAGTATTTGCCGCCGAACTGCGCTCCGATGCTCGTCTGTTGCGCGAGCGCGAGGACCTTCTGCTCGAGCTCCAGATCCCGAAAGCCGTGGCCGAGGGCGCTGCCCTCCGTCGGCAAACTGTCCAGGTAACGAGCCGAGGCGAGCTTGGCGGTCTTGAGCGCAAACTCGGCGGAGGTGCCGCCGACGACGAGCGCCAGGTGATACGGCGGGCACGCCGCGGTGCCGAGCGAGCGCAGCTTGGCGTCCAGAAAGCTCATGAGCGAGTCCGGGTTCAAGAGCGCCTTGGTCTCTTGATACAGGTAGCTCTTGTTGGCGGACCCGCCGCCTTTGGCCATGAACAAGAAGTGGTACTCGGCGCCGTGGTAGGCGTAGAGCTCGATCTGCGCCGGCAGGTTGGTCTTTGTGTTGACCTCGCGGTACATGTCGAGCGGCGCGAGCTGCGAGTAGCGCAGGTTGCTCGTCAGATAGGTGTCGAACACGCCGCGGGCGATGGCTTCTTCATCGTGGCCGTCGGTGAGCACGTACTGGCCGCGCTTGCCCATCACGATGGCCGTGCCGGTGTCCTGGCACATGGGCAAGACTCCGCCCGCCGCGATGTTGGCGTTCTTCAGCAAATCGAGCGCGACGAAGCGGTCGTTGTCGGAGGCTTCGGGGTCGTCCAGGATACGTCGCAGCTGCGCCAGGTGACCGGGGCGGAGCAGATGCGCGATGTCGCGCATGGCCTCACACGTGAGCCGGCGCAGGGCTTCGGGCTCCACCTGCAAAAACTGCTTCCCGAACGCCTCTTTGACTGCCACGTGGTCGCTCGTGATGAGCCGGTACGGGGTGGTGTCCTCACCGAGCGGGAGGAGGGCTTCGTATTGGAATGCGTCAGTCATGATGTCTCGCGGGGCGTAGGGTTGCGCCGAGTCCTTTTAGGGGCACCCGGTCATGGTCGCAAGGGCTGGGCCACGGCGGCCTGCCCGGGCACTCCGCGCGTGATTGCGCCCCGTCGGCAGCGACCTTCGGCTTCGCTCATGGAGAGCCGGGACGCGAGGCTGCGTCCTCCGCGCGCGTCTTCGCCCATCGAGTTATCACGATCTGGGCGGGCATTGGTC
>JAYTOL010000103.1:0-41961 GCA_043747815.1 Deltaproteobacteria bacterium
CGCGCGCTTCGTGAGACGCGCCGCATCGGGCGCCAGCTGACGGATGCCGAGGAGCAGCAGCACGATGCCCCAGATGATCATCAAGTAATGGAAAAACCAGGCGCCGCCATCGGCGTAGTCGAACAGAAATAGGCCGCCATTCACGATCAGAAAGCTCAGCAGATGACTGGCGAAAGCCCGGCGTTTTTGCCTGCGGATCCGCTCCACGCGCTCTTCGACCTGCTTGTGCTCACCCAGCCGGCTCGCGGCAGTCTCTATCGCCGACTCCGGAATGCCCACCTCGCGAGCTGCCGCCACGAGGTCATCGTGGCTGATGCCGTTGCCGTTGCCGTTGCCGCCGCCGGCCTGCTCGGCGAGCGCTCGACGCAAGATCTCGTCCGTCTCTTCTCGGGTGTAGGTTCTCGGCACCCGGGGAGTATGCATTCGGAGGCGCGGTGTCGCTAGGCATGCCTGGGCCGGAAATGCGCTCGACTTATGTCGAAAGTGTAATACCCATGGGCAGCCGATGCGGTCCGTTTCTTTCAAGCTCCCCTGAGGACTTGGATGCTGCGCTCAACGAATTGGCACGTTCCCGAGGCGTGAGGCGTTAGCGTTAGCGCTCGTTCGCGAAGCGCTCGAAGCCTTTGCCAAAGCCAAGAGGCGTTCCGTGACGGCCCAACCGACACTTGCACCAGCCCCGGCGCCTCCGACGGCCGTTTCGGCTGCGTCCGAAGTCGCCACCGCCACGTCGACAGGGCTTTTGCCTTCAATCCTTGCTCGTCTGCAAACGGCGCGGCGCTCAGACCGCTGGCGTTTTCTTGACATCCCCGGGCGCTAGCCGGCGGGCGCCCGAACGTGAAGGACGTGATCTGCGGAACGGGCACTTGTGGGGCGGCGATGGTTCGGTCGCAGCAGGGGCGGCATGGGCGTCGGTGCTCCCCCATGTCCGTGCGGTCCGGGAAAGCCAGGATGGCAGCGATCCAAGCGTTGCGTACACGAAGTGTCGAGTCGGAACGGCGAGGTAAGCGACGCAAACCGAGCGTGGACGGACGGGCAGCTCGAGCGCGAGGCTCCGCGGGAACACCACTGGTTGATACGGGCGACGCTCGAGCGGGGGCACCAGAAACGTGGACCTCTCTTCTGGCGCCAGACGGGCGCCTTGCCCAAGTGCAACCAGTATGGTACATTTTCGGTGTGGCACGGTCCTCGGCAGCATCGGGCTCAACGGTCGCACGCACCATTCGGTTCTCTGCAGGGCTCAGGCAGAAGATTGCGACAGATGCGGAGCGATGTGGCAGGAGCTTCGAGGGTCAGGTGATCGCGCTGCTTCGGCGCCACTACGGAGAAGACGTCGATATTTCACCGAGTCCTGTTGAGATCTTGGCTTTGGCAACGGCAAGCATGGCGGACATATCGCCGAGCGATGCTCGGCTGATAGAGCGTAAGTTAAAGGCTAGCGATCGGTAGGGTGGTTGATGATTGAGTCTGAGCCTGTCCTGCTAGATACCGATATCCTATCGGAGCTGAGTCGAGGGAACGCGACTGTTGCCGCCCTAGCGCAAGCATATCTGAGGGCATTCGGGCGCCTCACAATCAGTTCGGTGACCGTCTTCGAGCGCCTTCGAGGGTATCGTCAGGCGATTCAAGCGGGGAAGCCCTTCCACAGACAGTTACTCGCCTTCGAGACGCTCGTGCAAAATTCCGTGGTCCTGCCATTCGACGAGAGCGCGGCGGCAGTGTCAGCTGGAATCTGGGCGGCTTGCTCACGTGCGCAGCGGCAGAAGCTGGGGGACATCTTGATTGCGGGCATCGCTGTGGCCCGGCAGATTCCTTTGGCAACGCGGAATCAACGGGACTTCGCAATGTTGAGCAAGAATGCAGAGGTGAGCCTGCGCCTTGTGGATTGGACGGCTCGAGCAAAGCGCGTTCATTGAGTGCAATGATCGGCGCATAACTCAAGCCCTGAGGCGGACCCTGGGTCAGGCGGATCGGCGAAAGGCTCCGCGCCGCGAGCTACGCTAGGACCTCGCCGCCGCCAAGCGCTACCGAGACATGTAGCCGGCGGCGCGCCCCCACGTTCGCCTACACAATTAGTTGCCCCACCCGGCGCGCAGCGCGCCGACCTCCCCCGATCCGCGCGCAGCGCGCGGATGGGGAGGTGCGTGGCCGGCAGGTCGCGCCGGCTACCTGTTTATAGCTTCAGGGCGATCAGATGCGTGAGGGTCGCACGGCGCAAGGGCGTCGACGGATCGAGCGCCGTCGCCGTCTGAACCGCCTCTGGGCCAGGGTTCCTCAACGG
The DNA here is from genome assembly GCA_043747815.1 of Deltaproteobacteria bacterium. Taxonomy (GTDB): domain Bacteria; phylum Myxococcota_A; class Polyangia; order Polyangiales; family Polyangiaceae; genus SZUA-265. Next base: position 2,279 of record JAYTOL010000103.1, read on the forward strand.
GTTCAAAGGACTTGAAATCTCACGATCTCGATCGGGTCGCCGTCGACCTGTGCGCTCACGCGCAGCACGCCACCCGGGCCGTCGTCTGCATCCGGCAGCCTCACGGTCTTCGTAGCCCGCATCGCTCGGGGCGAGAAGCGCGGCTCACGCCATGCCGCACTGCCAGTACTCGATGCTGACCTCTGGATGCCGAAGCTTGAAGAACTCGAACGCGGCATCGTCCATGATCTCGAGCGTGACGTGGCCGCGTTCGCACGTGTGTCCCCATTCGTGCGTGGCCAGGGCAAAATAGCAGGCTTGGCGGTTCTCTACCGGATCCGGCAGGTCTGCCACCGTGTTCAAGAACCCTGGGCACATGTGGGCTGTCTGGCTCAGCGCCGACGCCCAGCCGTTGTTGCCGTTGCAGCTGCCCGATGACGACGCTTCGCACTCCACCTTGCCGTCGGTCTTGAAGCGGCTTTCGAGGCAATTGCCGATGTTCACGGACCAGTCGTGATAGTCCTCGAGGTAGGCCTCGAACGCCGTCCAGTTGTCGGCGCCCCAATCGATCGCGTACCCGATCTCGCTCACCTCGAGCGCAGAACAATCATCGAAATCTTCAGGCCGATCGGGGCTCGGCGGAGGACGCACCGGATCGGGACCCGGCAGGTCGCAGTCAGGATCATCGAAGCAGACCCCGGCGTTGCAGATGCCATCGTCACCGCAGGGCGGCTCGCCATCTTGTCCCACCAGCCCGGCCATCACGATCGACTGCCGAGCCATCACAAACATCGAAGCCATGAAACAGACCCGAATCCAACGTCGCATTTCAATTCTCCCGGTTCTCCGCGCGCAGCGGTAGTTGCGTCCCCCACTCGTCTTCTTTCCGAGCGAGCGACAGAACAGTCGTTGCTAGAGAAGGCCCGGAACTCGGCGCGCGGATTTCGCGGCTTCGTGGTTACGGCTGCACTCGAGCGGTGTAGGCGGCGCGCTGCCTCGCCCGCAGGCTCGAAGCACCTGCCGACCTGCGCCGGGCGATGTCTTTAGGAGGGACCTTGGGTGGGGCCTGCGGCAGCATCTCGTGGAGCATGGGGGAGCTGTCGGCGCGCGTGGCCCAGCCGCAGGATGAGGCGGGCTGGATTGAATTGGCCAAGACCCGGACGGTGTGGCAGATGCTGGCGCTCGTGCTGAAGGCCATGAGCGCCGCAATGTACACATCGCGCTATCCAGAACCGGGCTCGGACTCGCCGGAGCGCGCGAGCTGGGCAGTAGGTTGGCTCAGTCCGGAGAGCGCGCCCTCGACAGCGGAGGTGGTTCAGCTGGGAGTTCCGACGGCGCAGCTCGCTGCGCGCCTGGCCACGTCTTCGAGCACGTCGACGAAGCGCATGCGGCCGCGGCAGCTCGAGCACTCCAAAGGGTCGATGTCGAAAGGGATGGCCCTAAGCCACGCTCTCAGAACGCGCCGAGCAAGTAGCGCACGACGCTGTCTTCGTGGTGGGGGCCGATGGTCTCGTGCGCGATGCGCTTCAGCTCGGGGATCGCGTTCTCCACGGCGACGCCGCGCCCGGCGCGCTCGAACATCGAGATGTCATTCACCTCGTCCCCGAACACCGTCGTATCGCGGAGCGCCACGCCAGCGCGCTCGGCGATGGCCTCGAGCGCATGCGCCTTGCTGGCCAGGCTCGATTGCACCGTGAGCCAGTGCCAACCGGGTTGGTAGGGGTTCTCGTACAGCAGGGTCTGTGTCTGGCCGGGGAAGCTCCAAGCGATCGCGGCGGCGAGCGGCGCTAGCACGCTGTGTTTGGCGATCAACGTCAGACAAATCACGCTCTGATCGAGCAGCGAACGCGGATCGACGGCAGCGCGCAGGCGGGTGTCCTTGGCGTTCCGCCGGTTCTGGTCGTACCAGGCGATGCCCGCATTCACTAGGGCGATCGGTGGATACAGGCGTTGCTCGGCGTGCACATAGGTCGACACGAACGGCGGTACGCCAATCGCAACGGCCCAGCCCAGGACGACCTCCGCCACATCTCCGCCGAGCGCGTGACAGGCCAGCGGCTGCCGCGTCTTCAGGTCGGTGATGAAGGCCCCGTTGAACTCCACGATCGGCAAGCGGAGCGGCAGCCCTGCCAGGATCGGCGCCAGCGTGTGCACGCTCCTCGCGCTCGCGACCGTGAACGGCAACCCGGCGTCGAGCAGCGCGATCAAGTGGCGTCGAGTGAACGGGCTCAGGCGCGCGCGGTGACCCGCCAGGGTGCCGTCGAGGTCCGACACGAATAGCCGTGGCGGGCTCATCGGCGCTTCATCGTCTCACCGGTTTTACGGCTGAGATAGACGACGGAGGGGGGCGAGTAAGTGATTGGTGTTTCATCGGCATGAGTCACGAGCTCGGCGCATCGGGTCAGGGTATACCCCCGCAAGCCGGGAGCACCTCGATCTGCTGCAAGAACCCGACCCGATCCGACTGCAACGCGCCACGCACAATCTTTCCGTCTAGCAAATGATACAGCGCGATGCCAGCGTGACGGGCCTCTGGCTCGGCGCAAACCCGCGCAGCGTGCCCGTGTGAGTCCCACGCCAGGTCCAGCGCACCACCACACCACCGCCTTCGGCGAGCAACTCTTCGATCGTGAAGCGAATGTCGGGGACGCCCGCGCGCAGCCCCTGGATGGTTTCTGGGCGTCGAGCCCGCCGTAGGTGGACGGGTTACGTATTACCCGCCCAGCTCAAGTACCAGCTGCCAATCGATTCAACCGATGCGCCCGCAGCGTGTGACAAATTCGCGACCTAATTCGAAAGCAAGAATCGGAGTGACGCGGAGTGCGATGCCGCGACATAAGAGCGCTGCACGGGCTGACGTCTTCACCGCCCGCGACCAGGAGGAAAAATGACTGGACGGCTCAATGGCAAGGTATGCGTAGTGACTGGTGCGAGCTCTGGGGTCGGTAAGGCCACGGCGCTGATGTTCGCGCGCGAAGGCGCTAAGGTCGTCGCCGCAGGGCGCCGTGCGAAGGAGCTAGAGGAGCTCAGCGCTACCGCGGCGCGAGAAGGTGGTCTGATCGTCGCGTCTCGGACCGACGTGACCCGCGAGCGCGACGTTCAGGCGATGATCGACCTCGCGATGGACCGATTCGGTCAGGTCGACGTGGGCGTGAATGCCGCCGGCGGGACGTTCGGCAGCGGCGCCACCCACCAACTCGAAGAATCGGCGTTTCGCGAGTGGATCGATGGGTATTTGGTAAGCTCATTCCTGTGCACAAAGCACGAGCTTCGCGGCATGCTCGGACCCCGTAATGGCACGCCATCCGGCGGCAGCATCATCAATGTGGGAACCTTCGTCGGATACACGAAGACCTTTCCTGGTACCGCTGGTTATGCCGCGGCTAAAACCGGTCTCATCGGTCTTACCCGCACTGTGGCCCACGAGTATGTGGCGCGCAATATACGCGCTAACCTCTTGATCGTCGGCGGCGTCGACACACCCATGTTCGAACTCTGGAACGACACCAAAGAAAAGCGGAACTGGGCCGAGCAACTTCACGCCATGAAACGAATCTCGCAGCCCGAGGAAATAGCAAAGGCCGCGCTGTTCTTGGCAACGGATGACGCTTCCTTCGTTACGGGCACAGCCATGACCGTGGACGGCGGACTGTCTCTTGTCTGACAGGACCGAGGGCAGCCAGTGAACACGATGACTCATTGACAGAAAAAGTGGCGAGCGTCACGGGCGCAAGTAGCGGCATGGGCTACGCAACCGCCAAGTTGTTCGCCAGAGAGGGCGCTCGAGTGGTCGTCGGAGCTCGACGAAAGGCCGCTTTAGACGCATTGGTGCTCGAGAGCGAGCGCGCCGGTGGTCACGCGGCGGCCCCCGCGGGCGATGTGACGGATGAAATGGCGTCGTAGCGAGCGGCGTCGCGCACGACTTCCCACTGCGTTGAGGCCGGCAGCGGAATGCCGAAGCCTTACTGCAGGCGCTCGAGGCGATTCCAGGGCAAGCCCGAGCCGTACTTCAAGAAGGCGATCATGCTTGCCGCGCTGACACTCGGGGCAGGCCTCCTTGTCGTGCAGGGACTCGTGCTGCACGTCGACTCTCTCTGCTCCCGTGTACGCGGCGGCAGGATTGCGCCCATGTCCCTTGCGTTTCGCTCGCTCGAGCGCGAGTCCGTCGTCGCAGAGCATTTGCGACCGAGCGCCGCAGTAGCGATGAGGGCGCTCGAAGCAAGCCGTTGCGCGGCAGCGCGGGACGCGCCCTTCCCGGTAGATCTTGGCGCGCTTCTCGTGCCACACTTTGCGGCGAGCGCGGACCAGGTGCAACGACAGATGAGACAGCAATGGGTGCGGGTGGCGGCGCTGGTCAGCGCCGTCGGGTGCTCGGGACAGGCGGACGACACCGAGCTCTCGAGCAGCGAAGCCATAGAAGCGCGGCCGCTCACCGAAGCCGACTTCGGAGAATGCGGGGAAGGCTTGGACGCGCTCGACGACGCGAGCTCCCACACCGTACCGCCGCCGTTCGCTGGGTACGTGGAGGCGCTCGCCGATTGGCCTACACCTGGGAGCTGCGAAGGCGCGGCCGTCCGAGGGCGGTGCGCCGACGGCAAAGAGCTCCTGTATCGAAACGGGGGCTTCACCTCCGAGGTGCGCTACTTCAGGGAGGGGCAGCTCGTCGGCATGGTCACCTCCGGCGACGTCGGTTTTTGCCCCAGCCTCTGCCCCTTCAGTCACTTCTACGGCAGCCTCGACGGCGTTCGCTGTGACGTGCTCGAGCTAGAGCCCCTGTGCGCAGGCTCGAGCTTGGGCCTCGACGCCAGTGGCGCGCTGTACCTGCCCTTCGCCAATGGGCAACCGCCGTACGGGTGCCAGTAATCCCCTGTCACGCGCAGAGCGTTTAGCACGTTAGTACCCTAGCACCTCGCGTCGAGCGGCGCGCCACGCTCGGGACCTTCCGTGCCAGTCTCAGCCCGGTAGGCCCGCGCGACGCAGCCCCTCTAGAAAGCGTTTGGCAATCTCCGGGTCGGTCGACGCGTTGATCACGCCAAAGCCCGTGCTGGACATGGCCGGATGAATTCGCGCCAGGTGCGCGACCGCCCGTTTCGCAGAGTCGATGTCGCCCGCCCACGCGCGGAGCGAGGCGAGCGTGGCCTGTGTGAAGGGCAGCTCTGGCTTGAGCTGTGCGGCAGATTCCGCCCAACGCAGGGCTTCGTCGTGACGCTCGGCAACGAAGTGCGATAAGGCCATGGACATCTGGGCCGCCCACAGTTGGCCATCTCGCGGGCTGAGCCGCACGGCCATCTCCAGCTGCTCGAGCGCACGGTCCGGGTCATTTGCCATGGCCAGGATCTGCCCGTACAAGCAGTAGGCGCGGCTCAGATTGGGTCCCGATTCGATCGCTTGCTGCACGCTCTCGCGAGCGGCATCCCGCCGGCCCTGATAGAGCAGCGCATACGCAGCGACCAGCGCTGCGCGCGCGTCACCCGCGTGCTGCCGCTCAAACTCCGACGCGACCTCTTGCAGGCTTTGCAACGCCTGGCGCGGAGTCGACGTCCACTGGTGAATCAGATCTTGCTGGTACGTCTGGGCGAGCAGGTACCATGCCCAGCTAATTCCAGCATCGCGCTTCACCGATTGCAGCACGTGTTCGCGCGCCCGTTCATTTTGTTCGCGGGTGCCCTCCTGGAAGAGGCTGCCGCCGAGGACGGTCAGCTCCCAGGCGCCGAAATCCGTGGGATCGCGATGCTGTAGCCGACGCGACGCGAGCGCGAGCATGGAGCCGTGGACGCCGTCGAGGATGACATTGCTGAGCTCGTCCTGCAGCGCAAACACGGCCGAGTAGTCTCGATGAAACTCCTTCTGCCAGATTTGCTCTCCCGTCTCCGAGCGAACCAGCCGGACCCGCACTCGCACGGCAGAGCCGCTCCTCTGCACCGAGCCGAGCACCAGGTAGTCGGCGAGCAGCTGGGCCCTCACCTGGCTGGACGGCTCCGCGGATGAATATGAGCGCGTGGAGTTGCAGCAGATGACGGGAAACCAGTTGTAGCCGAGTCGAATGGTCAGATCTTCGACGAGGCCTTCTGCCAGCGTGCGTGTGCCTGGCTCCAGACCGATGGTGCGAAAGGGGAGCACCGCCAGCGCCAAGCCCGCCTCGACGGCCGACGGCGCGCGCTCGAGGTCGCCGGACCCGGCGTCATCGAGCCGCAGCGACCCGGCGTCATAGAGCCGCAGCGCAGAGTCATCGCGCCGTAGCGGGGCGGAGCGGAGTGGTCCGGCGGGCAAGATGGCGCTGAGCGAAACGCTGAGCAATGCCGCGAGCCGGCGCGCCGTCTCGAGGTACACCGGAAGTCCGCCTTCGGCGCGCTTGATCGTCGCCAGACTCAGGCGATGCGGACCCGCGGAGGTATCGACCAACGATTCGCGCGTCAACGCACGTTCGCGACGCAGGGCCTTGAGGCGCTCTCCGTCGAGCTGAACGGTACGGTTGTCGCTCGAGAAAATCGCGGCGGAAGCCAAAGACGGGAGCCCTCCTGCAGAGCGTCATTTGAACATGCCGGCCCCGGCGTGTCGACACCCTCCTGCAGCGGCGCACTCTTTGGATCTGGGCACACAGCGGAAACACCAAAAACACTCTCTGCCCGGGTCCGGCGCTGAAAAAGTTGCCACCCCGCGCCGCGAGCCGCGTCTAGACGGCGTGGGCGAAACCATCCGCTGCATCGGCGTGGCCGACCTGAAAATGGGGGACGTGTTTCTCTCCGAGGGGGACAGCGAGCTCTCGAAGGCCATCCGCTCGCTCGATGGGGGACGCTATTCGCACGCCGGGTTGTGGGCGGAAGGCACCTTGATCGAATCCACGCTGCCGGTCGTGCGCACGGCGTCACTGGCGGAGGCTGCCGAGCATGCGCTCGCTATCGATGTCTATCGCCACCGCGCGGCGGAGCACGCGGGGCCGGCGGTGATCGAGGCCGCGCGCGGCTACCTGGCTCGCCCGTACGGCGCCCTGAACCTGGGATTATCCACCCTGGTCGTCGCTCTGAGCACGCTCATGCCGGGCGAATGGAGCTCACTCAATCTGGTGTACGGCGCCGGCAACCTCAAGCGCATCGCCGGCCTGCTCAGGGGAAAAGTGGCCGCGGAGTTGAAGAGCCCGCAGGTCACGTGCGTGGAGCTCGTGGGGCGAGCCTTCTCCGAGGCCTCGGTGCCGCTCTCCATCCACGTCGAAGGGCACGGCCGCTTCGACGCGCTCGACTTTCTGAAAGCAGTGCGAGGCCTGGCCGAGCGTCTGCGCGAGGCGCCGCCCAGCGAGCTCGAGGTGGCGCTGCCGGCAAGCGAGCTCGCGTGGCTAGCCGAGCTCGAAAGCAGCGTCGCGGCGGGACAGGGCGCGGCGGCGGGCGACCCGAATGCGTGGCAGCACATCCGCCGGCAGTGGGCCATCGATCTGGGTCTGGAGTCGACAGCGCTGGCAGCAGACGCCGAGGTCGTGCCCGAAGAGCTCGAGCTGTCCGCTGCGGAGATCCGCGCGACGCGGCTCTGGGTCGGCCGTACGTGGGTGCCGGAGCTGCTCACCCCACGCCAACTCGAACGCAGCCCGGAGCTCGAGCTGCTGGGGCGAATCCACCAGCGTTGAACACGGTCTCCGCTCGGCCAGCAGCACCGGCCGGCGTCACTCTTCCCAGACCTCCGCGACAAAGCGATACCCGACGCGCGGCAGCGTCTCGATGATGGTGCGGCTTCCGCCCGTGTCGCTCAAGGCCTTGCGCAGGGCGCTGATGTGCACGCTCAGGTTGCCATCCTCGACGAACGTATCGGGCCAGAGCTGCCGCATCAGCTCGCCTCGCGTTGCCACGCGGTGGCGTCCCTGAATCAGGGCTACGAGCAGATCGAAGACCTTGGCTGTAACGGGCACGCGCTCCTCATGCCGCAGGATGAGGCGCCGGGCGGGGTCCACCCGAAAGGACTGGAAGACGTAAACAGGCCCCTGCTGAGGCAGCAGCGCCAGACGCGGAGCGGGCTTCTTCCAGATGGGATCACGAGGCGCGACCTCGTTCACGCCGACCCAACGAGGTTCTCCCCCCAGCAAGCCACCGACAGCACCGTTGATCATCGTTCGTTCCCTCCTTTGCATTTGCCGAGCCCAGCAGGCTCGCCAATATGGACGGTGCTCGGCGCTCCCGAGGGGCGGCTCAGCTCGGGCTCGAGTGGGGGTCAGCTGCCGCTTTAGGGCGCTTTAGGGCTGCCCGGCTCTGCTGGGCTCCGCGACGGCCGCGGTCTGGCTCTGAAGCACCAGCCGGGCTTCGATGCTGAGACCGGGGGTCATCTCGAGCAGTAGGCGCGTGCCGGCGGCTCGCGCACAGCGCTCGAAGCGCGGGGCCACCGACAAAGACGAGCCGGAAAACACCGCCTGATCGCTCTGCCCGGGCGGCCCCTTCACGAGCGTGACCCCCACCGACGCCGCTGGCGTTTCTGGGTCGCCCCCTTCGGAATTTCTCCAGCAGGCGAGCAGCTCGGCTCTCAGCTCCTCGGTTCTCAGCTCCTCGGCTCTCAGCTCCTCGGCTCTCAGCTCTTGGGTTCTCAGCTCATTGCCGGTCGGTGCAACATCTCGCGCGCCGAGCGCACGCAGCGGCGCTGACTTCTCCGCGGTGGGCCGCTCGGCGCTCGAATCACTACGCTCACCTGCTTGCCAGTAGACGAGCCGCCACGCGAGCACGAGCCCTCCGACGACCAAGAGCGCCGGACGCAACACATCGCTGGCATGTTTCGGTGCACGCGCCGGCGCTGCGCGCTGGCGAGCGCTGCCCGGCGCCGTCACTGACAGGGCCTGAGCGCGTACCGCCGCGGCCTCCTGCAGGCCAAAATTACGCAGTGCCGCCTCGAGGGCCTCGGCCCCTGGGTTCTCTTCCAGCACCGACTCGACGAGCCGCTGCACGCGGGCCTCTGCTTCTGCGCGCTGGAGCACCGCCATCCACAAGTCTAGCGCGCTCGCCCGGGCGGGGACCTCGAGGAGCTCCGGCGCGTGCAACACGGTCTGCGCGTGCCGCAGCGTCGTCTCGTGCGAGAGCACCAGCCGTGACAGCGCCAGTGCTAACGCCTTGCGGGGCTCATTCCTTCCCAGCATACTCGTCCCGCGCCAGCCTGACATGAGAAGGCCGGGAGGAGAAGGGAGAGGCCTTCTTCGGACATGGATTGAAGCGCGGCCGGGGACCTACTGATGGAGAATTCCGTATACGATCAACCGGTGCTCACGGAGCTGCGCAAGCTGCTGGCTGCGCTCTACCCGACGGAGTCCGATCAACGCCGGCTCGCCACGGAGGCCAAGCTCACGGTGGGGGCGATCCCATTTTCGAGCTCTGCTTATAATAGCTGGCACCAGATTCTGCACCACGCCAAGCATAACCGCGGGGTGGAGGCCTTGCTCGCGCTGGCGCAGGACGAGTTCCCGCAGAACGAGCAGCTCGAGCTGCTCTCGAGGGGGAAGCCCTCTCAGTTCGTGGATGGCGGCAGCTTCGTATGGCGCGGCCCTGCGAATGGGAAAGCACTGCTCGAGAAAATCGTTTCGGGGAGGTCGTCCCTCGTCCACGTCTCGCATCTGGCCATCGGCCTGTCGCGCGCTCGCGCCGTCGCGAAGATCGTGCGCGCCGATGGCGGCAGCGGGACCGGGTTCTTGATTGAAGGTGCCCGGTTGGTCACCAATAACCACGTGCTACCGGACGCGGAGGCCGCAGCCGGCAGCACGGTGATCTTCAACTACCAGCAGGCAACGGCGGGCCACGACGAGGCAGCGGAAGAGGTGAAGCTCGAGCCGCAGCGTTTCTTTCAGACGAGCGAGGCCGATGACTTCACGGTCGTAGCCATACCGGGCAGCGCGCTCTCGCGCTGGGGCCACCTCGAGCTCACGCGCTGCACCCCAGCGGCGGGTGATCTCGTCAACATCATCCAGCACCCCGGAGGCGGGCCAAAACAGATGGCCCTGTCCTTCGACGTGGTGGCCTTCGTCGGCGCCGGGCGCATGCAGTATTTGACCGATACGCTGCCCGGGTCCTCCGGCGCACCCGTGTTCGATAGAAACTGGAAGCTCGTGGCCCTGCATCACAGCGGCGGCTGGCTCGTCGAGCCGGGCGGGGTGGAAAAGCGAGTCTTCTATCGCAACGAAGGCATCTTGATCGATCGGGTCATCGACCAGCTCGGAGCTTGATGGGGCGGGGTTTCACGCCGCGCCCGGGCTGCTCGCTCGGCCGCCGGCTGCAGCTGACGGCCTGGAGGGTGGCGATCGCGCTCGCCGCGAGCAACGGCACGACGGTGACATAACTCAGCGCCAGCACGAGCTCGTTTCGCACCAGCGATGCGCGCGTCCAGATCTCTTCTCGACGACCGGTGAACGCCTTCAGCAGCTCCTCGCAGGAGGGCAAGGAATTGTCGCGCGAGTACTCGGCGGCGTACGGCGTGAGGTCGGACCCCGTAGTATAGAGCGCCCCGTAGTAGCGACAGGTCCAGGTATCGACGAGCCAGCGGTGGGCGACGAGGCTGATCAGCGCGGCACCCAGCGCGCCGAGCGCCGCACCGACCCAGATCCGCGTGTCGCGTTTGCGCCGCCAGCGCCGCCCGGCCACAACCAACAGCCCGCTCGTCACGGCGACGATGAACTGTGTGGGCCACGGTCGTGTGCTCGCGTCGAGGAAGCTCGGCGGAGGCAAGAGAAAACCACCGAAGGAAGACAGGATCACGACGCCCAGCTGGCTGAGCTCGGTCCAGCTGAGCTTCGAGCTCATGGAGTGACGTGGGCCTCGCGTGGCGTAGAAGCCGGAGCGGGCTCGCTCGGAACACTCGCGACACCCGGGACGCTCAGGTCGACGATTTGCTCGAGCTGCTCTGCCCCCAACTCCACGTCGATCCGCACGCCCCGACGAGCTGCCTCTCGAGCTTCCTGTCGACCTTCCTGTCGAGCCGCCGGGTGCTCCGCCCAGAGCACATAGTAGCCGGCCTCCTGAAAGACGCGATGCGCGGGGCTGCTGTTCCGCTCGAAGCGACGAAACGCACTAGGCTTGCCCTCGTAAGCTTTACGGACATACCAGACTTCGTAGCCAGTGACCTCCTGCTGGCCCGAGTCCCGTGTGACCACGTTGACGCTGACCGGCACCGGGCCTCCAAATTTCCGGCACTGCCTCGCTTTGACCTGGAGATCCCTGATCACGGCATCGAGCAGCGGCTCTGCCTCGGCACTCGCGGTGTGGTGCACCTCGCCGAGCAGCTCGACGTGCGCCGACAGGGCGGCCACGAGCTCGTCGAGGGCCGCGCTCTTGGGCCAGGTCGGGGCGCGGCGCTCCAGCCAAAGCACGTCCTTTTGTGCAGCCCGTAGCCTCGCCTCGAGCGACGAGGGCGCCCCCGCCGCCTGCGCGGCCGCGTGGGCTTCTCGAGCGTGCTGATCGAGAGCCCGACCCAGGGCGGAGAGAGTTTCTTCGGCGGGCGTGCCGAACGACGCAGGTAAAACGACCGGGGGCACCTCGGCCTGGCTCGCGCAAGCGCCCAAAAAACCACTCGCTGCTGCGAGAAGGAAGAGGCAAGACGCGAGCACAGCCGACGATCGACCGTGCGCAGGGCTCGCTGAGCTCGAGGCTAAGGTTTGCATCGCTCGCACCTTGGGAAGAGACGGGCGCCGAACGCAAAGTCGCGACGATTCGCCTTCGGCTCGCGGAATATTCGGGGAAGGTTCTTGGGGAAGAGCGCCCTGCCGCGTTCGCCATCGATCGCGGCAGGGCGGCCATTGGTCGCCCGTGCCCACACGCGCGGGCTCAACCGTGGTCGTTTGCGCCCCGGACGACGCTGCTGCAACCCCGGCAGGCTGCTCCCGCCTGCTCGGCAAACCAGCGGCACTGCGCCCGGATGCCGCAGGTCGGAAGCTCGCCGGAGAGGCCCGCGCTCGCCACCGCCGCCGCTACTGCGCAGCGACTGCCGGTCCAGTTCGCGCACGCCTCGGCTTTGCAGCTCTGGGCGAACCAGAGCCAGGGAGGAAGCTGTCTTTAGCAGCAACGGCCGCGTTGCCCGGGCCGTTAGGTGCTGCCGCCGCGGCGGCGCAATTCGGCGAGAAGCGTGCGCAGTGTCGGCATTGCCGCGACGTCCTTGGGTCGGTTGGCAGCTTGTTTCGACCGAATCACATCCTCGAGCGCGGCAATCGCGGGAGCGAGCTCAGCGGTGATGGCTAGCGGGCGCGCCTGCCGGGCCAGGTCCGAGTAGCCTGCGGTTCCCGCCGGAGTAAAGGCAACGTCCAGATCGCCATACAATGTCGTCAGGTTGACGAGCTCCACATTCTGAAAGAACACGGCGTCGCACGCGAAAGGCAGTCCGTCCGGCGCGTCATCGGTGCGGATCTTGGAGCCAATGCCGCGCAGAGCGCGAGCGAGGCGTTCGAGGTTCTCGAGATCGCGCGCGGGACAAATATCGATGTCCTGCGTCAGAAGAGGTGACCCATGGAGAGCGGCCGCCAGTCCTCCAATCACGATATACCGCACCCGCTCCCCTTCGAGTGCAGCCAGAATGGCTTCGGGCTCGAACGCGGTGAAGCTCATCGCTGCCTATTGGGGGTGCCCTCGTCCAGTGGCGCATCCCAGCGGCCTTTTCGTGCACGCGCCAGAAAAGCATGCACACGGCGGAGGTTCGCCAGGCGTTCCGCAGGCGTCCAGGACAGGTGACGGCGGATCAGGTCCAGATTCTGCGGCTCGTGCGGCAGACTGGGAAAATCCATTTGCCATGAGGGGGTCACCATTCGAGAAGTCTAGCGCTTGTCGCCCGCGCCAACAACACCTGGGCCCGGCTCGCGAATCAACCCCGGCCATTCGGCGCTAGAATGCCCGAGGGCCGCAACCCGCCAAGCTCAGCCTTCATTGCAGCATGAGAGGCCCGCGAGCGACAATGGCGCGAACGTCATCGAGAAGTCGATCGGGTGCTGCGTAAGCGGGATGCTCTCGCATGAGTCGCGCGGTCGCGTGCAACGACTCCATCTCCTCTTGGGCATGTTCCACGACAGCACGCGCCAGCTGAGGTCGGTCGCGCTGCAGGCGGCCAAGCTCCTCGGCCCTCGCCACGCGCCTGGAGCAATGGCACGGGGCGCGCCCATTCACGAGGCCACAGAAATTCTCTGTGAACGCTTCGAGCGCTCGACGTGCACGCGACAGGCGCTGCCGATACGCCGCCTCGGTGACGGCGCAGAAGCCGGCTGCTTCGCCCGCCGTTAGACCGAAAACGTCGCCCAGGATGTAGGCCAGGCGATGTTCACGATCCAGGCACGTCAGCATCGCGAGGGTGCATCCGCGTTTGACTTCTTGCGCGAGGAGCGGGTCTGCGTCGGGTTCTGAAGCAAGTCCGTCGAGCAGGTCGGCGCCGAAACGCTCGAAGTCGAGCGCCAAGCTCTCGACCCGGCTCTTCTTTCGGTCCAGGACATGTCGAACCGCGATCCGGTACGCCCAAGTCCGAATCGTGGACTCGCCTCGAAAGCTGTCGAGGCGGGTAATGACCTTGACGAGCACTTCTTGGGTCGCGTCTCTCGCGTCTTCTGGATGGGCTGTCATCCTCAGAGCGAGTCGATAGATATCGTCCTGGATTGCCCGGACGAGCTCTTCGAGCGCTTGCCGGTCGCCCGCCTTTGCGCGGGCGACCGCTGTGCGAAGGTCGTCAGAGTCAACCAAGCTTGGGCCCATCACAGCGGACACTCTACCTCGATCAACGCCCGGAGTACGCTGAGCTCGTGCGCGAGCGCTCGAACGCTCTGCTCGAAGACCTGGTCCGACATGCCGGGCGGTTGAAACTGGGTGAAGACGTACTCCGACCCCGCCCCGTTGGGCAGCACACGCGAGCCCGCGAGGCCTTCGACTCCTGGGGCCGGCGACATGAAGAAGTCAACGACTCCCGACCTCGGTTCCACCTCGACGCGAACTACCAGCTCGCCGCTGCCAGTCGTAACCAGCCAACGGCCGTCATCTTCTCGGACTGACTTTGCGAAGCCGACGGCCCAACGCGGCAAGTTCCGAGGATCCGCCAGGAAGCTCACGACCTTCTCGGGGGCCGCCTGAATATGAATCGATCTCGTGTCTGAACGCATGGGTTGCTCCTATTGGCGCGGCAAGAGCGCCGCACTTCTTTGGACGACGTGAGCTCCGCGCTGTGACCGGGAAGTGGCGAATGTTCTTCGCGGCATGTCCGATGCGTTCGACTGGTCCACGACGACAGCAACGAGCTCGATGAAGTGAGGGAGCACCTACTCTACGAGAACCTCGAGCGGGGGAATCGACGGGCCGCCCGGCACGGAGCCCGCTGCTGTCAGGCGTCATCGATCACGGCTCGGATGCTGCGCGCGAGCTCTTCGGGCCCGAACGGCTTGGCCAATAGGTGGAAGCCGCGCGCCGAGATGGTGGCTCGAGCCTGGTCGTCGGCGAAACCGGAGATGAGCAGGACGGCCAATGTCGGACGCTTGTCCCGCTGCTCTGCCGCGAAGGCGGCGCCATCGCCGTCGGGCAGGCGAACGTCCGAGACGAGCACGTCGTACGCACGGATGCTCGCGAGCACCCGAGCTTCCTCGAGCGTGCTCGCTGAAAACAAGTGGTAACCGTGTTCCTGAAGAATTCGCGACACCAATCGGCGTATGATGGGGTCGTCCTCGACGAAGAGCACCCGCTCGGTTCCGCCCTGCGTGCCGTGCACACGCTGTCGCGCTGATGTCTTCGGCACCCGCTCGGTGGTGGGCAAGTAGGCGCGGAAGGTCGTGCCCCGCCCGAGCTCACTCGTGACGCGTAGAGCGCCCCCTGCTTGGGTGATGATGCCGTGGCAGCTGGCAAGCCCGAGGCCGGTTCCTTGGGACGGGTCCTTCGTCGTGAAGAACGGCTCGAAGATGTGGGGCAGCACCTCCGGCCGAATACCTGTTCCCGTGTCCGATACTTCGAGCACTACGAAGGGCCTCGCCTCGAGCTCCAGGAGCGGGCCGTCCCGAGCGTCACGCGGCCGCAGGCTGACGCGGAGCGGGCCCCCATCAGGCATGGCCGCCTTTGCGTTGAGCGTCAGGTTGAGCAAGACCAGTTGAAGCTGTCCCACATCGAGCTCGACGGCCCCGCAACTCTCCGAAGTCTCGAGGATGACGGTTACCTTCTCGCCCGCCGCGCGCTCGATCATGCTGCGCGCGCTGTGAAGCGCGTCTGCCAAGGACAGTGGCTCAGCCGAGGTCAGATTTTTGCGGCCAAAGGCGAGCAGTGAACGAGTGAGCTCGGCCGCCCGAGCGCAGGCGCTGTTGATCTCCTTCGTCAAAGTGACCGCCTCAGCGTCATGCTCGATCGCGTCTTGCATGAGAGAAAGCGAGGCAGTGACCACCTGCAGTATGTTGTTGAAGTCGTGCGCGACACCCCCTGCCAGGCGGGCGAGCGCTTCCATGCGCTGGGCGTGACGCAGCTGTTCTTCCAGCGACTTGCGCTCGGTAACATCCTGCACGCTGCCGACCAAGCGCGCGAGTACGCCGTCCTGCAATACGGGGCGAATATGGTCGTGAAGCCAGCGAGTCTCGCCATCTCGCCGGATGATGCGATATTCGTTGATGAACGGATTCCCGGCCTTGACCGAGGCAAAAGTCTCATTGAGGTTGTGCACGTCGTCGGGGTGAATGACGTTGAGCCAGCCACCTATTTCGGCGACCTGCTCTACCGTGTAGCCCGTCGTGCGCTCGAAGGAGCCGGCAACGACCGACGGCGCCAGCGGCACGCCTTCCTTTACCTCGACGACATAAACGTAGTCGGACGCCAACTCCGAAAAGAGCCGAAACTGCTCTGCCGTCTTGCGCACGGCCGCCAGCGCTTCTTTGTGCGCCGTAACGTCCGTGGCGGTTCCCCCGAGTCGAACGGGTACTCCACCCTCGTCCAGCTCGAGGCGGCCGGTGCCACGTACCCACCGCACGCTGCCGTCGGGCCAAGCCACCCGGTGCTCTACGACAAAGGGCGTAGTGCGGGCGTTCAGCGCGGCCTCTAGCGTCGCCATCACCAGAGCACGATCCTCAGGGTGCAGGCAGAGCGCGTAGTCGGCCGCGTTCGTAGGAAACGCTTCTGGCGCCACCTTGAAGATGCGGCCCATCTCGGGTGACCACTGCACGCGGTCCTCGGGGATGTCCCAGGCCCATACACCCACCTCGGCGCCCTGCAGCGCCCATTCGAGGTCCGCTAGTGAAAACCCGTTTGCCATTTCGTACGCTGCCCGGTGTCAGAGCGGTCAGTCTGCCTCAGGCGAGATCAATGGCTGGCTTCATTCCCCTCAGAACCCGCCCTGAT
The DNA here is from genome assembly GCA_043747815.1 of Deltaproteobacteria bacterium. Classification (GTDB taxonomy): domain Bacteria; phylum Myxococcota_A; class Polyangia; order Polyangiales; family Polyangiaceae; genus SZUA-265. The sequence goes on from JAYTOL010000103.1 coordinate 18,538, forward strand.
AGGCGTCACTGACGGAAATCGCTACCGACACCGACTCGAGCTGGAGCACGGTTCTATCGCGCGCCACCTCGAGGCTCCAGCCGCCTTCGCGCAAGCGGCGCCATAACTCGATCTGCCGGCTATCATGCGCCACGAGCAGCACTTCACGCAGGCTGCGCAGCCGCTGGTAGTGGGATAGCTTTTCGCCGCGGTCATAGTGCGCGGTGGACTCGCTCAGGACCTCCACGATCAACACCGGATTAGTCGCGGTGTTGGCATCATCCGGATCACACGGGCCAGGCGCGACGCGATGGCAGCGTGCTCCGGCGTACCACCCGCCATCGCGAACACTGAGCCGTCCACGAATTCGTGCTTGGTCCGGCTCACCGCCTCCAGCGCGAGGTACTCCGAAAAGGTAAACCGGCTGTGCACCGCAAAGCTCACCGACTAACGATAGCATCCCCCTGTGGCCGCGGGGCGCCTAGTGCCGCCGCGCTCGCCCGGCGACGACAGGCAGCTTCGTGGGTCGAGCTCACGCGGCGAGCCCCGGGGCCGACAGCCCCGCTCCTCGACGCCCAACGCAAGCATCACGGATGCTGCGCACAGGCCAGCAGCGCAACAGCCCTCAGCAACACGGCAATGGCTGCCAACGCGACCGGATCGAAGATCACTCGCAGCCGATGCGAGTGGGACCCGCTGCCACGTCGTCGATAAAGACGCCCGTCTGCCCGCCTTGTAGGCCCATGCTGCCGAGGAACAACGCGGGCGACGCGGGCTGGACGGGCCAACCGCCTTGCCCGTTGACGATGCTCGCGGCCTCTTCACCGCCGATCCACAACGTAGCGGCCTGCTCGGCGTTGTCGATGAAGAGCTCGGCGCAGAACCACTGGTCTTGCGTTGAGATTGATAGCCGCCTCGCTCGTAGTAGGCCGACCTGCATCAGCGAATTCGGATGCCATTGCGGCGACTCCAACTTTCGGCTAATCCCGTGACCCGTTGCGGTGCAATTGTTGGAGTGAGGGGAAGGGCATATCATGAACATTTGCCGCGCAGCCAAGCGACTGTCCCCAACGGTTTGGTTTAGCAGCAATGCCGTCCTCGTAGCGGCGCTTTGGCTCGCAGGCTGTTCCGGAAAAAAGCGTGACTTCACGACTGGAACTGCTGCTGCAGAGCCAACGGCGAACGAGACGGGCAACTTGCCCGTGAACGGTAACACCGAATCGGACGGGGGCGCAGGGCAGAGCCTGGGGGGCTCGAGCGCTTTGGGAGCCACCTGCGAGTCGGTGGCCGAATGCACATCCGGTTTTTGCGTGGATGGCGTGTGTTGCGAAAGCGCGTGTGACGGCGTGTGCCAAGAGTGCTCTGCGAGCGGGCGCTGCGACGGCGCGCCGTCGGATGATGCTGCGTGCCCGCCCGTGACGTGCCCGGCGAGCTCCGAGTGCGCGAGCTTTCCCAAGAATTTGACCACGGGTCGCTGCGCGGTGTTGGGGTCTTGCAAGACGAGTGGCGATTGCCCGGCGATGTTTACGTCGAACGGGGCCCTGTGCCAAAACCCAGCGCTCGCCATGGCGGAAGCGCGCTGCGACGGCGAGGGCGCATGCGCTGACGCACGGCACGCGCTGGGCGCGAGCTGCGCATTGGACGCCGAATGTCAGAGCGCCTTCTGTGTCGATGGCGTGTGCTGCGAAGAGGCGTGCACGGGTGAGTGTGAGGTTTGCGCCGGTCCGACAGGCACGTGCGTTGCCATCGATCCGAATGGCCCGGACGCCGCTTGCGGTGAGGCCGGTCGGACTTGTTTCGGCCGTGCGCGCTGTCTGCTGCCGCTGGGGGCAGAGTGTACCGCTGCCGGCGAGTGCGGCTCTGGAGCATGCGTGGTGGCGGCCTTTGGTGTCAGCGGCCAGCTCTGCTGCGACCGGCAATGTGAGCCTGGCCAGCGCTGCTCGGGGGATGGCCAATGCGTGGAGCCAGTCGCTGACATCGGGCAGGCGTGCCAAACTGACGCCGACTGCGCGCTCGGCAACTGCGTCGATGGCGTGTGTTGCGACAGTGGCTGCCAGGGCGTGTGCGAGCGTTGCAACGCACCGAACGAAGCGGGACGCTGCGTCTCGGATACCCCCGAGTTGGCCTGCGATGGCCAGGATCCGGGTCGGCGCTGCCTGTCGCGGGGCAGATGCCAGTTACCGAATGGCTCGAGCTGCCAATTCGGGGAAGACTGTGGTTCCGGCCGCTGTGAGCCCGCGCTGGGTGGTGGTTCGGTGTGCTGCACGGAAATCTGCCAGCGTGGCGTCGAAGCCTGCGTGGCGGGCACGGGCAATGGCGTCTGCCAGGCGGTGCCGCGGGCAAACGGCAGCAACTGCAACACCGGGTCCCAATGCGCTTCGGGCACTTGCCAAGGCAACCGCTGCTGCCCGGCGGGTTGCGGAGGACCGTGTGAGGTTTGTTCCTCGGTCGGCCAGTGCGAAATCCCCCCGCGAGGTGCCGAAGGCTGCCCCGCCATCATTTGTACCGCGCTCTCCACGTCGTGTCGCAGCTTCGGTGAGATCAACAATATTTGCGAGGCGCTCGGTGACTGCAAAGAACAGGCGGATTGTCCTTTCACGGACGCCGCGTTCGGGACCACGTGTCAGTTGGCGGGGGGCGGCACCGGCCGCTGCGACGGGAGTGGCAGCTGCGTGGCGATTCCGTTGAGCGAGCAATGCGCCAACTTGCCGCTACCGGCGGCGGTCGAGGCGCTCGGACCGTTGCGTGGCGCTTACACGGGCAGCTTCAACGCACCCGCCTCCAGCTCAACTTTGCGGCCCACGTTGGTCTGGTCTGCCTCGAGCACGCGCTGCGGGCAACTGAGCTACGAGGTCCAGATGGATAACAGTTGCCAACCCGGGGCGCTGACGACCTGTGCCTTCTCCAGCCCTGAAATCAATGTCACGAGCGCACAAGCGCGGTTTCAATCCGGCAGCGACCTGCCAATCTCTCTTAGCGCGCCGGTGGGCGCCTTTTACGCCTGGCGGGTGCGCGCCTGCGACGGGGCGGCGCGTTGCTCGAGCTACTCCGCGCCGGCGTACCTCCACGTGGGGCGCACACCCCAAGATCTGAACGGCGACGGCTTCGCGGACGCCTTGGTGCGAAGCGGAGTGATTCAGGCGGGCGCGGAGCTCGTCGAGGTTTACTTTGGCGGAGCGTCTTTCAACCCGCAGGTGGACCTTCGGATCTCGCTACCCACCGGTGCCTACAGCTTGCGTCACGTCGGGGACATCAACGGCGACGGCTTCGGCGATCTGGCGCTCATCGCGAACACATTTCAGGTCTGTGGCTCCGACGGCGGTTATCCCCAGATACTTTTTGGCGGTACGGATGTGGCGGCGTTGCCCGTCCAGAACCTGTGTACGGCGGCGGGTTCGCCCTCCGTCACTTTTCAATTGGGGCTCACGGGCGACGTAGATGGGGACGGCTTTGCCGACCTCGGGCTGACTCGAGAGTTTTCGAATTCGCGCTTCGTGATCCTGCGCGGCGGGGTGGCGGTCGTCGGCGTACCCGAGGTGGACATCGACATCACGCTCGAGGGCGCGGTCGGCACTTACCCCCACGTCATCGGAGATCGGACCTTCGATGGCGCCGGGGACTTCAATCGAGACGGTTACGCCGATGTGTTCGTTTCGGGGCGCGGCATCGCTCCGGCGTTTTTGCGCACTCGCCTCTTTCTCGGTGCGCGTGCTTTGCCCCGCAGTATGGCCGGAAGCTTTGATTTTTCGGTTGAATCGCCGGAGGCTAACAGCCCTCTAGTCACGCGGATCGGAGACCTGAATCAGGACGGGCGCGAAGACTGGGCCTTTGGCATCGGGGTCGGCGGCACCGTAGGCGGGAGGGTCGCCCTCTTGATGGGAGCCGCGGCAGCGCCGACGCAGTTTAGCAGGGTGGTGCAACTGAGTGCGCCGCTGGTCAGCCTGTCCCGCTCGATCGATTTCGATCGCGACGGACAAGGTGAGGTCTTCGTGGCTCCGTCCGCTGCGTTACTGCTGTTGCGGAACACTGGTGGGCTGGTAGAAACGCCCACGGGTAGCCTGCTCAACGCCAGCGCCCGCCTCGGCAGCGCCGATCATAACGGCGATGGTCGCGAAGACCTGCTGCTGCAGTCGACAGGGAGCGGAAACAGCAGCGTTCGCTGGGTTGCTGCGGCTGCCTCGTTCACCGTGACGCCCATCTCGCTATTGCCGTTCGACGCGGTCAGTTCGTCCGCGGTGCGCAATATCGTCTACTGAGGGTCTGCGGCGTGAGCGCGGCACAGTCGAGCGCCACCACCCGCCGCTCGAGCGCGGCGCCTCCCTCTTGACAACGGCAAGCTCTTCGCCGTCGGGGCCGAATACGAGACCAGGCCCGGACTCTGGAGCCTCGAGGCGCCGGAGCGCGATGTCGCGGTCTCAGCGTTCGCCGCGGCGATCTCCATGGTCACCGTCGTGACCGCTCGGTCAGTCAGCACTGAATCTCTTGCAGGGTGAAGCGGTGTGTTCCGCCAATCGTGTGTGTGCTGGGAACGGCTAGCGCCTCGGCCTTCACAACTCGTGCACTCGCAACTGAAAGTCAGCGAAAGCTCAACGTTTCGACTTGGAGTCTCGATGTACCGCCTGAGGCAGGACGAGGTCAGCCACCGCGCCGAGCAGCTTGGAACGATCCACCGGTTTGGTTAGATGCGCCTGATACCCCGAGTCGAGGGCATGTTGCCGATCTTCCTCGCGAGCGTATGCCGTGAGCGCAATGGCGGGGACACTCCGCTTCTCGATGGGTGCCGCGCGTACCCTGCGCATCAACGAGTAGCCGTCTTCGCCCGGCATGCCGATGTCACTGATGACGATGTCGAAAGCACCGGAGCAAATCAGGCTGTAAGCCGCCTGAGCCGAGTCGGCCGTCGTCACGCGGGCGCCGCAGCTCATCAGCAATTGCTCGGCTAAGGCGCGCGCGTCGGGCTGGTCGTCGATGACCAACGCATGCAGGCCGCTCAGATCGATCGTCTCCGGCTGATCCCGAAGCTCCCTCTGCGAGAGAGGGCCGCTGTTTTGCTCACGAGCCGATTCTGGCGCTCGCGCGTCGCCGAGGAGAGGCAAGGTGATCGTGAACTTTGACCCGAGGTTTTTGCCGCTGCTCTCGAAGCGAATCGTCCCACCATGTAGCTCCACTAACTGTTTGACGATGGCTAACCCCAATCCCAGTCCGCCATAACGACGCGTTGTGGACGCATCTCCCTGGCTGAAGCGATCGAACACGTAGGGTGCGAACTCCGGTGAGATCCCCTCTCCGGTGTCGATGACGTGTATTTCTAGCTGAGTGCCCGCCTGGTTCTCCACGCGCACTTCGACAGAGCCGCCGCGCGGCGTGAATTTAACAGCGTTGCTGAGCAGGTTCCAGAGCACCTGGTGCAGCCGGTTCGGATCGCCCCAAACAGCGAGCTCAGCCGCGCCCTCGAGCTGGGTCGCCAGTTGGATACCCTTGGCATCGGCGGCGGGCTGTATGGTCTCGATCGCCGACTGCACCCAGACCACAACGCCGACGCTGTGTATTTCGAGGCGCATCTTGCCCGACACGATCCGGCTCATGTCGAGCAGATCCTCGATGATGCGCGTCTGAGCACGGGCGTTGCGCTCGATGACGGCGAGACCTTTTTCCAGCTCCCCGCTGCTTGCCGTCGTCGTTTGCAAGATCTGCGACCAGCCGAGCACTGCGTTCAGCGGCGTGCGGAGCTCATGGCTCAGGGTGGCGAGGAACTCGTCTTTCATCCGGCTCGATTTTTCTGCCCCCATGCGCGCGGCCCGTTCGATCTCGAGCAACAGCACACGCTCTTCCTCGGCTGTCTTGCGATCTGTTATGTCGATGACTGACCCGATGTGACCGAGGAACTCAGCGTGCGGGCTGAAGCGCGGCGCAGCAGCGTCCGCGCACCACCGGTACATCCCGTCGCTGCGGCGCAGCCGATATTCGACGTTGAAGGCGGCGTGCGCCCGCGACGCGGTTCGGTAGGCTTCCGCTACGCGCGTCACATCGTCAGGGTGCAGCACCCGCATCCAGCCCGAGCCGAGCGCCTCCGCCGCGGTCTGCCCGGTGAACTCATGCCAGCGGCGATTCTGATATTCGCAATTGCCGTTGGCCCCCGTCACCCAGATCATTACAGGTGCGCTGTCGGACATCGTGCGAAATCGAAGCTCGCTCTCGCGCAGGGAGATCTCGGCCCGGGCGCGCTCGGTCACATCGATGGTGATGCCGTCAAAGCGCAACGGTTGGCCCAGCTCATCGTAGTAGCCGCTGCCGCTCGCGTGTATCCACTTGATGTGCTGCCCGTCGGGGGACACGGTGCGATAGTCGATCTCGTAGGACTCATGCGCTTCGATGCTGGCTTCAATGGCTCGGCGAGTTCGCTCCCGATCGTCGGGGTGCAGCCGCTGGTAGAAGAGGTCGATGGTGACCTTTGCGTCGGCAGGCAGATGAAAATGCTCTTTGACTTTATCGTCCCAAACGAGCTCGTCGAAAGGGAGGGGGCAATACCAGACCCCGACATTGGCTCGCTTGACGACCATTTCCAGCTGCTGGCGGCTGACCTGGAGCGCCTCGTCAGCCCGCTTCTTGTCGTCGATGTCAGTACAAGTTCCAAACCAGCGGGTGATGCGCTGCTGCTCGTCCTTGATGGGTAGCGCTCGAACCAGAAACCAGCGGTACTGTTGGTCCGCCCTGCGAACGCGGAATTCGCTGAAGTACTCGTCGCCGGACGCGAGCGAGCGTGCCCAGGCGTCATAGACGCGTGGCATGTCGTCGGGATGTAGATGACGATCCCAGGCCGCGAGGGCGACGTCCGTTTCGGACACCTGGATGTACTCGAACCAGCGCCGATTATAGTAGTCGAGCACTCCATCGGGCCGAGCCGCCCAGACGATCTGCGGCATGGCGTCGGCGAGCTGGCGAAACCGGGCCTCGCTTTCGGCTAGGCTTCGCATGGCTCGCGCACGCTCGAGGTAGGCCCAGCAGCGCTCCACCCCCGCCTCGACGAGCGACACCTCGATCGGTGTCCAAGCTCGCGGTGTCGTCTGATGCACTGCCATCATGGCGACGAGCCGCCCCCCGCGGATGAGCGGGCAGCACACGATGGCTTTGACGTCAATCGAGTTGAACGCCTCGCCGCCGTCTTCAGCGACGAGCTCTAGGTCGACGTCGCAGATCACGAGCGTCCGCCCAGCGCGCTGGTCGCGCGCGGCGCGTGTCCCGAAGGCTGATAGCGGGTACTGACCTCTCGTGCTCCGGCACTCGTACGTGTAATCATGCCGGATCGTAAACGTCTCCTCGTCGTGCTCGACTTCGGCGTAGGCGCACCGCGACGCACCAATGTGCCGGCCCAACCGCTCGGCGACGACCGCCAACACCCGTTCAGGATCGGTGATGTCTCGCGTCGCCTCGCCCAGCTCACCCAGGAAGCGCATGCGAGCATCGCCTTCGCGCGAGGAGCTCGGCGGGGTCGACTCCGGGGACGTGCTCATCAGTTCAACCCGTCGCGTTGCACAAGAGAGTAGGCGTCACCGTAGACACCTATATACTTAAAAGCTACGCAAATCGGCCAGTTGGCCTCCGCGCTCTGCAACAAGTCTACCATTGGCTTTGCGGCGTCCGATCGTGGCTGAGCTGCCATACTCCTACATGCTTCGTAAGTAGGCCCTTAGCCGTTTCAAGTCCTGACCAACGGAAACTGGATGGGGACATGGAGCGCTGCGCTGGTCTCGTGGTCGGCGGTGGCTGCGCTCGCCGACGCGTCCTGCTTCTTCGCTATGGCAACCGCGGTGCGCTCCGAAAGTATTCAGCGGAGCCCTGAGCTGCCGCGGGCGGCTACAGCATTGCGTGACGAATGTCCAGGGGTCATATTGGTCATATGGAAAGACGCTCGTTCGCCGACGTGAAGGCCCACCTTTCGGAGGTCGTCGACCAAGCAGAGCACCGAGGAAAAAAGATCATCATCTTGCGCCACGGGAAACCGGCGGCCGCAATCGTCCCGGTAGCCGCAGCTCGGGTCCCGCGACCTCGCTACACCATGAGTTTGGACGCAGCGGAATGTCGGCTCGCAGAGCTCGTGGCTGAGCTCGGCGGCGATGAAAGCTTCTCCGCGGTGGCGGATCTTCTCGAAGGCCGGCGGTGAGTACCTACGTGCTCGATGCCTCCGTCGCCGTGGCAGCCGTGCGTCCCGGTGAACCCTCTCATCTCGCAGCACGGGCGCGCCTCGCGGCTCTGCTCGCTGGCGTCGACACGGTCGTCGTTCCAATGATCTTTGACATTGAGGTAACGTCGACACTCGTCCGTGGACGAGCCTCCATTTCCGCTGCGCGCGACTACCTCGAGCGCGACCTCGCGGCACGCCAGCTCATCACGCTAGGCCCGCGCGCAGCGCGCGCCATTTCAGGTGTGGCTGCTCGTACGCGCCTGCGCGCGGCCGACGCCACCTATGTATGGGTCGCGAGCTCGCGCGGCCTGCCGCTGGTGACGCTCGACCGCGAAATCGCGCAGAAGGTCGGAACGCTGTGCCAGGTGGAAGGACCCTAGTACCCGGGGCCGCGTTCCACGGATCGCCGTTGGCGCTACAGAGGCAAACCTTTCACAACAGCGCCAAGAGCTCCTCGCCGGCGCGTGCGCCTTCCGTGGCGCCGCCTTCCATGAAGCCTTGAAAGTCGGTCGAGGTGTGCTCGCCGCAGAACAGGACGCGGCGTTGGCGGACCCCTTCGTAACCGGCGAACGTCGTGTACTGGCCGGGGCGATAGAACGAGTACGAGGCGCGAAACAACGGGCTCAGGTGCGGCAGGGACTGGGTGGCTTTGCCGTTCCAGTCGAGGCCCGGGTAGACGCGCGAGATCTGGCGTAGGCCGCGCCGCGCGTCGGCTTCGACGTCGCGGTTCGAGGCCGTGGCGAAGGCGCGGTCGGTTTGCATGGCGGCGCTGACGCTGCCGCCGGAGTAGAGCACGAGGATGCCGGGGTCGCCGGCTTGCGCGCGCGTCGCCTCCCAGCTCGCCTGGTAGCCCGTGTCGGCGTAGCTCGAGCCGTTCGAGCTGCCCGGCCACGGCCCGCGCCCCAGCCACTCGCGGCGCCGGAACTGCAGCTGCAGCTTGCCGTTCTTGCCGCGCCCTTGCTCCCGGATGGCCTTGCGCTTGAGCGCGTCGAAGCCGGCTTGCGAGAAGTCGATCTCAGCGAGCACGGCGAAGGGGAGCGCGAGCACGACGAAGTCGTGGGTGACCTCGCGGGTCGACCCGCCGCGCTCGAACGTGAGGCGATAGCGGCCATCCGAGATGCGAGCGATCTTCACCAGGCGCTCGCCGCGGGTCACGCGGTCTCCGAGGTCCCGGGCGATGGCCTCGGGGAGCTGCTGGTTGCCGCCGCGGATATGAAATTTCTCGTCCGACTCACCGTACAGCGCGAGCCGCTCTTCGTCGGGTTGGAACGCGAGCAGGTAGAGGATGTTGAGCGCGGATTGGTCGGTGGTGTCGGCGCCGTACTCGATGGCATAGGCCAGGTCGAGCACCTCACCGAGCGGCGAGGCGTGGCCGCCGGGGACGCGTGACTCGATGTAGTCATACACCGTCATCCGGTCGAGCTCGCGAGCCTCGGGCGTGAACGAGTCGAACAACGTCGGGAACGGCGCGGCGTCAGAGTCGGCGACCACGGCGTCGAAGATCTCGGCGAAGTCCGCGTCGGCCTGGGCCTTGGGGTAATAACGACCGTTGATGAAGTAGACGTCGTCGCTCCGCTTCGGCTGCGCGTCGAGCAGGTCGTCGAGCTCGAGCCCGTAGCGCCCGGCGAGCGCCTGCACCGTCTCGTGTGCCGTGTCGATCAGCTCGCCGCCCCACTCGGTGACCTGGCCCGCGTTCCAGTAGCCGGTGCGGTTCGAGAACATGCGACCCCCGACGCGATCGGAGGCCTCGTACACCGTGGAATCGACCCCGGCGTCGGCGAGCGTGAGCGCGCAGTTCAGCCCCGCGATGCCGCCGCCCACGATGCCGATGCTGGCCTGGCGCCGCGCCAGGGCGCGCCCCGGTAATGCGCTGGCCGCGGCCGCGGCTGCGGCGCCAACCAAGACCTGACGACGGCTGACGCGGGGATGTTCAGCGCGTAACGCGCGCACCTCATCGAGCGGGATACCCGTCCTGCGAGAGCGTGCCAAGTCGAGCCACAACGATTGCAACGAGGACAACAGTGGGGTTTTTGCCATAGCTGCTCGAGGATACATCGAGAGCGGCGTCGCGTCCCGTCGCGCGTGTCTCACGATCGCGTCTCAGCGTTGCACAGGATTGTAAGCCGTTAGCGATGCAACGGCCGGCCCCAGGACTCCTGACCGGGAGCTCACGGAGAACCGTAGGGCCCTGGTGCGACCGTCGGTCGCCTCAGGTCGGGCCGCGAGACGCCCCTTGGGCGAGCGCGTTGATCTCGCGGGGACCCTGCACGCGCTCGGGGGGCGCTTGCCGCACCGCTTCGAGCATCGCTTTGCCGACTTGTTCCGTGGTCGTCACTTGGTCGGGCAAGGCGGCGCGCAGGAGTGGCATGAGCGGTGCAAACAGAGAGTAGAGCAGCTGGTAAATTCGCGTCTTGGAGCGGATGCCGTGCAGCGGCTGGATCAGCCCGGGCCTGAACATGTAAGCGGAGCTGAAAGGCAAGCGGAGCAGCGCGTTTTCCGTCTTACCTTTGACCCGTGCCCACATGCTGCCGCCCTTCTCGCTCGAGTCCGTCCCGGCGCCTGACACGTAGATGAAGACCGACTTCGGGTTGAGCCGAGCCACTGCTTCCGCCACGGCCAGCGTCAGGTCATAGGTGAGCCGAGCATACTCCGCTTCGCTCTTGCCTGCGGAGGACACGCCCAGGCAGAAGAAGCACGCATCGTAACCGCGGAGCTCGGGCTCGATGGGCGCGAGGCTCATCAGGTTCGAGTGGATGACCTCACGCAGCTTGGGGTGCGCCTGCCCTGTCGAGCTGCGCCCGACCGCGAGCACCTGCTCCACGTCAGGCGCGAGCAAGCACTCGCGCAGCACGCCTTGCCCCACCATCCCGGTCGCACCGAACAAGATGACCTTCATGGCGTCGATGTTAGCCGAGCAGTGCCGCGGCGGCGCGGTTTCATTTGCGTGACGTCCAGCGCTGGACGGCCGTCAGTGCGTGGACGGCGGCTGCGTGCGGCGCAGGGGGGCGTCCAGCACCTGCCGCACCTTCTTCGTGAGCGCCGCGGGCATGATCGGCTTTTGCAGGAAGTGGATGCCCGCAGCCAAGACACCGTGATGAACGATCGTGTCGTCCGTGTAGCCTGACACGTACATCACCCTCATCGCGGGCCGAACTAGCGCCAGGCGCTCCGCGAGCTGCCGACCGCTCATGCGAGGCATCACGACATCCGTGAGCAACAGGTCGATGTTGGCAGTGAACTGCTCGCAAAGCAAGAAGGCCTCGCCCGCATTTTGCGCCTCGAGCACGTTGTAGCCTTGCTTGCGCAGGACTTGCCGCATGATACTACGGACCTGGTCCTCGTCTTCGACGAGCAGGATCGTCTCCGTGCCGCCCGAGCTGGCGGTCACGCCGAGGGTCCCGAGCGAGGCCTCTTCTGTCCGATCGGTGCGTGGCAGGTAGACCTTGAACGTGGTGCCCTTGCCGAGCTCGCTGTACACCCAGACGTGGCCGCCGCTCTGCTGGACGATGCCATAGACCGTCGACAAACCGAGCCCGGTCCCTTTACCCAGCTCCTTGGTGGTGAAGAACGGCTCGAAGATCCGGTCCTTGGTGGCCGCGTCCATCCCTATTCCAGTGTCCGTCACTGCCAGCATGACATAGGGCCCAGGCGTGACACTCGGGTGCTCGACCGTGTAGCTTTCGTCGATCAGGATGTTCGCCGTCTCGATGCTGAGGTTCCCGCCGTTCGGCATCGCATCCCGCGCGTTGACGACGAGGTTCATGATCACCTGCTCGACCTGGCCGGGGTCCGCGTGGATCTTGCCGGCCAGCGGCGAGATCAAGAGCGAAAGCTGGATGTCCTCTCGCAACAGCCGGGTCAACATGCCTTTGATGCCGGTGACGACCTGGTTGAGATCGAGGACGACGGGCTGAAGCACCTGCTGGCGGCTAAAAGCGAGGAGCTGCCGCACCAACCCGCTGGCTCGCAGCCCCGCTTTATGCACCTCCGTGAGGTCGGTGAGCAATGGGTCAGACTCCTTCAAGCCTTCCACGAGCAAGCTCGTATAACTCAGGATCACCGACAGCAGGTTGTTGAAGTCGTGCGCTATGCCGCCCGCGAGGCTGCCGACGGCTTCCATCTTTTGGGCCTGGCGAAACTGCTCTTCCGACCGACGCAAGGCGGCCTCGGAGCGCTTGCGCTCGGTGATGTCCCGGGCGATGACCGAGGCACCGATGGTCGTGCCCAGATCGTCCCTGAGCACGGACGAGGTGATGGAGATGTCGACGAGCGAGCCGTCTTTGCGCCTCGCCACCATCTCGAACTGTTCCAGGACTTGCTCCTGGTCGACCTCTCCGCGTTTGGCGTTCAACCGAGCGGCGTCCTCGGGTGGGTACAGGATCGCTAGCGGTTTCCCCAGCGCTTCCGTGGCGCTATATTGGGTCAACCTCTCCGCGCCGCGGTTCCAGGTGCGAATTGTACCGTCCACGCTGCGGCTGATGATGGCGTCATCGGACGACTCGACGATTGAGGCGAGGCGGTTACGCGTCTCGTCGGCCAGCCGTCGCTCGGTGATGTCCGTGACGAGCGCCAGCGAGCTCTCGAAGTTCCCCGCCGGATCAAACAGCGGGTCGGCGTGCAACGACACCCACAGATCCGACCCATCCCTTCGCGTCAACCGGAAATCTCCGCGGTCCGCGACACCGCGCTTCCTGCGTGCAACCCTGGCGCGGGCCTCTTCCCTGGCCGCTTCGTCCATGAAGGTAAAGATCGGTTGCCCGAGCGCCTCTGCGACCGTGCAGCCCAGCATCTCCGCCATGCGCGGATTCATGAAGGTCGTGATACTGGAAGCGTCGTACATCCAGACGCCCTCCGAGGTATTGTCCACGATGCGTCGATAGCGCACCTCGCTCTCCCTGAGCTCGTCCTCGACGCGCCTGCGCTCGGTCACGTCCTGTACCACGCCTACGGCCCGAAATGGCGTCGCTTGGCCCTCTCGCGTGGACACTGCCGAGCCGGAGCCGCTCTTTGGGGAGCCCTCGACCGTGGTCTTGGTGTACACCCAGCGCACCTCGCCATTCGGTCGCACGATGCGGTGCTCGGTCTCATAAAAGCCCCCTTCCTCGAACGCACGTTCGCTGCCTCGCTGGACGCGAGCTCGATCATCCTGGTGAACCCACTGCAGAAAACCGCGTGCGTTCGGAGCGGCGCTCGGTTCGCGTCCAAAAATTCTAGCGCACTCGGCCGACCAGGAGACGGCCTCGTCCGGACCCAACGCCGACGTCCAGCTGCCCAGATGCGCGATGGATTGGGCCTCTTCGAGGATGCGTTGGCTCTCCAAGAGCGCGGCTCGCACCGCCTTCTGCTCGGTGATGTCCCGAAAGTTACTGACGATGGCACCGATCACGGGTTCGTCCAGCAAGTTGCGAGCCGTGACCTCGACCCAGCGGAGCGAGCCGTCGCGGTGCAGCGCCCGGAACTCGTGGATTACCGGACAATGGGGGTTCGCGTTCAAGCCCTCCAAGACTTCGCCGAGCTGCGCGCGGTCCTCGGGGTGTGCGAAGTGAGCGACGCGCGCGCCCTGCAGAGCCGAGGCAGTCCTGTCGAGGATGCGCTCGATGGCGGGGCTCGCGTAGATGCTCGTGCCGGAGGCATCGCTCAGCGCGATGCCGTCGTGGCTCTTCTCGATCATGGTTCGGAAGCGCGACTCGGTGCGCCGCCGCTCGGTCATGTCGCGAAGCACCGACAGGTTGAGCCCCGGGAGGATGCCCGGTGTGGCGCGATGTTCAGTGTCGCGCTGGGCCCCATCGGGCCTGAGCAGACGAAACGGACTCTCGCTCGGCCCAGCCCTGTTGGGCCCGAGCTGCGCGCTCAGGGGAGCGAGCTCCGGATGTTCAAAGTCGGCGAGCCTACAGCCGAGGAGCCGCTCGCGAGACAGCCCGAACAGGACACAAGCGGCGCTGTTGGCGTCCACGGTGCGGCCATCGTCATCCGAGATGAGCATCGCGTCGGTGGCACCGTCGAATACGGAGCGAAGCAGTTGTTCATTGGCGAGGAGCTTCGCCTGGGCGGCATGGAGCAGGACGGGGGTCGCACCGCTCGCGTGCACGAGGGCGTCGATTTCGCCCGCCAGGAGCGCGCGGACCATCTGCTGGGACTCGTCGAGCTGCCGCGCGAGCGCTGCGTTGCGGCGCTCGAGATCTAGCTCACTCACCCTGCACCTCCTCGAAGCCCAAGCCCGCCAACAGGGCACTTCGGTCGCGTAGGTTGCCGATCACCCGTTGCTCGGGGGTCGGTACGAGCCGGATCAAAGTGGGCGTGACCAGGACACCATCGGCGAGCCCGCGCTCAGGATGGCAGAGCACGTCGATCACCTCCAGAGTCAGCTCCGACTTCGGCAGGTGCGCCAGCGCCGCGTTGAGGTTCGCCTTCGCCAGCGCGGAGTTGGGTGACTCTCCGGCAACGTACAGGCGTAGGCTGAGAAGCGCGCCCTGGCGACCAGCAGGGGGGGACCTCATCGATGCACCCGCACGGGCCGGCGGGGCGCCGCGGCCAGGAGCGTGCTCTCCCCGCCCCGGCGGCTGGCGCGTTCGACGGTTTCGACCCGATCGAGCTCCTTGAGCGCGACGCGGGCGCCGAGGACCCGCTGCAGATCCGCCTCGCGCAGCGCCTGCTCGGTGCGCGCCGCCTCGATGCGGAGCCGCGACTCGGCGAGCGCGAGCTCGGCTTGCTTCTGCTGTAGGTGCGACTCTGTCTGCGCGGTCTGCTTGGCGCGTCGGTCCTCGTTCTCCCGCTCCCAGCGCAGAGTGCCCATCAGGACCTCCCCGTCCGAGATGTAGGCGTCAGCGAGGGTGACGCCCGCATCCGAAAGGATCAGCTCCCGCACCTGGTTGCTGTGGCTCGTGCCGCGGGACTTGATGATGGTCAGCGCTCGATTGCGCTCACCGGCGTTGCTGACGTACGAAACATGCATCCACGTGTCGGCGATGGTCGAGATGCCGAGCGGCGTCTCCTCCGACAAGGGGGCCGCATTGGCCAAGAGCGAGGTGCTGAGCGTGGTGATGCCGAGGCCCTTGGCGACGTCGAGCACTTGCACGGCCGCGCGATCGCCGATGGCCTGATCGAAGCTCTGGGCCAGCGCGGAGAGCGGATCCACTATCAGGTTGCGTGCTTGCTGGCGGTCGAGCAGCGTACGGATGCGCGCGACGTGCGCCTCTGGATTGTCGGCGCGAGCGCGCAGCGAGCACATGGTCAGCACCCCGGATTTTACGTAGGGGGTGAGGTCGATGCCGATCGAGGCCACGTTCCTGATGATCTGAGCCGGCGCTTCATCAAAGCTGACGTAGACCGTCCGCTCCTTGCGCTCACAGGCCGCCGCCGCGAACGCGGCAACCAGGCTGGTTTTCGAGGTCCCCGGCGCGCCCGAGATGAGGACAGCGCTGCCCCTGTAGTAACCCCCTCGCAGCATCGCGTCGAGGCGCTCGACCCCGGAGGTGACCCGCTCCATGGAGACGGAGTGATGCAGCTCGGGGGAGGTGCCGCACGCCACCTCGATACCACCCTTGGTGATGGTGAACGGGAGCTCATTCGCGGAGTGGGCGTCGCCGCGGTACTTCGCCACGCGGATCATGCGGATGGCCGCGCCAGCGGTGACGCGATGTTGGAGCGAGATGACGCAGTCCGCGATGAACTGCAGGAACGCATAGTCGGACGCGGAGTGACCGTGCTCATCCGCCTTGGCCGTGACCATGCCCGTCAACCCCGCCGCGTACACCCATTCACGCAGGCGTAGGATCTCGCCGCGGATGAGCGCCGGGTCACCCAGATGGCCGAGCAGCACGTCGAGCCCGTCGAAGACCACGCGCTTGCACCCGAGTTGCTTGATTTTCGCGCCGATGACGGCCAGGAGCCCCAAGAGATCGAACTCTCCGCCCTGGATGATGGCCTGTGACAGCTGGGCATCGAAAAATTCGACGCCTTTTCCCTTCATGGCCGAGAGCTTCCAGTCGAAGCGCTTGGCATCTTTCATGATCTGCTCGGGGTTCTCCTCGAACGTGACGAACAAACCCGGCTCGCCCGCCTTCGCCCCCGCGACGAGCCCTTGCAACGCAAAGATGGTCTTGCCGCAGCCGGCGCCACCCAACACCACCGTGACGCGCCCTCTCGGCAGTCCCCCGCCCGTGATCTCGTCGAACCCGACAATTCCCGACGAGATCTTGTCGGACGCCTCAGCACCGGCGTCGCGATCACGCATCTTTCCCCCTGCTCTCGACATCTGTTACTCATACGGCCGCCTCTCGCCGGCGATCGCTTGGATCTGACACACGAGCGCGAGCGAGCGGGCCCGTCCGAGCGCGCAAGTAGGTGCAGGTCAGCCTGGTGCGCCGCAGACGACGATCGAGCCGGCTGACCCGATTCGGGTCGTTGTGTTCCAGAAGGTGAGAGGTTTCGCGCGGCAGCGCCCCGAAATGCGAGGTCGACACTTGCACGCTCGCGGCGGGTGGTCGTCTTGCTGGGCGGGGAGACTGCCCGCACCTGCTGCATCAGGTTGCGGCGCAGCAAAGCGGGGACCCACGACGCCCGAACTTTGGTGCACGTCTCTCTGCCCGACACTCGACATGAGCACATCGGGCCGGCCGCCATTGGTGCGCAAGGGCAGAACGGGCTCGGGGCACCCCCATCTCAATACTATGCCTGATTTCCCTAGGGTTTAATCGCAGATGGCGCCTCCGTCGAAGCAGAAAAAGCGGCTCGCGTTCGCCTCTGCCGTGGGCGCCCTACTGCTCGTGGCTGCGCTTGCCTACCATGCGCTGGCTGTATCTCGCCGCAACGAGTCGTCGGTGCAGCACAGTCACGAGGTGCTCGACACGCTCGCGGGTTTGCTGCTCGCGATGCAGAGCGTCGAGGCGAGCGCGGGCGGCTTTGTTTTGACGGGCGATGACTCGTATCTACAATCCTACCCCGAGAGTCTGGCCAGCGCCGCCCAGGCTCGATCCGAGCTCCGGCGCTTGACGCTCGACAACCCCGAGCAGCAACGCCACCTGCCTGCCCTGGAGTCGTTAATTGACCTGAGGCTCGAGCGCGCAGAGACGATCATCCGCCTGCGTCGGGACCAGGGCCTGGCGGCCGCCGCAAATGCCATTCAGAGCGCACCTGGACTCCGGCTCCCGGCCGAGCTCCAGGCCGTGGTGGGCGAGTTGCGGGAGGCCGAGCTCCGACTCCTGGTGCTGCGAGAGGCTGAGGCGGGGCAGAGCGCCAGCCAGACCAACTCGGTTCTGCTCCTGGTCATGGCGCTGATTTCGCTCATCGCCGCCGCCGCCTGGAGCGCGCGGCGCCACGGCGCCGGACGCCTGCTCGCAAAGGCGGCCCTCCAGGATAGCGAAGACACGTATCGATCCCTGATCGACGGGGTGCAAGATCACGCTATTTTCATGCTGGACCCGCTCGGCCACGTGCTGAGCTGGAACGCTGGCGCAGAGCGAATCAAGGGCTACACGGCCGAGCAGATTATTGGCCAAAGCTACGCTTGCTTCTTTACTGCGGAAGATATCGAGCGAGGTCTGCCGGCACACGTCCTGAAGATGGCGGCCGCAAACGGCCGGTACCAAGGCGAAGCCGTGCGCGTGCGCAGAGACGGCTCCCGATTTTCCGCGCAGGTCACCTTCACGGCGCTGCGCGACGCGGCCGGCGTCTTGAAGGGCTTCTCGGAGTCCAGCCACGATCTGAGCGAGAGTCAGGCGTCGGAGGCAAGGTATCGAGGGCTCTTGGAAGCGGCGCCGGACGCGATGGTCATCGCCGACAAGGATGGCCGCATCGTCCTGGTCAACGGGCGGGCGGAGGCGCTCTTCGGCTACGGGCGTGAAGAGCTCGTAGGGCAGCTGGTCGAGATCTTTCTGCCCAATTGTTACCGCACCACCCACCCGGCGCATCGCGAAAGCTACGTTGCCGACGCCAAGGCGCGCCGGATGGCGGTCGGGCTCGAGTTGCGCGCGCGCCGCAAGGATGGCAGCGAGTTTCCGGTCGAGATCAGCCTCGCGCCGCTGGAGAGCGCGGACGGCATCCTGGTGACGGCCGCGATCCGCGACATCAGCGTGCGCAAAGCCGCTGATCGGCACCTGGCGCAAATGGAGAGCCGGTATCGCGGTCTGCTGGAGGCGGCGCCAGACGCGATGGTCATCGCCGACCAGGATGGCCGAATCGTGCTGGTCAGCGGTCGCACCGAGGCGCTCTTCGGTTACGCACGCGACGAGCTCGTGGGGCAGCTGGTCGAGGTATTCCTGCCCGGTCGCTATCGCGCCACCCACCCGGGGCATCGGGAAGGCTACGTGGCCAACGCCAAGGCGCGCCGGATGGGGGTCGGGCTGGAATTGCACGCGCGCCGCAAGGACGGCAGCGAGTTCCCCGTCGAGATCAGCCTGGCGCCGCTGGAGACCGCCGAGGGCATCCTGGTGACGGCGGCCATTCGCGACATCAGCGTGCGCAAGGCCGCCGACCGACACCTGGTGCAAATGGAGGCCAGGTACCGCGGCCTCTTGGAAGCGGCGCCGGACGCGATGGTGGTGGTGGACCAGGGCGGGGAGATCGTGCTCCTGAACGTGCAGGCGGAGAAGCAGTTTGGCTATCGGCGAGACGAGCTTTTGGGGCAGAAAGTGACGAACATCATTCCGGAGGGCTTCGCGGAGCGCTTGATCGCGGATGCCCTGCGCCCTGCCGAGGAGGCGCTGGCGCAGCACATCGGCGGCGGCCTCGAGCTGTCGGGTCGGCGCAAGAGCGGCAGTCAATTTCCGATCGAGATCATGCTGAGCCCGCTCGAGAGCAGCGACGGGATGCTGGTGACGGCGGCGATCCGCGACATCACGACCCGCAAAAAGGCTGAGGCGCACCTGAAAGCCGAAGCCATGCTCTTGGAAAAGGTGGGCGAGCTGAATCGCTCCAATGAGGAGCTGGCCCAATTTGCCTACGTCGCCTCGCACGATTTGCAGGAGCCGCTGCGCATGGTGGCGAGCTACACGCAGCTGCTCTCCAGGCGCTACAAGGGCAAGCTGGACGCTGATGCCGACGAGTTCATCGCGTTCGCGGTGGATGGAGCCCAGCGCATGCAGCGCTTGATTCAAGACGTGCTGGCCTATTCACGCCTGGGGACGAAGCGGGAAGAGCTGGTGGCTACCTCCAGCGAACGGGCATTGGCGCAGGCGCTCATGAATTTGGCGGGCGCGATCGAGGAGAGCGGCGCGCGCGTCACGCACGAGCCACTGCCCAGCGTCATCGGGGACGAGCTCCAGCTGATTCAACTGTTTCAGAACCTCGTGGGCAACGGCATCAAGTATCGAAGCGCTGGCGTGCCGACGGTGCACGTCTCCGCGACTCGGCATGGCGCGAAGGACTGGACCTTCGCGGTGAAGGACAATGGCTTGGGGATCGACCCCCAGTACTTTGAGAGGATCTTTGGCATGTTCCAACGGTTGCACAAGCGGGAAGAGTTTGGAGGGACGGGTATAGGCCTGGCGATCTGCAAGAAGATCGTCGAGCGTCACGGCAGCAGTATTTCGGTCAAATCGGGGCTCGGGCTCGGGTCCACTTTTAGCTTTGACCTGGCCGGGGCGGCGCTCTCGTGCTGAGGCAAGCCGCTGGCGCGCCGCCGCTACACGTCCTCTTGGTGGAGGACAGCCCCGGCGACGTTCGGCTGACGAGGGAAGCCTTCCGTGACGCGAACCTGGCCATCAGGTTGCACGTGGCGATGGACGGCGTCGAGGCCTTGGCGTTTCTAAAGCAGCGCGGCGTGCACGCGAGCGCCCCGCGCCCGGACCTGATCTTGCTCGACCTGAACCTGCCGAAGATGGATGGCCGCGAGGTGCTCGCCCAGATCAAGGGAGATGAAGCCTTGAAGACCATCCCGACGGTGATACTGACCACGTCGGACGCGGAGGCAGATATCCTCGAGAGCTATCAGCTCCAGGCGAACTGCTACCTCAGTAAGCCGGTTCAGCTGGACGAGTTCGAGAACCTGGTGAAGAGCATCAACGACTTTTGGCTGATCAAGGCCAAGCTGCCGCAGCAGAAGCCGAGCGGATGATCGAGCAAATCAAAGCGCTGCTCGTGGTCGAGGACAACCGCGGGGACGCGCGCCTGCTGCGCGAAATGTTCCGTGAACAGGGCCACAACGCGAGCTTCACGCACGTCGAGTGCATGCTCGACGCGGAGGAGCACCTGGCGACGCACGCGGTAGACGTGATGTTGCTCGACCTGGGCTTGCCCGATGCCCAGGGCCTCGGCGCGGTGCGGCGGGCGCACACGGCGGCGCCCCGCGTGCCCTTGGTGGTGCTGACCGCATTGGACGACCAGGCACTGGCCTCGCAGGCCCTGAAGGAAGGCGCCCAGGACTACCTGATCAAAGGCCAGATCGAGTCCCGTGGCCTGCTCAGGGCCTTGCGCTACGCGGTCGAGCGCAAAACGATGGAAGAGGCCCTGTTAGTGGAGAAGGAGCGCGCGCAGGTGACGCTCAACTGTATCGGCGACGCGGTCGCTTGCACGGATAGCTCCGGGTGCATCACCTTCCTCAACCGCGTGGCAGAGAAGATGACAGGCTGGTCGCTGGCAGAAGCCGTCGGCAGGCCCATGGCCGAGGTGTTCCGCGTGCTCGACGCCACCAGCCGGGAGACCATCCTCGATCCCGGGGAGGGCGGCACGGCGCTCGGTCGAACCGTGCGCCTCCCGTCAAACTGCGTCCTCATACGTCGGGACGGCGTGGAGATCCCGATCGAAGACTCCATCGCCCCGATCAGTGATCGGGCGGGTCAAGCCACCGGGGCGGTGGTCGTCTTTCGGGACGTGACGGCGGCGCGCGCGATGGCGTCGGCGATGACGCATTCGGCTCAGCACGATTTCTTGACGGGGTTGCCCAATCGCATGCTCCTCAACGAGCGGGTGGGCCAGGCCATCGCCCTCGCGCAGCGCCATGGGAAGAAGGCCGCCGTGCTGTTCTTGGACCTGGACGGGTTCAAGCATATCAATGACTCGCTCGGTCACCGCGTCGGCGACAAGCTGCTTCAGTCCGTTGCCGAGCGGCTGGTGGATTGCGTCCGCGTCACCGACACGGTGAGCCGGCAGGGCGGCGACGAGTTCGTGGCGCTGCTCTCGGAGGTGGATCGCGCGGAAGATGCGGCCGTCACGGCGCGGCGCATGCTGAAGACCGTGGCCAAGGCGCATTCCATCGACCATCAAGATCTGCACGTGACGACGAGCATCGGTATGAGCGTCTACCCGGAAGATGGCTTGGACGCCGAGACGCTGATCAAGAACGCCGACACCGCGATGTACCAGGCGAAGGCAAATGGCCGCCAGGGTTACCAGTTCTTCGAGCCGGCCATGAACGTGCGCGCCGTCGAGCGGCAGTCCATCGAGGAGAGCTTGCGGCGCGTGCTCGAGCGGCAGGAGGTCACGCTCCACTACCAGCCGAAAGTCAACCTGCGGACTGGGCGCATCACGGGGGCCGAAGCCTTGATCCGCTGGCTGCACCCCGTGCGCGGCTCGGTGCCGCCGGCGCAGTTCATCCCCGTCGCGGAGGAGTGCGGCCTGATCTTGCCGATCGGCAACTGGGTGTTGCGTGAAGCCTGCAGGCAAGCCCGTGCCTGGCAGGATGCTGGCTTGCCCGTCGGGACGATGGCGGTAAACATCTCGGCGATGGAGTTTAGAGACGAGAGCTTCCTGCCCGGGGTCTTCGCCATCCTGGACGAGACGGGCCTGGACCCGGGCTCACTCGAGCTGGAGCTGACCGAGAGCGTGCTCATGAAGCACGCCGAGTCGACGGAGCGCATCCTCACGACGCTCCGGGAGAAAGGCGTGCACCTGGCGGTCGACGACTTCGGCACGGGTTACTCCAGCCTTTCCCATCTGCGCCGCTTTCCGATCGACACGCTCAAGATAGACAAGACGTTCGTGTCTGACATTCTCCATGACCGCCAGGCTGCCGCTATCGTCTCAGCCGTGATCACGATGGCGCGCGCGCTGGACCTGGAAGTCATCGCGGAAGGCGTTGAGACCGAAGCGCAACGTGCGTTGCTGCACGCCCAGGGGTGTGACGCGTTTCAGGGGTACTTGTTCAGCCCCGCGCTCTCCATTGCGCAGTTTGACGCATTGTTGCGAGGACAACGGCAATCTCACGCGCCAAGACTACGGGCCGATTAGCAGTCGCTGACTATTTGTCTTTGTTGGAGGAAAACGCAGCCTTGAGGTAATAGAACATCGACCAGATCGTGAGAACAGCTGCGACCCAGATAAGGACCCTGCCCGTCAATCTGCAGTTGAGGACGCCGAACAGTACGCCGTCGTACAACAAGAACGGGATAGCCACCAACTGAGACACCGTTTTTATCTTGCCGAGCATCGATACCGCAACGTTCTTGGATTGTCCGAGCTGCGCCATCCATTCCCGAAGTGCGGAAATCGTGATCTCCCGGCCAATGATGATGAGAGCGACGATCGCGTCGGTACGCCCAAGCTCAACCAGCACGATCAACGCCGCTGCGACCATCAGCTTGTCGGCTACCGGATCAAGAAACGCGCCAAACGCCGATGTCTGGTTCAGCTTCCTGGCCAGATAACCGTCGAACCAATCAGTGATGGCCGCAGCCACAAAGATCGAGGTCGCGATGATGTTTACCTGGTGTTGCGTCAGCCACGTGTCATCGACATACAAGACGGCGATGAAGAGCGGAATTGCCGCAATGCGCAGCCACGTTAGCAAGTTGGGAAGATTGACGGTCACGCCAGCATTCTAGCCCGGATATTTCCCACCCGACAGCGCGAGGAGGCGGACTCGCGGCGGGTGGACGTTGGCCGAGAGGCGGATCGATGGTACTGCGAACGGCGAACGGCACATTGCGCTATCGGCGGACAGCAATCACCGGAAGCCCGCGCGCAAAATGGGTTTCCCGGCGAATTCAACCGTGCAATTCGTTGTAAATGGTTTCTGCCATGTCGCGACTGATGCCCTCGATGTTGGCCAGATCGTCGACGCCCGCCGCAACCACGCCTTGCAACCCGCCAAAGTGTGCCAGTAGCGCCTTTCGACGTTTCGGTCCGACGCCGACGATGTCCTCCAGCCTAGAAGTGTTGCGCTTCTTCGCGCGTCGCGCGCGATGCCCGGTAATGGCGAAACGATGGGCTTCGTCGCGGATTTGCTGAATGAGGTGAAAGCCGGCATTGTCCTTCGGCAGATGCAACTCGCGTCGTGTGTTACCGAAGATCAGCGTTTCCAGGCCGGGTTTCCGCTCTTCGCCTTTCGC
>JAYTOL010000104.1:0-1016 GCA_043747815.1 Deltaproteobacteria bacterium
CTAACGAAACTGGGTTCTGCTGCACGGCGACTGCACAAAAAGTGATCCTGCTCCAGAATGGCCGGTCGCCGTGGCTGCAGCAACCCGTGTTAGCGGGCGGGCTCGCCTCGCGCACGCGGCATCTCACCTCGAGCCCGCGCACCCCACGAACACACCCGCCCCGCACCGCGATGTCGCGAGTCCGGTGCCACGGACTGCCAAGCCACACCGCAGACGATCTTCCACCCGCGTCGACGTCGCGCTCGTGTGACACGCGGATTGCTCCGTGCACGTGCGAACAGTGCCGCCGCATCACCGCGCACCGAGAGCACGTATGTGCACCCCATCAAAATCGCGGAGCTTTCATGGGTGCGGAGTCCGATGCCTCGAGTTACACGTGCACGCTAACGAAACTGGGTTCTGCTGCAAACCGACCGCACTAAAGGCGATCCTGCTTCATAATGCCCGGTCGGTTTGACTGCAGCAACCCGGGTTAGGCTGAATCGACGCGCGACTGACGCCGTCCGAGCAGCGTCGCGAGGATCGCCAGCGTCGCAGCGACCGCCACCTGCCCGCCGTACCACTCGCCGGCCTCGGCACGCATCGCTGGTCCGACCTCTGGGTCGCTCCACTCGCTCCAGACGGATCCGGCCAGAATCACAATTGCGAGCGCGCTCGGAACAATCGTCCAAGCACGCCAACGAGCGAGCCAGAAGCCACACCCACCAAGTCCGACGGCAACGAGCCACACGACTCCGGCGCGTGGCTCTTTGTCCATGACCTCGAGGAAGAGCGGCAGCACCTATCTGGCACTCCATTGCAAACCCGACGTCCACGCGCCAGGCGCACCGTAATGTCGGCGCCTGCTGGGCACCGTTGTGATGCCCTGTACCATGCGAGTCTCACTCGCCACGTCAGACACCAAACATGGGATTCAGCCTAGAAAATATGACTGGGCTGGCCCCCCGGTTTCGCGTGGGTTAGCTCCTCAGTGCTACCCGCAGGAACCAGAGCCACCGGCGACGGTCGAGCCTGTC
>JAYTOL010000105.1:0-7034 GCA_043747815.1 Deltaproteobacteria bacterium
CCGGGCAACGTCTGGCGCGTCACGAGCCGCTGCGCAGCACAAAGTCGCCGCATGGAGCGCCGACGACCACGGGCACCGGGGGCGCGGAGCGCTCTTCGAGAAGATGCAGGCTGGTCACGTTGCTGATGACGCTCCTGAGGTCGCTGCAGGCCTGACCGCAGACGCGCACCCGTTCTCCCTCGCGGTTCCAGCCTGAGACTGAGGCGGGCGCGCCGATTCGGCAATCTGGATTGAGAGGGATGTCGACCGCCGAGGTCGACGGCGAAAGCGGGTCGACGTACGAAACGGTAGCAGTGTCCGGCAGCCCGTTTGCGCCGTCGCTGCCCAGATCGAGGCGGTTGACGCGATACAGGCACGTCCCGAGCTCGGTCAGGATGTCGAGCACGGCAGTGGCGCCCTCCGCCGCGTCGGCCACGCCGTTGAACACCTGCGAGCCACCTGCGGTAGCCAGTGCGGTCGCGCTGGCCACGGTGCTGGCGTCGGCGGCAGGATCGTCCGCGTTGGGATCTCCCAAAGCGACGGCGTAGGTCTTGACCGGCGTCGGCCCGGCCGCGGCCGCTGTGGCAAGCTCGACTGCGGTCGGACCCGCGCAAGCGCCGGCCGAGATGTCCCGATTGCTGATCACTACGACCGCGCGCTGGCCGAAGCCGTCCGCGCCGAGCGAGGGCGTGCTCGACACGGCGGCGTAAGCGCCCTGCAGAGCCGCCGCCAGAAACACCTCTGCGGGGTCGTCTAGTAACACGGAGG
The DNA here is from genome assembly GCA_043747815.1 of Deltaproteobacteria bacterium. Classification (GTDB taxonomy): domain Bacteria; phylum Myxococcota_A; class Polyangia; order Polyangiales; family Polyangiaceae; genus SZUA-265. The sequence goes on from JAYTOL010000105.1 coordinate 748, forward strand.
TGAGTGTGCTGAGGACGTCGGCGATCGGTTGCCGCACCTCGGTCACGCTCCCAAACGGGATCTGCGGCGTACTGTAGGCGGTCGTGCCGCACCCAGCCGCTGTAGCGGGCAGCGGACCAAAGGCGATGCGCGTGCGGCGCGCCACGGGGCTCGACAGCGGGAGCTCGACCGCGAAGCGCAGCCCGCCGTCGCCGTAGAACGGGTACATGCGCCGCGAGCGATCCATGAGCACGTAGACCACGCTCTCCACCGGCTCGAGCGCCGCGAGCGTGCATATGCCCGCTCCGGCGCCGGGATCTGGGGCGCCTGCCCCGCCGTTGGAGCTCGCCCGCGGGTTGGGCGGATCATAGCTCTCGCAGACGGGCTGAAGGCTGCGCTTGGCAGGGCAGAGGGCGCTAGCCTCGACCGCGAGCACGCGCTCAGCCTGATAGTTGCTCTGACACAGATTGGGGGCGAGCCGAAACGTCAGAGGATCCTCCGGGGAGGGGAAAGAAAAGCCCTCGCGCTGATCGTCGGCCAGCGCGGCGTTATCCTCGTCGAGGATCTCCGTCCCGAAGGTGTCGTAGAACAGCCGCACGTTCAGATCTCCGGCGGAGGGGGTCGGCAGCCCACTCGGCCACTGCAGACGGAACGTGCAAGTGGTGGGGTCTTCCAGCAGGGGCGGCAACGTGCCACCCGAGGGCATGCAGTAGTCGCCGTCGAAGCACGTGTTCGTGGTGCCGTAGAGCAGGCGCTCCTGGTAGTCCGGCAGCGTGTTCGAATCGATGTCGGCGCTCACGCAACGCCCACCCACACAGGTCTGCTCGGGGCCGCAGCCTTCGTCTCTGCACGACTCCTTCAGTGGCAGCGGGAGATACAGGATGCGGCCGTCGATGAAGCTGAGCCGCCGCCGCCGGATGACCATGACTTCGCGATTGTTGGGCTCGCCCGCCTCGGACCGCGTAAAGACGCAATCTTCATCGAACTGCGAGACCTCCGTACGCATACCTAGCACTTGCACCGTCACCGTACCTCGTGGGGCCGCGCCGGCGGCGCCCAACACACCCAGGGTCGCGGGCAGCGTGGTCGTCCCGTCTGTCACTGGGTAGGCATCGCAGAAGATCACCTCCCCTTCGGCTTGCACGACCAGGCCCACGGCGCGCAGGTAGTCGGGCACCTGAATCTGCGTGCTCACGCCCGCGACGATCTCCGTGGGCTCCTTCGCCGTGCACGCCGCGAGCGCTAGGGCGCAAACGGCGAGGCCGTCGCGCAGGCGAGCTCGAAGCCGCTGCCGGAGATGGAAAGCAGGTGACGGGGTGTGCGCGGAGCTAGCGCGTTGACGGAAAGGTCCACTGTTCATGAGGGGCGAGCGTCGGGGTTGCGTGACATTAAAAAGCGGCAACGGTTGCCAACGTGCCGCTCACGGGGGTCGTTTCGGTGGGGCGTGAGAGCAGCACCACGGCCAAGGTGCCGCCTCCGACCACGGCCGCCACGCTGACGGTCCAAAACAACCAGGAGCGCTCCGAGCTCAGATTGACCTCGACCGTGCGGACCTGGTTGGGGCTCAGGGAGATCTCGATCTGCCGGGTAGAATAGCCCGTCTTGCGCACCTCCAGTTGGTGGCCGCCGGCAGACAACAAACCTTCCCAGCCGCCGCGCCCGACGATTTCACCGTCCATCCGAATCTCCGCGTCGGGGTAGGCGGTGAGCACGCGCAGCTTGCCCTCGTTCTTCGCTTCAGCGAGCGAGAGCGTGAGGTTGAGCGGCTCGCCGTAGAGCACTTCACTCGTCTGTTGAACGGTAGCGTAGCCGGTCGCTCGCGCCTCGAAGGTGTGGGATCCCGCGGGGAGGGGACCCTTGAAGGGGGCAGGTCCGAGCTCCCGGCCATCCATGAAGACGCTCGCCTCCTCGGGCCCTTCCACCACGACCGAGACCGTGCCGGTCTTGACCAGGTGCTGTAAATCAAACTCTACGGACGCCAACTTGCCGCGCGCGACGTCGACTGTTTTCTCCGACGGCTCAAAGCCCTGCTTGACGAGCTGTAGCTTGCGCTGCCCGACGTCGATGCCGATGGGCTCGAGAAAAGGCGTCGGCCCGATCTCGATGCCGTCAATGCTCAACAGGGCCCCTGCCTCGTCTGCCTTGACCGAGATCTCGGAGACGAAAGGAGCGAGCGCGGCCATGGCCGACTCGATCTTTCGCACGTCCTCTTTGTGCAGCTTCTTGCGAAAGGTCAGCTGGCGTTTCCAGACGCGAATCGCCTCGGAGTATTGCGTCAGGTCCTTCCAGCACACGCCGACGTTGAACAACACGCGCGGATTCTTCGTCCGCTCATAGGCGCGCGTGAAGTGCACGAGCGCGCCGCGGAAATCACCCGCGTCGTGCAGCTCGCGCGCAGCATCCCAGTCGCTCTTGGCCTCACGCGACAGCTCGTCGCGAATCGTTGGACGAGCGCTCGCCGGGCTCTCCAGAACCAAGAGGAAAGAGAAAGCCAAAATGCAGGCGAGCGCACGCGAGAGGGACGGTATCATTCCTCGATTCCAATCTGTTTCAGGCGGGGCTTGCGCCGCTGTTGTTGCGGCTTGCTTGGCTGCGCTCCGCGCGACGCGGGCGCCGCTTTCGGATCGGCGAGCTCGCCCTGTGGCTCGGCCTCCGGTGCAGCCGAGCCGCTGCGCTCCGCACTTCCCCCCGCCCCTTGCTGCCGGACCCGGGTGCCCGGCGCTGAGCTCGATCTTGTACTCGAGGCGGGCGAGCTCTCGTCCAGCGTGGGCCTGACAGGACGGATGACAGGTGTATGGCCCGAAAGAGCCGGCTGAGTCGTTTCGTCGGGGCTCGACGTGGAAGCACGCTCCAGCCTGTCTGAGATGCCTTCGGCTGCCGGCCGCGCCCGCTCCGCGGCCTGCCGGCTCAACAAAGCCATCGCCAATGCGAGCAGCAGCAGCACGGGCACCCCGATCTTCAGCTCCGTTTGCCGACGATGCAGGAAGCTCGGGCCAGAGAGGGCGGGCGCCGTCTCGTGCGGCGCCAACGCGGTCAGCCAGGGTTGGGGCGTGCCAGCGTTGCTCTCGGGGAGGCGGACCGTGGCCACCGGGGCCGCCTCGGCAACGCGGGTCGGAGCTGGCGCCGGCTTGGGGGGCAGAGGGCTCGGGATGCCACCTGGGTTGACCGTGGAGCGTTGAACGAGCTGGCGCAACACCCGGTCGCTGCGCGAGTCGCTGAAGGGCCCGAGAGCGGCGGCCATCTCGGCAGCCGAGCGATAGCGGTCGTCCCGCGACTTCTCGAGCCCTTTCTGAATCGCCGCGTCCAGCCCTTCGGGCAAGTCATTGCGGATCGAATCCAGCGACCGCGGCTGCGCCGTGGCGAGCTGCATGAACAGCTCACTCAACTGACCGGAGGCGGGATAAAAAGGCGTGCGTCCGCTCAGGAGCTCATAAAGGATGACGCTCACGCTATACAGGTCGCCGCGCGCATCGACCGACGCCGGATCGCGTGCTTGCTCTGGCGACACATAGAGCGGCGTACCGAGGGCGGAGCCGACCTGGGTGAGGTTCAACGGCTCGGCTTTTAGCTTGCTGATCCCGAAATCGACGATCTTCAGGAAATCTGGCTCGCCGTCCCTCTGCACCACCAGGCAATTGGCGGGCTTGAGATCGCGGTGGACGATGCCTGCGTGGTGCGCGACCTGCAGGCCGCGCAGCACCTGCAGAACGAAATGGACGCAGCGCGGGACGTCCGCCAATCCGGGCCCGCCCTCCCGCGCCAGGAGGTGCGCCAGGTCGACCCCCTCGAGGTACTCCATCACCAGGTATGGGAGCCCGGTCGCGAGCTTGCTCACGTCCAGCACGCTGACCACGTGCTCGTTGTTGATGCGAGAAGCAGCGACGCCTTCGTTCAGGAAGCGCTCAACCACCGCCGGATCGTTCACGAGCCGCGGGCTCATGAACTTGAGCGCGACCGGTGCACGCCTGAGCAAATGCGTGGCCTCTAGCACGGCGCCCATGCCGCCGGCGCCGAGCAAGCGCTCGATACGGTACTTGTCGTCGATCAACTCGCCGGGCTGAGGGTAGCCACTCGCAATGTCCGTATCCATCGCTCCTCGTATCGTGTCTGGCACGGCTCTTACGGCCCGAAGGCGAGCCCGAGGAATGGCCCCAAAAACCATTGAGGGCCATTCGCCAAGTCGTACTCTGGCGTGGCGTGCGGAAGCGGTGGAGCGTTGCCGTCCGCGATCAGCACCGAACGCTCTTCCGCTCGGCTCGTCGTATCGTCCCCCGCGTGCTCGAACCAGCTCGCCAGCCCCAGGGACACGGCGGTGCTCCCGCCCAGCTTGAAATCTAGCGCGAGCTCCGTCGAGAGCAAGGGTGAGACGTAGCTCGCCCCCACGTCGGAATAGAACCCGGAACGGCCGCCTTCGGCGTCCGTGTCGCGGCGCATGATGAACACGCGGTACGCCAGACCCGGACCGATCGCGAAGCTAAAACGAAACCGAGACACGCTCTTGACCACCCGTACTCGGACGGCTGCGCCGCCACCGAAGCGAGCGATCGTGAATTTTTCCTCGCGTGAAGGTGCGGCCACGACCGGGTTTATCTCCGAGCCTGTAACGCCATCGAAGGATGCGCTCGGGTCCGCGAGGTCTCCCGAGCCCATGAGCGCGAGCTCGACGCCGAGCGGTGCCAGCATGAACCCGATGAAACCAATCAGCCCTCCCCCAGTCACGCTGCCCGCCGAACAACTCGACGCGCCGATGCTGTCACAGGCGTTTTCCAACGTCGTGCCGGAGCCCCGGGGCTCGAAGGCGGCCAGCAGGTGCACCCCGCCATAGATGCCGTCCAGTGCAGGCGGAAGCCCGCCGCTGCCATCGATCGCGACCGTACCGACGCTCGGTTTCAGCGTGATCGATTCGGAGCGGATTTCGCCTGCTTCGAGCACCAGCGCCCTCTCTACGGAGTCATGGCCGTCGAGTGTGACCCGGAGCTCGTGACGGCCCGGCGCGAGCTCCCCGCGGAACTTGCCTCGAGCGACCTCTTTGCCGTCGATGCTGATATTGCCTTTGCCCCCGTCGATCTGCACGTTGAGCCGAGCCTGGGCGGCGTCCGCTGTGCTGCTGGGCTCACCCTCGGCGCGCGCCTGAGCAGCGCCGCTCAACACCAACACTGATGCCATGGCCTGGGCCGCGGCACGCAAAGCGACGCGCCCTGACAACGGACGCTTCGGGTAGTTGCACGCTGACTGACGCATCGACGCGCTCGCGGAGATATTGGGTTGCCACGGCCCCATGCCACCCTGGACCATAGACCATTGTCGCGCATTCGGGGAAGCGAAGCTCGCGGCACCGCTGCCGTTCGATCCCTTGGAAGCGCATGCCTGGCCGCTAAAAATGCCGAGTCCATTCGGTGGGCCGAGCATTTCACCGGCATTTTGAAGACGTTCTACGAATTTGCGGCCTCGACGCGCGCGCTCGTTGGATGATGACGAGCTCGGCCCGTGGCGGTGGCCGAGGAATCCACGCTCGGCGTGTCGCACGGCGCTGGGACCCGCAGCGCAGGGAGCAGCGTGAGCACGATGAAGTCGTCCGCGCGAAGCACGGTGCTCCGCGTCGCGCTCGCATTGGGCTCGCGCCGGCTTGGGCTCGGTTGTTTGGCGAGCGCGAGAACACGCTGGCGCCGCTCGGTCGAGACGCCCTCCCTAACATCGGCGAGTGCCTCGACGCGGCGTGCGGCGCCGACGAGATGACCTGTGACGGGGCCGCGTCGCTGCGCTGCAATCGAGAGCGCAACGATTGGGAGGTGTGCCACCCGTGCGCATCGCCCGCCCACTGCAACGCCGACGAGCGCCACCGGTAACCCGGCGCTGCTCTGCAACGCGCAGACGGGCAACCGCGACAGCTGCGTCGCGAACCAGCTCAGCTGCGTTCCGAACGACTCGCTGCGCCAGTGCAGCGCCGACGGGCGCAGTTGCATGCGCTAAAAGCTAGGAGCGGTCTGCGAGGGCGACATCCTCGTGCATTGCGTCAACGGCCTGGGCAAGGGCTTCTCGCGCTGCGGCGGCGACACCGCGGTCAGCTGCGGAGCTGGCCGCGAGACCCGAAAGCTGCTCTGGGACCTGCCATGTCAGCGCTGGCGTGGCGTCAGGTGTGCCCCCGTCGATCAGCCTACCGCAGGTTTCTGAGCTGCCCCAACCCCGAAGCACCTTCCCGAGCGTCCACGGGCGCCTAGAGCACCGAACAGGTTGAGATCATAGTAAATCTCATTGCTTAGGCAGCTTGATGGATCACTCGTTGAATGCCCTCGAGGTTCTGAATCGTC
>JAYTOL010000106.1:0-8609 GCA_043747815.1 Deltaproteobacteria bacterium
ACCTCATGACCGCACGAGATCACGTCGCGTGGGTCCGTGTCGATCCCCTACCGTAAGCGATCGATATCACAATAGAATCAAACTGATCGGTGCCCTAGGACGCCCTGACGACGTCACCACGGCTATGCTTAAGATGGCGGCATCCAAGGCTCCAATGAAGGGGCCTTACGCACGTCAGCCAAGCGCACGCCGCTGAAAGCACAAAGCGTGAGAATCGCGCGGCAGAAATCGCGACGTCGCTCGCCACGGCGCGCAGCACGGCGGCGCGATGAGCCAGCTTAACGCAGTCGTTCGGCAGCCGCGGGGACTCCAGACGGTTTGCGGTGATCCTTGCGCTACCCGTTGCCGAATTGCCGGGTAGGCTGTCAACTGTGATGACTTGCTACAGCGTTCGCGCGCGCAAAATCGAGGCATGGCGCAGACTCCGACACCATCTCCTCAGGAGACACCGTGTCCTATGGATTCAGGTGCTCGCGGGCTGTGCTGCCGGGTGCCAGGGGGCCGCTGAGGAGGGGGACGTCAGCAGCACTTCGTCCTGTGCAGCTGACGTCCGGGCCGGCGTTTTCAGCCGCGAGCTCAAGCCTGGCGAGGAGGTCTGCGCGTGTGACCACTGGACCGCCTTTGTCGCCACGCTCGACCGAGTCAGCTACCAACGAGTCACCTTGGAAGCGAGTGAGGCGGGGCGATTTGAGTGCTCGGATCCACTTGTGGCGACGCAGATCTGTGCAGCGCTGCACACAGCGGCAACGGCCGCGCCCTTGCTTGCCGTGACCTGCCAGGGCCATACGTGGCAGGTCGTGGATTGCGGCGGACCGGACCTGGTCGTAGATGGCCTACCCTGCTCATGTGGTGCGCAGGCAACGGAGATCCATCCGTGCAACGGAGTCGTGCTGGCTGAGGGGCAGACGACGTGCGGAGCGTTGGCGCAGACCGTGACCGTAATGTGCGATCCAAGCCCAGAGTAGACGCTGCTCGATCGGCGCGAAGCTCGCGAATGTTTCCGGGCCCAGGTGCACAGCGAACACGCTTCGATGAAGGCGGCGGTGGCCCTGAACTCACATAGCCCGGCGCAGGCCTCGAGCGGCCCGGTCCGAAGCCGGCGTTGCGAGCAGCGCCGACGAGTAGGAGAAACCCAAAGTCCGCGCCGGGTTTCGACCAATGTGGAGGAAGTGCCGAATGCAGAGATGCCCATCTGGCTGGGGTTCGCCCTGCCCCTCACCCGCGCGGCGGGGGCGAGGCGAAACCCGGCACGGATTTAGGGCATGAGGTACTATGTCTGCCGCCACACTCGTCTGGTGAGGCGGAGCGATGCGAGATCGGAAGCGCTGACGTGAAAGCCCGGGCTCGTCAGGCGCGCGAGCTCGGGCACCGCTTCCGGTTGGCCGCAGCCGACCTCGTTCGCCGCGCTCGTACTCGGAGGCACTGCGCGTTAGCGCGGAAAGCTCGAGGCGATCCGACGACGGCGCCTGAGGGCAGCGTCGGACGACGTATCTACTGAATATTCCATTTCAGGAATAGCGGCGCGCGAAGTGTTCCCGCGCCGGCGCGGCGGCACCCGTCCGGCATGCCGATGGGCACCGGGCGCTGAGCTTTTCCCGACTTTTTTTCAGCGGCGGCTACCCGTGCGCGCCGTCCGGGCCGGGGTGGGCTCCGGGGCCCTGACACCCCACCCTTAAGGCTCGCTTGCGGCTCGGGTGCCGGGGGGTTACAAGGCGGTCATGGCTTCCGAGATTCGGCCGGTACTGTTAGACCTGAAGCGGCGCGTCGATGCGCTAAGGGGGCATCTTTGACGTCCCTCAACTGGAGCGTCAGTTAGAAGAGCTCGACCAGCTGTCGAGCGCCCCCGCCTTTTGGAACGACCAGATCAAGGCACAAGCTCTGTTGCGCCAGCGGTCCACGCTGCAGCAGACGCTGAAAACCGTGACCGCGCTCGACACGGAGCTCAGAGATAATATCGAGCTGCTCGAGCTGGGCGAGGCCGAGGGCGACGTGGCCATCGTCCAAGAGGTCGAGAAGCAGGGCAAAAGCCTGGTCGATCGCGTGCGGCGCGCCGAGCTCGAACGCATGCTGACGGGGCCCACGGCACACGCCGACGCCATCCTCAGCGTACATCCCGGGTCCGGTGGCACCGAGGCCAAAGACTGGGCAGCGATGCTCTTGCGCATGTACCTGCGCTGGTGCGAGCGCCGCGGCTTCAAGACCGAGATCATCGATTACCAGGCGGGAGACGAGGCTGGCATCGACGGAGCGACCGTCACGGTCAGCGGTCCCTTCGCCTACGGCTATTTGCGCGCGGAGATCGGCATCCATCGGCTGGTGCGCATCAGCCCGTTCGACTCGAACGCGCGCCGTCACACCTCGTTTTGCGCTGTAGAAGTGACTGCGGACGTGGAAAACGAGATCGAAATCGAAGTCAACGACGGCGACCTCGAGGTGACCACCATGCGCGCCGGTGGCAAAGGCGGGCAGAACGTCAACAAGGTGGAGACGGCGGTGCGGATGCGGCATTTGCCCAGCGGCATCATGGTCGTGTGTCGCGCCGAGCGGAGCCAGCTACAAAACCGGCGCATGGCGCTCAAAATGTTGAAGAGCCGCCTGTATGACGTGGAGGTCGCCAAGCGCAACGTCGACAAGGCGAACTATGAGGCGGGTAAAGACCAGATCGCGTGGGGCAGCCAGATCCGCAGCTACGTCCTGCAGCCGTACCAGCTCGTCAAAGATCTACGGACCGAACACGAGACCGCGCAGGTCGACGACGTGCTCGACGGCGGCCTGGATGCCTTCATCGAAGCCTATTTGAGCAAGAGCGCGGAGCCAGACCCGAACACGGCCGCGTTATGAGCGACCGAGCTCGCTGGCGCGTCGGGATTTCGACGCGCCGGATCGCGCGGCTGGACGTTTTGTGGGGTGCGCGCTACATGCGGGGAACGTCAATTTTGGCCAGCCGGATCACGACATGAAGGCAACGAGTCCCGAGGGAGGGTCCGCCACGGCTACTCCCGGAATAACTCCCGGAACAGCCTCCCCCGCCCAGAGCAGCGAAGAGGCTCTGCTCGCGATACGGCGTGCCAAGGCAGAAGCGCAGCGCGCGCGGGGCGAGAACCCCTTCCCCAACGACATCGACACGTCCAACCGGGCGTGGCTCGGGGATCTGCGTGCGCGGTTCGCACCGGCGCTGATCGAGCCGGTCGAGCAGCGCTACGATCCCACCAAATTCGCGGCGCTCGCGACCGAGGGGCAGCGCGTGCTGGTGCTCGGGCGGGTGATGGCCCGGCGCGGCTTCGGCAAGCTCAGCTTTCTCAGGCTGCGCGATCAGAGCGGGGAGATTCAGCTGTTTGCTCGGCGCGACGTGCTCGCCGAGGCCTTTGACAAGCTCGACGACATCGACGTGGCGGACCACGTGGAGGCGGTCGGTCCCGTCATTTTGACCAAGAGCGGCGAGCTCAGCATCGAGGTCCTTGGCCTGCGGCTCGTGGGCAAGGCGCTGCGACCTTTGCCGGAGAAGTGGCACGGGTTGACCGACGTCGAGCAGCGCTATCGGCGTCGTTACGTCGATCTGGTAGCCAACCCGGGCGTCGCCCACGCGCTCCGCGCCCGCTCGATCATCGTGCAGGGCCTGCGGGATTTCCTGGACCGCGAGAGCTTCATCGAGGTCGAGACGCCGACCTTACATCAGGTGGTCGGCGGCGCCACCGCCAAGCCGTTCATGACCCGGCACAACGCGCTCGACCTCGACCTGTATCTGCGTATCGCGCCGGAGCTGTACCTGAAGCGGCTCCTGGTCGGCGGCCTCGAGCGCGTCTACGAGATCGGGCGCTGTTACCGCAACGAGGGCATCAGCACGCGGCACAACCCCGAGTTCACGATGCTCGAGTTCTACCAGGCGTACGCGACGTACGAGACGCTGATGCCGCTCGGTGAACGGCTGCTGCGCCACACCGACGAGTATCTGGCGCGGCGCTTTGCGGAGCTCGGGCTCGCCGCGCAAATCGAGACCTGGCGGCGGGCGCGCACCTTCACGCTGGCTGAGCCGTTCGTGCGCTTGCCCATGCGCGAGGCGCTCTCGGCTGGGCTCGAGAAGGCCAACATCAAAGAACCTCTCGTCGAGCGCCTGAGCGAGCCGGGCGCCTGGGACGCCGAGGCGTTCAAGGCGGACGCCCTGCGCTGGCGAGGTCAGACGGCGCGCGCCGGCGCGATCGATTGGCCCAACCTCGGCCGCGCGCTCGCCAAATCCCACAACGCGGGCGAGCGAATTTTCGTCGCGTACGAGTACCTGGCGGAGCCCTTCTTACAAGAGGACTACCGTTCGAAGAGCGGCGCACACAGCTTGCCCGTGTTCGTGATGGACCACCCGACGGACGTCTCGCCCTTGGCTCGCAGGAAGGACAGCGACCCGACGGTGACCGAGCGCTTCGAAATCTTCGCCGACGGGCGCGAGGTCGGCAACGCTTTCAGCGAGCTGAACGACCCGGACGATCAAGCCGCCCGCTTCGCCGAGCAAGTGGCCCGCAAGCAAGCCGGGCAAGAAGAGACGATGGATTACGACGCCGACTACATCCGCGCCCTCGAGCACGGCATGCCGCCCGCTGCCGGCTTCGGTATCGGGGTCGATCGCCTCGCTATGATGCTCACCGGGCAAGAGTCGATTCGGGACGTGATCGCCTTCCCGCTGTTGCGCCCAGAAAATTCACGGGGATGAACCAGCTCGCAGCGCTGGGCGGAGACTCCCTGGCGCGCCTCTTGGCGTGGTGGGGCTCGCTCTCGCTCGGTCCACAGCTCGGCATCGGCGGGGCGCTCGGCGTCTTGGGCCTCGCGTTGCTGTATCTGCTCACGAGGAAGCTCGCGCGCCGCGCTCGTAAGGGGCGGCAGCGCGTTCTGGTCGTGGTGGCCTGCGTGTCGGTGGTGCTCGCGCTGCTGCTCGGCGTCTGGGCGTACCTGCTGCCGGAGCCGGAACGGGTCAGCTTCGTGCTCGCACATCAGATCGTGCGGGTGGGGGCTGCCCTGCTCGGGACCATCTCGGTCCTGGTGGTGATGGTGCTGGCTCTGCCCTGGGCGCTCGATCGCCTCGAGGGGCAGGGGTTCGTCAGCTTCGTGGCGGCCCGCCACGTGCGCGCCGACAAGAGCGGCTTTTTGACGGTCATCTCCATCCTGTCGATCGCCGGCGTCTTCATCAGCTCGCTCGCGCTCTGCGCCGTGGTCTCGATCATGGGCGGGTTCGGCGCCGATCTCAAAAACAAGATCCTCGGCAACAACGCCCACATCAGCATCGATAGCGTGACGGCAGACAGCAGCGAGGGCGACCTGGGCTCGGGCCCTCTGTCGGTGGACGGGGCGCAACGGGAGCCGAGCCTAGGCACGATCGCCTGGGACGACCTGCTGAACAAGGTGCGGCTGGTGCCCGGAGTGGTGGCCGCGACCCCGGTCGTCACGGGCGAGGCCATGGCCTCTAGCCAGTCGAACACGGCGGGCGTGCTGATCCGCGGCATCGAGCCCGACAGCATCGGCAGCGTCATCGATCTGGTGAAGAACATCGAGGTCGGCAACTTCGAGTACCTCTCCGATCCGAGCCTCATCACCGAGATGGGGGAGGACGAGCCGATCTGGATCGGACGCGGCGGGCACCGCTACTTGAAGGGCCCGCGCTCGCGTGCTGGGGTCGAGCAGCTGAAAAAGAACGGGGAGGCCAAGCCGGAGCTGGACTCGGAGGTGCTTGCCGTCATCCGTGAAGAGGGCTCGTTGCCGGGCGTGGTTCTGGGTCGCGAGCTCGCCAAGACCTTACACGTCTACGTCGGTGACGAAATCACGCTCGTCTCCCCGGTCGGTGACCTGGGGCCGATGGGGGTGTTGCCGCGCGCGCGCAAGTTCCGGGTCGCCGCCGTGTTTTACAGCGGCATGTACGAGTACGATTCGAGCCACGCGTACCTGACCTTGCCCGTGGCTCAGGCGTTCCTGGATCGGCCCGGCATCATCAGCCAGGTCGAGGTGAAGGTGGCGCGCGAAGATCAGTCGGGAGAGGTGCGTGATCGCCTCGCCTCGGCCCTCGGCGATCAAGGGCTCCGCATCCGCGACTGGAAGGAGATGAACAAGGGCTTGTTCAGCGCGCTCGAGCTCGAGAAAATCGTGACCTTCATCATCCTGTCCATCGCCATCGTGGTGGGCAGCTTTTGCATCATCTGCACGCTGCTCTTGATGGTGACGGAGAAGAGCAAAGAGATCGCCATCCTGAAGGCCACGGGCGCCTCCGACCTCGAGATCCTCAAGGTGTTCATGACTGAGGGCCTGCTGATCGGCGGCATCGGCACCGTCCTCGGGGTGGTGACAGGTCTCGTGCTGTGCCTGGGCCTCTTGTGGTTCGGCGTGCGGCTGGATCCTGACGTGTATTACGTGGACCGGCTGCCGATCAACGTCGACCCCATCGACTACCTGGTCGTGGCCCTGTGCTCGCTGGGCATCACCATCGCCGCCACCATCTACCCCGCCGTCGCCGCCAGCCGGTTGCGCCCAGTGGAAGGGATTCGTTACGAATGACGGTCGCAAACGCAGCCAAAGTCGGGCTCACCAGCCAATGCCTGGTGAAGGTCGAAGGCCTGTACAAATCCTTCAACCACATGGGCAACGTGCTCGAGGTGCTCAAAGGCATCGAGCTGGAGATCAACACTGGCGAGCTCCTGAGCATCGTGGGCGCATCGGGTGCGGGCAAGAGCACCCTCTTGCACTGCATCGGGACCTTGGATTTGCCGACCTCCGGCAAGATCACTTTGGACGGGCTGGAGCTCACCACCCTCTCGGGCCCGAAGTTGGCCAAGGTGAGGAACCAGTCGATCGGCTTCGTCTTTCAGTTCCATCACCTGTTACCCGAGTTCGACGCGCTCGAAAACGTGATGATGCCCGGGCTGATCCGCGGCGACCCGAGGAAGCGCATGGAGCAACGCGCGCGTGAGCTCCTGGGAGAAGTCGGCCTCAGCCACCGCGCCAGCCACCGCCCCGGCGAAATGAGCGGCGGTGAGCAACAGCGCGTCGCCATCGCGCGCGCGCTGACGTTGGAGCCCAAGCTGCTCTTGGCGGACGAGCCCACAGGCAACCTGGACACCGCCACGAGCGACACCATCCACGACCTGTTTTTCGAGATCAATCGCAAGCACGCGACCACCATCGTGGTCGTCACGCACAACCCCTCCTTCGCGCAGCGCATGCCCCGCGTCGTCTCGATGAGCGACGGCAAAATCGTACAGGATCAGCGCGGCAGCCTGGCGTGAACGGGGATGCTAGGGGGGCACGAGCTGTGGCTCAGTCGGCAGGCATCAATGCAAACCAAAACGGCTCGCGCAAGACCGACGCCCCACCCGAAGGGCCGGGGGCCTCAAGCAGGGCCGCCGCGCTCCCGTATAGGCGCTGGGGGACTGCTTTGCCTGGCGGCCGTCAAGTCCGCTGGGCGCAAGGTTCAGCGCTGCTCGAAGCGGCGACGGGTAAAACATGAAGAAAAGCTTGGCCGTGGCCCATGTTGGCTCGCTGCTGCTGCTGCGCGAAAATCAGCACACTCCTACCGACGCTGACTGGGACGCGTTTCTAGAGATTTTGATCCTGAACCGGCCCAACTTTCCGCAGCTCAGGATCTTGGTGGCGACGGATGGTGGCGGCCCGAGCCCCACACAGATCAAGCGCTTGGCAAAGGCGCTCGGTGGACGGAGCGTGCGCGTGGCCGTCGTCACCGACAGCACCAGGGTGCGCTTCATCACCTCGACGATCGCGCTCCTCAACAGCAAAATCAAGAGCTTCTTTAGCTCCGAAATTGGCAAGGCCTACGAGCACCTCGGTCTCACAACGGCCGAGCAGCGCCAAAGTCAGCAAACGTTGATGCAGCTCGAGGCCCTCATCGACCCGGATCTCGAGGGGACCTAACTGCTGGCGTCCGCGCCGGCAGCTTGCCATCCCTCTTTTTGAGGCGGACGATGGCGACTCGTCGAGTCGGATCCATTCTCTTTGCTCTTGCAAGGCTCCTAGCAGCCGACGGACCAGGAGTGGGACGAGTGCCTGGACATCTTGCGACCCTTTGTTGCGATCGCAAAAGCCCTGGTCGTGACGGCGGGCGGCGCCCCCACCCCTGCTCAGCGCGGGCGGCTCTCGACGGTCATCGGCAAGTGCCCGCTGCGGGCCGCCATCGTCACGGACTCCATGAAGGTCTACTTCATCGTGTCGACTGTTGTGCTGTTCCTCCGTCGCATCCGTGCATTCGGCTCGGCGAAGCTGGGCGACGCCTTTGTCCACCTCGACATGACGTCGACCGAAATCGCCCTCGTGATGCGTAACCTCGCAGAGATGCGAGCCGATGCAGCCACCTGGACGTCGATCTGATCAATTCGCTGTAGGCTCGTGGTTACGACCGAGCGGTGACGCCCGAACGGCGGCGAGCGTCCATCACCTGGCGCTGGTCGCCTCACCGGCAAAGCGCGCCATGTGAAGTGATGGCGAGGCCGAGGCGCTCATGATTCGTCACATCTCGAAGGTCGCGACCACCCCCGAAGATCTCGGCCATCTGCTATGTCGCCCTGCGCTTCCGGTCCTCACCGTAGCAACTACGGTTCCGGGCCGGTTCTCGGGCGACTACGCAT
>JAYTOL010000107.1:0-4656 GCA_043747815.1 Deltaproteobacteria bacterium
ACCTCATGACCGCACGAGATCACGTCGCGTGGGTCCGTGTCGATCCCCTACCGTAAGCGATCGATATCACAATAGAATCAAACTGATCGGTGCCCTAGAGGGGGCTCCGCCGGCATTCTGAAGTTGTCGAGCGGGTAGCTTTGCTCCCAACGTTGCATCGGTTCCAACGTCGTCATGGTAACGGCGTCATCGACGGGCTTGTCGCGACCGAGAAATTTGTCGGCGCGCCGGGTCAGAAAAATGCGTTTCATCCGTGTGCTCGTCCAAAAGTAGCTCGGCGTATTCGCGCCGCGGATGGTCTCCAAGCGGATGAACAGATCGCGCGGGGCCAGGGTAGAGCCATACTCGACAGGCGCGCCGCGAGCATCGACCAGCTGGACGTCGAAGGTTGTCGTGCGATACAGCCCACCGTTGAACAGCTCCGGGTTGCGTTCGTCGTTGCCACGGTAATAGGTGCGCTTGAGCGCCGGCGGCTGCGGTGGCTTGAAGGGAACCGGTGGGTATCCATAATCGTGGAAGGTTGCGAAATGGATCTGCTCAGCCGCTTCGTAGTCTCGGATCTTCGCCAACGCCTCTGCAGTCGTTCCCTGCATGCGGTCCTGGGTCAGGACATCCATCAGGATTGCCCCCAGCACGAGCCCGAGCAGCGCGCTCAGGAAGGCCCTTCTGCGGCCCAACCGTCGCCTGAAGCGCCCCAGAGCCGAGCTTGCGTTCAACCTGGAGCTCAGCCCATATAGCGAGCCGCAAGCCAGGAGCGCCAAGCACACGGCTCCGTATCGATCGAATGCCGCATCCAGCCAGGCCCACGCTGCTGACGCCTCCGGCTTCGATTCGAGGTCCGAGGCACCGGCAAGCTCCTCCGCTTGCTGCTCGAACTGCGGCAGCCCCGCGAGAAATGGACGGGGATTGGCCTGAAATTCCTCCATGCAGCCCGCACAGCAAAATCGCACCTTTTTCCCTCGGTAGGTGACTTCGTACTCGGCAGAAGCAGGCTCCGAAGGTTCAACCGGGCACCTCGTGTTGACGTCAGAGCTCACCGCTGCGCTCGCCTGCTCCGGAGCCGCCGTCGTACCTGCGCTGTGGCTCATTGCCCAGGCAGGCCAGAGCAGAGTCAACACGAGAGCCAGCAGGGAGCGACAGCATCTCCCTCGCATCGAGGCCGCGCGATCGGATTGCAAGGGTGCGTTCACGGCAACGGGTGTCGGCGACTTCGTAAGGAGGCGCACACTAAAGGCTTTTCATTCATTCGCATGGACGGCTGAAACGCGGAGCTCAACGAATTTCTGTAAGGTTCGGTAAAGTCTTCAGAACGTCGATATCTTCGACGCGATAAGCGGCGGCGGTTCGGGAGCGCGGCTCCGGCGCGTCTCAGTCCTGCGGGCCACGCTCTGCTCGCACGAGCCTGTCGATCGGGTGCTGTGACCTACATGTCGCAGTTCGTGCTCGGGGCTCAGTAAGGCGTGGAGAATCGGGAGCAACGGCTAGCGCGGGCGGTGTTTGAACCGCACGGAACCGCGAGCTAGCCTTGAGCACATGCCGACCTCCGATCTCTCGCTCGACTTCTTGCGCGTCGTGGAACGAGCCGCCATCGCCTGCGCACGCACGATGGGCAAAGGGGATCGCGAGGGCGCCGACCGGGCCGCTGTGGAGGCGATGCGGCTCGAGCTCGATTCGGTGCCGATCGACGGCACCATCGTCATCGGCGAGGGGGAGAGGGACGCAGCGCCGATGCTCTACATCGGCGAGAAGGTGGGGCTCGGCGCCAAGCGTGCGTCTACTCCTGCGCTCAGCGGCGAAGAACACACCGATTCCGGACGCTGGCTGCCCCGGGTCGACATCGCAGTGGACCCGCTCGAGGGCACGAACCTGTGTGCCAACGGCGAGCCCAATGCCATCGCCGTGCTGGCCGCCTCGGAGCAAGGCGGCCTGCTGCACGCACCCGACCTGTACATGGAGAAGCTCATCGTCGGGCCGAGCTGCCGTGACGTGGTGAGCCTCGACGCGACCGTGCCCGACAACCTCCGAGCGATGGCGCAGACGCTAGGTCGGCGGATCGAGGATCTGGTCGTGGTCGTCCTGGACCGCCCGCGCCACGCCTCCCTGATCCAGGAGATCCGCAGCAGCGGAGCTCGCATCCGCTTGATCGGCGACGGCGACCTCTCGGCGGGCATTGCGGTGGCGGTGATCGGCAGCGGCGTGCACGCGGTCATGGGCAGCGGCGGTGCGCCAGAGGGTGTGCTCACGGCGGCGGCCATGCGCTGCCTCGGCGGCGAGATCCACGCGCGCCTCGTGGTGCGCACGCCAGCAGACGCCGAGCGCTGCCAGCAGATGGGCATCTCCGACCTGAAGCGCACGTATCGCGCGAGCGACCTCGCGTCTGGAAAAAACATCGTCTTTGCAGCTACGGGCGTCACGGACGGCACGCTCATGCAAGGCGTGCGCTTCTTCGGCGGCGGCATTCGCACAATGTCCCTCGTGATGCAAACGGAGCCGCACCGCATCCGCTTCATCGACAGCATCCACGTGCTTCCCACTCCCGACGGTCAGACGCCGAAGATCCGGTTCTGATGCCCTGCGCCGACGGGGCATCCGAGGCGGGCGAAGTAGCGCCAGCCGTGACCCGTTCCATCGCGACAGCGAGCTCCAAGGCTGGGGCGCCACTCACCGTTCTTAGATCATTGCAAGAACGCTGAACGTGGACCGGCCGCCACTACCCGCGCTGGACAGTTCATGCTATAAATATCATGTGACTGCAGCCAATCCCCTGGTCTACCCCCACATAACCCATCAGGGGGGCGTTCGGAACGGGGAGCCCGTCGTCGAGGGCACGCGGATTCCCGTGGTCGCGCTCGTCCGTGCGCATCAGCTCGGGATGGACTTTGATGAGATCTTGGTACAATTTCCCGGTTTGGCGCCTGAGGGATTGCACGCCGCACTGCTCTATTATCTCGATCATCGGACGCAGATCGATGCGCTGATTGCGCGCGACTCGACGCCGCCATCGGGCGCGTTGGAGCTCGAAGTCTGACCAACCAGAGTCAGGGTGTACGTCTGTACCTCGATGAGGACGTCTATCAGGGTGTCCTCGTCGGATTGCGGCGCCGGGGGTCGATGTTCTCAGCACGGTAGAGGCAGGTCTACGTGGCGCGTCCGACGAGGAGCAGTTGCGCTTTGCCATGGCGGAGGTCGAGCGAAGCTGGAGAATAGAACACGAGTTCTCAGCAGGCACACAGGCCTTCCTTTCAGCCCTCTGCTCCGCAGGCGCAAAGCATCGGTGCCGTACAAGGCCATCATCGTCGACGAGGCGCAGGACATCCCAACCGTCGGATTTGAGCTGATGCGCGCGATGCTGCCCGAAGGCCCCAACGACCTATTCATCGTCGGCGACGGCCATCAGCGCATCTACGGACGCCGGGCGTCACAGCGTGAAGGGCTATCTATCTCTCATGAAAGGCCCGGCCCCGATCATCTCGAACCACGGAGCGCTGGCCGACGAGGCGAAGGCGAACGCCGAGTTCGTTCGCGCAGGCGAGGCCGAGCGCACCTGCCTCGTCGCACGAACGAACAATTGGGTTGCCAAGTACCACGACGAGCTCGACGCCCTCGGCCTAACCATCCATGCCATCACGCGCCAGACCCGTGACGACTCGTCCAAGCCTGGCCTCCGTGTTGCGACCATGCACCGCGTAAAGGGCCTCGAGTTCGATCGTGTCATCGTCGCAGGCGCCAATGCCGAGCTGCTACCGCTCGCGTCCGCGCTCGCCCGAGCGTCCGACGGCGCCGCACGCGAAGACGCTGAGCATCAAGAACGCGCGTTGTTCTACGTTGCCCTCACCCGTGCGCGGCGCGAAGTGCTGATAACTAGCCACGGTAAGCCGAGCGAGTGGCTTATTGACACAAAGAATGGGTGACAGCGGCTGCCAAGCACATCGGCATATCGCACACGACCGGGTGACGCGCTCGTACTCCCATAGGCGGCGGCGCTGAACATTGACGTTTTGCCAGCGCGGCGTTTTCGGTTCCGCTGCGCAAGACACGTGACAGGGCGCGGCATTGGCGCCATGCTTACCACTGAGCTCGACGGTGAACTATGAGACCGGCGCTCGATGTGCCCAGTAGCCCGGGCGCTGTCGCGGGTGCATGTACGCCAGGATGTGAACGGTGTCGGCGAGCACCATGTAGATCACGAGATGGGGAAATCGGCCAACGGCATGTGCGCACTGGACGCCCTCCACGCCTCCGTACGGAGGAAAGCGATGTGGGGCGTTGAGTACGTCCCGCGTTCGCTCTCGCATTTCGGCGAGGAAATCCAGACCGAGACCCGGGACGCTTTCCTCGTATCGATCGGCCGCTGCTCGAGCTCGGCTTCCGCCTCGGGCTCGATATACAGACTTCCCGTCATCGGGCCTTGAGCTTTGGACTCCAGGCGATCAAACACGTCGTCAGCAGGTTTGCCCGGGGCGTGGCCGGACCGAACGCGCTCGGCTCGGCGGGCGATCTCGCTTTCCCACTGCTCAGCGAGGCTCGCGATCGACTCCTTGGGAGCGATGGCGTCGACGACGACGCGCCGCTCATCCTCGGAAAGCTCAGCGGCGAGGCTGATGAGTTTGCGAACGGCTGCGCTGGACATAGGGAAATCTTGCTCCCAGAAGGGCC
>JAYTOL010000108.1:0-43246 GCA_043747815.1 Deltaproteobacteria bacterium
TAATTTACAGCGTTTCGCTGAACAAACGGACCGTTTGCGATACTCGCGGGAAAGAGACCCGCTGCCGCCGCCCAGCGGTGCACAGAGAGCGCTTACGACACGCGCGGGCTCCGACGCAGAGTCGGGTGGCCAAACGCGCTCATGGCGTCGATCTCGGGCGCCAAATTTCGCGTGTTATGGGTGAGCATGCAACACCTCGAGCCTGTCTGTCTCGTTGGACCTGATGACCATGCTGGCGAGCGAGAGTACCGTCCCGACCTCGCCACCGCGCCGCTCATCATGGAGGTCAAGCGGCTCCTCGCCGTGGAGCGTCGAGTCGAGCGGCTCGTCTGCCGCTACCTCGCAGACATGGCCGACCGCATCCAGCGGGGCCAGGACAACGCGCTCATGGCCTATGCGGACGAGCTGCACGCCGCGCGCTGCTTCTTTGGCCTCGGCGTGCGCGACACGCGCGAGCGGGTGCGCGTCGGGCGGGCGCTGCGGCAGCTGCCTCAGGTCGAGGCGGCCTTTGTTGGCAGAGAGCTGTCCTATTCGCGCGTGCGGGAGGTCACGCGCGTTGCCGAGCCGCACACTGAAGCGCATTGGCTCGGGCTCGCGCGGACGCTCGACATGCGGGCGCTCGAGCGGAGTGTCGCTGCGGCGCGAGCGTCCGGCTCGGGGGCGCCTGATAGCGGCAGCGAAGGGCGACAGGGCACCTGCGGGCGACCGGGTTTGGATACGCCCATTCGCACCGAGTGGCTGAGCCAGGATGCGCTGCGTGTCAGCCTCGAGCTCTCCGCCGAAGCCTGGGCGTTGCTCGAGCGGGCGCTGGAAGGCGTACGTCGCGCAGCAGCCGGCACGCTGAGCGATGCCGAGGCTCTGGCGGCCGTCGCTCGCGATGCCCTGTCGTCGCAAACTCGAGACCCTGACGCGAGCGACCCGCGCCGCTCGGTCGTCATCTACGAATGCCGGAGCTGCGCAAGCAGCGCTCTCGACACGGGCGTGGGCCTGCTCGAGCTTCCTCCCGCCGCTGCCGCTGCCATCGCCTGTGGCGGGACAGAGATAGACCTCGCGACCGAGGGACGCGCCGTCCGGCGGGGTGGGCCTTTACCCTCGGCCATCCGCCGGGCCGTCATGCTGCGAGACCATTGCCGCTGCCGGGTGCCTGGCTGCAATCGGCGCCGCTACGTGGACGTGCACCACATCATCCCGCAGGCGAGCGGCGGCGTGCATTCGCGGAAAATATGTCTGGTCCTCTGCACGACCCACCATCGCCTGTTGCACGAAGGAAAATTGCAGGTCACCGGCGACGCGGACGGAGAGCTCTCCTTTCTCGACGCTCGGGGCGAGCCATTTGCCGTTCCCAGCGGCGAGGCCGCGGGTGGGGGCGCACACGCCGCCGCTCGAGATGCGACGCTCACGACCTCCCCGCAAGAGCTCAGGCCCGACGCGAGCAGCCACGCAGACCCGTCAGACACGCCGGACGACGTCGCCTGGGGCGCGACCCAATGTGGGACATCCGAAGAGCCCGCGACGCGCCTACTCCAGGCCATCGGCCGCCGCGGAGGTTGGTCGATGGATGCGCTGATCGAAAAAACTGGGCTGTCCGCAAGCGCGGCTGCTGTCGCGCTCATGTCGCTCGAGCTCGCAGGGCGCTTGCGTTACCACGACTTCGTCTTCGACCCCGTCTGAGCTTTCGCGGCGCGTCGTAAATCTGCGCCGTCGCGCAGAGACACCGCCGCAAAAAGGGTGTATCGCGATGGCAGCGCGCTTCGATGCAGGCCATGCTTGTCCATGCGACCGACGCTGAAGGGCGAGGCAATGCGCGAGGCTGGGGCAGTAGCCGCTAGTCAGTGTTGCGGAGAAACCGAACGGCGAGCGAGAGGTGCTAGTGGCTTCACGAGTGTCGGCAGGCAAGCCTAGGTGGAAGCCAAAGGCGCGGCGCGGGGGCAAGCTCATGAGGACTTCTTCTTGGCGCTCTTTGGGCGAGCCCGAATCGGATCGGTCGCGGCCACTGGCGCAGCCTTGGGACTGCCGCTGACGTATGCAGCGAGGTGCTCGCCGGTGAGGGTCGACCTCGCCGCGACGAGGTCCGCCGGGGTACCTTCGAACACGAGCCGCCCGCCGTCGTGGCCCGCGCCGGGCCCGAGATCGATGATCCAGTCCGCGTGCGCCATCACCGACTGGTGGTGCTCGATCACGATCACCGACTTGCCGGCGTCGACCAGCCGATCCAAGAGCCCGAGCAACTGCTGGAGGTCAGCCAGGTGTAACCCGGTGGTGGGCTCGTCGAGCACGTAGACGCCGCCGTCCGCGCCCATGTGCGTCGCGAGCTTGAGCCGCTGCCGCTCGCCACCCGACAGCGTGGTGAGTGGTTGCCCGAGCCGCAGGTAGCCGAGCCCCACGCCGGCCAGGCGCTGCAGGATCGCGTGGGCGGCGGGCGTACGCGCCTCGCCAGCGCTGAAAAAGCCAACCGCGTCTGCGATCGACAGGTCGAGCACCTCCGCGATGTTGAGCTTACCGAGGCGGTAGTTCAGCACCGACGCCTGGAAGCGGCGACCCGCGCAGTCTTCGCAGACCGTGGTGACGCCGGCCATCATCCCGAGGTCGGTGTAGATCACCCCCGCCCCGTTACAGGTCGGGCACGCGCCCTCCGAGTTGGCGCTGAACAGGGCGGGCTTCACGCCGTTCTGCTTCGCGAATGCCTTGCGGATCGGCTCGAGCAGATCGCTGTACGTTGCCGGGTTGCTCCGGCGCGAGCCACGAATCGGGGCCTGGTCGACCGACACGACCCCGTCCCGGCCACTCACCGAGCCGTGGATCAGTGAGCTCTTGCCCGACCCAGCCACCCCGGTCACCACCACCAGGACACCGAGTGGGATGTCGACGTCGACCTTCTTCAGATTATGGGTGCTGGCGCCGCGCACCTTCATCACACCCGACGGCTTGCGCACGGAGGGCTTCAGCGAGGCTCGATCACTCAAATGACGCCCCGTTAGCGTCCCGCTCTGCCGCAGCCCATCGACGCTGCCTTCGAAGACCACCTCACCGCCGGCGGTGCCAGCGCCGGGGCCGAGGTCGATGACGTGGTCGGCGATCGCGATGGCCTCCGGCTTGTGCTCGACCACGAGGACGGTGTTGCCCTTGTCGCGCAACCGCAACAAGAGCTCGTTCATGCGCTGGATGTCGTGCGGGTGGAGCCCGATCGTCGGCTCGTCGAAGACGTAGGTCACGTCGGTGAGCGAGGACCCGAGGTGGCGGATCATCTTGGTGCGCTGCGCCTCGCCGCCCGACAGCGTGCCGGATGGACGATCGAGGCTGAGGTAGCCGAGGCCAATCTCCACGAACGAGTCGAGCGTGTGCCGCAGCGTCGTGAGCAGCGGCGCGACGGACGGCTCCTTCAGACCGCGTACCCAGGCGGCCAGGTCGTTGATCTGCATCGCGCAGGCGTCCGCGATGTTGAGCTTCGCGATCTTGGAGGAGCGGGCGGCCTCGTTGAGCCGGGTACCGCCGCAATCCGGGCAGGCAGTGAAGGTGACCGCGCGCTCCACGAACGCCCGAATGTGCGGCTGCAGCGCGTCGACGTCCTTGGACAGGAACGACTTCTGGATCTGCGGGACCAGCCCCGTGTATGTCAGGTTGATGCCGTCGACCTTGATCTTGGTCGGCTCCTTGTGGAGCAAGTCGTGGAGCTCCTGCTTGGTAAACTTCTTGATCGGCTTGTCCGGGTTGAAGAAGCCGCAGCCGTTGAAGATGCGGCCGTACCAGCCCTCCATGCTGTAGCCGGGGATGGTCAGCGCGCCTCCGTTGAGCGACTTCTCGTCGTCATACAGCTGGGACAGGTCGATGTCGCTCACCTGCCCCATGCCCTCGCAGCGCGGGCACATGCCACCATTGACGGTGAAGACACGCTTCTCCGTCTTGCTCGCCCCTCTATCTACAGTGACCTCCCCGACCGCTCGGACCGACGGGACGTTGAAGGAGAAGGCGTTGGACGAGCCGACGTGCGGCTTGCCGAGGCGGCTCCACAGCACGCGCAGCATCGCGTTGGCGTCTGTGACGGTGCCCACCGTCGAGCGGGAGTTCGCCCCCATCCGCTCCTGATCGACGATGATAGCGGTCGTCAGGCCCTCCAGCACGTCGACCTCGGGCCTGCCCAGTGTCGGCATGAACCCTTGAACGAACGCGCTGTAGGTCTCATTGATCATCCGCTGCGACTCCGCCGCGATGGTGCCGAACACCAGCGACGACTTGCCCGAGCCGGAGACGCCGGTGAACACGGTCAACCGCCGCTTGGGGATCTCGACGCTGACGTCCTTCAGGTTGTTCTCGCGGGCGCCCTGGACCCGGATCAGGTCGTGGCGGTCTGCGGGGTGCTGGTGGGAGGAGGCCATGTTTCGCGATACTCTGGCGCTGGTTACAAGGGTTTCAGCGCAAGCCGGCCGTAGCCGATGAACGCGCACAGGGCAGCCACCACGAGCCAATAGACCAGCTGCCCGTGATTGGGGTCACCGGAGCTCAGATGTAGCCCGCAGAAGACGAGCATTTCCAGAGCGATGCAGGCCGCCGCGAGCGGTGCCAGGATGGCCGCGGCCCGATAGACTGCGGGCAGTATCAAGCCCAGGCAGCAGAGCAGCTCGACGACGCCCATCGCCAGCCAAACGCCGTGCGGAATCGCATTCAAGGAAGGCACGGCTTGCTCGGAATTGGAAAACTTCCACACCGCGCCCATGGCGGTATGCAGGGCGAGCAGGCCTTGAAGAACCCACAACAGGATGTTCATTGCTTGCCTCCTTAGATCTTTGCGAGCAGGTCGACGAGCTTGCCGCCCATCATCTTCCAGCCGTAGCGCGCGCCGCCAAAGTTCTGCTTCTGCTCCGGCTTGAAGCCTGATTGCACGAGGGACAGGCGGGTGCCCGACGCCGTGGGCGTGAGCGTAAAGGTCACGACGGTGTCCAACATGGCACCGACGACCCAGGTGTAGCTGAGCTTTTTCTGTGCTTCGCTCTCGAGGACACGGCACTGCACGCTGCCGTCCCACCCTGGGTACGGCTGGGTCTTGAACGTGAACGCGGCGCCCGGCTCGAGCTTGCCCTCCACGACGGGCAGGAGCCAGTCGGCGAGCAGCACGGGGTCCGTGAGCGCGCGCCACACCTTCTGCGGCGGATGCTGCAGATCGAGCTCGAATGAAATGGAATCAGTTTGCGATGGGGCAGTCTTGTCGATGAGGCTCATTCGTCCATTTTCTCCAGCAATTCTTCGAGGCGACCGACGTGCTCCGTCCAGAAGGCGCGGTAGTGCGCGATCCAGTCGACGAGCGGTTTCAGCCCGCGCGGCTCCACCCGGTAAAAGACACAACGCCCTTCGCGCCGGCCGTTCACGAGCCCGGCGTCTTTCAGCGCGGCGAGGTGCTGCGAGACCGCCGGCTGCGAGATGTCGAAGCGGGCCGTGAGGTCCTTCACCGCCGCCTCGCCACGCGTGAGCGACTCGAAGATCGCCCGGCGGCTGGGGTCCGCCAGCGCCTGGAAGACCCTGTCTTCGATCGCGGCCGCGCTCTGCATTCCTAATTCATAAGCCAACGCTTATTGGTTGTCAAGCGCGCGGATCCGGTCGCGTCGCCCCGGCTCGACATGTCGCCGAGCTGCCGCGCGCCGAGCCTTACGTGAGCGTGGCGGTCTGGAGAGCGGTCACGTCACGGCAGATCGACCGAGCGCCGTCGTAGGGCGTCGCGTTCTCTGCCGGTGGGCGCCGCCCGCCAAGGCGCGCTCGATGTGGTGACGGGAGGCGCCACAATCGCCGGCGCGCCGATTCAGCTCGGCGAGCACGCGGTCCCAGAGGTAGCCAGCGCAGAGCCACGCTCGCCGCTCGCCGCGCGCTCGCCCAGGTCTTCAGCAGCGCGCCCCTCGACCCGCTAGCTCGACTCCGGTGGCGCCCCGCCTTTACGGGATGGCCAGGACCGCTTCGACCTCGACGAGCACGTCTGGGGAGAGGAGCTTCCCGATCTGGACCAGAAAGCTCATCGGAGCGTAATCGCCGAAGTGTTGGTTCAGCGCTGCGCGCAGCTCTCTCAATAACGACAGGCTCGTGACGAACATGGTCACCTTGACGAGCGATCTCAAATCGGTGCGTTCAGAACGCGCGATCCTCGCGATGCGCTTGAAGATGGCGTCCGCCTGCTCTGCGATGCCATGCCCTTCCGCGGATGAGCCGAGGGCCGTGAGGCCCGACACGAAGAGCATGCCGTTGTGCTTGTCCGCCTGGACGTGGGGCCCGTGATAGTCTTCTCGTTTGCTTGATGACTTATCCACCCTACACAGATGAAGCACTTGCACTCACCAGTCAAGGCGCGAGGTAGAACAGCTCGAAAGGCGCTGGCAGGTGCGATCTGCTGCTGACCCATTGAAGCTCAATCTTCCAGCGCCGCCGGCATTCTCGCGATATGGCGGACCCGTTGCTGAACATACGTCGCTCATCGTGGCAGCCGGGGAGATAGGTGCGATCTACGGGTGCGAAAGAATTGGTAGACGCAAGGGCGCGGGGTTGGCCTTGTCACTCGGCGCAACCATCGGGCTCGGGGCTTGCTCGAGCCCTAGCGGTAGACGTCCTTTCGATGGCCAACGCGCAACACGAGCACGATCAACACATCTTTCTGCACTTCGAAGATGACGCGGTAACGACCCACTCGAATGCGCCGCAGCCCCGTTGTGCTGCCCTTGAGCTGGGTTCCTTGATGAGGGTCATCTCGCAGGCCATCGATGGCGGCGATGACTCGCTCCCGATCGCTCCGAGGCAGCGCGACGATCTCTTCCTTCGCGCTCTCCTTAATCCGCAGCGAGTAGGTCACGCCGAACCTCATCCCAGTCCAGCACGGCGTCCGCCGGGTCACGCAGGCGCGCGACGGCGACGGCTAGGTCTTCGTACTCCGCGAGGTAGTGCTCAATGGCTGCACGCACGACCTCCGCCCGGGTCTTGCGCAGCTCATCTGCCGCCTTGTCTAGCGCCGCCACCAGCGCGTCGGGCAGGCGGGCGGTAATCTGGCTCATACCAAAGCATGCCATGGCTGTCATTGAATGTCAACGACAGTCATGCCTTTGCGCGTGCTCGCCTCGCACGCCTTAGACGCCCTTGAAAACGGCGCCAGCGCTCTAGTCGATGCCGTGCTTGCGCATCAGCTTCTGGACCATCTGCCGCGACACCTCGGCCACGGCGGCAGCGCGGGTGACGTTGCCCTGGCTGCGTTGGAGCGCGCTCTCGAGGTAGGCGCGCTCGAAGGCTTCGCTGGCTTCGCGACGCGCCACGCGCAGGGGTAAGAGAGCGCTGGGCGCGGCGCTCGAGGGGACGCTGCCGGGAGTGGCGGCGCTCGTGAGGGCGGCGCCCGGTGGCTCATGCGCGAAGACGCGCTCGGGGGTGACCAGGAAGCGTTGCACCGCGTGCGCGAGCTCGCGCACGTTGCCGGGCCAGCGGTGGCCGTTGAAGAGGCCAAAGACCTGCTGGGGCATGTCGGCCATGCTGCGCGGCGGCTTGGCCCGACTGAGGAAGTGTTCGATGAGCAGGGGCAGGTCTTCCATACGGTCGCGCAGCGGGGGCACTCGCACGCGCGCGGCGGCGAAGCGATAGTAGAGGTCTTCACGGAAGTTGCCGCGCTGGACTTCGACGGCCAGGTTGCGGTTGGTCGCGGCCAGCAAACGCACGTCGACCGGGATGGTGCGCTGCGAGCCGAGGCGACGGACCTCACGCCGTTCGAGCACGCGCAAGAGCTTGGGTTGCAAATCTTTCGGCAGCTCGCCGAGCTCGTCCAGAAAAATGGTGCCGCCGTCGGCCTGTTCGAAGACACCGGCGCGGCTGGCGACGGCGCCCGTGAAGGAGCCTCGCTCGTGACCGAAGAGCTCGCTCTCGATCAGGGTGGGCGCTGCCGCGCTGCAGTCGAAGACGACGAAGGGGCCTTTGGCGCGGGGGCTCGCGGCGTGAATGGATTCCGCGACCACCTCTTTGCCGCTGCCCGTCTCGCCCTCGATCAAGACCGTCACGTCGATCGGCGCGATGCGCACCAGGTCGGCGAACAGCTCGCGCATGCGGGCGGAGCCGCCGAGCAAGCCAATGGAAGCGATCGCTCGTGAGCTGCTCGCGCGCCACGGTCTCGGCCAGGGGCTCGATGCTGAGTTGGCTGTCGCCCAGGCTGAGCTGCACGTTGCCGCTGAGCAGGGCGTCGTAGATGCGCATGTTGCCGACGAAGATAACAGATCGGCACGGTGGTCGATGCTGCCCCCGCGCACCTGCTCCGGGGACATGTACGGCACCTTGCCTTTGACCACGCCCGCCGCCGTCTTGCTGTTCGACTCGAGCGTCTTGGCAATGCCGAAGTCGACGAGCTTGGTGTAGCCGGCATAGGTGACAAACACATTTTGCGGTGATACGTCGCGGTGCACGATGTTGAGCTGACGCCCGTCGTAGCTGGTGAGCCCGTGCGCGTACTCGAGCCCTTCCAGCACCTGACACAAGA
Organism: Deltaproteobacteria bacterium; assembly: GCA_043747815.1. GTDB lineage: Bacteria > Myxococcota_A > Polyangia > Polyangiales > Polyangiaceae > SZUA-265. The sequence goes on from JAYTOL010000108.1 coordinate 8,480, forward strand.
CGTAGAGCTGCATCTCCAGAGAGATACCCGGCACGCTCTTCCAGCCGCGCTCTTGAAGGCTGCTGAGAGGCTGGCCCTCCAGGTACTCCATAGCGATGAAGCTCTGGCCGTCCTCGGACCCGACCTCGTAGGATTGCACGATGTTGGGGTGGCTCAGCCGCATGGCGAGGCGCCCTTCATCCTCGAACATGCGCAGGAACTGGGCCCGCTCCGCCTCGGGTAGGTCGGGCCTGAGCACCTTCAGGACCAAGAGCTTGCCGAAGCCGCTTGGCGAGCCGCTGACCGCCAGGAAGACCTCCGCCATGCCGCCGCTCCCCAGCCGCGCCAGCAGCCGGTACTTGGAAAAAATCAATTCTTGGGCCGCCATGGGCCGGGGCGAGGGCGTGCCCGCCGTGGGCAGCGCATGAGGTTTAGTAGCGCTGGCTCGCGCAGCCGCGGGGGTGATCCTCTTGTTGCTACGATCGCCGTCCACTCGTGGCCTTCCTCATCTGAGCCGAGCGCGACGGCAGCTCCCGTCCGGTAGCCCGTGATGCTGCGCGAGAAACGCCCTCGACGAGGGGGCCGCATCCAGACCGAGACTTTTAATCAATGTCGAGCGCACCGCAAAAAAATTCTTCCGTTCGACCAACGTTCACCCGACACCGCGCTTCGGCCTCGAGGACGAGACATGGCAGCTCTCGGCTGCGAAACGATATCCGCTCGATCATCCCGATTGCGCTGGCTTGGCCCTAGAAGAAATTGTGCGTTGGCCTTGACAAATCCTGCGTGGTCCGGGTTTGCGCACTCGCCGCTGCCGGGCGGGACGCTACGCCGACGAGCTGGTACCCTGCCCGCATGCTTCGCGTCATTCCGTCGGGACCGCGCTACGGCCTCGGGCGCTCGCCGGTCGCTCTGGCGTATGTCTCCGTGCTGGCAGCGTCGCTCTGCGCCTGCGGCTCTGACGATTCGGCGCCGGCGCCGGGCGATCCTGCATCAGCGCGTGATGCGCTCCCGGGCCAAACGCCGCTCGCTGCCGACGCCCCCGCGCCATCACCCGGCGCACCGAGCGACACGCCCTCCGACGAGCTCGCGCCGGGGGCGTATGGTCGACGCAGCGAGCTGCTCGCCCCGAACTCCGAGATGGCCGTGGCCGAGCTCGACGGCAAGATTTACGTGCTCGGCGGCTACCCCGCGTCGCGCGTCGTGCAAACGGCGGTTCAGATTTACGACCCCGCGCTCGATGCCTGGTCGCCGGGACCCGATCTGCCGGTGCCCACCCATCATCCCGTGGTGGTCGGGGCGCTCGGCAAGTTGTACAGCCTCGGCGGGCAGTACGAGGGGGACGTGAATGGTGGGCGCTCCTTCGCGCTGGACCCCGCCAGCGGCGAGTGGTCGGAGCTCACGCGGCTGCCCACACCGCGCGGTGGCGGCGCCGCCGCTCTGATCGGGAGCTCGATCTACGTCGTGGGCGGGCGCCCTCCGGCGGGCAACGCCTTCGAGGTCTACGACATCGGGGGCGACACCTGGTCGGTGCTCCCGAGCCTTCCCCTCGCCTTCGATCAGCGCAACCACCTCGCCGCGGCAGCCATCGGCGGCAAGATCTATGTCGCCGGGGGCCGCTACGCTGGCGGCGGCGTCGGTAGCCCAATGACGGACGCGCTCGACGTCTACGACCCCGCTCTGGGCACCTGGTCGAGCGCGGCGCCCCTGCCGAGGCCGCGCGGCGGCGTCAACGGTGTCGTGGCGCTCGGCTGCTTCCATGTCTGGGGCGGCGAGGGCACGAACACGGGCGAGGCGAACGACGTCTTCCCCGATCACGACGTCTACGACCCCCGCAGTGACACCTGGACATCGCTCACGCCGCTGCCGGTGCCGGTGCACGGAGTGACCGGCGCCGTCTTCCTCGCCGGGCTCATCCACATGCCAGGGGGCGGCACGGCCTCGGGCGGCAACAGCGGCTCGGTGATTCACCAGGTGTATCGCCCCGCATCCGGCTGCGAATAGCCGATGCAGGAGGTGGCCGCTCGTGCTGGGGGTCACCGATGGCCACACTGGCGTGGCTGCTGACGGTTGCGGCTATCGACGGTCGGAGTATTGGCATCTACCGAATGCCACGCGATGGGTCGCGCCCGGCGGCGCGCATTCCCCAGCTCACGGGGCGCACCCTGCTCGCCCACGTGTACACGACGGAGGCAGGGACCTTCGCGGAACACTTCGACGCTGTTCGGGCGGCCTCACGCGAAGACCGCGACGGGATGGATCGCGCAATGCGTCAAGCAGGCCCTGGCACGCTGTGCTCACGTCGTGTTCTGGGCGGCCTCGAGCATGCCGCTGCGCCGCCTCGCGAGGCGTTCTCGAGCCGCTCACCCGCAGCCCATGGTACCGCTACCACATCAGCTCGTCCGGATCGGGTCAACAGAGGCACGCCAGGCCTTTCTAAGCCAACGCGTCGCGCAAGATGCGTGTCGCGACGGCGTCGAGCTCTCTTCGCGCGGGTACCTCGGTCCGCCAGCAACTCGCGAGCGCGTGTGCATGCGACGAGAGGGGCACGCTGCCCGCGTCTGGCGAAGATGCTTCGGAGCGGATGATCGAATCTGCAGGAAACCCGTGATCGGATGCGTCGCACTACGCATTCAGAGTAAGAACCAATGTCCCGAATGATCGTGACGGATCCACCCGAAGCCGACGGTACGGCGCGCTGGGAAACTCAATTCATGAATACAACTAACATTTTTGCCCAGAAACGGGAGCCCGCAGCGCCCGCCAGCTCCGAGCGAACGCGGCGTCCGCGCAGAATCGGCTCCGGCAGCGTCGACCTGTCCCGTCTCCTTTCTCGTACCCGCCTTGCCCATCTGTTCGCTTGCGCCGCGGTGCTGACGGCCACGTTGCCCGCTGCGGCTCAGGAGGATCCCGAGTCCCCGCCCGAAGAGAGCCCGGAGGCCTCGGAAGCCGCCCCCGAAGCGACCCCGGAGGCCTCGGAAGGTGCCGCCGAAGCAACCGCGGAGGCCTCGGAAGCGGTTCCGGAAGAGCTCCCCGAAGGTTACGTCGAGGAGGTCGGCGATGACGAGATTGAGGAGGTCGTCGTCACCGGGTTTCGACGCAGCCTGGGTGCCGCTCTCGGTCGTAAGCAGAGAGCAACGGCGCAGGTGGACGCGATTGTCGCCGACGACATCGCCGACTTCCCGGATCTGAACCTCGCGGAGTCACTGCAGCGCATTCCTGGTGTTTCGATCTCGCGCACCTACGGTGAAGGCGCTCAGATCACCGTGCGAGGCCTCGACGGACGCTACACGCGGGTGCGCGTGAACGGGATGGAAGCCAGGGCCGCGGTCGGCAACAACGTCGGTCGGAACTTCGATTTCAGCGTCTTCGCCTCAGAGCTGTTCAACTCGATCGTGGTGCACAAAACCGCGTCTGCCGAGCTGGATGAAGGCTCGCTCGGGGCGGTGGTGGACCTGAACACGGCTCGCGCCTTCAACTATGATGAAGGGTTTACGTTCGTCGCCGGTGCCACGGGTGCCTACAACGACCTCAGCCAAACGATCCGTCCACGCCTGACTGGCTTAGCCGCCTATCGCGACCCCGGAAATCTATGGGGTGCAACGGCATCGGTCGCATACTCCTCAGTTCGCAATGACTCGGCCACGGCGGACACGGTACGTTGGCAAAAAGGCCCTTTCCGTTCCGTCCGTGGAGTCATCTGTGCCGATAATCCTACTGACCCTGGCTGCTCGGAAGTAAACGACGCGTTCCATCCGCGCATCCCTCGCTACGGCGAGGAGGTCAACACCGCCGACCGCCTCGGTATGACGGCGGGTGTTCAGTTCCGCCCAACGGATTCGACGGAAATCCGCTTGGATGGTCTGTATGCCATGTACGACACCGGCAATGATCGCCGGTGGCTCGAAGTCTTGTTCCGCGGGAACGAACCGGGCATTGATATCACCGACTACACCCTGCAAAGCTTCCCGACGCGTTATGGCGCAACCAACAACACGCTGATTGCTGCGGACGTGAATAATGCCTGGGTTCGGAGCGAGCGCAACGCGATCAACTTGGAGTCGAGGTTCCACCAACTCACCCTTGCCATCGACCAGCGCTTCACCGACAGCTTCTATGCCAACGTTCTGGGCGGTACCACGCGCTCGAGGGGCAAGGCGAATGACGCCACGGTGGACTACGACATCCGGAACTATAACAACTTCAGCTACGATTATACGAACAACAAGTATCCGCTGCTCGCGTACAACGGCCAGGATGTGACCGACGCCACCCAGTGGCAGGTGACGGAGCTTCGCGACCGGTATGCCAGGACCACCACCAGCTTTGATGTGCTGGAGCTCGATCTGCACTACGACATTGTCGATCAGCTGAAGCTCGGCGCCGGTTTGAACTACAAGCGAGCGACGCTCGACACCCGCGCCAAGAACCGGGACGGCCTGGTGTGCAGCCTCATGCTCTATGACGGTTGTGATACCGCTAATGGCGTCTATGGCCCGCAGGGTGATCCAGCGCTGAGTGACGAGATTAACTATCCCGGAACAGTGGGTGCCGGCTCTAACACACGTTGGGCCTCGCCAGCCCTCGACCCGTGGTTTGAACGCCTGGGCTATGACGGCAAAGAGCTGAATCCCGATCAGGATGGGACTTACAAGGTCAACGAGAACAACCTCGGCACCTACCTGCAGGCCAAGGGCGAAATCATGTTGGGCGTGGGTGACATGCGCCTGCTGTATGATGCCGGGGCCCGGTATGTAGAGACCCGTCAATCCTCCAGTGGCTACAACTCCGGCGTGTACGTCACGATCGACCGCCCGACATATCATGACTGGCTGCCGTCCGCTAACGCAGCCCTTTGGCTCACCGAAGACGTGGTGCTTCGCGCCGCAGGTGCAAAGGTGATGTCACGCCCGGTGCTGGCTAACCTGAGCCCCGGTGGGACCGTCGACAGCTTTAACTTTGCGGTCAATAACCAGAACCCGTTCCTGGACCCGACGCGGGCGACTGCGCTCGACGCTTCCGCCGAGTGGTACTTTTCGGACAGCTCCGTCCTGTCTCTCGCGCTGTTCTTGAAAGACATCGATTCATTTCCGATCAGGCAGTCGCGGACGGGTACCTTTGCTTCCACCGGGCTGCCCCAAGAGGTGATCCAAGGCGGCTCTCCCGCTCAAATATCGCCGGGCGGGGAAGGCACCTGTGGCGTCCCCGAGGGCTGCTGGCAGATCAGTGAGCTGACCAACGGCCCCGGTGCAACCTTGAAGGGCCTCGAGCTGGGCTTTCAGGCGCCGCTCAGTGCGTTTTTCGAGGAGCTGCCGCCCGTGATCAATGGCCTGGGGTTTGTGGCGAACTACACCCTGGTAGACTCCGAGGTTGAGTATGACTTCTTGCCCAACGTCACCGTCACCGAACGCCTGATTGGGCTGTCAAACCGCTCCTATAACGCGACGCTGTACTATGAAGATTCGATCTTCGGTGCCCGCTTCTCCCTGGCGCATCGCAGTGATTATCTGCTGGGAGCCGCCCCCAACCAGACGGGCAACCTTTGGGAGTTTTCGCAATCGGAGACGCGGCTCGACTTCTCCTCGAGCTACAACGTGACTGAGCAGCTGAAAATTAGCCTCGAGGCGCTCAATCTCTTGGATACGCCAACCGCTACGCTAGTCGACGTCGACGCCGAGCGTCGCGTTCTGTACACGCATACGGGTCGCAACGTGCTGCTGGGCGCGCGCTTCCAGTACTGAGCGGGCACTTTAGAGACGCTCACCCCTCGAGCCGCTAGCATGACTCAGGCGCCTGTTCGTCAGGCGCCTGTTTTTTTTGTGCGTTTGCGCAGCATCAGGTGCGAGTCACCCTGCCTATTGTCCAGTTTGAGCGCGCGCTTGCCCGCAGCCGGATGTGCTCGGCGCGCATGTGCAATTCCAGCAGCCGTGGTCCGCACAAGTCCCGCAGGATCTAACCACCTGCTTGCGGAGAGCCTCTCGAGCTCGGAAGACTCGCACTCCGGCGTTGTTTGCGGAGATGCCGGCTTGCGCTGCGAAGTCTTTCACAGGCAGGCCGTCGACCTCCACCGTGCGCAAGGCGTCGGCGTACTCGTCGTTGAGTGTGGCAGCGAGCGCAGAGACACACTTGCAGATGGCTCCGCGCGTTTCGAGATTGGGCTCCAGATGCTCTTCGACTTCCCTCCCGAAGGCGGCCAGCTTGCGCTCTGCCGCTCCGCTTCGCCGATGATGATCGATGATGGAGTTTCGGAGCAGCCGATAGAACCATGCCACCGCCGACTCGTCCGAGCGCAGCGCCTCGAGCTTATCCATGCCTCGAACGAACGCGTCCTGCAGGATGTCCTCCGCCAACGCCCGATTGCCGACGCGCCTCTCCAGAAACCCCAAGAACTCACGATGGTTCGCCACCAATAAATGGACCACTTCGGGTGTTGGGCGCGGCTCTAGCCCGGCGGTTTCTGGCTCGGATGGCATGTGGATCATGATGTTCCTGGCGCTTTTCCCAGGCAAGCGCGTTACACCCCTCGCGCCATGGGACTTGGGCCGCCGGGCCTAGCGCCCCGCTTGGCGGCTGCTGGCGGCTCAGGCGAACGGCGGCTGACGCTCGAGGGGCAACCTGACCGGCGCGACGAAATGCGTGTAATGCTCCGGCGGGCGCTGCGTCAGCGCATGACGAGACCAGGAGCCGTACATGCCCTCAGCACACAATCTTCACCGCGCAGCCGGACCACCAACAAAGCCCACCGAGCCGGTTCAGGCGGCTTCCGAAGTCGGGCTTGTGACCGATCCGGTGTGCGGTATGCGGATCGATCCGCGAGCTGCGCGGGGGGGATCAGTCGAACACGCCGGCGAGACGATCTACTTCTGCAACCCGCGCTGCCGGGAAAAGTTCAACGCCGAGCCGCTGCGCTATCACCCCTCGGAGGTGGCCGCAGGCTCGCGTGCGGGCTCTCAGTCCCAAGCCCAGGGCGTCTACGTGTGTCCCATGGACCCGGAGGTTCGTCGTGACGCTCCCGGCACGTGCCCGAAGTGTGGCATGGCGCTGGAACCAGAGACGCCCGTGACCGCGACTCGCACGGAATACGTCTGCCCCATGCATGCGCAGGTCGTGCGCGAACAGCCAGGCGCTTGCCCTATCTGCGGTATGGCCCTCGAGCCACGCCACGTCGCCTTGGACGAAGCCAACCCTGAGCTTGCCGACATGCAGCGGCGCTTTTGGTTCAGCCTTGCTCTGACGGTCCCGACGTTTCTGCTGGCCATGTCGGAGCTCATTCCAGGCCAGCCGCTAAAGCAGGTGCTCTCTCCGCGCGTCAGCGTGTGGGTTCAGCTCGCCCTGTCTGCTCCCGTCGTACTCTGGGGCGGGCTCCCCTTTTTTCAGCGCGGCTGGGCGTCACTCGTGAACCGCCACTTGAACATGTTCACGCTGATTGCGCTCGGGACGGCGGCGGCCTTTGTGTTTAGCCTATTCGCGACCTTCCTGCCCTCTCTCCTGCCGCATGCGGCGTTTCATGGCGGCATGGCGCCCGTCTACTACGAAGCCGCGTCGGTGATCATTACGCTGGTGTTGCTTGGCCAGGTGCTCGAGCTTCGGGCACGTAGCGCCACTTCCGGCGCCATCCGCGCCCTGCTCGGGCTGAGCCCAAAGACCGCACGACACGTGCTGGACGACGGGACCGAAGTTGACATCCCGCTCGAACGGGTCGCGCCAGGCTATCGCTTGCGTGTTCGACCCGGGGAGAAGATCCCCGTGGATGGCACGCTGCTCGAGGGCACGAGCGCAGTAGATGAGTCCTCGATCACCGGCGAGCCCATCCCTGTCGAGAAGGCCAGTGAGTCTCCCGTCACGGGGGGGACACTGAACGCGACGGGCAGCTTCGTCATGCGGGCCGATCGAGTGGGCAAAGACACACTATTGGCGCAGATAGTCGCCCTCGTCAGTGAGGCTCAGCGAAGCCGCGCGCCTATCCAGCGCCTGGCCGACTCGATCTCTGGCTGGTTCGTGCCCGCCGTCGTCGTGATGGCCCTACTCACCGCCAGCATCTGGGGGTTCTGGGGTCCGGAGCCTCGAGTGGCGTACGCGCTCGTCAACGCAGTGGCCGTGTTGATCATCGCCTGCCCTTGCGCCCTCGGGTTAGCCACTCCCATGTCGATCATGGTGGGCACGGGGCGCGGCGCTCGAGCAGGGGTGCTCGTCAAGAACGCAGAGGCGTTAGAGCAACTGGAGAAGGTCGATACCCTCGTCGTCGACAAGACGGGTACACTGACGGAAGGCAAGCCTCGCCTGGCGAGCGTAGTCCCCGCCTCCGGGTTTGACGAGCAGGACGTCCTCGCGCAGGCAGCAGCGCTCGAGAAGACCAGTGAGCATCCCTTGGCGGCCGCCATCGTCGCGGGTGCCGCGGAGCGTAAATTGAGCCTGAGTGCGGTCCTGGATTTTCGCGCCGTGACGGGCAAGGGGGTTATTGGACGTATCGGGCCAGACGACGTCTTGCTTGGCAATGCCCGGCTGCTGGAGGAGCACGGGATTGACACGAAGGCGCTCGCCGCCGAAGCGGAACGTCTCCGGCAGGAAGGGCAGACCGTCGTGTTTCTGGCGGTAGGCGCTCGACTTGCCGGGCTCATCGGCGTGGCGGACCCGATCAAAGGCTCCACACGGGAGGCACTGCGCGAGTTGCGAGCGGCAGGCCTGCACGTCGTCATGCTCACGGGAGACAACGCAACGACGGCCAGGGCCGTCGCACGAACGTTAGGCATCGATGACGTCCGCGCCGACGTGCTCCCAGAGCAAAAGCATCGGGTGGTGGTCGAGCTCAGGGCCCAGGGGAAGATCGTGGCGATGGCGGGCGACGGCACGAACGACGCCCCCGCGCTCGCGGCTGCCCATGTCGGCATCGCAATGGGCACGGGGACGGACGTGGCGATTCAGAGCGCTAGCGTGACCTTGCTCGAGGGTGACCTGCGCGGAATCGTCCGTGCTCGGCGGCTATCCCAGCAGGTGATGCGGAACATCCGGCAGAACCTGTTCTTCGCGTTTGTCTACAACGCCTTGGGCTTGCCCATTGCCGCGGGTGTGGCGTATCCGATGTTGGGTCTCCTGCTCAACCCCATGCTCGCGAGCGCCGCCATGGCGTTCAGCTCAGTGTCCGTGATCGCGAATGCGCTCCGGCTCCGCCGGGCACGGCTGTGAGGCTAGCGCATCGAGCCTTCGTTCATATCGAGAACGCAGTGACTCATGGAGGTGCCGCTACCAGCCTCTGTCAGTGTGACGCGGCTCCCTGTACCGGCTCGGCCATGCCTGCCCCACCGCCGCCCGGATCCTCTATCTGAGACGGTTGGCGTGGGAGGCGACCCGCCAGGAGCTGGTCCGCTTCTGCCCTAAGTACCCAATACTCGCGCAACACCTCGACGTAGCTGCGAGCCGCTTCGATTTGGTCGCGTTTGGCTTGCAAAAGCTGAAAAATGCCGACGCCCATGGCGTTGTACTGCAGCTCCGTCTCTTTCATGATCCGCTCGCGCAATGGCAAGAGCACGCTCATATAGAACGCCGCGCTCTTTGCGGCGAACTCGAGTCGGGCAGCGACGGCACGCGACGTCGCGCGAATCCGCACGGCAGCATCGGAGTAGAGCCTTTGCTCCTGGCGCATCTGCGCCAGTGCTACCCCCGCTTCCCCTTGTCCCTGGTAGAAGAGTGGAACTTGGATGGCCACCGCAGGCCCGATCCCCCATTGTCCTTCCTCGCGCTCCGCCGTGACGCCGGCTCTGAGCTCGGGCACCCAACCCCTCGCTCGCGCCACGTTGGCACCCTTTGCTGCAGCCTCAAAACGCCGTCGTATGATCTCTAGGTCAAGGCTGCGCTCTATCGCTTGGCCCTCGATGTTCGGCAGCGGTTGGGCTAACCCCGCGTCTGCCAACCGCGGTTCTGCGGTCCACTCGCCGGCCTTCCCCCAGAGCCCGAGCAACGCGCTGAGCTCCTCACGAGCCGCTCGCAGCGCAGCTTCTGCACGGGTATAGGCAACGCGGGACTCCTCGTAGAGTGCTTGCTCGTTGGCATAGCTCAAGTCGGTGATGTTACCGGCCGCGTGGAGATTCTCAGCGGCACCGAACGAGGCCCGCAGGGCTACCAGAATGCTGTGGCGCAATTCGAGAGTTTGCTCGGCTGCCTGGTACTCGTAGAAGGAGACGCGAGTCTGAAAAGCGAGATCGAGCACTCGACCCGTGACACTTGCTTTGGCGGCCTCCACCTCCGCGTTGGCAACCCCGCCCCGGGAGGCCACGAAGAGCAGCTGAGAGACGTCCATCAGCGCCTCTAGCTCGATGGAGGGCTGCGACTCGCCACCGCGGAATTTCAACGCGCCGTCTAGCGTTGGGTTAGGCAACTGCAACGCTTGAACATACCGAGCGCGAGCCACTCCGAGCTCTTCAAAGGCGGCCTGTAAACCCTGATTGTTCAGTAGAGCGATCTGGACGGCAGAGCTAGCGTCCAGAGGCTTTGCCAGTAACGCCCTCGTTTGCGCGTGTGCATGGCCACCCGGCTCGTGTTCATCCCAACGCACGTCGCGACCGATACGGGCCGAGGTCAGGCTGCGCACGTCCTGATAGCCGAGATCCGTGGAGACGCAGGCAAGAAGCGCGGAGCCAAGCGCGAGGACGGCGGCTGAAGTGGATCCCGTACGAAAGCTCAAGGCGGGCCTCCAGCGCCGCCCTGGGGAGCCTTCGGCTTCAGCTTCATGCCGCAGATGGGGCAATTCCCCGGTTCAGATCGAACGATTTCCGGGTGCATCGGACACGTCCATTGTTGGGGAGCATGCTGCGGCTTCTCGCCACTCTGAGCTAACGGCGCCGCGGCGGAGGCGACCGCCTGCGGATCAAAGTCCGCATCGAGCGCGCCACCGACCGACTGCTGCGTCGTGGGTGCCGCTGGGTTGGCGGGGTGGTTCTTCCCCGTTTCCAGCTGGGTGGACGCGCACCCCAGCAGTAGGGTCAGCGCGCCAACAATTCGGCGCAACGCGCGTTGCCGAGTGGAAGGGGAACGTGAATGGGGCCCAAGGTCGTTCGTCATGCTTGAATCCCATCTCGTGCCAAGTCGGCAGGCTTTGCGAGGTCGGCGACGGTACCCGGTGGATTGTCGTACCAACCGGGATCGCCGTCACCTTGAAGCTGCTCGCGAACCTTCACGATCGCGAACATCCCACCCATGGTGATGTATCCGAAGGGCCCTTCGCCACCGACCATTGCGATACTGTTCTTTGGCACCGGCATTCCCATCTCGCCCATCTCCGCCATCCCGGTTTGCCCCATGGTCATGTAACCGGGCAGGAGCGAGCTCACCCGGCGGTCGAGCGCGCCCGGCTGGACGCCCATCATGTTCGGAGTATCGTGCCCCATCTGATTCATGACGTGATGGGTCATGTGGCAATGCAAGGACCAGTCCCCTGGCGCATCTGCGATGAACTCGACGTCACGTGTGCTGCCTGTCGGCACGAGCACGGTCGTTTCTGGCCACTGGCCGGCAGCAGGAATCGCGCCCCCATCCGTGGCGGTCACCTTGAAATAGTGCCCGTGCAAGTGGATCGGGTGATTGTCCATCGCGCTCAGGTTTCCGAAGCGGATCCGCACGCGGTCGCCTTGCTTACACACCAACGGCGGCGTTGCTGGGAAGACCTTGGCGTTCATCGTCAGGACGTTGAAGTCCGTCATTTCGTTCGGGTTCGGGCGCATCGTCCCCATCGGGATGCTCCATTCACTGAGCAGGATCACGAAGTCACGCTCGACACGGTAGCTCGGCGGGGGTCGCCGTGGGTGCACGACGATCATGCCGAGCAACCCCATTGCCATCTGCGTCATCTCGTCATGGTGTGAGTGATACATGAACGTGCCGTTTTGCCGGAACGTCCATTCGTACTTGAACGTCTCACCCGGCTGGATCACGCGCTGGCTCAGCCCGCCAACGCCGTCCATCCCATTCGGCAGGAAGACGCCATGCCAGTGCACGGTGGTCGGCGCAGGCAGCTTGTTGGTGACGTAGATGCGCACGTGGTCGCCCTCCACGGCTTCAAGCGTAGGGCCATGCACGCGCCCGTTGTACCCCCAGCACTTGGCTTTCAAGCCCGGAGCGAACTCGTGCAGGACTTCTTCCGCCACGAGGTGGTAGACCTTTACCCCATCCACGACCTTCCAATCGAGGGTTGCGCCCCCGACCGTAATGGTTGGCTCGTAGTCCCGACCGGCGCGCCCGGGCGCAAGCGGCTTTCTGTTCGGGGAGCCGCCGCTATAGCTCGCGTCCCAAGCACGTGCTTCGGCACCGGGAGCAGCGCCAGCGGGCTTGGCTGCCAGCAAGGCGGCCCCACTCGTCAGCGCGGCCCCCGTCACCACCATCTCTCTCCTCGTCAGGCCTTGCTTTTTCATCACGCAGAACCCTCGACCCCTCACTGTTTGCTCGACACCCGGTCGGTGTAGCAAACACCAGGCCAGCGGCCAGTATTCCGCGAGATTCTGCCGGCGAGGCCGCTCGACGTGACCCGCTCAGTCACCTGTGACCGCTTCGGTTACAGGTGGTTCCCTGCCGCACGCCGATATGCGCGCGGCTCTGGATGCGGCAGGCTACAGGCTGCCGCTGCGCTCGAGCCTGGCCGCAATGAGGACCGTGACCATGACGAGACTCCACCAAACCCAGCGCTTCGACTTCGAGCTGGAATCGCACTTGGGGCAGTTCACTGAACGTTACCTTCTTCGAAGCATGCCTTCGGTATCGCCTCGCGATCTCGAGCACGCGCTCGTCGAGTGGCGGAGGACGTGGTACTCGTGAGCCCACGTGTTCTTTCCGTCATGTCCATGGCAACGCTGGCGCTGGTTGGACGCATTTCTATGACATACCACATCCCAGGGCAGGATGGGTCTGCACGGGGGGCAGGGGTAGCCACCAGAAGTCCAGCCAGCCAGAGCGGGCATTGGGCTTGCTAAATGAGGGGAATGGGTGAGCCAGGGGAGCGCGCCTCCCTCGAGGCAAGCCCGGGGTTGCTTGGACGCCGGCTAGCGAGATCTTTCGCGCAAGTGGCTATCGTTGCGACCGTTGCGTGCGGTCTTCTGCTCTTCTTTTTGATCAGTGTCGCCAACTCGGTGCATCAGATGCAGCGAGACGAGAGCGCCATCCGCACTGGCCTCGGGCTCGCCACGGCCGTGCGCGAACAATACATACACATCGCGCATACCGTGATTATTGGTGACCGCTCTCACCTCGACCACTACGGTGAATGGGTAGAAAAAGTTCGCGAGGGCACGGCGGCGCTGCGTTTGAGTGTTCCCGATCGAGAACGGTGGCGTCTCGAGCGCATCGAGAGGATCAGTCGGGAGATCGATCGCCTTTTTATCGAACAGGTGGTTCCGGCCACCTTAGCTCAGGATTGGAGCCAAATAGGGGAGGCCCATCACCGGCTGCAAGAGCAGGTAGCCGTTGCCGCCAACGACGCAGACGTGGTCGCGCAATCCGTCGAAGGACGCATGTCCGATGAGCACGTCAGCGCGACTCGGATTACCTACGTAGCCGCTGCCATCGCTGGCGTGGGCATTTTGCTCTTGGTCGCGCTATCGATCGCGTCCACACGCAATCTGCGCAACGCGGTCCTGCGGCCTTTACACTCGCTCGCTGATGCAGCGACGCGGCTCGGCGCCGGCGATCTTGGGGCGCGCGTCTCCGTTTCTGCCGAGGGCGAGCTTGGCCTCGTAGGGCGCGCTTTCGATCTGATGGCCGAGCAACTCTCGGAGCACCAAAGGCGCTTGATAGCGAGTGAGCGGATGGCAGCCATAGGACAACTCGCAGCAGGCGTTGCCCACGAGATCAATAACCCGATAGGCGTCATTCGCGGCTATCTACGCACCATGATCCCAGAGGCCGAACGCCCCGAGCTGAAGAAGGAGCTCGAGATCCTGGATGAGGAGGCGGCGGCCTGTCAGCAAATTGCGGAGGATCTCGTTGCGTATGCCCGCGCCCCGGAGATCAATCGAACGGAGATCAACGTCGGCGCGCTTCTTAAGGCAACCGCCGAGCGGTTCGCGGCGAGCGGAGAGTCGAAAGGCATCCGAGTCCGTGTGGAGGCCGATGCTGTGGCGCTGTCCGTGGATCCGGTCCGCTTCAGGCAGGTGATGCAGAACCTGCTCCGCAATGCAGTGCAGGCATCGCCCAAGGGTTCGCTCCTAGAAGTCTACGGCGAGGCCAGCGCGGCTACCTACACGGTTCGGGTGCTCGATCGCGGCAAAGGGATTCCGGATGAGTTGCGCGCTCGGATTTTCGAGCCGTTTGTGAGCGGCCGAATCAATGGTACCGGCCTCGGGCTTGCGGTCTGCAGCGGCATTCTGCGGGCGCATGGTGGCCAGATTGAAGCACGGCCGCGGGAGGGCGGGGGCAGCGAATTCATCATCGTATTGCCTCGCCGGCCACCCCCAGTACTCGAGGCCCATGTCTAAGCCCCACATCCTGGTGGTCGACGACCGCGCGAATATGCTCCATCTACTCGAGAAGGTGTTGCGAGAAAACGCCACGGTTCACACGGCAGGGTCCGGATCGGAGGCGGTCGCGATACTCGAGGGCCGCAGCGTGTCTGCCGTCGTCTGCGACCTGCGGATGCCTGACATGAGTGGCATCGACGTGCTGCGAGCGAGCAAACGCTTGCAGCCCGGCGCAGAGTTTGTGCTGATGACAGCCTATGCCACGGTGCCCACCGCCGTGGAAGCGATGCGGGAGGGGGCTTATGACTATGTCACCAAGCCATTCGACCCCGAGAGCTTGCGCGCGCTCGTGTTGCGTGCGCTCAGCCGCGCCTACGGCTGGCCAGGGAACGGGCGCCAGCTTCGTTCTGCCATCGAGCGGGCAAGCATCGAGGCGGGTGCCGAGCCGTTGGATGTGCGGAACTTGCCGCCCGAAGTCACGGCAACTGGTGCTTCGGAGCTCAGCAACAACCTGGTGAGCATGAAGTGGCACGAAGCCATGGCCCTCGGTCGCCGCGAGACGGGGCGCCAGTATCTGCAAGCGGTGCTGAAGCGGTACGCAGGTCGCATCGCCGAAGCCGCCGTGCATGCCGGCGTCGAACGGGAGAGCTTCTATCGGTTGCTTCGTCGTTACGGCGTGCAGCTCGACGGAAACTCCGTCGCACCCGAGAAGTGAGATCAAGATCGGTTACGCCGGCGCCTCATTCTTCAGCGATGGCTTGCCACGCCGAAATCCTTGCTCGATAGAGCCCAGCCGCGCGACAGGCGGCGCACGCTGCCGTCATACTCCAGTGGCCACTTCCGGCTGCGACAAAGACAGCTGGGAAGTGCTCGACGCATCTCCCATCTTTATCGTGCACGGCGCGCTCCTCGGCTCGGGGCGAGTGCTCCTTTTCTCGGGCGCGGCCGAGATGGGCTATCCGCTGCAGGCCCGGCTGTGGGATCCGGCAACCCTGACGATGACCGCCAACGTCATTGCGCTGCCGGACGACTTCTTCTGCAGTGGTCACGCCCTTCTCGGGGACGGCCGCCTGCTGATCGTCAGCGGGGATACCAACGGAGCGGGTCACACGAATAACCGAAGCTATCTCTTCTCCCAGACAGCGGCAGATCCAATGTCGCGCCACCCGGTGACTACATGCTATTTGTGGTAAACGCTCAGGGAGTCCCGTCAGAAGGCAAGTTTGTTCGAATCGGGTGAGCGGCACGCGGCTCTCAAACTCCGCGCGCGGATCGATGCCTGAGGTCGCGGGTCAGGCCGTGGCCCCTGATTCGAGCTGGTCTGCTCGAGCCGACTCGGTCGGCGCGCCGACACTCGAGCGGGCGAGCCGCCGAAGCTCGAACGAGCGCCAGATCACGTAGACGGCGGGCACCACCAGCAGCGTCAGGAGTGTGAGTGAAACGAGGCCGCCCCACATGGGTGCCGCGATGCGCTTGGCCACGTCGGAGCCGACGCCTTGATCGATCAAGATCGGGAGCAAGCCCAAGATGTTCGTCACTACCGTCATGAGCAGCGGCCGCACGCGTTGGGAGCCCGCCTCGACGGACGCGCGGATCAGCGATGGTACGTCGACGATGCTGCCCAGCCCGCGACCCGCTCTCCAGGCACCGTCCAGATACACGACCATCACGCTGGCGGTTTCTGCGGCCACGCCGAGCAGCGCGATCATGCCCACCCAGACCGCGATCGAGGTATTGAACTCCGCAAAGTACAGCAGCCAAATCGCCCCCACCGCCGCGAAGGGCAACCCCAACATCACGATCAACGTCTGGGCCACGCCGCGGAAATTCAGATACAAGATCACGAACACGAGCCCGAGCGTGAGCGGCAAGACAAACATCAGCCGCGCCCGCACGCGCTCGAGCAGCTCATACTGGCCAGTCCACTTGAGGCTATAGCCGGCAGGCAACTGAACGGCTTCGGCGACCGCGGCCTTCGCGTCGTCCACATAGCTGCCCACGTCGCGACCCGCGATGTCCACGTACACCCAACCGGTAAGCGAGCCCATCTCGCTCTTGATCATCGGCGGACCCATCACCGTCTCGATGCGGGCCAGATCGCCGAGGGGTACGAACGCGGGAGCGCTCCGGCCACTCTGCGCGGCCGCCAGGGAGCTCGATGCACCCATCCCGCTGCTATCCATCCCCGAGCCGCCCGAGGGCAGCGCGGCTAGCACGGCGCCGAGCGGGGATGCCGACATGCCAGACCCGCCCATGGCAGAGCCCCCCATGGCAGGGCCGCCCATGCCCGGGCCAGAGCTGGCCAAGCTCGGGCCTGCGCTCCCCATCGTGGCTCCGCTGGCCCGAGAGTTAGGTAATGCCTGCGAGACGAGCGCCGGGATGGGCACGAGCACGCCGCGGAGCGCCTGCAGGTTGTCGCGGAGCTCGCGCGGGTAGCGCACGTTGACTTTGTAACGCTCGCGGCCCTCGATGGTGGTGTCCACATCCATGCCACCGATAGAGCTCTCGACCACGTCGAGCACGTCGCGCACGCTCAGCCCGTAGCGTGCAATCACCTCCCGGTCGGGAGTGAAGTCGATGAAAAAGCCCCCGAGCTCGCGCTCGGCGTACACGCTTCGGGTGCCCGGCACCCGACTGATCACGGCCTCGAGCTGGTCATTGATTTTGGAGATCTCGGCCAGGTCCTTGCCGAAGACCTTGATCCCGATGGGGGTACGGATACCCGTCGAGAGCATGTCGATGCGCGCCTTGATCGGCATCGTCCAGGCGCCCTGCAGGCCGGGAGTCTGCGTGCGCCGCTCGAGCTCCGCCACGAGCGACTCTTGGGTGACCCCGTCGCGCCATTGATCTTTGGGTTTCAGGTGAACCACGATCTCGAACATCGATAGCGGCGCCGGGTCCAGCGAGCTCTCGGCGCGCCCGGTCTTGCCGAACACGCGCTGCACCTCGGGCACTTTCGCGATCTCGCCGTCCAACCGCTGTAACAGGCGCGCTGCCTCCTGGATGGAAATCCCCGGCACCGAGATCGGCATGTACAAGAGGTCCCCCTCATAGAGCGGGGGCATGAACTCCGAGCCGAGACGCAGGAGCGGCAAGGCGGTCAAGGCCAAGAGCGCGACCGCGGCGCCCACCACGGCGTAGCGAAAGCGCAAACAGAGCTCGAGGAGCGGGCGGTAAGCCGCCGTACACAGTCGATTGATCGGATTTTTTCCCTCCGAAACGATACGCCCTTTGAGGAACGTGACCATCAAGGCGGGGACCAGGGTGATGGAAAACAGCGCCGCGAACGCCATCGAGAACGTCTTGGCGAGCGCCAGGGGCCGAAACAGACGCCCTTCTTCGCCTTCCAGGCTAAAGACGGGAAGGAATGCGATGGTGAGCACGAGCAGCGCTCCGAACATGCTCGAACCGAGCTCCCTCACGGCGCCGAGCACGAGCTCGATGCGCGGCGTCTTGGAGCCCTCGCGTTCGGCGGCCTCGATCCGCTTGTGAGCGTTCTCGACCAACACCACCGCCGAATCCACCATGTCCCCGAGCGCCAGGATGATGCCCGCCAGCGACATGATGTTGATGCTGACGTCGAGCCAATAGAACGCGATGAACGACGAGACGGTGGCGACCGGCAAGGTCACCGCGGCCACGAGCGCCGAGCGGAAATGGAACAGGAAGACCGCGCTCACCAGCACTACGACCGCCAGGATCATGAGCAGGTTCTCCGACAGCGTCTTCACCGAGCCCACGATCAGCCGGCTCCGGTCGTAGACAGGGACGAGCTCGACGCCCGCGGGCAGCGAGGGCGTCACCTCGGCGATCTTCGCCTTTACCCGCTGGATGACGTCGAGGGCGTTTTCGCCGTAGCGCATCACGATGATGCCGCCGACCACCTCGCCCGTCCCGTCGAGCTCGGCCACGCCGCGCCGGATGTTGCCGCCGATGGATACGCTGGCCACGTCTCCGATGTGGATCGGCGTGCCGCGCTGGTTCGTGCTGACCACGGCCAGCTCGATATCGCGCTTGCTGCCGACGTAGCCGCGACCGCGCAGCGCGTATTCGTGTTGCGCGAGCTCGATCACGCGCCCGCCCACCTCCGCGTTCGCGCCCCGGATGGCCGCGGCGATCTGCCCGACCGAGAGCCCGTAAGCTTTCATCCGCAGCGGGTCAATTTCGACGAGGTACTGCTTTTCGAAACCTCCGACGCTCGCCACCTCGGCGACACCCTCGACGCTCTGCAACGCAAACCGCAGGGTCCAGTCCTGCAGGCTCCGCAGCTCTTGCAAATCATGCTGCCCACTCGGGTCGCGGAGCGCGTATTGGTAGACCCAGCCGACGCTGGTCGCGTCCGGGCCGATCTGCGGGGTCACGCCGGCGGGCAACTGAGCCGACACCTTGGACAGGTATTCGATCACGCGCGAGCGCGCCCAGTACAGATCCGTACCGTCCTCGAAGATGACGTACACGAACGACATCCCAAACATCGTGAAGCCGCGCACCCCCTTCACCTGGGGGGTTCCCAGGAAGGTAGTGGTGATGGGATAGGTGATCTGATCTTCTATGAGCGTCGGATTGCGCCCCATCCACTCGGTGGCGATGATCACCTGCGTGTCGGACAGATCGGGCAGGGCATCGAGCGGAGTTTGCCGCGCCGACCACGCGCCGAGCAGGGTGAATAACGCCGCGAAGAGGTAGACGAAGAAGCGGTTGCGTCCGCAAAAATCGCTAATTTTACCGATCACGCCGCCGGGCTCCGCAGGCGCTCCTCTGCCGTCCTCCCCGTCAGTGTCCGGCATGGCTCGGGCCCCCACCCGTCGTCGCGCGCAGGCGGCTCTCCGAATCGATCAGAAACTGGGCCCCCACCGCGACGGACTCGCCCGCCGCGAGCCCCAGAGGCACGGAGTAGAACCCCGCGACCAATGCTCCCAACGTCACGCTGCGCGGCTCGATGCGTTCGCCC
Source organism: Deltaproteobacteria bacterium (assembly GCA_043747815.1). Lineage (GTDB taxonomy): Bacteria > Myxococcota_A > Polyangia > Polyangiales > Polyangiaceae > SZUA-265. The sequence continues at coordinate 27,848 of JAYTOL010000108.1, forward strand.
GAGACGACGAACACAATCGCCCGGGGCCCAGCGTGGATCACGGCGTCCTCGGGCACGGCGAGCGAGCGGCCCCCCGCGAGGTTGAGCTCGACCGTGGCAAAAGCCCCGGGGCGAATCCGCCCCTCGGGATTGTCCACGTTGAAGCGCACCTTGAGGGTGCGTGTGGCCTCGTCGACCGTCGGAGGGAGGAACGCAACAACGGCCGGAATCGGAGCGCTGATCCCCGCCACGCTGACCTCGGCGCGGTCGCCGAGCTCGACCCCGGCAACATCCGATTCGTAGATATCGGCCAGGACCCACAGCTTGTCGATGTCTGAGATCAGGTACAGCTCGACGGAGGGGTCGACGTACATCCCGGCCAGCGCCTGCTTGGCCACCACGATGCCAGAGCGCGGCGCGCGCAACGTGAACGTCCGCTGCGGCTCGCGCGAGCGCTCGAGCTCTTCGACCTCCGCCGCGGGCACGTCCCACAGCGCCAGCCGCCGACGGGCGGCCGCGAGGAGCTGGCCCTTAGCTCGCTGCTCCGCACTTGCAAAAGGCGCGGAGGACTGCACGCTCTCCGGCACCTGCTCGAGCACCGACAAGAACTCGAGCTGGGCGCCCAGCACCTCTTGGCTGTAGATTCTGCAGAGGGGTGCGCCGCGCGTGACGCCCTTGCCGACGAAATCCACGCTCACGCTCTCGATCGAGCCGCGCACTTTGGCGTGCACGTGGGAGGTGCGCGTCTCGTCCACGACTACGACGGCGGTGGTGCGGATGGCCTTGCTGAAGGAGCGCTCTTGCACCGGTGCCACGCGCAAGCCGATGGCCCGCGCCGCCTCGCCGTTCAGGCTAAACGCTGCGTAGCCCGGCGGCGGGCTCCCGGGGGCGATTTGGCCTTCGCGTTCGCGATGCTCGGCGTGAGGGTCCTCGGAGGGGCCCGCGGCTGGCGTGGCTGGCCCATTTCCCGCGCCGTGAGCCTGCTCGCCGGTAGCCGGGGCGGGGCGGCTCATCGGCGGAGAAACGGGAGCTGCCGCTGGTGGCGCAGGCGGGGCATGGCCCGCGTGTTCGTCCGTGGAGCTGGCGCTCGGCTGCTGGCAGGCCGTAACTCCCGCTATCCCGAGCACCAAACGACCGAGCCGTCGACTGAGCTTCATGGAGACACCCCATTCAAGGAGCCGCCGATCGCGCGCTCCAGATCCGCAATCGCCATCAGCCGACTCGTGACGGACTCCACCCGTGCTCGTTCGATGGATTGTAACGCCCGCCAGCCATCGAGCACCCCCACGATGTCGACGCTGCCCGTCGCATAGCCCGTCAAGGATGAAGCGAAGCTTTGATTCGCTCGCGGCGCCGCCACCTCGGAGATGAACGCCAGCGTGCGCTCGGAGGTCACGAATTTGCGCGCAGCATCCGCGATCTCGAAGCGGATCATGTTCTGCATGGCCGACAGCTCGCTGCCCGCGCTACCTGCCCGCAGCTCCGAGGCCTCCGCCCGGCGGTTCTGCCGCCCGATGTTGAAGAGAGGAACGCGCGCACCGAGCATCACGCCGTAGCTGTCTGGCATGCCCAACATCTGATTGTACCAGACGGAGGTCATCACATCGGGATAGCGCTCCCGCCGCGCCATCGAGGCCATGGCCAGCTCCTCGCGCTGCATCGCCCGCATGCCCGCGAGCTCGGGCCGGCGCGAAAACGCCAGGCGCTCCAGGCTAGCCAGTGGGGGTAAGGCCCGGACCCGATCCTGTGGAGGCTCACGCGGCTCCGAGAGCTCCGCCTGCGCGGGCGCGTTGCGCAGCGCATTCAACATGGCCAGCGTCGCAGTGTGCTCTCCTTCCAGATCGATGGCCTCGACGGCGTTGGCGTTTTGTTCCACCTGCGCCCGCGTCGCTTCGTGGTGCCCGCCCGTACCGGCCCCATAGCGAGCGAGCGCGGCGCTCGCGATGGTATCGAGCAACCCTCGGCCCGAGGCGTTCACGTCCTGCAAGCTTTTGTTCATGAGCAACATCCAATAGCCGCGCTTCGCGTCTCGGATCAGGTCGAGCGCCTGGCTGCTCGCGTCCGCCTGCGCAACGTCGGTACGACGCTCGGCGACGGCTTCCATCAGGCCCAGCTTGCCGGGCCAATGAAGCATCTGGCTCAGCTGATAGCGAACCATCGGTGGTTCACTCTCCTCCGAGTGCTGGGGAAATCGATCGAACATGACGGCCAGCTCCGGGTCGGAATAGATCCCTGCCGCGCTGGCGTCACGCCGCGCGGCATCACGCGACAGCGTGCGGGACCGCAGCGTGGGGTTCTGCGCCAGGACCTCCGCGACAAATGCGTCGACCCCGCCCGCCTGCTCCGCAAAGACGCGCGGGGTCAGCGTCGTCAAGAAGCAAAGCAGGGCACGAGAGAGTGACGTTTTCATCGACATCGACTACCTCCCCGCGCACTGCCATGCCGAAACGCCATCGGCGCACGCCATCGAGCACTTGCACCGGTCTTCGCGCAGAGGGCGCGCCTCATCTCATTACTTCTTGGCAACGACGGAGGGTTGAAACGCTTCTGCGCGGCGCTGGATCTCTTTCGCGACTGCGGCATCATCGGACCGAATCGCCACCGCGAAGCCGTCGCCCACCGAGCGCACGCTGGCCTGCACGCCGCGCAGCGTGAGCGGGCAGAAGCCCATTTCCGCGCCGGCAGCTTCATGCCCGATGGCCGCGTTGCGTGCCAAGTGGCAGTCGACGACGCGCTGCAGCCACTCGGCCGTCATGCCCGGAACGGCCCGAAACACGACCTCGACCCCCGGGTTCGTGTAAGAAACCGATCTCCCCACCTTGTTTTCCTCTTTCAGGGGCGAGACGGAACGAATGTCCTCCCGATGCGAGAAAGGGCTCAGATCACGGTCTTCTTCTGGAATCCCCGCGCAAGCCGACGCCTCGGCGCTGCGCAGCGCCTCGGAAGCCGCTCGGTGCTGTGCAGCCAGAGCACGGTGCTGCTCAGCCTCTTTTGCGTGCTCTGCGGTCGGATTGGCCACGGACGTCCAACAAACAGCGCCTCCGCCGCGAGCGGGGCTGCAGGACTTTTCGGTCGCCGACGCCGTGGCGTCATACTGTTCGCCGTGCCCTGCGCTAGCTTGCTGTTCTTGGCTCGCGGCTGCTTCGTGCTCGGTGGCGCTCATCGCGTGCGGTTGCGTTCTAGCGGCTGAGCCACAGCCTAGAGCGATGGGGAACAGGGCGAGTCCCAGTGCGTTAAAGATGTCGGTCTTCATGTAGTATTCCTTTGATGTCCTCGTGTTCAATCACCGCCTCTAAGCAAGCAGCATGCCGAGGGAGCTCTGCCGAGAAAGGCAGGTAGAGGTGCGCGTGAACTTGGACCGGCTGCTTCGAGAGCGCCTGCACAACTTGCGTTAGCAGGACGATCGACGAACGCCTTGCGTGATCGGTCGTGACAGAAGAGCGGTCACAATTGTCCCAGGCGCGCATGCGCGACGTAACCCATCGGGTCACGACTGTAACTGGGACGGTTACATCGAACGTGCACCCTTCGCTCGAGCTGGCACAACCTCACCTGGACCAGGCGTCGCGACGAGCGGCGCTGAGAGAGCAGGACGTCGTCAGGCCATACGCCGCGAAGTGCGCCTTAATAGCGATTTCCCGGGCCGATGCGACGCTCACGAAACACTTCGTCCGCGTCCTCGATCAGAGAGCGGGCCGTAGTCGAAAGTGCACTGTCGTTTGAGACAAACCAGAGCAGCGCGTGCGTGCTGAGGAGCAGGCGGCTCACGAGTATTCGGCGAAATCCTCGAGCGGCGCGTCAAAATCCGGGGTCATGTGGACACGACCCGCGGCCGAACCTGCTCGTCGTTTACGAGGCAGCTCTTCGGAGCCAACGCTGGCGAGCAGCTTTGCTCCCAGCTTCTTGCGCTCCTCGGGGGGTAGGCTCATTGCCTGTTCGGCGATCAGTTCTACGAGGCTCATCCGACTCCAGGTATTGTGCCTTGCGAAGCGGGATCAGGCGAAGGCTTCGGTCCCTCTGTTACCGCTAAAAGCGTAGTTTCGACCTGCCCCGAAGGCCTAGTGCCCCAAGCGCGGCGCGAGGGCTTCGGTCAGGATCGATGAGCGCACATAGATGTCCCAGGCGCGCATGCGCGACGTAACCCGTCCGGTCACGACTGTAACTGGGGCGGTTACATCGAACGTGCACCCTTCGCGCGAGCTGGTGTTGTCAGCCTATCTCGTAAAGAGCTCCGGCAAATCCGCGACTCCGCCATCAAAATAGGCCACGTTGTGGAAGGCATCCCGCACGATAGCCTCTGCAACTGCCCTCGCTTGCGCGCCGCTCGAGCCCACGACGAAGATTCGCGTGTTGTGATCCTCCATGGGTAGGCGGCCGTCGTCTTTGGCGGCGGTCGACTCCGCAAGTGGAATCGACTTTGCGCCGCGCAGAGCTGCGTGTCCGGGCGAAGGCTCACGTGCATCGACCAGGACCGCGCTGCGATCGCGTGACCAGAGGCTCACGAGCGCCTCCTTCTCCACCTGCGTGACTCCGCCCAGGGCCCGCCATGCGGGGATGCCCAGCTGATAACGCCTGACATGAGTGTAGCCGGCCTGGATGAGCTCCAGGGCGAATCGCCTACTGCGGCCGCAGTGTAGGCCATTGCAATACAGCACCAGCTGGCGGGCGCGGTCGGGCACCTTGCGCAAGACGTCATTGACGTCCGCCACGTACAGCGCACCCGACGAGCCCGGTTTGGCAGCAACGCTGAGCGCGCCGGGGACGTGGCTGACGGCGAACTCGGCGTAGGGCCTGGCGTCTAGCACCACCGACTTCGAGTCGGCCAGCGCGGCGCGAAACTCCGCTGTGTTGACTTCTGCGCCCGGCTGTTTGTCTCCCAAGGTGCCGTCAAAAATACTCGGCAATACGCTGAAGTCTGGGGCTGCCGTCGCGAGCAAAGTGACGAGCGCGGCGCAAACGAGGATCCACCCTGCTGCGCCGCGGCCTCGGATGGGTAATGAAAGGTTTGATTCGGAATGCATTCGCTTCGTCATGGGACCGCCTCGTTGGGAGTTGCCCCATGATGCGAGCCAATTCCGAACGCACTCCGAACGGTGCGAATCTCAGCGCGCGGAAGCTTCGGATATGCCCTGCTCGTCGTTCCAGGCAATAAGGGGGAGGCTCAGCACCATCTGTGTTTTGTTGGTGAGCGCAGCGCCATGCTGCGCGTCACCTCCGTGGGCGCGAGCCACGGCCCGAGCGAAGGGCAGACCAAGCCCAAAACCTGGGCGATTCGCTAATTTGCTGGTGGCCCGAAAAAACGGAAGGAACACGTCGTCGCGGAGCTCCGGGGGGATCACGGCGCCCCCATTGGTGACTCGGAGCTCGAGCCTACCCTGCACCTGGGCCATGCATACCTCTACAGGGCCCGTGTCGCCGTGTTTCGCGGCGTTCTCCAACAGATTGGCCACGGCTCGACGCAAGAGCTCTTCGTCGCCTCTCGCCAGCGCCTCATCGGGCAGCTGCACCGTCCACATCGACGCCGAATGGCTACGATCGAGCACCGCAAGCTCGGCACGTACCAGATCGGCCACGTTGACTAGCTCCATGCGCTCGTCATCGAGGCGGCCTTGGGCGCGAGCAAACCAGAGCAATGCCTCGACGAGCGAGCCCAAGCCATCCAGAGAAGCGAGGGCGCGTTCCACTGCTCGCGGATCCTGCTCGTTTCTGGCTATCGCCTCGACCTCCGCCCGCGCGACGGTCAGCGGAGTGCGTAGCTCGTGTGACGCCTCGGCGGTAAAGCGCTTCTCCCGCGCCAGCGCGCCCTCGAACCGCTCGACGAGCCCGTCGAACCGGCGCGCCAAGCTGTCGATTTCGACCAGCTCACTCCGCAGGTTCACGCGCTGGCCCGTCCCCGGTTCAATCGCGCTCACGCGCTCCTCCAGCTCTGAAAGGGGCCGGACCGCCCGGCGCATCACGCTCCTCGAGACGAGCGCGACGACCCCCGCTGCGACGGCGCACGCCAGCATGAGCGCCAAGGTGAGCTGGTGGCTGATGGCCAGATCATCCGAGCGATCGCGCGCGGCGCGCATGAAGTAGGGCCCATGCCGAAGCCCGCAACCTCTCACGTTGCCTTGACTCACGCAGCGGGCAGCGAGCACGGCCGGAGCGCTGCCCGGCCCAGCCGTGATTCTGAGTTGACCCGCTGGATCGTAAACTTCGACCCGTACGTCACTGGGGCGAACTTCCGCGACTTCGTCCTCGAGCCAAGCCCAATCGAGTGAACCTGGCGGAGACTGATCCAAATAGGCGCCAATCTTACCCATCACCCACTCGAGGTGTTGATCGGTCTTCCAGGTCAAGAGCTCGCTCACCGCGACCGACGTAGCGATGGCGACGAGACCCAGGGCGGCCAGTGTCACGCAGGTCTGCACGCGGGCGACGCGCGAGGTCAGCGTCCCTGGCTTCATGCTTCTTGCTCGAAGATATATCCCACTCCACGCACGGTGCGAAGCAGCCCGGCGTGCACGCCGAGCTTGCGCCGGATGCGCGTCAACAACACCTCCAAGCTCGCTCGCGCGGAATCGCTCGTCTCTCCCCAGACCGATTCGAGGAGCTCGTCCCGAGACACCACCCTTGCTCGGCGAGAGGCCAAGACGTCCACGATGGCGAGCTCCTTGGCGGTCAGAGGCACCGCCCGGCCGCCGACGCTCACTCGCCTGCCTTCGAAATCGACCACGACTGCGCCGATGGTTACCGCCCGATCGCGCAACATCGGCCCGCGCCGCCCCAGTGCCTTGACCCGGGCGCGTAGCTCAGAGATGGCGAACGGCTTCGCCAGGTAGTCGTCGGCGCCGGCATCGAGCCCAGCCACACGGCTCCTGACGTCACCAAGAGCGGTCAATAGCAGGATCGGCACGTGCACCTTTGCTTCCCTCAGCCGAGCACAGAGCTCGACGCCGGACCCATCGGGCAGCATCACATCCAGAACCACCACGTCGAAGCGCGCGCTCATGAGAGCCCCCTCGGCTTCGGCGCAGGTCATGACAGCCTTTACCCCGTGCGAGGCGAGCTCGAGGTTCCGAACGACGAGCTGTCGGGTCTCGAGGTGATCGTCGACGACGAGAACGCGCACGCTGCAAGCTACCACGAAAATGCCGAACAGAACCCTAACAGGACAGGGAGCCGTACCCGTTCGCTCGCTTCATTGTTTGAGCAAAAAAGGATGTGAGGCTAAGCCACGATTTCTAGTACTGATACTCGAAACCGGCACAGCGAGCCGGGCGGGGTCTCACAAACGCAAGCTGGAGGGCTGATGAAACCAAAACACTTGGCCGCCGTGGCGTTGATTGTCGGGAGCGTTCTGGGCGCGACGGCGTGGGCTGAGGAAGCAACGGCGCCGAAAACCTGGACCTTTGATTCCGAACAGCTGGAGGCGGCGCCCGTGGGCTTCAGCTTTGGACGGACGGGACGTGGCGCGGCGGGGCGCTGGCTGGTCCGCTCGGAGAAGGATGCGCCCAGTGGGGCCAACGTGCTCGTGCAAGTCGACGCCGACGCTACGGACTTTCGCTTTCCCGTGGCCGTGGCCGATGCTCCACTGCTGCGCGACCTCACCCTGTCCGTTCGCTGCAAGGCCGTGTCTGGCAAGGTGGACCAAGCCTGCGGCCTCGTCTGGCGTTATCGAGACGAGAACAATTACTATCTCGCGCGGTCCAACGCGCTCGAGAACAACGTCCGCCTGTATCACGTGAAAGATGGCCATCGCGCTCAGATCGCCTCATGGAGCGGCAAGGTCTCGAGCCATGCGTGGCACGAGGTCCGCGTCGACGCTCAGGGCGACCGTCATCAAATCTATTGGGACGGCAAAAAGATCCTCGACGCGCGCGATCAGACTTTCAAAAGCGAAGGCAAGGTCGGCGTTTGGACTAAAGCGGATTCCGTCACGCTCTTCGACGACCTCAGCGCCAAGCCGCTGTGACGGACGACCAAAGGAGGCTCAATGCAACTCAATAGACGCGAAATTCTGACGGCGCTTGCCGTGGGCGGGTCCGCAGCACTCCTCGCCTCGAAGGGCGTGGCAGCGGAGGATGCGAAGGCTGCCGGAGCAGGCAAACATGCGTTGGCTCGCCTGCCCTTCGACCCAAAGAAGCTGAAGGGCCTCTCCGAGCGCCTGATCGCCTCGCACCACGAGAATAACTATGGGGGAGCCGTCAAGAACCTGAACAAGGTGGAGGAGGAGCTCGCTCGCGCTAACAAAGACACGCCCGGCTTCATCCTGGGGGGGCTCAAAGAGCGAGAGCTGGTGTTTACGAATTCAGTGATCCTGCATGAGCTCTATTTCGGCAACCTCGGGGCCGGTCAGACTGCGAACGGAGCCGTCCAGAAGGCCATCGGAGACACATTGGGTGGCTTCGGGCGCTGGGAGGAGCTCTTTCGCGCCACCGGCATGAGCCTGGCGGGCGGCAGCGGCTGGGTCATCCTCGATCTCAATTTGCATACGGGAGCCCTCGGTACCTACTGGTCCGGCAATCACAGCCAATCGCTGGCGTTCGGCCAACCACTCCTCGTCATGGATATGTACGAGCACGCCTACCAGATGGATTACGGGGCAGCGGCGGCCAAGTACATCGACGCCTTCTTTGCCAACATCCGCTGGGACGAGGTCAACCGGCGCTTCGAACGCGCACAACGGGCTGCGGCGGCGCTGCGCTCCTGAGCGGGCCCGCTTGCCAAAGTCACGACCGGGCCTCGAAGAGCGACCATGCTGAGCCGTCGATCCCTTGGAGTTCTGTCCGGCAGCGCGCTGCTCTCCGGATTCGCACCCGCCTACGGCTGCCGCTCGCCGTCGGCGGCTTCGGATAAGGAGGTGGTGGTGTACACCTCGGTCGATCAGGTGTTTTCAGAGCCGATCTTCCGTGCCTTCGAAGCGCAGAGCGGGGCTGTCGTGCGGGCCGTCTTCGACACGGAGGAGGCGAAGAGCACGGGCGTGCTCAATCGGCTCATCGCCGAATCCAACAACCCTCAGGCAGACGTGTTCTGGTCGGGCGACCCCGTGCGGCCCTTTCAGTTGGTGCGTCGAGGTCTGGTCGAGCCCTACGTGTCGCCGGCGAGAGAGGGTTTGCCCGAGGCCATGCGCGCCGAGGATGGCACATGGACGGGTTTTGCCGCACGGGCACGTATCCTGCTGGTCAACCGCGCTCGAGTCGTGGGCAGAGACATGCCGCGGAGCGTTCGAGATCTGGCCGAGCCCCGCTGGCGAGGGCAAGCGGCCATGGCCAATCCGCTCTTTGGGACCACCACGATGCAGGTCGGAGCGTGGTTTGCGAGCTGGGGAGAAGCACGCACCAAAGGCTTTCTGGGGGAGCTTCGGCAGAACCTCATCCGCCTGGTCAGCAGTAACGGTGAGGTCAAACGCCTGGTCGTGGCCGGCGAAGTCGCCTTTGGGTTGACGGATACCGACGACGCCAACGAAGCGCTCCGCGAGGGCGCCGACGTCGAGGTGGTCTATCCCGATCAGGACGAGCTCGGTGCGCTGTTGATGCCCACCTCCGTGGTGCTGATGCGGGGCGCACCCCATCCCCCAGCGGCGCGGCGCTTGATCGACTACTTGCTCTCGGCCGAGGTCGAACGGCGCATGGCGGAGCGCGCGGCCCATCTGCCGCTGCGCGCTGGGGTTCCGCTGCCCGCGGGCATGCGTTCGGCGGCGGAGCTGCGGGCCATGCCGGTGGACTACGCGGCCGTTGCGGCTCAGATCGAAGCCCAACAGTCCTGGCTACGGGAGTGGGTCGGCTTGTGAGAGCGAGGTCGCAAGCCCTCGAGCGGCCGCTGGCGCTCGGGCTCGCCACCCTGGTCCTGGCCGTCGCTATCGCCCCGCCCGTTGCCGCTGTCATCATTCCGCTCCTGTCCACCTCTCCGCAGCTCTCTCTGCTCTTCAGCGCGTCGCTGTGGCGGCTCTTCGCGCAGACGCTGCTCCTGTCGCTGCTCGTCACGTCGCTGAGCCTCGGCATGGGAGTGCCGCTGGGCCTGTTGTTTGCGCGTGCGCGCTTCCCGCTGCGCGGCGCCTGCTTCATGCTGCATCTATCCGCGCTGTTTCTGCCGCCCTTTCTCCCGGCGCTGGGTTGGTTTCACCTGCTCGGGCGCGGAGGGCTGCTGGGTTCGGAGTGGACCTCGAAGCTATTGTTCAGCGAGGTCGGTATGGTGCTGGTGCTCACGGCCTGCTTGGCGCCGGGCATCACGGCGCTGACGGCGCTGGGCGTCTCGGCCGTCGATGCCTCGCTCGAAGAGGCGGCGCGGATCGTTGCCGGGCCGCTGCGCACGGCCGTTCAGATCATCTTGCCCGCCGCCATCCCCGCCGTCGCCCTGGGCGGCCTGCTGGTCTTCGCGCTCGCTTTCTCGGAGCTCGGCGTGCCGATGTTCCTGCGCGTGCAGGCCTATCCGGCGGTGATCTTTGCGCGCCTGGGCGGGATGGACTTTGCGCCGGGCGAAGCGGCCATCTTCGTCCTGCCTTTGATGGGCCTGGCCGTGCTTCTACTCTGGGCCGAGCACCGCTTCGCGGGTCGTCGAGCCGTCAGCGTGCTCGGCCACGTCGCAGTTCGGGGGGCGCTGTTTGGGGGAGGCTGGGCCCTACCGGCGGGTATCCTCTGCGGCGCCGCTGCGTTGCTGTCTCTCGCGCCGCTGGTCGGCCTGCTCGGCCAGGCCCGCAGCGTCCCGATATCAGAGCTCGTCGCCTGGCTCGGCAGAGCACCCTGGAACAGTTTGAGGGCATCGCTGCTGGCTGCGGCCATCGTGGCTCCGGTTGCGCTGGTGGTGGGGCACGCGGTGGCGCGTGGGGCCGCGCTGGGCCGATGCCTGGACGCGCTCTGCATGCTGGCCTTCTTGCTTCCGTCATCGATTCTGGGCATTGGCCTGATCTCGGCGTGGAATCGGCCGGCTACGGCTTGGGTGTACGGCAGCGCGGGTATTCTGGTCATCGCCTATGTCGGCCGCTATGCAGCGCTCGCGATACGCGTGGTTTCATCGAGCGTTGCGCAGGTCCCCATCACGCTCGAACACGCCGCCCAGTGCGTCGGCGCCGGCTTCACGAGGCGCCTCTTCCTCATCGTCGCTCGCCTCGGCTGGCGCGGAGTCGCGGGCGGCTTCGCGATCGCAGTGGTGTTCGAGCTGCGCGATCTGGAGACCGCAGCGCTCTTCTATCCCCCAGGTGGGGAGCCGCTGACCGTGCGCATCCTTACGCTCGAAGCCAACGGCCCCGCCCCGGTGGTCGCAGCGCTCTCCATCGTCCACGTCGCCCTGACCTCGAGCGTGCTCTGCCTCGCCGCTGGATTGCTGCGGTCCAGGTCCCATGATTGAGCTCGAAAACGCCAGCGTGCACCACGCCGGGTCGGCGCTCCTTTCGGGCGTCACGCTCAGGCTCGGTAACGAGCGCATGGCGCTGATCGGCCCCTCGGGCGCGGGCAAGAGCACGCTGCTGCGCGCGGTGCTCGGCCTGGAACCCCTGTCGCAAGGTCTAGTCCGCATCGGCGGGCGCATCGCCACCGACGCCTCCCACATCGTGATCGCGCCCGACGCGCGCAACATCGCGATGGTATTTCAAGACCTGGCTCTTTGGCCCCACCTCAGCGTCAGCGGCAACCTGGCGTTCGGGCTGTGCGCGCGGCGCGTGCCGCGCGGCGAGCGGCAACGTCGCATCGCAGAAGCCCTGGGGTCCGTCGGGCTCGAGGGCAAGGCCGATCGGTTGCCGGCGCAGCTCTCCGGCGGAGAACGCCAGCGCGTCGCCATCGCTCGCGCGCTCGTGCTCGATCCCGTCGCCCTGCTCATGGACGAGCCCCTTGCAGGCTTGGACGTGGTGCTCAAATCCGAGCTCTCGAGGTTACTCGACGAATTGCTCGGCCGGCGCAACCTGCCCACGCTTTTCGTCACGCATGATCCGTTGGAAGCTCGTGCCCTGGCGAGCAAGGTCGCAGTGCTCGACAATGGTAGGCTGACGCAGATAGCGACGACGGCGGAGTTACGCGCCTCGCCTGCTTCGGACTTTGCCAGAACGTTCTCTCTGGCGATGCCCGGGTGAGGGTGCCAAAGATCGCGCAATGCGCGGGCGGGCGCAAACCGGCCCGCGGACCATTGAATTGCCGCGCGCACCGGCATGGGCACACCCGTCGTGGACGAAACAAGGCGACCCCCGGCAGATTGCGGGACTCAGCAGCAGCCTCGCCGTGATAGGGCGGGCGCGACGCCGCTCATGCTCGGAGACATCCTGCCTCGTTTTGCCCGGACGCGAGAGCGTGGTCCTAGCGCTCGGGGTCGCTCGAGCCGTCTTCGAGGTTGCTCATGACGCTCTTGCCCTGGCTCGTGATCGGCCTGCTCATCGCGGTCACTGCGCTGTACGTCGCGGCCGAATTCGCCGCGGTCGCGGTTCAGAAGGGTCAGATCGCGCTCCTCGCTCGGGCTGGCGATAGACGCGCCGTGGGCCTCCTGTCGGTGCTGGAAGACGGCGCGGAGCTCGATCGATACATCGCGGCGTGTCAGATCGGCATCACGCTCGCGAGCTTGATCGCTGGCGCTTATGGACAGGCCACCATCGCCTTCCAGCTGACACCCTGGCTCGAAGAGGGCCTAGGATTGAAGGCGTCGTCTGCGGCAACGGCCGGGTTTATCGTGGTGTTGCTGGGCCTGACGGTGCTCCAGATGGTGCTCGGAGAGCTGGTCCCGAAGTCACTGGCGCTGCAGTACCCCGAGCGTGTGGCGCTCGCGACGTATTTGCCGATGCGCTGGTCCGTCTCCGTCTATCGTGGCTTTATCTGGCTGCTGAACGGCAGCGGCTTTCTGCTGCTCCAGCCGTTCGGGATCAAGGCCGGTGGCCACCAGCACGTGCACTCTCCCGAGGAGCTCGCGGTTTTGTTCTCTGAGTCGCGCCGCGGCGGTACGCTCGAGCCGGCGGCGCACCGTAGGCTCGAGCGGGGGCTCCAGCTGTCGGCTCGCACCGTGCGGCAGATGATGACTCCGCGCAGCGAGCTCTACGCCATCGAGGTGTCGACGCCTCCCGATGAGCTCCTGGACCGAATCCTTCAGAGCCCCTACAGCCGGCTGCCGGTGTACGAAACGTCGCTCGATCACGTCCTCGGTGCGATCAGCACCAAGGCCGTCGTGGCGCACTTCGCGGCTAAAGGTAAGCTGCCGCCGATCGCAGAGCTGATTCGTCCCATCCCGTTCGTTCCAGAGGCGCTTCGGTCGCATCGCTTCATCCGCTTCTTGCAACGAGAGCACAGCTCGAAGGCCATCGTGGTGGATGAACACGGCGGCGTGCAGGGGATCATCAGTATCAAGGACGTGCTCTGGGAGCTGTTCGGCGAAATCGTCGGCGAGCTGACGGAGCCGGAAGCGGGCCCCGAAGCGCTGCCGGACGGCGCGCTGCGCTTGCCCGGATCCATGCGGCTCGACGACGCCGAGCATTGGCTGAAAGCGCGCTGGGAGGGGCCCGCCACGACTGTCGGGGGACACATCACCGCCGCTCTGGGGCGCCTCCCGATCGAAGGCGACAGCCTCGATCTCGACGGTGTCCGCGTGACCGTGACGGAGATGAGCCCGACGGCGGTGCGCTGGGTTGTCGCGCAGCCGCGAGCTGAGCATGAGGATGGGCTGCCCGAAGACATCGAAATGGATGGAACGGGCTGACATGGGGGTCGCGGTCATCATCCTGATCCTGGTTTTGCTCAACGGCCTGTTCGTGGCCGCCGAGTTCGCCATCATCGCGGCGCCTCGATCCGCCGTCGAACACCGCGCTTCACAGGGCAGCCGCCTCGCCGAGCGCGTGTCCGGGGTATTGCGCGACCCGAAGAAGCAGGACCGCTACATCGCTACAGCCCAGCTCGGCATCACCTTGGCCAGCCTGGGCCTCGGAATGTACGGGGAGCATCAGCTGGCAGAGGGCCTCGTTTTGCCGCTCGCGCGGCTCGGCGTCGAGTCGTGGATCTCCGTGCACACTGTTGCCAGCGTCTTGGCCATCAGCGCGCTGACCTACTTGCACATCGTGCTCGGGGAGATGGTCCCCAAGACCCTTGCGCTCCAGCACGCGGAGGCCACGGCCTTGTGGATCAGCACGCCGATGAGGTGGATTGAGCTTTCGTTGTGGCCGATCGTGGTGGGGCTCAACGCGATCGGTCTGGGCGTGCTGCGCCTGCTCGGCATTCGGCGCGAGACCGTGGTGCGTCCGCCCACCTCCGACGCGCTGCGCTTCGCGGTCGAGGAGAGCGTCGCGAAGGGCGAGCTGGACCGGGACGCGGGGCAGGTCATGGGCGAGCTGTTCGAGTTCGGTGAGCTCACTGCCGGTGAGGTGATGACGCCGAGGGTTCGCGTGGTGGGCCTCAGGAGCGGCGCCTCCGCGGACGAGCTCCGTGCCGCCGTGCGCAGCGGCAGGCACGCGCGTTATCCGGTTTATGAGGCGACGCTGGATCACATCGTGGGGATGGTGCTGATCCGCGATCTCCTCCAGCTCCTGGTCCTGCGGCGCCCGCTCTCCCCTGAGGTGGTTCGCGCCGTACCTTTCTTGCCGGCGACGGCCAAGCTAGATGTGGTGCTGGCGCGGATGCGCCGAGAGAAGACGCAGCTCGCTGTCGTCATGGATGAGCACGGCGGCACGTCCGGCATCGTGACGATCGAAGACGTGTTCGAAGAAGTCATCGGCGAGATATCCGACGGCCCAGCGGCGCCTCAACCCGTCTTCGAAGCCGACGGCGAGCTGCGAGCGCTCGGCATCGCTCGGCTCGATCAAGTTGGAGAGCAGCTCGGCATCGAGCTCCAACATGCCGACGTGGACACGGTCAGCGGGCTCGTGCTGACCCTCCTCGACCGACCTGCCGAGGTCGGCGACAGGGTGAGCTTTTGCGGGCTCGAGCTGCTTGTGCGCGGCGTCCAGGGCCGGGGCGTGCGGGAGTGCGCGCTGAAGGTCGGACCCGCCGTCGTAAAAGCGAGAGCTACCTCGAGCCGACCCCCCAACGCGTGACCGGGTCGCCTGGGCTCGAACTCGATCAGACGGAATGCTGGCGCGATAATTTGCCGCATCCGAGAGCCCGCTTCACAGCTTTGCCGATGCCGATGATGATTGGACCAGCGAGATCAGCGATGTCAGCATTTCTCGTACCTTCTCAGGGACCTCAGTCTCCCAAGACGTTTTCCGCAGTATCCGCCGTCAGGATCCGTTCCAACCAGCGCTCCAGCGTTTTCGCGTCAGCGGCTTCAACCCGGGACATGAGGGCAGCTGGCAGCGACCCGAATTTCAGGGTCAAGAGTTTCGTGAGGGTCTGCTCAAGCCCCTCCTTGCGGCCTTCCCTCAGCCCTTCCCTCAGGCCTTCCCTCAGGCCTTCGGCTTTCAATTTTTCGGCGATGGTCAGGCCCTCCTTCAGGCCCTCGGCTCTGAGCTGTTCGGCGATGGTCATGATGGCTTCC
>JAYTOL010000109.1:0-1277 GCA_043747815.1 Deltaproteobacteria bacterium
AGAGTTGCATCCTCGTATCATGCTGCCCGAGAGAGAGCCGCGCAAAAGGACCGAGACGACGATACAGCTCGAGACGCGCGACGCGTTGAACAGGATCCCGCGCGTGAGGGTGGCCCGAAATAACGTCGGCCAGACCCCCATGCCGTGCGGCGAGTGCAAGAGGCGCCTCTGTCGACGGTGCGCCGCCCGTCTGGCGCGTCCCGTGGCGTACGGCCTCGGCGTCGGCAGCCCCGACCTCGTGGGCATCTACACGGCGCTCCGTGGCTGGGCGTGCGCGTTCGGCGTCGAGACCAAAACCAAAACCGGAGTCACGTCCGAGGACCAACGCCGATGGCACTGGGCGGCCGCAGCCCGCGGAATGCCCACGTTCCTGGCCCGCTCGTCCGAGTCCGCGGTCGAACAGGTCGAGGCGTGGACCGCGTGGGTCGACGGGGCGTTGTGACACCACTGCAGCAATGGCGTGGCCAGATGCTCGCGCGCGTCGACACGGCCGTGTGGATGGTCGAGGAGTGCCACCGGCGCGCGTGTGACGCTACCGCCACGGCGACTCGGTTGCAGGTCGAGCGTGACACCGCCAGGGGACAGGCTCGCCGCACCGTGCCGGCGTGCCCGGAGCTCGCCGCCAACGTGCGACGCCTCGACCGCGAGCAGCTCGGCGCCCATCGCGAGGCCGTGGAGCTCCTCGGGCTGCTGATGGATTGGCTCGAAATTGCCGAGCAGGTTGCGCGGGAGGCATGCGTAGAGCCGGATGGGGCGCCGAAAACGGTGGGTCGAATTCGTGTCGCGAGTCGTGAATAGGGGCCGGAGGCGTGCGTCTCACGGGGCATGAACATCCGCGTCGAACTCTCCCCCGCGAACCTCCCCGACTGCGAGACCCTGGCCGAGCTCGGCGAGCACCGAGACCTCGTGCGAGACGCCATCCTCGAGGTGTTCCCTACGGCGAGCGTCGTCGTCCTCGTGCGCATGGGCACGCGCCGCAGTCGCCAGCCCGTGAGCGTGTGGGGCGTCGAGGATGCCTCCGACGTGCGCTCGACCGTTGACGTCCTCCTCGGGCAGGTGGCACCGTGATCCCGTTCGGCCGCATGGGCGAGCTCGTGTCGGCGGTCAGCGTTCGGACGGGGACGATGACGGTCGAACAGGTCTGGACCTTCGAGCGTCTCATCCGCCAGGAGCTACCACGCGCGACCGTGCACGTCTGCTCGGGACGGGAGGTCTCGGCGCCGTATGCCGCGGTCATCACCTGCCCGCCGTTCGTGCACTCGCACGTGACCGAGCAT
>JAYTOL010000110.1:0-55084 GCA_043747815.1 Deltaproteobacteria bacterium
GTGAGGACGCGTTCGAACCAGCGTTCGAGCGCCTCGAAGCTCGCGGCCTGGATGCGAGCGGTAACCGGTTCAGGCAGAGGTCCGAACTTCCGAGTCATCTGCCTCTCGAGGCTCTGCCGTTGCCGGGCCAAGCCCTGCTCGAGACCCTGCTTCAAGCCCTGAGCTCTGAGTTCTTCGGCGATGGTCATGATGGCTTCCTTCGCTGCGGGGGCCAGTTGGGTAACTCGTGCTCGGAACGTGTCGAAGGCGAGATTCTGGGCGACGTTCGAAATATACACGAAGCACGCGGAGCGGCATGCGCCCGTCCGAGGTGCTCTGATGCTCAAAGAGAAAGCAGACGAAGCCGGGGCTGCCGTCGATGCGGGCTCGAAACAGCAAGTCACTACGAAACTCTTCGAGGTCCTTCCCTCGCCCTCCTCCCGACTGGAGCTCGAGTGAAGTCAGCGAGACGAGGCCGAGCATGTCGCCGGGTAAGAGGGCTTCGAGCAACTCCGCGGCGTGCTGCGGCGATTCGAAGGCGGCGCGAAAGAGCGCATCGTGGGGACTCTGAAGAGCTAAAAGAAAGCGGCGGAGAAACCACGTATGACGAGTAGCAGGTGGCGGACCCGTAAAGTCGACTTGACAGATCTCGCCAGGGTGATACGCCTAGGGGTGACGAGTCGCGAGGTCGTTCGGCAACTGACGAAACTGGGATGCACCTGGGTTCGACAGGCCGGCTCTCACGCCACGTACGTCTCACCCTGCGGCAAGTGCTTCACCACCGTTGCCATGCACGCCGGGGTGGACATTCTCCGCGGCACTCTCCACGGCATCAAAAAGGATATGACCCCATGTCCAGGCGCAGACTGGCTCACGAGAAAGAAGAAGTAACGAAACTGGGGGTGGTGTTCGAGCCGGAGGAGGGAGGCTGGCACGCCTTCATTCCATCGATTCGAGGTTGTCGCACCTCCGGGCGGAGCCTCGCCGAGGCGCGTCGCAACATCCGCGAGGCGCTCGACGCAAACGTCGGCGTGAACCCGGACGCCGTGGGGATCGTAGCGGCGGAGGCCGTGTTCGATGAAGACGTGCGTTTGCCCGCCCCGCTGCGCGCCGCCCTCAAGCGCTACGAGAAGGCTCGAAAGAAGGCCGAGGCCGAGGCGGCAAACCTCAAGACCGCTCAGAACGACGTGGCCCGTACGCTCAGCAAGGCGCTCAGCTTGCGGGACGCTGGCGAGCTCATCGGTCTCTCGCATCAGGGCGTGCGCAACATCTTGAAGGCAGGGTGAGCTCAATGTCTGACGACGAGCAAACGGCGCGGATCCGGTCGGCCCCTCATCGTGGCGATGACCGCTTTCTCTTGCGCTTCGATGCTGCCGACTGAAGAGCTTGCGGGTGCCATCGCTCCGCTCGACGACGGTCACGCGCTGGCCGGCGAGCAGTCGGGTCTCTTCGGTGTCCGGGATTGGCTCGCTTCTCGGCACTCCAATGACGGGGCGAGGCGTCGCGATCGTACCCGGTCCACATTTCTCGGGCTACACCAGCGCGGAGGTCGCGTCAGTCGAGATGATGCAGCCATTTTTTAGCGAGTCCTGCCACACGGCGTGGCCGATGGTCGCACCGAGCAGGTTGCCAGCCTCTTCGACGTAGCGGCACATGGTGCCTCGCCCGAGCTCGACATCTTGAGCGGCGCCGCGCGCCCGAGCTCGACATCTTGAGCGGCGCCGCGCGCGTGTCGGCGTGACCGCCACGCCCTTGTAGATGACGTCAAAAATGACGTCGCTCACCATCACGTGCTGCTTACCGACGCGGCTTGCTCTCGGCAAATCGAACTTTCCAGCATCGAGGTTCTTGTGAATCACGATCGCACCGCTGCCGTCCCAAGTCAGGAGTTTCATCGTATGACCGCGTTTCCCACGAACACGAACAGCGCGCGCGACCGCGGCTCGGCTTGCATTCGCTCCCGCACGATCCCACCGAGCCCCTGACGTTTGACGAATACTGTTCGGCGCACCTCGCCAAAGACGTCGTCATTCACACGCTGGTCGGTGACTTGCAGCGCATCCGAGAGTACTTGAAGCTCGGCTACCAGGTCGAACAAAACATCCCGGCTGCCGTCTTGGCCGCTTACGAGGAGCTCGTGAGGCGAGGGTTTACGCGGCACCTGATCCGCTGCGGGCCGTCACACGGGCTCGACGCAGCGTCCTGGCACACGCTGGCGACCAGAGTCGCCATGAAGTTGGCTCGCTGCGGGCCCCTGCCTTGTCGCGGGGCAAGGCTCCCGCTGCCAGCTTGCGCAACAGCCGGCGGGAGGCCGGGCACTCCATGTGGGTCCGCGCAGGGCCCGCCGCCGCGTGGCGCAGGCCGTCACGCATGGCGCTGAGCTTGCGAATTGTAGCGTCCCGCTCCTGCGCCTTTGCCAGGAGCAGCTTCCGGTCCGGTCGATCAGCGGCGGTCGACCCGGCCCAAACATGCCCGCGACAGCGTGGCTCCGGCACACCGCCGAGCACCGCGTCCTTTGGGTTTACGTGAGCTTGTGATTGGGCGTGTCGAACGCCCTGTGGGGCTCTCCCGTCAAGGCAGCAGCGGGTCGCTGCCGACGCCTTCCAGGGCCAGGTTCTTCACGCAAAATCGAAACGGACCTGGGCCGTCGTCGAGGACCAGGCTGAAGCTCAGGGCTTCCAGCTCCGGAGCTTCGAGAGCCGCGAACGGCGTGTCGCCGGCAAAGATGTCGAAGAGCTGATCGGTGCCGAGCCGCTGGGGCCCTTCTGCCACGTCGCCCGCCGTGTTCGGGTCGAGGAGGTAGCGGTAAAACCGACCTGGCGTGGTGTAGACGTCGAACCGCACGACATGCGGCCCCTCGGCGTCGAAGCTGAACGCAGATAGACCTGAGGCCACGAGCGGCGAGCCATTATTGGGACGCAACTGAAAGTTGAGCTCGAGCAACGCTCCGAATTCTCCGATGACGTTCCCGGTGACGCACACGGCGCCGGCCTCGACCGCCAAGCGGTGCGAGAGCGCCTGGAAGATCGACGTCGTGCTGACGTTAATAACGCTGGCCGGAAGGAAGGCGAGCGCCAGCTGCTCGACGGACAGGCGTTGTGGCGCCAGGCTCTCGGGCTCCGCGTAGACCCGCGCGCAGCCCTTCCTGGGCTCGCCCCCAGGACCGACGAACCCCGTGGGCGCGCACGCCGTGTACACCGGAGTGCAGTCCTCGGAGGTAGTGCACGCCTGTTCGCACGTGCCCCCGTCGCCATCTCGCAGTCCGAAGTGTTCCGATGAACATACGCTACCGGGTCCCTCGCCGCAGGTGGAGCCCAGCCGGCAGTAACCGCTGCAAACGCCCTGCTCGGAGCCCGCGGACGACGCTGCGCAAAAGCCGTTGCACGAGCTGCGCGCCGAGCACGGCGCACCTACCGGCAGCGCCAGTGGCGGCAAGCCGACCTCGCACAATCCCGTCGACGAGCTGCAGTGCCCCCGGCTGCAATCCGTGTCGGCCGTGCAGCGTGGGACACACAAGGCCTCGACGCCGGGGGCGCGGAGAACGCCGCAAGATACATCGGGACGGCCGCCGCATTTGCTGGCCCCTCCGGCTTCACCCGTCAGGCAGGGCTTGGCGCAGAAGCTCAGGTCGCTGCCAAAGTATTGCGGGGCGCAGTAGGCACCTGGCTCGAGGCTGGCGCAGTCCGCGTCCTCTTCACACCAGCGCGAGCAGTAACCGCCGGCGATGTACGATTGGTTGACACCCGAGAAGACCACGTCGGCGCAACCGAAGCCCGCGCGACAATCGGAGGTGGACTGACACGCTCCGCCCAGACCGCGCGCATCCTCGGCACGGGGCGTGGGCTCTCGCGCTTCCGCATCGAAGTCCGAAACGCCGCGGGGCGTACCGACGACGCCGGGAAGCTCGACGTCAGGGGCCTCGATCAGCGGGCCCCCCGCTGCGCCGCCGCTCGCGACGGAGTCATTGGGCTCGCTCGGTTGGTCGGGATCGATGTCGACCAGGTTGTCGTCAACGTGATCGCGCACGTCGGTAGTGGGCGAGCTCTGTTGCTGTTCCGAGCTCTTTTCACAACCCGCGACCCAGGCGACCCCGACGAGCGACATCGCTGCAGCCGCTCCCGCTCGCCGCGATGACAACGGCAACATGCTCTTGGCATTCACCCGCATGGGGGTGACTCTGACACGAGACCCAGAAAAGTGGTACCCGCCGCGACCCAGCACGCGTCGCGCACACCCTGGGGAAGTGTACGCATCGCGAGCAGGATTATCGAGCTCATCGGCGAGCTAGCTTGCGCTTACGCCTCGGCGTCGAGCTCGCTTGCGTCTTTGGCAGATCGTCTTCGGGACTGGCTGGGACGTCCCGCACCTTCGCGAGCACCGCTTTTGAACTTGCGCTCGCTACCGCGCGCTGCTCTGTGGGCCAGCTATTGCTCAGTCATCAGGGCAGCGAGCTTCTCCGCGACAGCCGAGTGGATCATCTAGATTAGCGAGATGCCTTCACTCTCCGCAACCTGCAAGCTTGCGGTGGCTTGACTCAGGCAAGCGCAGGCTCTGATGTTGTGCGTGACGATCGCCTCGCAACCAGCTGCGACAGCAACCTCGGCAACCACGTCGTCCTTTGGATCAGGCGACAAGGGTCGCCAGAGCAAGGAATTGCACCACGAGCGGCACTGACACGGCGACCCACGGGTTGGCCGTGATTGTCGCCGTTCATCCACGATGAGGGGTGACCCGCCGGACTTTACCGACCGAGCGACCCTCGGGCCGCACGGAATGCGATGACGGTCGTGCGCGGCCATGGCACATAGACAGGGCAATGCTCATCTATCGCTCGAAAGCGTGTCCATCAACGCCGGGTGCAACGCCAGTGCCTCGATTCGCTGGAATCGATGGCACCAATGAAACGGTGGTGGTCCTCGGCTCAGACATCACCGTCGCCGGGGAATTTAGGCGCCTTTGCTCCGTCAGGGGCGGCGAAATTACCCGTCCATTCGATGCAGACGAGGCGCTAGCGCGCGTTCGGCTACCGAACATCAGCACCACACGCGGGCTCTGGCTCGCAGGCTCGTTGAGCCTCTTTGGGATGGCTTCTTGCACGTCGTTTGCCGGGCTCGATGACACTCCGGCTCCGGCCGAGCGCAGCAGGCTCGCGCCCGGGTCGCCCGGAGCTGGGGGAATCCGTGGTGCAACTGGCGTGCCTTTGCCGCCTGGGCCAGGGCCGGCAGGGTCGATTCCGGAGGATTCTTCCGAGGGCACGCCGGTGAATGGATTCGGCGGTAGCAGCTCGATGCTGGAGGGACTCGACGCGGGCCAACTGCCTGCGCCCCCCGGTTCCGGGGCGGAGGTCGACGCGGACACGCCGGGCGGTGACCCGCGGGGCCCGGTCGAAGTGCCTGAGTGTTTGGGCTCGGCGCTCGATCTCGACGGCGAGTCGTTCGCCGTCGTTCCGCGCCTGGTCGAGAACGATTTCACGCTCGAGGCTTGGATCAAGACCAGCGTTTCGCGCGCGGGCACGCGCGTTTTCGAGGGGCGTGCCCTCTTTGACAGCGACGTCGTCGGCTCGGGTAGCGATTTCCTGTCCACCATTGCAAATGATCGAGTCGCGTTCGGGATCGGTGGCTCGGTAGACGTTGGCCTTCAAGGAAGCGAGGTCGTGACTACCAATGAATGGGTGCACGTTGCCCTCACGCGCAGCGCCGGGAGCGGCCAGCTGCAGATCTTCGTCAATGGCGCGCTGGACGCCGTCACGAGCGGCTCCAACCTGAGTCCGTTGAACGGGCAACCCAACCTCGCATTCGGGGGGGCCTCGACCAGCAATCATTTCGTCGGATCCATAGATGAGGTCCGTGTCTGGCGCGTCGTGCGCAGCGCCCAGGAAATTGCTGCGAACCTGCGCCAGCGCCTGCGCGGCTCCGAAGACGGGCTGGTCGGCTACTATGATTTCGAGGACCAAGGCGCCAGCGAGAGCGCGGACCGCTCGGCGCTGGGTATCACGGCGGCGCTGGTAGGAAACCCCAGCTACGTGACGTCGACGGCGCTCTGTTCGCCCGGGCAGACGTTTTGAAGGCGCGTCGCGAGCTCAGCGCTCGCTGAAAGCGGCGCAGGGGAGTTGAATGACACCTCGATTCGACCGGCCCTTGCCGAGGAGGGCTGTGCGCGTTTCAGCAACGTCCGGAGGATCAACCGCCACGCATCGGTTTGGGCCCTGTCGGTGCTTCGTGAGACCGAGCTACACGCAGCTGCGCCCTTCGGGCACGGCCGCAAATCAAATGCCTATCTCCACTGCATAAACATGCATCGGCTGTGCCCCGAACTGTCCGGTAAACACGACCCATTTCTTATCCGGCGTGATGTGCACGTTCGGCTCGACGCCACCTCGACCCGTCACATAGTTATGAGCCGCCATGCTGGCGAGCTTCTCGCGCGCGAAAGTAGAGTCCGAACGCACGCGGAAGAGATTGATCCAACGCCCATCGGTCGAATACGCGACCTGCGAAGAATCTCCCCCGTCGCTCGCGAACAGAGTGTCATCGCGTGAGCTGTTGAAGTGCACGCCCCAGGCGTCGCGATCGACGCGGTAGCGAACTTCGCGGCCCGTCTGCACATTGACGCCGGCCACCCAAAAAACTTCACTGCGTGGCGTTTGCAGGTCGAACCAAACCGTACTGCCATCCCAGCTCCACCATTCGTGGCCGTTGATCTCCAGCGTTGAAGTGCGCGCGTGCATCAGGCGCCTGTGGCTGCCGTCGGTGCGGATGGTCCAGGTACGATCGACCTCGTGCCACGTGCCCTCATGGCAGTAGAGCAGCAAATTGGGGTCGACCGGGTTGAACTGGAGATGATTCAAATCGCCGTACTGAAAACCGTTTTCGGTCAATATGCCGGTCTTCAAATTCGCATATACGAATGACTGAAGCGACGGGTTGAGCGCTCGCGCCGCCAGAGTGTCCTCCTTGGTCACCGAATACTGCTGCTCGGTTGTCAGATCAGCCATCTGTTTGTTGGGGAACATGCGCTGCAGTTGCGGAACCGCCTGACGGACGGGAGGCCGCGGGTGTGTGTCGTCGGGGTCCACGGCGCTGGCGTTCTTGACGACAGATAGGGTCTCGTCGGCATTCACGATGCCACGTGCGTTCGGCACATCCCTCGACGCCTTCGTGTCCACGTTCACCGCGCGAACGTTGCCCCGCTCGTCGCTGACGTAGATTTCGCGGGATCGGCGAGCGAAATAACTGCCGCGACGGCCGGCACCGGGCACCACCAGCTCAGACGCGGCGCCTCGCGTGCCGATCTTCGCGACGTCCACGACGGCGATGCCCGCTGGCGTGCTGAACATCAGCTTGTCGCCTTGTGGCGAGAAGGCGTTATCGTGGAAATAGAGCGTGGAACCGCCGGCGTCATCGGTCAGGCGCACGATGCGATGCCCCGTCACCTGGTCCCGCCATTCGGTCGAACGCGGCGACCGCGCCAGAACCAGGATGAGGGTGGAGACCAGGATCACACCTGCGGCTGTCGCAAACCAGAGCTTCACTTGCCGCGATTGTAACGCCGGCCACTTCGCGCGTCACCAGGCGCTCTACTAACTGCGGCAGGGAGAGCGCCCCGTGTAGCCACCGTCAGGCGCTGCCCGCCGCGAGCTCGCCTGCGCGTCGTCAGCATCGATACGCTCTTTTCGCTGGGCGGCCTCGCGGGGACAGAGGTCGACGTCGTCATCGGGTCGGCGACAAGGGAGCCGGGGTCCACGTAAAGCCTCTGTACGAGGAGAAGCTGGTGCTCGTCGCGCGCGTCGGTCACCCGCAGACCCGCGCGAAGGTGTCGAAGGCGGGGCTCGCCACGCTGCGGCACGTCGACGTCGAGGTCGCTCCCTGCAGGGGCAGCTGCCCTCTCGCCGCGAGCTATGCCAAGCTCGGACTGGCACGCAACGTCGCGGTCGTAGTACACACGTTCAGCGCTGCGGCCTCCATCGTGGCGGCCACCGCCACGTCGCGTCGCTGCCGGCCAGCTTCGTCGACGTGTTCGGCCCGCGCCTGGCATTGCGTCAGCTCGCCACGCCGCTTCCGCCTCTCGCGTGCGTGGCTCACGCGTCGCTGCTGCTCGACCTAGGAAAAGGCGTGCACGCAAGCATCCGGTGAGATACTGGTGAAACGCCGGTGAGAGCGCGCGAAGGTTTCGGGCGAGCCCGCGACGCGCGTCTCACCAACACTCTGTGAGACACCGACCGCTGGCTCGCGCTCACGCCACGAGAGCGATCATGCAGTGTCAGAACACCGGCGGAGGTACCGAAGCCCAGAAGTCGCAGTGGTGGAGCTCCTCGTACGCGGGGGTCACGTTCAGCCCGCCGGGCTGCATCAGCATGACCAGGTCCGTCTCCGGTTCGTAGGCGGGCCAGCTCGGCCCTGCTGGCAGGCTGGGATCGATGTCGGAGCGTACCGGTTCGGTGGTGGAGCAAGTGGGCACGGGAGCTGCGGCATCGGCAGGTGGCGCGCTGATTTCTGGAATCGCCGGCAACGACGTGGGCAGTGCCGCAAAGGACAGCGCGCTCAGCATGGACAAGAAGGTCGAGCTCGTCAAAGACCACCTGATCGCGTCGCTCAGAGGTCTGCCCTCGGGCGCAGAGTTCAATGTGATCCTGTTTTCGGGCGGGGTGCAGCACCTGTCCCCCGTCATGATTTCGGCCAACGCCGCGTCTACCTCGCTCGTGAGCGCGTTCGTGTCGCAGCTGCGAGAAGGCGGCTCGACCAGCCTCATGAGCGCGATTCGGGCCGGCCTCGACAGTGACGGCAAAGAGCTGATCGTGCTGACCGATGGTTTGCCCACGGACTCGAGCCCTGAGCAGATCCTCACGGAGGTGCGCGATCGCAACTCGGACAAGAGCCGGCGGGTGTCCACGGTCGGCGTCGGCAACGACCAGGCGAAGGAGTTCTTGACACGCCTCGCGACCGAAAACGGCGGACGCTACACGTCGTACAGTTGAAGGCGGGCGCCGCGGCCTGGCTCGCGGCAGCGCCACTGGCATGGCCAAGCGGGGCGCGCCCTCGGCCTGAAGGCGCGAGCCGTCAGGCGTTGGGAAAGCCGGGGGCGAGCATCCTCACGAAGCCCTCGGGGCACTTTGCTCCACAGCGGCGCAGATCCGCGTGCGCGGCGGCGAGTCGGGCTTCGGCTTCTCGAGTGCCCTCGAGCTGCGCGACAAGCGAGCAGGCGACGGCGCTCAATAGCCTCATGTCCACCGCCTCGGCGAGGCTGGCCGCCTGCTGCAGCAAGATGAGCGCCCGCGCGGTCTCAGCTTTGTAGCAGAGGGCCGCGTCGAGCAGGCGACTATAGGGCAGGGCCCAGGTTACGCCTTCTCGCTCGATGGCTCGCGAGCATTTGCGCGCCAGCTCATACAACTCCGCTCGCTCGGTACGCTCGGCCACTGCGAGCGCTAACCGACCTCGCAGCCACAGCAACTCGATGCGCATGCTGTGTACTTGCCGAACGAAGAGGCCAGCCCGCCATTCGCGCTCGACGCGCTCGAAGGCAGCCTCGACGCCAGCGCGGCTATACAAGGCGGTCTCGGCCAGCGCGTAGGTGATGTAACAGTGCTGCAGGCTATAACCATACCCAGACTCCTGCCAGAGGTGCTCGGCACGCTCGGCTTGCAGCTGCGCTTGCTCGGGGTCGTCCACGCCCAGGTATGCCCAGCAACAACGAAAGCTGCGGAACAGGGTGGACGCCAGGCGATCTCCGCGCGCATCGGCAGCACGCGCTGCCTCTGGGACGCGCAGGATGATGCAGTTGACGTTGCCGATCAAAGCCTGGGAGACGAGCTCGTAGAACACGTTGGCAACCCGGTCCCAGGCCAGGGTCGCGCTGCGCTGGCGCTGTAGCAATTGCGTTCCAGTCTCGAGCAGGCGCACCGACTCCAAAAAGCGCCCCTGCACCAGACGCGATACACCTGCGCATCCCATCACGACGGACAGGGCATGGGGTCGGCCGCTGATGGCGGCCAGCTCTAGCGCGCGATCGGACAACCAATCGACGTGCGCGGGGTCAGTGCCCTTCGCAGCAAGCATGACGGAAGAGAGGGATAGCGCACACGCCAGGTGATAGGGTTCACCCGTCTTGCGTGCGAGCCGCACGAGCTCCAGGTGGTATACGCTGGCGCGCACCGGGTCCACGCTCATGAGGGCTGCGCCGATGGCCCAGAGCATCGTCATGCGCGCCTCCAAGGCCGGCTCGGCGCTGCCTGGGCTGCGCACGCGCAGCCGCTTGCCGCCCCAAAAGAGGAGCGCCTTGCGCCACAGTACCATCCAGAGCGCTTGCCCCGTCGTTTGGGGTGTGCGCACACCGATCAGGTGCTCGGCCTTGGTGAGCTCCAGGAACGCCGCGTCGAGCTGCCCAGCGCACATCAGCTGAGTGATGCCGAGCTGCCGGAGCTGGGCTGCCCGCGCCGGTGGAGCTCCATCGAGTGCGTCAAAGAAGACGCGAGCGGCCCGAGCGCCGTGCCCGGCGCCCATGAGCGCATTGCCGAGTTGCTCTCGAAGCTCGCGCCGTCGCGGGTCGGAGACGTCGAGCAGGTCGAGGGCAGCCTCGTACAGCTCGGCGGCGCGGTCATACGCGAGGCTGCCTTCGGCCGAGCTGGCGGCCATCACGGCGTAGTCGCCCGCGCGCGCGAGATCGCCTGCGGCGTGCCAGTGCCGGTACAGCGTTTCGGGTTCACCCGAGCCGTTTTCGACAGCCTCGGCCAGGCAGCGATGACCCTCTTGCCTCTGCTCCTCGGTCAGCATTCGATACGCGGCCTCGCGAATCTGGTCGTGATACACCTCGACGCGATCGGTCTCCGAGGGCCCCGTGGAACGCACTAAACGCTGCGCCTCGAGGGCGCTCAGCACGCCGAGTGCGGACCCGCCGAGCCCGGCATTGCGGAAGATGATCGCGAGCGGCTCGGGGCGGCCAGCCACGGCAATCAGCGACAGCAGGCGGCGCTGCGGCTCGGGTAAGCCCGCGAGGCGAGCGTGGATCACGCCGGCCAGCTCTAGGCCTGCGGTGGCCTGGCCGCCGGGGGCGCGGAAAATAGCCGCGAGCTCGCCCACGAACAAGGGGCTACCTCGCGCCTCCTCAGCGATCTTGGTTGCGATGGTGGGTGCGTCAGCGACGTCACCGATCAGCGAGAGCGCCAGCGCCCGACTCTCGGTCTCGTCCAGAGGGTTGACTTCGATGAGCTCGGGGCTGGCGGCGCCGCCATCGCGCAGGTACTCGCCAGCGAACAAGCGCAAGAGCGGACTCTGTTCCTGCTCTTCGGACCGATAGGCGCAGAGCAGCAGCACGGAGGGAGCCTCGGGCTGGCGCAACAATTCGAGAAACAGCGCGGCGCTGTCCAGGTCACCCCACTGAAGGTCATCGATGTAGAGCACGAGCGGCTTGCTTCGACTGAGCCTTCGGCAGAGCTCGCGCAGCGCAGAAAATGCTTCGCTCCGGACGTCGAGCGTGTCGCTCACGCTGTGCGTCTCGAACTCCCGCACGGCCTGGACGCGGTCCAGGACGGGGAATAGACGCCGCAGCGCGGCTGTGCCCTGGGGTAGCAGGTCGCGCACGATCTCGGCGTCGAGCCCGAGCAGATAGCTGCTCAAGGCGTCCAGGAGCGGGTCGAACGCCTTGTACGGCAAATGCTCGCGCTCGTAACAGCGACCGCAGAGAATGAGGCAGGTCTCGTCTCTGGCGACATCGAGAAAGGCGTTCACCAGCGCTGATTTGCCCATCCCAGATTGACCGGCAACGAATACGAGCTTGGCGCCCGAGCCCCGCACGCGGCGCAGGGCGTCGCCGAGCGCGTCGAGCTGCGGCTCTCGTCCGGTCAATCCAAAGGTTGCGGCGGGGCGATAGGATCGCGGGTGGGTTGCGGCCGCCGGCGACGCACCAGCGACGAGGAGGTGCTGTAGCATGTCCCGGTAACCGGGGCGGAAGGTCGGCACCGGCCCCAGCAGAGCCAGGGCCAGGTCGGCCAGAGTCTGCGGTGCCAACGGATCGATGAGCGTGGGATGGACGGGGGTGCGCAGCAGCTTCGCTGCGATCGCTTCACGCAAGGAGAGCTCACCAGAGACAGGGAGCACGCCGGTCAGCGCCTGATAGAGCATGACGCCCACCGCGTACCAGTCCGATGCTTCATTGATCGTGAGGCCCATGGCTTGCTCTGGCGACATGTACGCGAGCGTACCGGCAATTCCGCCGCCGTCCGCCGTCGACGACGAGGCCATAGAGCCCAGAGCAGCGTAGGGCCCGCGCTGGTTGCGGCCAGGAGCTCCGGTCTCCAGCGCCAGCCCAAAGTCGCAGATGACGACGCGCCCGGTGGCGTCGAAGACCAAGACATTGGCCGGTTTCAGGTCACGATGCAGGCGGCCCGTGCGGTGCAGGGCATGCAGGCCTTCACAGAGCTGGCGCAGCGATTCTCGCAGGCGTGGTTCATCGATGGCGCCGCGCGCCGGTCGGGCGTGGACCGGTGCGCGTGGTCGCTCGGCGAGGGCGGCAAGGGCCTCGAAGCGGCGCTCGACCAGGCCGAAGTCCTCGGTGGCATCCGAGTCGCCGAGGCTGGGGTTTTCGGTGGCAGCCAAGTCTTCCCCGCGCGACCGAGCGGCGCCGCTCTCGGGGCGGACGTAGCTCAAAAAATCGCCCCCCTGGACGAGCTCCATGCTGAGCAACCAGTGCTCTGCGCTCGACAGGAGCTCATGCAGCGCAAGCAGATTCGGATGCGAAAGCCCGACCAGCGTGCGAAACTCGGCCTTGAAGCGAAACAGCGCCGCGGGCTCGATGTGTGAAAGCGATTTGACGGCCACCACTGCGCCGCGTACGGAGTCGTACGCTTGGTAGACCGTTCCGGACGCGCCGTGGCCGAGGACGCGTTGCACCGAGAAACGCGAGCCGTCCCCCAAGAGCTCCCCCGCGGCCGCGGGCTTCGGCGCTGGCGTATTGCGCGAGCCAGCGCTCGCCGCGGGCGGCTCGGCCGGTGCGTGGCTCGACGTCACACCCGTTTCGACCGCAACAATTCGAAGAGCCGTGACGGCATCAAAAAAGTGAAGCTGTGGTTGGCGAACTGGACGGCGGCTTCATGGTTCAACAGCACGGGCAGGTCCGGGGTCAGGCGATTTCCCGCGACGCACGTTCCGTTCGTGGAGTCCTTGTCGGTGAGCTGAAAACCCGAGGGGGTCTCGGAAAAATAGGCATGAAACTTGGAAATGCCGGTGCGCGGGATGACCACGTCGAGGTTGGAGGTGCGACCCAGGCTGACAAGTCCCGAGAAGGCCGCATCTTCACGCTTCTTGATCATGAAAACTTCGCGCTGCTCCGCAGTCAGGCGCAGTGCCAGCGCCTCGTTGCCGTCGATGGTCGCCGTACGAAAGCCTGGTTTCAGGCCGCTCAGGCCCCCGGAGTACGCGGTATCTATGAGGATGGGACAGCGGATTGCGGCCAAAAAGGCCGACTTCTCGAGCGCCCCGAAACGCTGGCTGAAGCTTTCTAGTGTTTCCGCCACAGACTGGTCTCTACGGCGCGCAGCGCAGACGTCTTCAAACGTCCGCAGCAAAGTACGACCGATTCTCCCCAGTGAGTGACCAGTGAGTGCCCTCGCTAGCTCGTGGCTGGACGGGCGCGAGCGGGCAGCGTGGCTCGTCTCCTCCGAGCCAAAACGGCCTCGGCCGTGTGCGACGAACGGCGTGGGCGCGCGGCGTCGACCCAATCGATCCCGCCGCCGCGTCGAGCTCGATCAGAGGGCGCAGTTTTATTGGGTGGAGCGTTGGCGCGCCGTGGTGCGCGTGTTAGATTGGCCCGATGGCTCCGTTGACCCTCTGCCCGATGAACATGCGATGGCCGCTGTGTCGGGCAGTCGCAATGTAGTCCTGAGCCCAAAGTGGCGCCCCATGGGGCGTCGAGTCCTCAGGCCCTCCAGATAGCGCCCGCCCGCTGCAGCGGCCCGCTATCTCGCGTTCGGTCATTCCGAGCGTGGTTTTTGGCCCGGCCCTCGCGGTCGTCTCCGCGCGCGGCCTTTTGCTGGAGGACTTTCAAATGGCAAGAGATTCGACTTTCATCACGACGTCCATCCCGTACGTCAACGGTAGGCCGCACGTGGGGTTCGCCTGGGAGCTCGTCATCGCCGACGCGCTCGCGCGCTTTCATCGCTTGCGCGGTGACGACGTCTGGTTCCTCACCGGCACGGATGACAACAGCCTGAAAAACGTACGAGCTGCTGAGCGCGAGGGCGTCGCCACGAGCGAGTTCGTGCACGCGCAAGGCGAGCGCTTCAAGGCCCTCGCCGCGGCCTTACGCCTCTCAAACGACGACTTCCTCCGCACGGCCTTCGACCCCCGCCACGCCCCCGCCGTCGACAAGCTGTGGCGCGCCTGTGACGCGCGCGGCGACATTTACGCAAGGAGCTACAGCGGAGCCTATTGCGTGGGCTGCGAGCAGTTCTACGCCCCGCACGAGCTCAGCCTCGGCCGCTGTCCCGAGCACGACGCGCCGCTCGAGCACGTCGACGAGTCGAACTACTTCTTTCGCCTCGAGCGCTACCAGGAGCACGTCGACCGAGCGCTCTCGAGCGGAGCCCTGCGCGTCTTCCCTGACGTGTATCAAAGGGAGAGCTTCGGTTGGATCGAGCGCGGCCTTGCCGACTTCAGCATTTCGCGCAGCGCTGAGCGCGCGGGCGGCTGGGGCGTCCCAGTGCCGGACGACGAGCGCCAGATTGTCTACGTCTGGTTCGACGCGCTCGCGAACTACATCAGCGCACTCGACTACGCGACGGCGGGCCCGCGCCTGGAAAGCCACTGGCAAAAGAGCACGCGCCGCATCCACGTCATCGGCAAGAACGTTACGCGCTTCCACTGCATCTACTGGCCTGCCATCTTGGCCAGCGCGGGCCTCTCGGGTCCGAGCGACGTGGTGGTGCATGGCTTTTTGACGGTCGACGGGCGCAAGCTCGGAAAGTCGCTGGGCAACGGCGTCGACCCCTTCGAGCTGCTGCGCGACGTCGGAGCCGACCGCCTGCGCTACTACCTGCTGCGCCACTTCCCGCTCGGCAAGGACGGCAATTTCTCGCTGCCCTCGCTCGTCACCGCCACGAACGCCGAGCTCGCCGATCAGCTTGGCAACTTGCAGAATCGCGTCCTCGTGCTGCTCGAGCAGAACACCGGCGGCAGCATTCCGGCGGCAGTGCTGGAGGACACCGTACTCTCGGGCCGTGCGCGCCAAGCGGCCACTGCCGCCGCCCTCGAGCTCGAACGCGGCGACCCCCACGCCGCCCTTGCGGCGGTCTTCGCTTTCATCGAAGCCTGCAACGGGGAAATCGCCCGCACCGAGCCCTGGAAGCTCGCGCGCCGGCTCAGGGAGGATCCGGGTGGCGCGGAATCGGCTGGGACGCGTGCGGAGCTTGCAGCGGTGCTCGGCGACGCCGCCCGAGCACTGCTCTGGATCGGTGCGCTGCTCGAGCCGTTTCTGCCCGACGCCGCGCCCGCCATCGCACAGGCGCTCGGTGCGCCACTGCCGGCCGTGTATCGAAAGGAGCTACCGGATTGGGTGAGCCTGGGAGCAGGAGCCCAGACGCGTCGTGGTGGGGTGTTGTTTGCGAAGCTCGAGGGGGCGAGGTGAGCGAGGAGCCCCCGCGTGGGCGCCGAGGCCGCGGGGCGGGGTGTGGCGAGCTTGACTGGTTCACTAGGTTGGTTTACCCTTGTCGCGGTGGAGACCTTCAACATTCACGAGGCAAAAGCCCAATTCTCCAGGATCATGCGCCAGATCGAGCAGGGAGAGGAGGTGCTGATTGCGCGCGGTGGGGTCGTCATCGCGCGCATCATTCCGGAGCGCGCTGCGCGCGGCTTTGGCATCGGTCGGGATGCGGGAAAGGGGAAGATTGGTGACGATTTCGACGCCCCACTCCCGGGGTTCGAGCCCTACACGTGACGTACCTGTTTGATACGCATGCCTGGCTCTGGTTGTTGATGGAGCCGGAGCGCGTCGGGAAGAAGACCCGTGCGCTCGTGTCCGATGCGCGCAACACCTTCTTCCTCTCCGTTGCGTCGGCTTGGGAGATTGCGCTCAAACACGCCGCGGGGCGCCTGGTGCTGCCGGAGGCGCCTCTCGCTTACATCCAATCGCGCACAGCCGAAGATGGCGTGCGTTTGCTTCCGATCCGCGTCGAGCATGTTTGTGCCGCGGCGGAGCTGCCCCGCCACCATGCCGACCCGTTCGATCGGTTGCTGATCGCGCAGGCACTCGCCGAGCAGGTGGTGCTCATGAGCCACGACAAAGCCGTGTCGAGCTACCAAGTACGAGTTGTCGATCCCGCTCGCTGACGCACTGGCCCCACGAGCGGTCCGCCTACCACTTGCCGGTATTGGCCATCGACGCCCACGGCTCTTTCGGCGGCAGCGCGTTGCCGGATTGCAGGAGCTCGATGCTGATGTCGTCGGGGGAGCGGACGAATGCCATGCGGCCGTCGCGGGGCGGACGGTTGATGGTGACGCCGGCGTCCATGAGCTTCTGGCAGGACTCGTAGATGTTCTCGACCTCGTACGCGAGGTGGCCGAAGTTACGCCCGCCCGTGTATTTCTCCGGGTCCCAGTTATAGGTGAGCTCGACCTGTGCCTCGTCGTCACCGGGAGCCGCGAGGAAGACCAAGGTGAAGCGCCCACCCTCGTTGCTATGCCGCTTCAGCTCGGTGAGGCCGAGCTTCTTGCAGTAAAAGTCCAGGGATGCTTCGAGGTTTTCAACCCGAACCATGGTGTGCAGGTATTTCATCCAGCCACGGGTAGCCGTTTTTTTGGGGGCGGGCAATCCCGCCGTGGGGGCGCGGCCGTAGAGCGCGCGGCGCCGAAATTTCCATCGCTTCTGTGGATGTTGAGCACTAAGCCTCGTGTGTGCCTGGCGGAGTGACATTGCTCGACGGCTCTCGCGTGCGCCGAGCGCTACGGCATCGAAACTACCGCTTGTTCTTCATCGGGCAGGGCGTGTCGCTGATCGGCACGTGGCTCACGCGCGTGGCGCTCGGCTGGTGGGTGTTTCGGCTCACGGGCTCCGAGCTCGTCTTGGGCATGGTGTCGTTCGCCGGGCAGATCCCGACCTTCCTCCTGGCGCCGCTCGGGGGCGTGCTGGTGGACCGGCGCGATCGTCAACGCATCTTGATCGTGACCCAGGCGCTGGCCATGTTGCAGTCGGTGCTGCTCACGTTGCTGGCGCTTTCGGGGCAGGCGAAGGTCAGTTACATCCTCGGGCTCGCGGTGTTTCAGGGGCTGATCAACGCCTTCGATACGCCGGCACGCCAGGCGTTTCTGGTCGAAATCGTCGAGGCGCGGGAGGACTTGCCCATCGCCATCGCGCTCAACTCGTCCATGGTCAATGGCGCGCGGCTGATCGGGCCCTCTTTTGCGGGGCTCTTGATCGCGGCGTTTGGAGAGGCGGGTTGCTTTGGCATCGACTCACTGAGTTACCTCGCCGTGTTGCTCTCGCTCTTGGCCATGCGCGTGCCGCGGCGCGAGCGGGCGCCCGTGGCGGCGCCGGTGTGGACGGACCTGGGTGCGGGCCTCGCCTACGCGGCGCGCTCACCCGCGCTGCGTTCGGTGCTGCTGCTCGTGGCGCTGGTCAGCTTGACGGGCGCTCCATACACCATGCTGATGCCGGTGCTCGCCGCGCAGACACTGGGCGGAGGTGCGTACACGCTCGGCTTTTTGATGGCAGCGGCGGGCGCGGGGGCGGTGGCAGGGGCCTTGTGGCTCGCCTCGAGGCCCAGCGTGCTCGGGCTCGGGCGGGTGATCGTGGCGGCCACGTTGGCCTTCGGCGCGGCGCTGGCAGCGCTCGCGCTGACGCATCACCTGTGGCTGGCGCTGCCCGTGCTAGTCGTGGCGGGCGGCGGCATGATGATCACGTTGGCCTCCAGCAACACGATCTTGCAGACCATCGTGGACGAGGACAAGCGCGGGCGCGTGATGAGCCTGTACACCATGGCCTTCTTCGGCATGGTGCCCTTCGGGAGCTTGCTCGGGGGTTGGCTCGCCACGCGCTGGGGCGCGCCGAACGTCATCCTGGTGGGCGGCTTGCTCACGGCGGCTGGCGGCCTGGCCTTCTGGCGCAAGTTGCCGGAGATCCGGCAGAGCGTGCGCCCCATCTACATGCGCCTCGGCATCCTGCCCGAAGTGGCGACAGGCCTGAACGCGACCGCCGAGATCCTGAGCCCGCCCGAACGTTGAGCGGCTCGAGTCGGGCGGAATCAGGGCGGGGAGGAAGCAGAGCCTGAGGCGCCGGCGCCGAGCGGCGCTGAGGCTCCGATGCCGGCGATGCCGCCCGAGACCACGAAGCTCATGAACTCGGAGCTCTTCACGTCGAGCGCCGTCACGTTCGCCCGCGGCACCGCCACGAGATTGCCGGCAAAGTTGTACGACTGCGGAAAGTAGACGGCGATGTGCGCGTCGAGCCCGGCAAATGGCAGAGCGTCCCGCGTGACGAAGCCAAACAGCTTCAAATTTTCTCCCTGCAGGTGCACGAGCACGGGGCGGTCGAAGCCTTTCCGATCGCCGACGAAGGCGTTCACCAGATCCTTGATCGCGTTGTACAGAATCTTGACCAGCGGCAAACGCCGGAGCAACGCCTCCGCGATGGCGACGAGCCGCGAGCCGATGACGCTCGACGCCACGAACCCGAGCAGGGTGAGCAGCACCAGCGTGAAAGCCAGGCCCAGCCCCGGAATCGTGAAATGGAGCAACCCATCGACGAACGTCACCAGCGTAAAGACCACGTAAAAAGGGATCGCGATGGGCACGGCGATCAAGGCGCCCTGGGCAAAATAGCGCAGCAAAGTTCTCATGCGCGGACCTTACTCCATGCGCCGCGGAAGCCGACAACCTTCCAGTTTCGGCGTTGTGCTCGCGCAGGCGTGGGGCGAGCTGACACTTGTGGGATTTTCCTACGCCAGGCCCTCGCGATTTCTCCGGCTACCGGTGCGCATGGCGTTGGCACTCGAGATGCATAGGTGGAGACGCAGGGGTCGAGAACAAGGATGAACATCATGAAAACCCTACGAGCCTATGCGCTGGTTTTGACACTTCCGTGGTTGGGCCTCTGCACCTGGCAAAGCATCGCGCACGCCAAGGACGTGAGGGAGAGCTGGAACGTGGAGGGTATGCACAACGCCACCGACGTGCGGCAGGTTCGGGACGCATTGCGGCATCTACCGGGGGTCACCTACGTGTCGATGACCCAGGCCACGGCCGAGATCGAGCTCGACAATAAAATGCTGAGTGACGCACAGCTATGCGCCGCTGTCGCGCGTGCCGGCAACTTCCACCTGACCGAGAAGAGCGGCTGATCGATCTTTGCTCGGCGCATGCGGTACGCCAACTAGTCATCAGCCTGCCCTGGGCCCACGTCCCCAACTTAGTTCCGCAATGAAACACTGGTGCTGCCGAGCGCGCCAGCACGCGCCTCTCGACAGCGCCCAGTGTGGGAGGTCAGCGCTCGAGGAACGCTAACAGGTCTTGATTGAGCTGCGCCTTGTGGGTCTCCGCCAGGCCGTGGGGGGCGCCGCGGTAGACCTTAGATGTCGCGTTCTTCACGAGCTTTGCCGAGCGTGCTGCCGAAGCAGCAATCGGCACGACCTGATCGTCGTCGCCGTGAATGAGCAGTGTTGGCACATCAAACTTCCTGAGATCGTCGCTGAGGTCCGTCTCCGAGAATACCCGGATGCAGTCGTAGGCGTTCTTGTGACCCGCCTGCATGCCTTGCAGCCAGAAGGCGTCGACCATGCCCTGGGAAATCTCGGCGCCGGGGCGGTTAAAGCCGAAGAATGGACCGCTCGCCAGGTCGCGATAGAGCTTGGAGCGATCGGCCAACGACGCTGCCCTCAGACCGTCAAAGACCGAGAGCGGCGTGCCCTCGGGGTTGTTCGCCGTCTTCAGCATGAGCGGGGGGATGGCGGCGACGAGGGCCGCTTGCCGCACGCGGCGCGTGCCGTGGCGCCCGACATAGCGGCTGATTTCGCCCCCTCCCGTGGAGAACCCGACCAAGGTGATGTCCGCGAGCCCGAGCGTTTCGATCAGCGTTGCCAGGTCATCCGCGTAGGTGTCCATGTCATTGCCGTTCCAGGGCTGGCTCGAGCGCCCGTGGCCGCGCCGATCGTGCGCAATGCAGCGGTAACCGCGTTCGGCGAGAAACAGCATCTGCGCTTCCCAGCTGTCCGAGCTCAATGGCCATCCGTGACTGAACACCACTGGGCGACCGGAGCCCCAATCCTTGTAGTAGAGCTCGGTCCCATCCTGCGTCTTTAGCGTCGTCATGTGTCGCCTTTCGTGATTGGGGCCCCGCTTCTGGGGCACTGAGGTCGTTGTTCCACTTGTGGACAGCGTCGGGGCACACGCCGCCAGCAGGCCGGCGCTGCTGCCGACGAAAAAATCTCGGCGCGAGCGCGCGGTGAGGGGCGCCGTGCGGGTTGGCTGCATGCGTTTCATGTTCATGAGACGCCGAGCTGGCCGCGTTCTTACCTGAGCGAGTCGCGATTTCTTCGCCTGTCAGGCTTGACCGGCCAGGTGCGGTCTTCAATGATGACAGCGTGTCATGCAGCGATGAGGAGTACGTCCGTGCGCTGCGAGCAACTTCGGAGGCCGAGCAACGGCCGGCGCTGGCGGAGCTCAGAGGGATCCTGCGAGCCGCGCTGGGCCGCAGCTTCGGACGCCGGCTGGGTGACGATGACCTCGACGATCTGGCTCAGGAGAGCATGTTACAGATCCACGCGCAGCTGGACAGCTTCGAGCAAAGGTCGCGCTTCACGACATGGGCGATTGCCATCGCCGTACACCGCGCGCTCTCCGAGTTGCGGCGGCGGCGTCATCTCCATATCGAGCTGGACGACGCCATCGCGCACGGCAGCGCTGCACTCGCCCTCGATCCGGAGCCGCTCGATGCGCCAGCCGAGCTGCGCCTGGAACAGCTGCGGCGAGGCATCAACGAAGCCCTCACCGAGCGCCAGCGCGAAGCTACTCTGGCCAAGCTCGGCGGGCTGCCGCTGACGGAAATTGCGCGCCGCCTCGGCACGAGTCAGGGCGCCGTCTACAAGTTGTTGCATGACGCTCGCCGCAGGCTCAAGACCCATCTCGAGGCCGTCGAGCACGCCAGCACAGCAGGAGAGTTACCATGACACATCCGCTGACCAGCAGGGATACCTTGGAGGTTTGGCTGCAGCTTACGCACGAAGAAGAGATCGACTGCGATCGCTTCGCAATGTTCATCGCGCCCATGCTCGATCAAACGATCACCGATCCCAGATTGCTCGAGTTGCTGGAGCATCACCGGCGCCTGTGCGCCGACTGCGAGGAGGAGGTTCGCCTGGTGGAGTCGGCGCTCGGCAAAGCGGGATGAAGGCTGGCTGAAACGTCGCTTTGTCGCTGTGGTCGTCACCACGACCATGACTTCCCTGACGGCGTCCTCGCTGCGGAGTCAGGGGTTACGGCCAGCATGTCGGGATCCAGCGCGGGTTGGTGTCGAGTCGCGGAGCCGGCTGGGGACGAGGACTGGGACCGGAAGCTCGAAGCGCAAGATGAGCGCGGCACAAACGGCGGGCACGGGAAAGGCGCGCTCGCGAAGGCGGGTCACCGGCAGCGTAATCCGTTCACCCACTCGCGTATCCTGAAGAAATGTTCACCCGCAGGCAACCGAGAATGCGAAAAAGCGTGACCGCTCGTTAAAAGCAATCACCATCAGCGCCAGTCGAAAAAAGTCGTCACCCTCGAGCGATTCGGAGACTGAGCTCGGTTACTACAATCTAGCAGCGCATGACGAAGTCGCGAGGAGACGGTGCAGGACGTGAGGAGCAGGGCTCCGCTCCCACCACTGGCGAGGTTCGGCGCGCCATCGCGCGGCTGCTTCGAGAGCGCGGCG
The DNA here is from genome assembly GCA_043747815.1 of Deltaproteobacteria bacterium. GTDB lineage: Bacteria > Myxococcota_A > Polyangia > Polyangiales > Polyangiaceae > SZUA-265. Next base: position 21,862 of record JAYTOL010000110.1, read on the forward strand.
ACGGTAAGACGATTTGCCCTTCGGAAGCAGCCCGCGCGATCGACCCCGCGCACTGGCGCACGCACATGGGCGCCGTGCGTGCCGAGGCGTTTCGCATGGCGGACGCGGGAGAGGTGGTGGTGCTGCAGCGTGGGCGGGTGGTGAACGGGCGTGAAGCACGCGGTGCCATACGCATCGCCCGCGCAGATATCGCGCGCACGGGACGCTGACGCGGGCGTGAGGTCGGCGACGGCTTGGGCGAGGCTCTGGGCGCGCCGCGTCGTTCGCGAGGACACCGCCAGAGGGACGCCCGAGCTGGAGGGGAGGACGACGCCCCAGTTACCGGTCGAGACGCCTGGGGCAACGCCGTCAGCGTCAATAGCTCCCGCGTCAACAACGCCCGCGTCAACAACGCTCGAGGCGCATCGCTGCCCGGTTGCAATGAGCCCGCCCCGCTAAACGCTGCGAGCCGTCACTTGCCCGCCGCGCTGCGACGCTCCGTGGCAGAGCGAGACGGGCATCGCTGCAGTTAAGTTGACTCCCGCGGCGTGCGCTGCCGTGAGACGGCACGGCTCGAGCTTCAGCATGAGCTCGCTCATGCCCACGGCAGCGCGTCTGACCGCGACAACATCAGGTTGCGCTGCCTTGCTCACGACGCTCTGGCCGCTGAGCTCGACTTCGGGCGAGCTTTCATGCCACAGCCATGCGCCGCTGTCGCGCGTGCCGGCAACTTCCCCCTGACCGAGAAGAGCGGCTGATCGTTTTTTACTCAGCTCATGCGGTAACGCCAACTAGGCATCACTCGTGTCAGCGGGTCGCGCTATGACGCAGGGCCCTCACACACCGACTTGTGCGGCTCGAGGCAACTGGCGTCCGCCCAGTCAGCACCGAGCTGGCGGACGAGACGCGCGCAATTGGAACTGGTGCCTCCGTTTGGGTCACCGACGTGCCAGTTCTCGAAAGCGCCGGACACCGCCCGGCCCGTGATGCCGTTGCCGCTCCAGAAAGGCAGCGCATCGTTGACCCAGAACCAGGCTGCCTCGCCATCGGCATCGGTGGCGCCGATCCATCCCTCGTCGCCGGTCAAGGCTGAGACGAAGACGTCCACCGCGCGATCACGAATCACGGCGAGGTCCCAGCCATCGCCCCGCGCCTGGCACTCGAGCCTCGCGTCCAACCAGGGCAGCGGCGTCGCCATCGCGAAGAAGCAGTGGCCATTCGGACCCAAGCTCTCGGTGACATGGCAGCTGGTCGGCGCGTGCGCTGCCCCATCGAGGGCCGGTACAGCCGCGTCGAGCGGTGGAGAGGGCGCCTCGGCGCCTTCGGTAGCGCCGCCGTCTGGGGCTTCCGCACTTTCGTCTTGACTGACGGTCCCCGGCACGTCCGACGCACTCGGAGCTGAACCGAACGCCGCCCCCATTGACTCTGCGTTGCTTCCTCCAGCCGCGAGCGGATCTGCCGCGCCGTCTCGTGCAGCCATTGGCGGCCGCGACTCCTCGACTGGCGGCGCCGCCTCTGGCGCGAGCCGCAGGTCGGTGGGGATATCTAGCAGGTCGGCGCAACCGCTGGCCGCACACGGCAGAACCGCGCACATCAGGCCCGCTCCCAGCGTTGACCAACAGAACACGCCACGACGCGGCGAACACGAGCCGACGGCGAAGCCGACCCGTCCGCCGCGGGCCTGCTGCGAACTTTGAATCTGGAGGTTCTGCGCTGCAACTTCGGCCATTGTTTCACTCGATCAGACGCGCTGTCGTGCGACAAACGTGGAGCGTCTCCTCACCTCGACGTCATTTGAGCTCAGGACGATAATGGGCGCGGGCGTCATTGGCCCTCGAGCTCGATGCGCAGAGTCGTGCATTCTGCGCTACTGATCCGCGCGAGGGGCGAGATCGCAGAGCTCCGGCAGAGCTCCGAGAGCTCGAGCGAGCAGAAGCGATCGCGACCACGCATAATGAGACTTCTAGACATCGTCAGGCAGCCACATCTCGGGATCGGCGTGTGCGCTTACGGTACAGATGTGACCACAGCTCGAGACAGGCAACGTCGAGGCGTAGCCCATCACCAGCTCAAAGCGACATTCACCGCATCCCGCTCCCACCAAGCGGATCCGAGCCTGTTCTCGGCGACGCCAGAGGCGATGCATCAGCCGACGGGCAACAAGGTGTCCGCGGGGAAGAACTCCGCATGGGGCGCCTGCAGCAGTTCGACTTCAAGGTCCGTCAGCGCTTCGCGCTCGTTGCTCTTCGCGCGATTCGAGAGACTGCCCGCGCCCTGGGCGAGGAAGACCCTGAGCCGCTCGATCCGCCGATCGAGCATCTCGACGACCTCTTTTACGGCGAAAGCGAACGCGTCGAAGGCCTCCGGGACTCTGACCTCTTAGTATTCTCGCTCAGCGCTCTGGCGTGCCGAGCTGAAACAGCGTCAACGTCGTCGACGTCGAAGGCGGCGAGCTCGAAGCGCTGGCAAAGCACGCGCTCGATTATCATCGCCTCGACAGCCCAGAGCAGCGCATGACGAAGTCTGTGCGTGGCCGAGCGCGACGGGCATCGCTGCGGCTACGTCGACTCGCGTGGCGTGCGTTGCCGCGAAACGGCGCGCCTCGAGTTCCATCATGAGCTCGCACATGCAGCGGAAGAAGCGCGGTGAGCCGGCTCCCTCGCCTCGTTCCGCGCCGGCGCAAAGCGGGGGGTGTGTGAGCGAGCGACTCGACAACCCAGCGTCGGTCACGGGCGATGTCACGTAGCCGAACGCGAAGGCCTTGGGCTCGCCGACATTGCCCGGGCGTCGCTCGGCAGAGCGCCATGATGCGGGGAAGGCACCCCACCTCCAGACCGCTTTAGGCACGCGGAAGCTGAGTGATGTAGGAACCGCATCAGCCACTGTTGCCCCTCTGCCGTGCGCCGAGGTGCCTGCAGCCATAGATGACCGCGCCGAGCGTGAGCAGCCCGGCGCCGCCAAGGATGGATGCGAGCGGGAGCGCCAACGCCAGCGCGAGGCAGCCCAGCACGCCGGCCGCCGCAAGCGCACGCGGCCACCTTCGTTCGTGTTCTGCAAGCGTCCATGCGGCGGCGTTCGCGATCCCATAGTAAGTCAGTACGGCGAAGGAGCTGAACCCGATCGCGGCGCGGATGTCAGCCGCAGCGGCGACGGCCGAGACGATGGCTCCGACGGCGAGCTCCGCGCGGTGCGGGACGCGGAAGCTGGGGTGGACAGCGGCCAGGGCGTGAGGGAGATCGCGGTTCGACGCCATGGCGAAGACCGTCCGGCTCACGCCCACGATGAGGGACAGGAGCACTCCGAGCGATGCGATCGTCGCGCCCACTCGCACGGCAGGTGAGAGCCAGGCCAGCCCTCCTGCCTCGACTGCCTCCGCCAATGGATTGCTCGAGCCCGCCAGCACGGCCACTTCCACTCCGGCGAGAGCGCTGCAAGCGACCGCCGCGTAAACCACGAGCGTTATTCCGAGCGCGATGGGGATCGCCCGCACAATGGTGCGTTTGGGATCGATCACCTCCTCTCCGAGCGTCGCCAGGCGTGCGTAGCCTGCGAAGGCAAAGAAGAGAAACCCAGCGGCTTGGAGAATTCCGTAGGCGCTCGCTCCAGACGGCGGCCAGAGCCTCGCGGGCTCGGCAGCACCGCCGAGCCACACCGCCGCGATGACCACGCCGAGAGCGGAGAGGACAATCACCACGATGAGCTTGGTCAGCGCCGCGGTCTTCTTCACGCCTCTGTAGTTCACCGCTGTGAGAGCGACTACGGCGCCGATCGCGAGTGGACGTGCGAGCGAGGGGGAAGCGTAGCTGCCGAAGGTGAGCGCCATCGCCGCGCAGCTCGCGAGCTTGCCAATCACGAAACCCCAGCCGGCGAGAAAGCCCCAGAAGGCGCCAAGCCGCTTGCGCCCATAGACGTAGGTCCCGCCGGACTCGGGGTAGAGCGCCGCGAGTTGCGCGGAGGAGGTCGCATTGCAGTAGGCGACGAGCCCAGCGATCGCGAGCCCGACCAGCAGCCCGTTGCCAGCCGCACGCGCTGCAGGGCCAAAGGCGGCGAATACGCCGGCGCCGATCATGGACCCAAGGCCAATGACGACGGCGTCAAAGGTCCCGAGGCGGCGCGCCAGCCTGGAGGGCGCCACGGTTTGCGTCGTCATGGCGTGCAGTGCCGGCGTTCAATGCCTCGGTAGCTCCACCACCGACCAGCACTGACGAAGAGGACAAATACCGCACCCAGGCTCATCGCAAAGTCGTACGCGCTTCGTCAGCCATCGTCCAGAAGCCGTGCCGCAGAAGGATCTCAAATTGCGCTTGCTGAATTGCGCGAGGGAGCGGAAGTGGCGAGCTCGACCGGCGGAACCGTCGCTTCCCCCAATGACGAGCATGTCGGATTCAAGGGCGGGCCGACCAGCATCGGTCCGCGCTTCCAGTCTCGTACGGGCTAGGATCGGTCTACCGGGCGGCTTCAGGGGCCCGAGCTCTCATGCGTCGGCTTGCCGATCGCCAGGCACCAGCATGAGCTCGCGCAGTGCCTCCAGGTCCAGCGGCGCAGCCTCGCTCATGCCTTCCAGCAAGCTGTCGGCCAGGTTCCGCTTGTGCTGATGCAGCGCCACGATGCGCTCCTCGACGGTGTCCCGCGCGACCAGGCGATACACAGTGACGGGGCGGTGTTGGCCGATGCGATGGGCGCGATCGGCGGCTTGGTCTTCGGCTGCTGGGTTCCACCACGGATCGAGGATGACCACGTAGTCCGCTTGCGTGAGGTTGAGCCCAAAGCCGCCCGCCTTGAGGCTGATCAAGAACAGGTCGCCTTGGCCTTGCTGAAAAGCTTCGATGGCTCGCACACGCTCTTTCTCGGGTGTGGCGCCGACGAGATATTGATGGCTGATGCCGGCCTCTTTGAGCCAGGCCCGCACCAGGTTCAAGTGGTCGACGAACTGGCTGAAGACGAGCGCTCGATGGCCGCCCTCGCGCAGCTCTTCCACGAGCGCGCGCAGGGCGTTGAGCTTGGCGCTCTCGAGGCCCGAGCCGGGCGCGACGAGCTCGGGGTGGCAAGCTGCACGCCGGAGCCGCATCAGCTCGGCCAGGACCTTCAGGTGCTGTTGGCCCTTGGGCGCTCGCGTGTCGAGTGTTCGGAGGGCCTTCTGCCGGATGGTTTCGTAGAGAGCTCGCTCTTCCAACCCCAGCTCCACGTGCAGCGTTATCTCGGTCTTTGCGGGCAGCTCGCTCAGCACTTCGCCCTTCGTGCGCCGGAGCAGGAAGGGCGCGACCAGCTGACGCAGCAGCTCGGCAGCCTGGCGGTCGTGGTCGAGGCTGATGGGGCGGGCGAAGCGCTCTTCAAAGCGTTTGTGAGTGCCGAGCAAGCCGGGGTTCGTGAAATTCAGGATGCTCCAGATCTCGCCCAGATGGTTCTCGATCGGTGTGCCCGTGGTGGCGACGCGGAAGCGCCCGTTGAGCCTGCAGGCGGCCTGTGTGCGCTGCGCGCTCAAATTTTTGATGGCCTGCGCTTCGTCCAGGACGATGGTCTGAAACTCGACCTGCTCCAGCGCGTCGATCTCATTTTGCATCACGCCGTAGCTCGAGACCAACACGTCGAACGGGCCCAGCCCGTCGAGCTGGGCGCCGCGATCGCCCGTGCCGAAGCGCCGCAGGTTGAGCCGGGGCGCGAAGCGCTGCGCCTCCTTCAGCCAGCCTTGACAGACCGAAGTGGGCGCGACCACCAGCGCGGGGCCCGCCGGAGCGCGCCTCAATAGCAGCGCCAGCACCTGCAGCGTCTTGCCCAGCCCCATGTCATCGCTCAGGCACGCGCCGCCACCCCAGTGCGCGAGCCGGCAGAGCCAAGCGTAACCCGCCTGCTGATAGGGCCTGAGCTGGACGTCGAGGCCCGGCGGCAGCTCGGGCTCGAGAACACGGGCCTCGCGCACGCGTTCGAGAAGCTGCTCTGCGGCTCCACTCAGCTTGGCATGCTCCGACTCCGCGAGCCAGCTCTCCACGAGCGGAGCCAAGGCCGAGTTCACCTGCGTGCGTTTGCCCTTGCTGGTGCTGACGGCGGCGAGCTCGGTGAGCCTGCGCAGCAGGTTGTGCTCGAGCGCCACGAACTGATCATCTCCGAGCGGCAAGAAGCGGCCCTGTGCTTTCTGGGCGGCCGCGAGCAAGTCACTCATCTGAAGGGTGAGCTCGGGAGAGATCTCGAGCTCGCCCTCGAACGTGAGCAGGTCCTGGGCGCTGCCGACGCGCAGCCGGACATCTCTCGTCTTGCGCTCCGCACCCACGCTGAGCGGCGCCCCTTCCGGCCAGTGCACCACGACGTCGTCGCCCAGCGCGCGCAGCTCGAGCAGCAGCTCGAGTGACGGGACCAGCTCTCGAAGCGTGAAGTCTTCGCCGTTATGCTCGGCTCGCGCCAGCGCGGGGCAGGCTTCGAGCAGCGCTGCTTCGCGCGCGGCTTCGGCGCTCAGGTTGCGGTGCGTCTGGCGGCTCTGGCCACCCGAGTCGAAGACGATCGTCGTTAGCCCCCGGCCGGGGTGATACCAGCGCTCGACCCCGGGCAGAGGCTGCACGACGACGCGGCCTCGAACACCGGATGTCGCCCGCCACAGACGGACGTGCATGCGCTCGTCCGCTGCGACCTCAAGGACACCGGTCCCGGCCAGGTCCGAGAGCACTTCGAACTTCGCGCTCAGCTTGCCGATCAGACTCGCCAGGCGCTGCTCGGCCGCCCTGGGCAGGCTCACGCCACGGGCCAACGTGCGCGCCACGTCGAGCAGCGCCGGGTCGAGCTCGTAGACCACGAGCGTATCGTCACCCTCTGCCTCGAGCACGAGCGGCTCGGTGGCGCAGCGCTCGGGTGCCAGGCTCAAGCGCAGGCCGCCCTCGTGCGAGGCCTCGTCCTTCACGAGCAGCCGCGGCGGCCGTCGGATCACGTTGACGAACCTACCCGGGTTCGAGTCGAGGCACACGCGCGGGTGGCCGCACAAGCTGGTCAAAGCAGCGAGCTCCAGCGTGAAACGCTCGCCACCGTACTCGCGCTCCCGGACGAGATGCCGCAGCACCGCTCGGTCCGCCTCGCCGATCCAGCTCTCGGCCTTGTCTCGCGCGCTGGCGAGGCGCTTGAGCGAGATGCGTTTGCCGCGGCTGAAGCCAGTTTTTGTCTGCGCTTGCAAGCGCGCATACAGCGCGGGCTTCGGCTCGATCGCGACCTCCCAGACGAGCCGCTCGCCGGCTTGCTTGCCTACACCGGCAGCGTCGGCGGCGCCTTCGAGCAGGCGCTCCAGCGTGGAGAGCGTGTTCTCCCAAATCGGTCGCCGCTGATACAAATTCAAGAGGGCGTGCCGTGGCAGGCGACCCGTGGCCGATGGCGTGCGCAGGGCGTCAGCTAGCCAGAGCATACCCTGACGTTCCGCGCGCTGGACGATAGGTGTGATGTTGCGGCGCGCTTTAGGGGTTTCGTCCGCGGAGCTCCAGGCCAGGCACAACCAGCCGAACGCTTGCTCGAGCCACAACCCTGATACGCCCTCTGCGCCCATGAACAGGCTGGGATGCAGCTCGAGCTCGCGATTGGCGTCCAGCTCACGTCGGAATTGCTCGAGCAGTAGGAAGGCATAGTTGTGGGGCACCCGGTTCCGCGCGGGCTCGGCCAACCGCACCCAGTCGAGGCCCAGTTGCACCAGGCCTGGCTCGCTGCTGCTCACGAGCAGCAGGCACAGCCATGGAGCCACCGGCTCCAGCAGCATGCGCACCCGCGCTCGCTGCGTGCCCGGCACGAGCTCGAAGGCACGCCGGGCCAGATCGCGCGCGGTGCGAGCGTCGCCCTGGGTCAGCGCGGACATCGCCCGAGCCGCGGTCTCCTCCGGGGAGAGGCCCTGCAAGCGTGCCAGGAGAGGCTCGGCTGCGTCCACTCGAGCGGCGAATAGCGCGCACAACGCGACGCGACTCAGCACTTCCTTTCCCAGCGTGTCGCGCTCGCTCAACGCGAACGCGGCCGGCGCCAAGGCGTGTAGGTTGAAGAGCGCCTGGTCCACGGCGAGGAGCAGGTACTCCTCTGCCAGATCCGAGGGCAGCAGAGCCAACGCCGCAAACGGCGCGTCCCGCCCCAGCAGCTCCCAGAGCGGCGGCGTCGGCTGGTGGTAGAGCCGCGCGCTGGCCTGTGCGTAGGCTGCGAGCGCGCCGCGCAGCTCGCCCTCGCGTCCGAGGTACAGGTGGGTGCGCGCCGCCGAGAGGTGCAGGCCAGGTGGCTGCCAGTACGACCCCGCGGCCTTGGGGGTCAGTACCTCGACGGACCTGAGGTGCCAGGCGTCCAGCTCGCCAGCGGCTCGCATCCCGAGCAGCACCTCATGCCGTAGCGCAGGAACGAGCTCGTAATGTTCGCGTCCCCGCTCGACGATCAGCCCCGCACCGAGCCAGGCAGCGACCTTCTTGCCGAGCTCCGTCGCGGAAACGACGCGGCGTTGGCCCGGAGCGCCCAGCTCGAGCAACGAGGCCCAGGTGGCGCGCTCGATGGCCTGTGCGCACAGGGCAATCGCCGCGAGGATCTTCCGATCGAGCGGGTCGGAAAGCACATCGGCGATTTCCCGATTGAGCTTGCTAGGGGGCATCGGGGAGGGGCTGTAGCCTCGGCTGCCGAGCGCGGCAAGACCGACCTACTTTCGTTGGCGATGGCGCTCAGCGGCCGAGGGTCTCGATGATGAGGTTCGCCGTCTCCGTCCCCGAGAAGTTCTGCTGGCCCGTGATGAGGTTGCCGTCGCGGACCGCGTAGCCCCGCCACATGCCCGCTTGCACGAAGTTCGCGCCGAGCCGCTCGAGCTCGTCCTCGACGCGCCAGGGCATGAGGTGCGTGTTCCTCGGCAGCGCGCCCATGCTCCAGACGGCGTTGTCGGCGAAGTCCTCCTCGACGTTCGCGAAGCCGGTGACCGTCTTGCCCTTCACGAGCAGCTCGCCGCTCGAGAGCTTCGCGTAGCGGAGCAGCGCCACGCCGTGGCAGAGCGCGCAGGCGACCTTGCCCGCCTCGTAGAACTCGACGAGCTTCTTCTGAAGCTCGGTCGCCTTGTCGAAGCTGAACATCGGCGCTTGACCGCCGGCGACGACGATGGCGTCGAAGCGCGCGACGTCGATCTCCGAGACGGGCTTCGTCTTCTCGACCAGCGCGGCCAGGCTCGGCGTGTTGATGAAGCCCATGCTGATCAGGTCGGACGCGGAGTAGCCGCTCGCGTCCCTCGGGTCGCTCATCCCGTCAGCCACGCACTTGCCGCCCGCGGGGCTGAAGACCTCGACCTCGTAGCCGCAGCGTGGCCAAGCGTTTCAGGCGCTTGGCCGTCAGCTTGTCCAGAGCATGCTCAGGTCCTCATGGGGCGCTGCATACCCGCTTTGAACATCTGGAGCCGCCTGCCGAGTGCGTTCTGTTCGGTGCGCCAACGGACGGGACCGTTGCTTACCATCAAAAGATGCCCCGAGGAGTCCGTCGCGCCGGAACGGCCCGGTGACTTCGAAGGTGACGCCGAGACCGCTGCCCTCGGTACCTCGCTGCGAGCTGAAATAGAGCCGGTCGCCGCTGGGGTTGAAGGCAGGGCCCGTAATTTCGGAGCCTTCATGGCCCGTCAGGCGCAAGAAGCGTGACAGCTCGCGATCGGGGGTGAGCATGCAGAGCTCCATGTCGCCGCCGTCTTCGGCGACGAACAGATCGCCCGATCGGGAGACGACGACGTTGTCGGCGCCCCGCAGGGGTGAGCTCGGGTAAAGCGCGGGGGCGTAGATGCACTCGAGGACGTGCGTCGAGACCTCGAGTGCCCACACGCGGTCATCTCCCTTCGTGGTGAAGTAGACGCTGCCGGAGTCGTAAAAGCAGCCTTCACCATTGCGGAAGGCGGTGGTGCGTCTGCGCGTGCTCGGGTCCGACGAGACCGGCACGAGCTTCGAGACCGGCACCCAGCTGACGCGGCCCTGAAAGTCGTCGGTCCACGTAACGAGCGCGGCCTCGAGCCGGCCGGCAGCGAGCGAAGGGTAGTGGCTCGGCGTGAAACGATAGAAACGACCCTCGTAGTCGTCCTCGGTGAGGTACAGGCGGCGTTCGCGAGGATCGACGGCGACGGCCTCGTGCGAGAATGTCCCGAGCTGCGGGCGCAACACGGCGCTCTGCCCATCGATGTGACACTCGTACACTTTGCCGCGCGGCCACTCTTCGCAGCTGAGCCACGTCCCCCATGGTGTGGCCCCGCCCGCGCAATTGAAGTTGGTGCCGCTCAAGATCGTGCGCGCCGCGACGATGTTGGCGTCCGCATCGAACTCGATGGCCGCGGCGCCCCCAACGAAGAACACTTCGCTATTGGAGACGTAAACCCACCCGCCGCTCGGCAGTGCAAAACAAGCGCCGCCATCGGGAGCCACATGCCACACGTGCGTCGTGCCGGGAACGGGGCTCGCGGTGCGTGCGATGACACGCGAGGAAAAGCCCGAAGGCAACAGCAGGCCATTCGAATCCGGCGCGGACGCCAGCCGCCCGTAGGGGCCTGGGCCCACGCGGGCGGCCTGTGCATAGGCGGACGTCCAGAAGCGGCTCCCGAGCGCGAGCCCCAAACCGACGGCACTAGACTTGACGAAGTCACGTCGTTTCATTGAAACGGAAAACGAGAGACTTTCGAGTGTAGGTGATGTGGGGCCGGACCTCAACCGCGAGGCCCGGGGCCGCTGGCCCAGCGCCGCGAATCGGGACAAGGGAGCGGCGCATCGGGAAACAGAGCGGCCTTTTCCGCGCGCGGCTACTCGGGCGTGCACCCGCCCGCCGCTTCGTATTTGGGGCGGGGATAGGGCCGGGCCTGCTTGATGTAGAGGCTCGGCTCGCCCGGCGTCCGCTTGTCATCGAACTTCCAGTCGACTTCGAGCGCGTACCAGCCTCCGCTCGCTCCGTATGCCGCGGCGAAGTACTTGTGAATCGCATCGAGACCGAGGCCGAGCCGGTAGCTCTGTTCGGGAGAAAGCACCGCGCCCCCCGGATCCACCAGGCTGCTGCGCTGCGTGTACACGATCGGTTGCCCGGGGCTCGAGAAGTAGTGCAGGTAGGCTTCCGCCAGGGTATCGCGATCCGGCGTGACCACGTCCACGTTGCCGACCTGGCCGTTTACGTAGAGCGCCGGCTCGAGCCCGCTCCTGTCGAACGGGTTGTTGGTGATGGCGACGCCTTGCGCTTCCTCTTCGGGAAAGTTGGCGTGTACGAGCAGCGCCATGCCCACGTCGAGGTGGTCCATCGAGAAAAATTCGCGCTCCTCGTAGGCCCGCGGATTCCAGACCTGTGACCACACCTTCTTGATGGCCCACTCGACGGAATCCTCCTCGCCGCTCGGCACGGAAGGGACGCCCGTCTCAGAGTCGTACAGGCCAGCGCCCGTGAACGTGCCGAGGTCCTCGGCGTTCGTGCTGGAGCGGAACCGAATATTTTCTCCGGGGAAGAGCTCGGCAGCCCGCGCTACGATTTCAGCCACGACGTCCTCGCGTATCGCCGCCTGGCGCAGCTCCGTCTTGAACAGGCGGAGCGCCTCTGCGCGATACACGGGATCGGCCCAGGCGGGATCGGCCATCAGCGACTCGACCCGCGCGTACAGGCCGTTATCGCGCATGAACTGGTCGTAGTAGAACATGGGCACGCCGAAGCCTGGCGCGATGGGTCCCTCGCCGTCGATCTCGGGGAGCGCCTCGAACGCGCCCGAAAGTTGCGCGCGCCTGAGCGCGCCGAAGTGGGTGGCCTTTGCGCCGAACGCGGGAATGGCCCGCCGGATCGCCTCGCCGAGGCCGAGGTTCTCCAGATCGAGCATGGCGCTGGTCTCGCGCAGCTCCGTCACCGAAAGATCCATCGGCTGCACGGCGAGCGGCTCTGGCGCGTGCTCGACCCACCATGCGTCGGCTTGCTCTGCCGTGATCTCCCGGATGCTCCAGTCGAAGGGTCCGACCGTGAGCTCGACCCACTTGCCTTCGAGCTCCTTCAGCTCCGAGAGCTCGAGAGCGCCTCGGAGCGCCATGTTCGGTGTGCCGCGGTTGGTGGCGAGCACGTTGATGTGGGCAAGCGGTGTCTGAAATGCCGCCGTGATTTGCCCAGCCACGATCGAGATGTCGTTCGGGACCGAATCGAGGACGACGATCTCGCGGAACGGCGTGTACGTGCCGTCGACCTCGGCCGCGGTCCGGAAGCGCAGGATGCCGGTGCTCGTGCCGGGGTTGAGCGGCTGGTAGTCGATGCCGTCATACAGCGCGCTCGTGCTCGTGAGCGGGATGTCGGAGGGCAGCTCGGCCGCCGCGGCCTCCAGCCTCACGCTGGTGGGGTGAAAAGACATGTCCGAAGCGAGCCATGTGCTGTCACGGACGAGGTCGAACGCCGTCTCGATCAGCGCTGCGTCGGCGGCGTCGTAGGGCGAGAGCTCGAAGACCCACCGATCGGGGCCAGCGTAGTGCGACAGCGCTCCGAGGATGAAGCGCCGGTCCGGGCTGTAATACTCGGTGAGGTTGAACTGGGACAGGGGAGGGACGATCGGCGACTCTCCGCCGCTCAGGTGAGTGGAAGCGAAATCCCAGTGGACGCAGTAGCGCTTGGAATTCTGGAAGTAGAGCTGGTTTTCATGCGCGCGATCGACGACGATTTTCACCGACGTCGCGCCGGGGATACTGGTGTCGGCGGGCTCGCTGGCGAGCGCCGCATAGTCCGCCGGGCAGCCCAGCTCGCCCGCTGAGTCGGGATGGCTGTCCTCGGCGATCATGCACATGAAGGACGTTTTGCTGCTCTCGCCAGAGCAGCCGAGCGCTCCTGCCACGCCCAAAATGAGGCTCCCGGCGGCGAGAACCTCGCGATGTGACCCGCTGGATGACAGACGCTTCATGTAGCCTTCACTCGCAGCGCTGGAGTGCGAGGTTGCAAGTCTGACCCGTGGGGCAATCTGCGGGCGCGTCGCACGGGTTGAAACCGGACACCGAGACCGAGGCGGCGAACGGCGAGCCCACCACGAAATCCACGCATCCGAGCGCGAGGTCGACGTGATCGGCAGTCCGCCGCATGATTCTGCCGTTCGGAAAGCCCGTGACTCCGGACGCGATCAGCCGATCGACGATCGACGCCGGGATCGTCGCGCTGCCGGTGTCTTCCAGCTCGCACGATAGCGAGAGAGGCGTGATCCCATGTTGATCGATCGTCAGCTCGACCAGCACCGTCGTCGTCACGTCTGCCGTCGGAGCGGCCCATTCGAGCACCAGGTCCGAGCCCGAAGCGAGCACCCAGCTCGGCGCCTGCGGCAGCGGCTCCGAACCGACTCCGAACAGCTGAAACGCTGGCAGGTTCCCGCCGCCCGCCGCCGACAGAACGATCTGCGTCTCGACCACGTACGGTGGATTGTCGGCGCCCGGAGAGAAATACGAGTTGCCCGGCGCGAGCGGGACCATGACGGTCTCGCGCGTGAGCCCGTGGATGCTGACCTCCCCCACGCTGAGCTCGCGCGGGAAGGGGATGCACGTGCCCGACTCACCGCAGGTCTCCACGCCGACGCAGGCGGGAAAACATGCGAGGTTGCGGCGCTCGAGCAGCCGGCAGCGGCCGTCGTCGGCCACGACGCTCGGGATCGCCGTTGGTACCACGCCTCCTCTCACTGCGCCCTGGACCACTCCGAAGTCGACCTGTTTCTCGACCGAAAAACCGCCGACCCGTGCGCTCGAGTCGCAGGCGCCGCGCGGGGCCGTGAACGCTGTCTCTTCCGGCGGCCTCTTGCCCCCGGAGTCGTCCACGCCGGGGTCGTCCGCGCCGGGGTCGTCCGGGGATCCTCCGCTGCCGCTCGGACCGTCGCTCGTCCTGGGGTCGTCGCCCGTGCCGGGGCCGTTGCTGCTGCCGGCGCCAGAGGGCTCGTCACCCTGCTCATCGTCGTCGTCCGGAAGCAGCTCGTCCTCGGACTGTTCCGGAGCGGGAGTCACTAGGCGCGCGTCGTCCGAGCAGGCACAGGCGATGCTGGCTGCGAGCGCCGCGAGGGTGAAGGCGGCGAAGGCCGTGCGGTGTGTCGACGGTACCATCATGGCTGGCTCGCGTAGAACTCCGTTGCGCCCGGCACGCCGACCGCCACCCCGAACAAGCGCCCCTTTTCGCGATCGGCGACGTACATGACCTGGCTCGAGAAACCGCCGAGATCGCGCCCCCACTTTACGTTGGGGATCCAGCTCGAGGGCAGCACCACGAGCAACTCGATCTCGCCCGCCGGCGAAATGCGCCAGACGTTCCCACTCGTGTACTCGGTGGCGTACACGTTGCCGCACGCATCGACGCCCATGCCGTCGACGCCCCCGGCGCCGCCCGGGCCGCCCAACGGCATGCAGATGCTGAAGAAGCACTGGCCACGTCCGGTCAGTGGATCCTCACACGACGCACCATCCTCCAACCCGCTGCAGGCAACGGACGCGCAGTGCGAGGATCCGTCGTCGTCGGTGCAGACGCCGACCCCGACTCCCGTATTGGGGTCCGTGCAAGAGGCGCCTGCGCTGAGCCCGTCACACGGGTTTGGAGGCGTGCATACCAGTTGCCCGTCCCGGTCGGCGCAGAAGCCGTTGACCACGCCGGTGTACGGGTCTGAACAAGCGGCTGCTGCGGTCAGCCCATCACAGGGGTTCGGGGGCGTGCAGACCAAGCGCCCGTCCTGGTCGGCGCAGACGCCGTCCGTGATGAACTCGTTCGAGCACGGAGCTCCTTCGGTGAGGGAGTCGCACACGTCCGGATATCCGCAATACAAGTGCTCTTGGTAGTAGACGCAGATGCCCTCGAAGCCAAACTCCGAACAGGAAGCGCCTTCGATCAGGTCGTCGCAGGCGTTGGGCGGCGTGCACAGCAATCCCTCTTCGAAAGCGACGCAGGTGCCCTCCTCCGTGAAGTAGTCCGAACAGGGCGCGCCTTCCGTGAGCTCCTCGCAGACGTTCAGGGGTGAGCAATACAAGGCCTCGCCTTCCCCAGCGCACTCACCCTCGCCGAAGAACGGATCTTCACAGGCGTCGCCAACGCTACCGTCTTCGCAGGGGTTCACGGGTGTGCAGTACAGGTATTCAAGGTCTGGGACGCACTCGCCGGGGACGCCGAACGCTTCACAGGCGTCGCCTTCGCTTTTTCCTTCGCATGGCTCTGGGTAGGCGCAATTCAGGTCATTGCCCAAGCGCTCGCACACACCGGCGCCGAAGAACGGATCTTCGCAGGCGTCGCCCAGCTCGAGCCCTTCGCAGGGGTCCGGCGGTTCGCAGTACAGCTCTCCGAAAGAGCTACCGCAGACTCCGGTGCCGAAGTTGGGATCTTCGCACGGGGCGCCTGCGGCGAAGCCATCGCAAGGGTTTGGAAGCTCGACACACTGACCCGCCTGACAACTTCCGACGGCTGGGTACGAGCACTCCGCGCCGTCGGGACGCTCGACGCACGAATCGATCGGCAGGCAGTCGACCACGTTCGCCAGAGCCTGGCACTTGCCGGGACCGTACCATTCGGTCTCACAGTCCGCGCCCTCCTCTGCGTCTGGGCAAGCGATGATGGGTTCGCGCAGTGTGGATCCGTTTGGACGCGCGAAAACGCTGGCGTGCCCGAGCTCACCGGGCCCCGGGAGCTCGACCTTGTACACCCCGGACCCTTCGAAGCTCCCGACGTAGAGCAGCGCCGGATCGTTGCTAAACGCAACCCCGTTCGGCCCGTGAAGCCCGAGCGCCACGACGCTGAACTCACCCGTATCCGGGTTGACGCGGCGGACGCGGCCCACCGCGTTCTCCGCCACGTAGATGAAGCCGTCCGGCCCGACGTCGACCCCGTTCGGATAGAGCAGACCGCCCAGCACCACGCTGATGGCGCCGTTCAGGTAGACCCGTTTCAGGGCCCCCTCTCGGACGTCACATATTATTGCGGAGCCGTCCGGCAATATGGCCATGCCTGCGGCGGCCGCGACCGAGGGATACCATAGCTGCTTCTCGCCCGTTTTCGACACTCGGACCAGGTTGCCGTTGTCGTCGATGCCAACGTAGTTGCCGAGCTCGTCGAACACGAAATCTTCCGAGGGCGCGAAGCCCTCGAGTGTCTCGAACGAGACGGGGGCGGCGGGAACCGTGGTGCAGTCGAAGGCGACGCTGGGCGGAGCAGCGTCGGGCGTGGTGCCGGCGTCGAGCGGTGGGTTCGGTCTCACCGTGACGGGCTCGTCAGTTTCCTCCCCGACGGGTTCGACGCCGGCGCCGGCATCGGGCTCTCGTGCGGTCACCTCCGGCGGCGGCTCGTCCGGCTTCTGAGACGGGCTTTCGCCAGCGACCGAGGTGTCCGGGATGCCTGTTGCCCAGGTCTCATCCCTGCCGCCGCAGCTCGAGAGAACGAGACAGCACAGAGCCGTGCTCGGACTCGTTCGAAGCGCCGTGCGCGCTACCCTCGCGAAGATGCCGTAGCCGATTACCATTGCCGTTGCCGCTCCCTCGCTGTCGTCACCCAAAACCAACAGCAGCAACGAGTATGAATCGAGCCGGCGAATTCGCCAGCCGCGTCGACGTTGAGCAAACGTTCGGGGCTCAGGCGTGGATGGACGGGGCTGGCCGCTTGGGTCGCGCAACTTTTTGGTCGGGAGAGGAATCCGGGCCGAGCGCCGCCCCAGTCAGCAGCCCCCCAGGAGCGCGCCCCCCTTCGTTGGCGCCCTTCTAAACGCGCAGCGTCCTGGCTCAGCTGATGCGGTACTGCTGGAGCTTTTTGTAGAGCGTCGTGCGGTCGATGCCGAGGACGCGGGCTGCGTTGGTCTTGTTGCCTCCGACCGCCTGTAGCACGCGGGCGATGTAGCGCTTCTCGACCTCGGCCATGCTCACCAGCTCTTGCGGGTCTTGGCTGGCCACGAGCACGTGCGAGGCCTTGTACGCGCGGATGCGCTCCGGCAGATCGTCTACCGTGATGTGCTCGTGTCGGGTCAGCGCGACGGCGCGTTCCATCGCGTTCTTGAGCTCGCGGACGTTGCCCGGCCAGGTGTAGGAGAGCAGGCGGTCGGCGGCCTCTGGGGATAGGCCGAGCACGGGTTTGCCCGCCTGCTCTGCGAGCTCTGCGATGTAATGCTGGCCGAGGAGCAGGATGTCGTTGCCGCGGGCGCGCAAGGGAGGCAGCGAGACCTGAATGACGTTGATGCGAAAATGCAGGTCGTTGCGGAACAGGCCGTTCGCCACGGCGTCCTCCAGATCGCGGTGCGTGGCGCACAGCAGGCGCACGTCGAACGGGATCTCTTTCGAGCCTCCGACAGGGCGCACCGTCCTCTCCTCCAGCACCCTGAGGAGCTTGGGCTGCAAGGAGAGGGGCATGTCGCCGATCTCGTCGAGGAACAGCGTGCCTTGGTTGGCGCTGACGAACAGGCCCGCTCGATCCGACTTGGCGTCGGTAAAGGCGCCGCGCACGTGGCCGAAGAGCTCGCTCTCCAGCAGCTGCTCGGGGACTGCCGCGCAGTTCTGCGCGATGAAGGGGCCATCGCGCCGAGGCCCTTGCTCGTGCAGCAGGCGCGCCACCACCTCTTTGCCCGTGCCGCTCTCGCCCGTGATCAGCACGGAGGCGTTCGAGGTCGCCACGCGCCCCATGAGCTCTTTCAGCTCCTTCATCACCGGGCTCTCGCCGAGCAGGCCGGAGAAGCCCTTGAAGGAGTCGATGACGTGCCGCAGCCGCTTGACCTCGTGGCGCAATAGCCGGTGTTTGAGCGCGCGCTCGATGGCGATGGTGAGCACGTCGATCTCGAGCGGCTTGGTGATGAAATCGTAAGCCCCCGCGCGGATCGCGGCGACGGCTGTCTCGAGGCTGCCAAAGGCGGTGATCACGATCACGGGCGTGTCGGCGCGGTTCGTGACGACCCACTCGCACAGCTCGATGCCGGACTGGCCCGGCATGTTCAGGTCCGTCACGACCACGTCGGGCTCTGACTCCTCCAGCTTGGCTCGGGCTTCTGCGGCGCTGTTCGCCACGCTCACTCGGAAGTCGCGCTTGAGCAGGCGCTCGGCGAGCACCAGGGTCATGTTCTTGTCGTCGTCGACGACCAATACTTGCCCTTTCATGACTCCCGCCCGGAGGAGTGGAGCCGCTCGATGCTCATCGGCGTGGCCTCGGCTTGGGCGCCCGCCTCCGGATCCGCCGGCAGCGTCACCGTGAACGTTGCGCCCTTGCCCGGCTCGGACGCGACGTCGAGCGTCCCATTGTGCTCGAGCACGATGCCCTCCACGATGGAGAGCCCGAGGCCCGTGCCTTCGCCCGCGGCCTTGGTGGTAAAAAACGGCTCGAAGATCTGGCCCAGGTGGGCCGCGGGGATGCCGCTCCCCTGATCCGTGACGCTGAGCGCCCAGTGCTCGCGGGCCTCTTGCCCCGTTTGGCGCCGAAGGCGCATCTCGATGACACCCGGGTGGTCCATGGCCTGGATCGCGTTCATGACGAGGTTGACCAGCACCTGACGGATCTGGTTATTGTCCACGCTAGCGTTGGCGACCCTCGGCCCCTCGATGCGGAGCTCGATCGATTTTTTGGCGGCGATGGGCCCGAGCAGCTCGCGGGTAGAGTCCAGCAGCGCCCGCAGGTTGATGCTCGCCTTCTGGGGCGGTTGCTGGCGAGCAAAGTCGAGGAGCTGCCGGATGATCTTCGTGATGCGCTCGGTCTGTTCGATGATGATGTCATGGGTTCGAGGCAGATCACTCGGCAGGACCTCGCCGGAGCGAGCCATCTTCGCGCGCTCGGACACCACGTTCAGGGGTGTGCCGAGCTCGTGCGCCAAGCCTGCCGCGAGGCGGCCCACGGTGGCCAGGCGGTCGGTCCTACGCAGCTGGTCCATGGCAGACAGGCGTGCCCGCACCTCGAGCTGCAGGCGCTGATGGGCGGCGGCGAGCTCGGCGCACATGGAGTTCAAGGTCTCCGCCAGGAGCGCCAGCTCGTCGTTCGTGTCCAGCACCAGCGGCCTACCGAAATCGCCCTTGCCCGTGCGCGTCGCCTTGGCGGCGAGCAGCGCGACGGGGCGGCCTACCCAATTCATGCCGAGCAGCGTAGCGCAAGCCCAGGAGATGCAGAGCAAGAGCAGCGCGGTGACCAGCGCCCGGCTGGCGTGGCGGGCGATCAAATAGGAACGCAGGGTCGCCGCTTGGGAGACCTGGACCACGCCGTAGACGGTCCGATCGAGCACCACTGGGCTGAAGGCGGTCGCCACGCGCCCCGTCGTGCCCAGGTCCAAGAAGCGCGCGATCGGCATGCCCGAACGCAGCACGTCGAGCTCCTCCTGGCTGAGCCGCAAGGACGAGTTATTGAGCAACGCTCTGAGCGAGATCCACTGGGCTTGCACGTCGCGGAAGGCGCTGTTGGTCGCATCTAGCGCCTCGATGGCGCCCGCGTCGCCGAAGGCACGCCACAGCTTCGCCACGGAGAGCGACAGCGTCCGCGCCTGGCGCGCGTTGTCGTTCAGCAGGTCTTCTTCGTACACGGAGACGGAGCGCCGCACCTCCACGACGGCGTCGATGCCGAGGGCGACCGTCAACGCGGCGGCGACCCCCAAGCTCAGCTTGTACGACAAGCGCATAGTCAGTGGTGTTATGAGGTATGGCTGCGCGGCTCAACCCGTTTCGGCTGCCCCGAGCTTCCGTCACGGGGCAGCCTCAAAGATGCTCTTGGCGCGCTGGGGGCTCAGGGAGCGCGCAACGCCACGAATCGCGGCCCGTTGCTGGTCGTGACGAGCAGCCGCAACACCTTCCCGGACTCGAGGCCGCCGAGCGAGCTGCCCAAGTCGGCGGCCGCGCGCACCGGCTTGCCTTCGATCTGCGTCACCACGTCCCCCGGGTTGAGGCCCGCGCGCGCAGCCACGCCGCCGGGCTCGACCGCTGTGATCACCACGCCCTCTCGGGCGGGCACGCCGAGCTGCTCCGCGAGCCCCGGGGTGAGCGACTGGAAGGACAAGCCCAAGCTCTCGCCCTCACCATTCTTACCCGCTCGCGTCATTTCCTTGTTCGGGTAAGACGCCAGCTTCACGCTGACGACCTTCGCCTGCCCCGCGCGCCACACGCCGACGTTCACGACCTTGCCGTTCTCCGTCAAGCTGGCCAGGAGCGGCAGGGAGCTGCTCGTCTCGATGGGTTTGCCGTCGAAGCTCGTGAGGATGTCGCCCGGCTGGAGCCCAGCGTCGCTCGCCGGGCTGCCCGCCACCACATCCGCCACCAGCGCCCCGCGCGCCGCGCTGAGCCCGTAGCTCTGCGCGAGGTCCGGCGTCAAGGGTTGGATCTGCACGCCGATCCAGCTGCGGTTGAGCTCCCCGTGATCGCGCAAGCTGGGCAGGATGCGGGACAGCATGTTGCTCGGAATCGCGAAGCCGATACCGGCTCCTTCTCTCGAGATGGCCGTGTTCATCCCCACCACGCGGCCGTTCATGTCCACCAGCGGCCCGCCGGAGTTGCCCGGATTGATCGAAGCGTCCGTCTGCAAGAAGTCATACACGCCACGCTGCCCGGAGGGATTGATGTCTTCGCGGTGTTTGGCGGAGACGATGCCCACCGACATGGACTGTGACAGGCCAAAGGGGTTGCCCACCGCCATCACCCACTGGCCCACCTTCACCTGATCTGAATCTGCCAGCGCCAACGCGGGCGCATTCAAGGGCCGCTCCGTCTTCAGCAAGGCGACGTCGAAATCGGGGGCCTTACCGATGACCTTGGCCGACAGGGTCTCGTGCGGGCCATCTGGAGTACCGGCGGTCACCTCGATGCGGTCGGCGCCGTCCACCACGTGATAGTTGGTGAGGATCAGCCCCGACTCGTGGATCAAGAAACCGCTGCCGAGGCCTTCGCGGTTCGGCAGCTCTTGCCCGGGGAGGCCGCGCGGAGCGCCGAAGAAACGAAACCCCGGCGGCAGCCCGCGCTCAGATAGATCGTCCCGCGTCTGGGCCGCGCGTTGCTCGACCTTGATGCTCACCACGGATGACAGCACGTGCTCGGCGATGGTCGCGAAGTCCGGCGAGGTGACGGCCCCTGCCGTCGCCAACGTGCTGGCGGCCGAGGCGTTCGTGGCAAGGAGCGGTGTTGCTGGCGCGTCCGCTCGTTGGGCAACGGCCGACGTAGGCTCACGCCCTGACGAGGCGGTCGAACCTGGCGCATGACAAGCCAGCCCCTGACAGGCCATGAGGGTTGCAATCGAAAGCGGCAAAACTGAAATCAGTCGCATGTACGTCTCCAAGGGTTGGTACGCGGGTCATAGCAACCTGTGTACCAGCCCCCAGACGCGCGATTTCAGCGCCGATGGGCGGCGTTTTCGGCCTTTTACCCGCGCGGCCGAGTGGGATTTCCCCACGCGTGGGAAAACTCGACAGCGAGCGCTCGAGCAAGGCCTAGCGGAGCTCCGGCGCCGCCATGCCACCTGCTAGGCGCGCTAAGCGTCAAAACGGAGGCGTCTCTAAGAGCAGAGTACTTACCGGAGCTGCGGCGGAGCCTGCGTTGGGCGCGGACTCGCTTGGACGTTGCTCGGTTGCGAGCTGCGGGCTAGATGGGTCGGCAGCCGTGGTGCCTCTTGCGGCGAGGGCCGAGCCGGCAGCGGCGGGCGCCAGCGCAGAGCGCCGCGCTCGCGTGGGCCGAGGCGTTGCGGGTTGCGAATCACGCGCGCTCGACGCTGCCTCTAGGACGGGTGAGTGATAGGCGAGCAATGGCATCGCCTCTGCCGAGCGTTCACCGGTGCTCGAAGCTTGCGCGGACGCGCCAGAGCTGGCGGAGCTCGGCGTAAATCGAGACTCTGATTCGATGCCACTGTCCGCCATCCCGGCGGCGACGCCACCCAGGCCCAGCACGCCAACGACCAGCGCGCTCGCCGACAGCAGCCAGCCCGCCGTGAGCGGCGAGCGCTGCGCGCGCGACTCCTCGGCCACGAGCACGCCGCCGGCCCCCCAGGGAAAATCCGCGCACGGGCCAGCCAGGACCTGCCCGCGGTAAGGCGCGAGCGTTTCGCCCCGCGCGACGCGCGCCGCGTAGCGCTGAAACTCGTCAGAGACCGGGAGCCCGCGCCACATCAAGCGGCTCGCGTGCAGCGTAGACAAGGCGGCCTGCTGCGAAGGAAGCGCGAGCGCGAACGTCGGGGAAATACCCGAAAGCGTGTGCTTGTACTCGACCCGCTGCTGAAGAGAGAGAGAGTACCTCTCTGTTCCTCGATCGAGGACCTGTTCGAGCGAGCTTACGTCACCAATCCCTGTCGACATGCGTTAAGTGTAGTCCGCCGTCGGTGTGCGGGCCACCGAGTATGCGGACGAGCGGCGCCGTGACACATGCGTGGTGCTCCGAAATGATCTCGAGTGTACCGACTTGATGAGGCTATGTGTTGCATTGGTGCAATACTCAGCGCCCTGTCGCGCGCCTGGCCCGCCGGGTTCCTTCCCCGAGGCGCCCGGTCGGCGCGGCGCGCGCGACACGGCGCGCTCTCGACAGCGCGACACGCGACCCCGCGCCCGCCCCGCGCGATTGCCGAGAGTCGTTACGACCACCCGCGGCCTGCGCCGCGAAGGCTAGTTTCGCCTCAAAAGGCGCATCTCCGGCCCGCCGCTCGCAGCGCCTTCGAGCGGTAGCCGCCCCGAAATGAGGCGGGCATGCTAGCGTGCCGGCTTCGATGCAATGCGGGCACTGTGGCGAACGAGTTACCGAGGGGGCTCACTTCTGCGGCCAATGTGGTGCTCGGCTCGACGCCGCGCCGTCGGCTCGCGCGGCACTCGCCTCGTTACCGACTGACGACACCACACCGCACGTTGCGTCTAGTCCGCCCGCCGGGTCGCCGCCGTCCGCAGAGTCTGCCCCGCTGGCGGCTCCTTCTCAGGACCTCATCGGTCGCACCATCGCCGGTCGCTATCGTTTGCTGCGCCAGGTGGGTGAAGGCGAGATGGGCCGTGTCTACGAGGCCGAGCAGGCGCTCGGGTCTTCGGTGCGGTCCGTGGCCGTCAAGTTATTGGGGCCCGAGTGGTCTCACGACCCGTCGATCAAGGCGCGCTTCAATCGGGAGGCAGAGACGGTGGCTCGGCTCGAGCACTTTAACACCGTCCGAGTCTACGATTACGGAGCGACTGAGGACGGGACCCTGTTCATCGTCATGGAGTTTCTGCAGGGGGCTTCGCTGCGGAGCATTCTGGATGAGCAGGGGGCGTTGCCGCCCGATCGGGTCGAGCACATCGTGCGCCAGGCGGCGGCGTCCCTGGAGGAAGCGCACCACTATGGGATCGTCCACAGGGATCTGAGGCCGGACAACATCCTCCTGATCGAGGAATACGCAGGCCAGCTCGACGTGGTCAAGCTCGTGGACTTCGGCATCGCCAAAGGGCAAGCGGCCCCCGGCGACGTGGCGGCGACGCGGCTGACTGACTTCGGCGCCTTCGTCGGTACTCCCGCGTACATGAGCCCGGAGCAGTTTACGGGGAGCGGCGTGGGGCCGGGCAGTGACATCTACTCTCTGGGGGTCACGACCTATCAGATGTTGACGGGGCGGCTGCCCTTCGACGCGGAGACTGCGCTCGATTGGGCGCGGGCGCATACGAGCGCTTCGCCCTTACCCATCTCTGCCGAGCACGGCGCGGGTCCAATTCCAGAGAGCATGCGGCGCGCGGTCTCCCGCGCGCTCTCCAAGGATCCCGCGGAACGCCAAGCGTCTGCGGCGCAGTTTTCGAGCGAGCTATCGGATCGAAGCGGCCCAGGCAGCGCTCGCGCCTCGCTCCCGCCTCGGGCTCCACCGGCGGTGACCGCGCAAATGCGGGCTTCGCTCGCGCCGGACGCCGTGGCATCGGATGTTCATGCGCCGGACGCGGCTGCATCGGGGGGTATGAAGACGGCGCCGATGGTCCAGTTGCCGGAGTTCTCCGGGCCTCCGCGCGAGAGCAGCGGAGTTCGTCCGACCCTCCCCATGGCGGCCGCGCGGGTCGCGCCGCCCCCACGCGAAGACGCCCCGGCGCCTCGCCGCCGCTGGGTCTGGGCGAGCCTCCTGCTCGTCACCTGCGCCGGGCTCTCCTTGTTGTTCTTCGCCTTGATGAAGAACCGCGACCTAGGGCCATGGCAGCTCGGGGGAGGTCCCGACGTGGCGCCACCGCCACTGGTCTCCGCAACGCCCTCGGGGACGCGATCGCCGCCGGCCCCGGCGCCCTCCCCACCCGAAGAGCCAGAGCGCGTCAGCCCAGCGCCGAGAGCGAGCGCGCCCTCACGACCGCCGTCCTCACCCGCGACGCCGCCGCCAGTTGCATCGCCGCAGCCGAGCCCGGGCACGCCAACTCTACCTGGCCTCCCTTCACAGCTGCCGCCCGTCGGCTCGACTCCAACGCAGGTGCTCCCGCCCGGGGCTCCACTGCCGACGCTGCCGACGCTGCCGCAGCCCCCTCAATCCCCGCCCACGTTTCCCGCACCTCCACAGCTGCCATGGAACATCGGGGCAGCGGGTGCCTGTGCGCGCTGCCTCGAAGAGTTGAAGGGCAGCGGGCACTACACCGTGGTGAGCGCCGTCGGGCAGGCCCTGCTCTGCGATGATCGCGTCGCGCGTGAGACTTGCGAGCGTCTGATCGGCGAGCTAGCCCCGGCGCTGGCCGAGAAGGCTGCGCGCGAGGGCGACTGCCCCGCCGCCTGGGCCACCGTGGCGGCGGCGGTCAACGTGCGCGTCCCCCCGGACCGCTTCCAGGGCCTCGACGCGCTCTGCCTGCGCTGATCGGGGGGCGCAGCCGAGGGCCGCCCGTAGCGCGAAGTTGCTCCCCCCACCGCTGCCAAACAGAATGATCGAATAAATCTGAACGGTTACGAGCGGGCAGGAAAGTCGTCGTCGCCTCTAGCTGAAATTTTCCAGTCCGCGACCCCAGTCGACTAGGAGAGGGCGCATGACGCGGATAGCGGTATTGCGAGAGACGGCCCCCGGCGAGCTCAGGGTGGCGCAAGTGCCCGACTCCGTTCAAAAGCTGGTGAAGCTCGGCCTGGGTGTCAGCGTCGAGCGGGGCGCTGGCGAGGCCGCGGGCATCGAGGACCGCGAGTACGTGAAAGCGGGCGCGAGCCTCGGGCCGAGCGCTGCCGCCGTTCTCGCGGGCGCCACGCTGGTGCTGAAGGTGCAGCCGCCGAGCGCGGAAGAAGCGCTCGCGCTTCCTCCCGGATCTCTCCTGATCTCGTTTCTACAGCCGGCTGTTTCTGAGGAGCTGTTCCAACAACTGGCGGCGCGCAGGGTGAACGCGATGGCGATGGAGAACGTGCCGCGCACCACACGCGCTCAGTCGGTCGATGCGCTCTCTTCGCAAGCCACGGTGGCAGGTTACAAGGCAGTGCTGCTCGGCGCGTCCCTGTGTCCGCGTATCCTGCCGATGCTCACCACCGCCGCAGGTACGTTGACTCCGTCGAAGGTCCTGGTCCTGGGTGCCGGGGTGGCAGGGCTGCAAGCCATCGCTACGGCCAAGCGTCTGGGCGCGATCGTATCGGCCTTCGATGTGCGCCCGGCGGTGAAAGAACAGGTGATGAGCCTGGGCGCGAGGTTTGTCGACGTCGAGGGCGCCGGGGCAGAGGGCGCGGGCGGTTATGCAGCGGAGCTGGCCGAGGCCGAGCAACGCCGCGTGCTCACGGCGATCGGGCGAGAGCTGCCCGCGATGGACCTGGTGATCACGACGGCGCAGATCCCCGGCAGGCCCGCGCCGCGGCTGATCACGGCCAAGATGCTGGAGACGATGAAACGCGGCGCCATCGTCGTCGACCTGGCTGCGGAGACGGGCGGCAACTGCGAGCTCACCTCGCCGGGAGAGGCCGTCAGCGTGCATGGCGTGACCGTGATCGGTCCGATAAACCTCGCGTCCACCGTGCCGCTGCACGCGAGCATGATGTACGCGCGCAACCTGCTCACGCTGGTGAGCCTATTGATTAAAGACGGCGAGCTCGTGCTCGACCTGTCCGATGACATCGTCGCGCACATGCTGGTTACCTATAATGGAGTGGTCCGAACATGAGTCACACCGCGTTCGCGGAGATCTACGTCTTCATCCTGGCGGCCTTCGTGGGCTATCAGGTCATCACCCGTGTCCCGCCGCTGTTGCACACACCGCTCATGTCGGCGACGAACGCCATCTCGGGCATCTCGCTCGTGGGCTCGTTGGTGGTGGCGGGCAGCGACAGGAACGAGGTCGCGACCGTGCTCGGGGTGATCGCCGTCACTTGCGCGACGATCAACGTCGTCGGCGGCTTTATCATCACCGATCGGATGCTGCAGATGTTCGGTAAATCTGGGCGGGCGGGCGGCAAAGCCAGCAAATGAGCGCTCGCGAGATCATCGTCGACGCGGCGTACCTCGTCGCGTCCGTGCTCTTCATCCTCGGGCTGCGCAGCTTGACCAAGCCCGAGACCGCGCGGCGGGGCATGCGGCTGGCGGCTGTGGGCATGCTGGCGGCGATCTGTGGCACGCTGCTGCACCACGAGATCGTGAGCTACGGCTGGGTGCTCGTGGGCTTGACCCTGGGGGCGCTCATCGGTTGGCCGCTGGGCACGAAGGTGGCGATGACGGCCATGCCTCAGCGCATCGCCATTTCGCACATGTTCGGAGCTCTCGCGGCCACGCTGGTCGGCATCGCGGAGTATCACTCCCACCGCCTGGCGCACGAGCCATTGTCGCGCGGGATGCTGGCC
The DNA here is from genome assembly GCA_043747815.1 of Deltaproteobacteria bacterium. GTDB lineage: Bacteria > Myxococcota_A > Polyangia > Polyangiales > Polyangiaceae > SZUA-265. The sequence goes on from JAYTOL010000110.1 coordinate 48,432, forward strand.
GCTCTCGGCTTCGAGGTGCTGTTTGGCGCGCTGACGGTGAGCGGCAGCCTGGTGGCGTTCGCCAAGCTGCAGGAGCTCGTGTCGGGCAAGCCGATCACCTTCGCCGGGCAGAACGTGCTGAATCTGACCCTGTTCGCCGCTGCGCTCGGTCTGTTCGGCTACGTCGTCGTGGGTGCAGGAGAAGCCTGGGCGTTCTACGCGCTCGTGGGCCTCTCCTTCGTGATCGGGCTGTCGATGGTGCTCCCGATCGGCGGCGCCGACATGCCCGTCGTCGTCTCGCTGCTCAATAGCTACGCGGGCCTGGCGGCAGCAGCGACGGGCTTCGCCATCCACAACAACGTGCTCATCATTTGCGGCGCGCTCGACGGTGCGTCGGGGCTCTTGCTCTCGCTATTGATGAGCAAGGCCATGAATCGCTCGTTCGGCAACGTCCTGTTCGGAGCCTTCGGCGCCGCTCCCAGAGCTGGCGCCGCCGCCGTCCGCGGCGAGATGAAGTCGATTACGGCGGAGGACGCGGCGGTCACGCTCGCGTACGCGCGGCGCGTGGTGGTGGTCCCCGGGTATGGTCTGGCGGTGGCGCAGGCCCAGCAGCTGGTGCGCGAGATGGCCGACCAGATCGAAAAGCGCGGAGGCGACGTAAAGTACGCGATCCACCCCGTCGCGGGCCGCATGCCAGGGCACATGAACGTGCTCCTGGCCGAGGCCAACATCGAGTACGAGAAGATGGTCGAGCTCGAGGAAATCAACGAGCAGTTCGGGAGCGTCGACGTGGCGATCGTGATCGGCGCCAACGACGTGGTAAACCCCGCGGCCAAGCGCGACCCGTCGAGCCCGATCTACGGGATGCCCATCCTGGACGTGGACCAGGCGCGGCAGGTGTTCGTGCTCAAACGCGGCAAGGGCACCGGCTTCGCAGGTATCGAGAACCAGCTCTTCTTCGACGACAAAACCTCGGTCCTGTTCGGCGACGCGAAAGCGACCTTACAGAAGCTCGTGACGGATATGAAGGCGCTGTAAGCCTGCGTGCACGGCGCTGCGCTGCGACGATCAGCGAGATCTCGGCAGAGCAGCGTACGCGTTACTTGCACAACATGCGCGAGTTGCACCGGTGTTTTGCACAGCTCGCTTGCACAGGTTGCGCGACGCACCGGTGGGGGGCGGCGTCCGCGTGTGAGTGAGGCGCGCCGGCGCGCTTCAAAAATGAACCGAAACAACGTTAAAAGCTGGCATTCGCCCCTTTAGGAAGGGGACTGCATCGAAAGGGTGCGTGGAAATTTCTTGGCACGCTGTCTGCACTAAGTGAGCGCCATCAAGCGCGTTCTCTCTTCGAGGGCGCCGAGCACCCTTCGAGAAAGGTCATCGATGAAATTGAACTGGCGAACCCATGCGATCCTATTATCCGCGGCGGCGGTACTGCTCTCCGCCTGCGGTGCAGGTGACGACCAAAGCCTGGGCCAGGGGGACGCCGACGAATACGCCAGTGACGACGGTGGTGATGAAGGCGCGATCGATGATGAAGCCGTGGCCGCCGCTGCCGTGGTTCTTGGCACCACGTGGCAAGCCCTGTCTTACCCGACCTGCAAGAGCTCGGCGTCGGACCCGGACAAGGACGGCTGGGGTTGGGAGAACAACCAATCGTGCCAGGTCTCGAAGAGCGGGTCCGGTGGGAGAAGCGGCGGCGGCACGAGCGGCAGCTGCTCGAACCTCGAGGGAACCGCCTCGACCATGGCCGCCCTCGCGGTCTCCGCCGCCATGGAGCTCCAGCGCTGGCAGCCCACCAAGGACTTCGCCGTCGGTAAGATTGGCGCTGACGAAGCGCTGGTCCTGACGTCCGCAGGCAAAGCGCGCTGCTCGGACGGCAAGTGCTTCAACACGCAGGCTTTGCTCGACTTCCAGAAGAACGAGGCCAACGGCAAGGTGAAGTTCCCCAACAACGTCTCCCTCAACTCGGGCGCCCTGCGCAGCCGTCTGGTGGCCAAGTTCCGGGACCAGGCCTCGTGTGAGGCCCAGCCCTCCAACGGCGGCACGACGAATTGCCCGGTGGAAGAGCACACCCTCACCTTTCAGCGCTCTGAAAAGGGCGGCTGCGACACGAACTACTTCTTCGTCGCCAAGAAGACCAACGGCAAGGCGCTCTCCTATCCAGCGCAGCTGAAGAACAAGCTTTTGTGGGCGGACAGGGGCAATCCGTACATCGGCTTCCAGAGCGTGGGCGAGGTCGTCTCGATCGACCCGACGTATGGCCTGAACGAAGCCGGTTCGACCACCACGGGTACCTGCACGGCCGCGTGCGTCAAGGTGAGCGCGTACAACTCCACAGGGGCATGTTGCTCGTGCAACGGCGTGACGAAGAAGTTCGCCAAAGCCGCGTGGAGCTCGTTCGTGTACATCTGCCAGTAAGCTCTCGCGAGTAGCCGTTTGCTGACGCCTCACGCCCGATCCTGGCCGTGCGGCGTTCGGCGTTTGGGTACCTCAGGTCCCGCGCAGCCTGAGCATCCAGACCTCGTGCGGTCCGACGCTGCCGACCAACGCGCGCTTTGTCGAGCCGAGCTCCTTGTTCGCCCACAGGTCACGGATGGCGTAGGTCTTCTTCTTGAAGTCGAACTGCAGCTTCGAGCCATCGTCCTTGATGAGATGCTCCGCCCAGTCGAAGCTGATCGGCGCCGCTGAACGGCCTCGATTGAGGAAAGCCAGCGCGAGGTCACCGCCGCGCAGCGGCTTCACCCACACCTCGAGCTCGTCCTGTGTCAGGTAACGGAAGCCCTGGATGCCGAGCGGGTCTTGATCGATGGCGATCACCTCGCGGTTCTCCAGGATGGCCGCTGTCTCCTTGGACATCGTCGCCAGGTCGTTGCCTGCGATGAGCGGCGCCGCCAGCATGGCCCACAGTGAAAAATGGGCGCGGTCTTCGCTCGGCGACATGCCATTGCCCACCTCGAGCATGTCGGGGTCGTTGAAGTGGCCTGGGCCCGCGTAGGAGCGCAGGCCCTCTTGCTTGTCCAGGATCTGCAGGATGCCAAACGACTTCCAGGTGCCGTGGTCGACCACGCAGTCGAAGCAGTCGGTGATGTCGCCGGTCGTGCGCCAGATGTGGGCGAGGGGAGGCGCCCACTTCCACGGCTCACTGCTGCCCCACTCGCAGATGCTGAAGAGCACGGGCCGCCCCGCGCTCATGAGCGCGTCACTCATGGTCGTGTACGCACCCGGAGCGTTCAGGCCTTGGCTGTTGCACCAATCGTACTTGAGGTAGTCCACCCCCCAGCGCGCGTACGTGAGCGCGTCCTGGTACTCACGTCCGCGGCTCCCCGCCCTGCCGCCACAGGTCTTGTCACCCGCGTCCGAATACAGCCCGAAGAGCAGCCCCTTGCCGTGCACGTAGTCGGCGACCTTCTTCATCCCGCTCGGGAAGCGCTGCTTGTCCGCCTGGATGAAGCCATCCTTGTCACGTTCCCCGTGCCAGCAGTCATCTATCACGATGTATTTATAGCCCGCGGCCTTCATCCCGCTCGCCGCCATGGCATCGGCTTGCCGCATCACCGTGGCTTCATCGATGTTGCAGCCAAAACGGTTCCAGCTGTTCCAGCCCATCGGCGGCGTCTTGCCGAGCTGTTCGTACTTCCTGCCCCAGGCGACGTTCGAGCCGAGGAGCAGCGCCAAGAGCAGCGCTTTTTTCATGCGTGAACCTTCCGTGTCGAGGGCTTTCGCATACACCGCGCGGAGGGCGATGAGAACAGCCAACTGGATACCGGCGAGCGAGATCGCGCTGACGCAGCGCGGAACGGACAACAGTGCTAAAAGCGGAGGAGCGGCGCTGGGCTCACCGGCGAACGCCTGCAGAAGGGTAAACTTATCATACGAACTACTTCGTATCAGACACGCGCGTGCACTGGCGCGGCGCAACAGTACGCCGTCCCCACAACGTCATGTTCGGTTCCATCGCGAAAGATAACCTGCGCCCGCGCCGGATTGGCCAAGGGCTGCTCCGAGCGTTGCTGGGAGCAGCTCGGACACCGTGTGCGCTGAACCCCGACGCTCGGCGGCCATCGTGGGTCTGGGGCGCGCTTGCACGTCGATGCCCGCAGGGGAACCGCCGCCTTGTTTTCCGCCCCTTGAAACCTGAAAGCGAGGCCGCACCCGGCCGTTTCCACGAATGTCACTGAGCGAGAATGCGACGATGGAAAGTTTTGTGTCCGTTATTGATGGCGCGCTGTCGCCTGAACTGTGCAACGAACTCATGGCGTGCTTTGAAGCTCGTCCTTCGCAGCAGACTGCCGGCAGGACAGGGGGAGGCGTTGATTTTGAAAAGAAGCGTAGCCTGGACATTACTATCGACAAACACCCAGATTGGCGCCCACTTCAGTCCCGCGTCGCTGAAGCCGTTTTTTCTCGACTTTGCGATTACGCGACGCGGTTTCACTTCTTAGTGATCGGCGCCCTGTCCCTAACGGTTCGACATCCCGCGACGGGACAGGCGGTCACGCTCGATGACAGGAACTTTTCCGAGATCGGTGCACCTTACGTGCCCGCGCTCATGGCCCGCTGCTTTCGATTGGGGCTCATGAACATGCAAAAATATGAGCAGCACACCGGAGGATACCCGCACTGGCATTCAGAAATCTACCCCCAGCGGGGAAGCATTGATGCGCTACAGCGCGTCTTGTTTTGGATCTGCTATCTAAACCACGTCGAATCCGGCGGAGAGACCGAGTTCGCCTACCAGCGTCTGCTGGTCGAACCCAGATGCGGGCGCATGGTTATTGCACCGGCAGGATTCACGCACACTCATCGAGGTAACCCGCCACTATCGGGCCCGAAATACATCCTGTCTTCCTGGCTTGTCTATTACCTGGAGCCGTCGTCGGCTACCCCGTGATGCTTCGGTGCTTGCCGCCGAGCAGATTAGCTTCCTCGACCAGACTGCCCTGACCAACAACATCAGGCAAGATCAGGAGCTCAAACCGAGGCGGCACTTCCTCCGGCCTCGGGCGTAGTAGCCGGCTTTTGTCGGCAACGACGCAACGACAGCGCGCTGTCGTCGTCTCGCTGCTCGTCAGCGCCAAAAATTGCACGGAATCGAGCCTCGTCGCGATCAGCTGTGCTTCATCTCCTCATCTCCTCATCTCCAGCTGGCGCCGGCATCGTTGCTGCTTGGAGCTCGCGCCCGCCTATTAAGCCTTGCAAGCCGACGCTTAGCAGAAGCCCGCCCGCGCCCGCCAAACGTCCGAAGTCGGCTTTTTGGGGTCATCGGGTCATCGCAAGCGCGGCATTCACTGTAGAAATCCAACGTAGCCGCGGCCGCGGAAACGGAATGGGTAACGAAGGCAGACGAACCGGGACCGCGACAGACTGCAGCCCCGGCGCTTTCGCGCTCTTCGGTCACACCCTTGTTATTGAGATGTGCCGTCACCTTGGGAGCATGACGCATCCACCACAAAGCTAGCCGGAACAAGGGTATCGGCAAAAACCCAACAGGAGCCGTCTTCGGACCTGGCGTATGTCTCTGCTGGCGAAGTTATATCTACCTTTTCCGCACAACCAGCCGCTCGAGCGCTAGCCCTCGTGCCGTTGCCGTTGAGCGGTTGTCCCGAGACCACCACGCATTGATCTGAGTCACAGTCCTTAAGCGCAACGTCACACCCCTCGTCCGCGCAACCCACCAAGGTGAACACACCGCTGGCTAAAACGACCATCGACCTATAGCGCATCTGCGTTCTCATTCTCTCTCGACGACGGAAAGGGCTGGCCCTTCGGCGTCATCGCGGTCGGCGTCTTCTGCAATAAACGCGTAGTATACAAGCATCTTGTTCGTCCCGCATCCGGCGTTGTCCGCGGTGACGTCAACGCCGGTTATCCACATCTCGGATTGAGACGTATCAATGTCGTCCGTTCCACCATAGCCGTCGCGAGCAATGACAAATTCATAGTTGGTGGTAACTGCATTGCTTGCACGAATTAGCCCCCCGTCGACTCGACCCAGAGCAAGGTTGATTTTGTCGATCGCGCCACCGGTCTCGTGTCGTACATCGTACCAATAAATCGCCGCCTTGATGGTATTCATGTCCGGCCTGGGCGTGCCGTCTATCGGTATCAACACCGTCTCATTGTGAGCGACGCACACAGAACCCGCCCTGAAGGTCCAAGGCGCGTCCAAACCAGCCTCGTTCCACATGCGGGCGCGCAATCGTCCTGCGCCCCACACGTTACTTCCCGATGCTAGGGGGCTGATCCCCCCGGGCTCCTCTTGACCATCAGCCATCGTCAGCAGAATGGCATGCAGTAATCCTGGGTTGCTGTCCAAAAATGAGCTCTGTTCGCGACGTGCCCAGTCGATCAAGTTTAAGGCAAGACCGCTAACCTGGGGAGCGGCGAAGCTTGTTCCGCAAACTGTCTGATCATACGCGACGGTTCCTGAGTTCGCATTCGGGCCGAACATGAGGGGCAGCACGCAGCTTGAGGGGCTCGGTGCGCGTTTGGAGCAAGATCGCTGAGGGGCGGACAAACGAAACCCCTCAGAAAACTTGATAAATTCTCTGAGGGGTTCGCCTCCAGGTTGCGAGACTTGGAGGTGTTCGATGTTGCCCGATCTGCGGCTGAATTTGGAGTGTTTTGAGAGGTTGATGGCGTGGGACGAGGAGCTGGCGCGGCAGGTGGCT
>JAYTOL010000111.1:0-3705 GCA_043747815.1 Deltaproteobacteria bacterium
GCCGGCCTCGCCGATGGCTCCTATCCACAGCGCCTCAAGGCCTGGATCCGGCCCGCCCTCGTCATCATCGACGATGTCGGCTTCGGTCAAGTCCGCAAATGTTGCCGCGCAGACTGGCTGATGGGGAGGCGTGCCAGCTGGCTGATGGGCATCGTCACGGATGCGCGGGTACGCGCGCAGTCATGATGGCATGAAGCGCAACGCCCCCGCAGGCGCGAGGCCAGCGGGGGCATTGTGGGGGGGTCAGAAGAGGTCGCGATCGGGGGGCTCGTCGAGCGCGCGAGGGTCATGCAGGAGTAGGCGATATCGGTCGACGGCCTCGAGGAGGGTCATGGCCCGGTCGATGACGCGGTCGGCGAGCAGGTCGCCGGGCGAGGCGTCCTCGCCGAGTTCTCGTTCGACGCTGGGGTGCGCCGCGCACAGAGCGATGATGGCGACTTCGGTGGCGTGGGCCAGCATCTCGATGGAGCCGAGCTGAGGAGTTTTCCGCAGCACGGGAGGGCAGAGCGTGGCGTCGGTCATGAGTCACCTCCGCGAATGCCTTCGGCTTGGAGCACGGCCTGGATGATATCGCGCTCGACGAGTTTGCGCTTCTTGCGGGCAGCGAGGCGGAGAGCGTTGTGCGCGATGCGATCGACGTCGCGCAGGGAGCCCGAGGCGGCCTCGTGGAGCATGGCGATGGCGTCGGAGGCGAAGAGCTCCTTGGTGCAGCCGACGGCGGCGAGGCGCATGCGGACGTAGTCGGCGGTGTCGTCGGGCGACAGCGGGTCGACGGACAGACGGTAGGTGAGGCGCGAGTGGAGCGAGCGGTTGCGGCGCAACGAGAGGCGCTCTTCGAGCTCTGGCAATCCCACGAGGATGAGGGAGAGGAGCGACTTGCTGTCCCACGAGTAGTTGAGCAGTATATGCAGGTGATCGAGTGTATCTTGATGCAACATATGGGCTTCGTCGACGAGGAAGACGGGGAACGCGCGCTCTCTGGCGAGGTCCTCGACATGCTTGGTGACGGAGAGAAAGACGTCTCCAGCGGTCGAGCCATAGGGGATGGCCAGTGCGTGGCAGAGGTGGCGGTAGAAGTCGCGGCGGCCGAGGGTGACGTTGTGGCAGTACGTGAGTCGGACGGCTTGGTTGCCCAGGGCGTGGCGCGCGGCGCGCAGGACGCAGGTCTTGCCGGCGCCGGACTCTCCGGTGACGACGGCGTGCTTGCGCTCCTGGACGCATTCGACGAGATCGCTCACGATGCCTTTCTTGGTGGGCGGCAGCCAGAGCTTGTCGTCGTCGATTTCCTTGGAGAATGGCGCGCTACTGAAGCCGAAGTGGTCGCTGTAGAAGGTCATCGCCCATCTCCTTCGCGCGAGGGTTTTCTGCCGAGGGCCTGATCGAGCAGTGCCTTGGGCGGATCAAATGCAGTGTGGCTCGAGTGGGGCTCATCGAGGCAGGACGACGAGCGATGACGCTGGGCGTTCTGCTTGGGGTTGACGGGATGAAGCAGGTGGACGCGGCCTTCGTGCTCGATCCAGGGCGGCTCGCTCGGGTCGACGAGGCAGCGGGAAACGGTGACGAGCTTGCCGGCGAGGAAGTGCAAGTTGGTTTCCCAATCGGTTCCACCCATCGGCAGCGTGCTGTCGCGCCGCACGCGGCGGCGCGCGTGAAGGGTCAGTGCCTTGCGCAGCTTCTTTTCGTCAAAACCATCGACGGGACGGGGGACGGCTTCGTAGATGCTCTGTGGGCTCTTGCCGAGCAGCCCCCCGTGAGCTGCTCGGTGGTAGTGCTGGTCGATGAAGGCCCAGAGCCGCACGTTGAGGTCGTGGAGGGAGCCGAGCGAGCCCACATGATCGAGACACCCCTGCCGCAGGGTCCTCCAGAAGCGTTCCATCTTGCCGCGCGCGGGGGCATCGTACGGCTTGGCATGAATGAGGGCCGTGCCCATGCGCGCACACGCGAGACTCAGCGCCTGCCCGCGATAGGTGGCGCCATTATCCAAATACAAGGCGTCGGCAGGACCGTGCTTACGGACGGCCCGCACGAGTAGGGTGAGCATCTCGCTTTCCCGCTCGTGGTGAAAGGCTTCGAGCGCAATGATGTAGCGGCTGGCGTCGTCGAGGATGCCGTGGATGCGGACCGGCAGACTCTTGCCGTCGATCAGGATGGCCGCCCCGTGGCACACGTCGGCGTGCCAGAGTGCGCCCGGTCGCTCTGCCTGCCAGCGCAGCCGGACTTTACCCCGCGCCTGATGGCGGAGAGCGACGCGATCGAGACCCTTCTCCTGATAGAAGCGGCGCACGCTGCTCGGCGAGATGGCGTCTGCCTCGATGCGGCCTTCGGCCACGAGCGTGCGCAGGATGACGGGGACGGACGCGGAGGGGTGCTCCTCGCGAATGTCGAGCAAGAGCTGACGCTGCTCCTCGGTGAGCTCTTGGCAGCGCCCTCGGTCGCAGCGCGGCGCGGGCTGGAGGGCTTCGAGGCCGCCGGACTTGTACGCATAGTACCAGCGCTCGAGCGTCGCGACCGAATAGGTCTTGCTGAATTTGGCTTCGGGTGGGCGGAAGCGCTGTTTGCCGAGCTCGACCAGTGCTTCGGCGAGCTCACCGCGATCGAGCTCGCGGCGCGTCAGTGCTCCGACGATTTCGCTGCGAAACAGCGCGATCGCCTCGGCGTGATTCTTTGGGCTGAGATCTTTCATCGACATCGAAACTCCTCGCGCCGCCCCTCTTTGGAAGTGCGCGGGGCAGCGCGGTCTCGTGATGCCTTTCGCCGAGCCCTCGACGAAACGACTCAACTCGGTGGGGGCGGCGATCGCCCCCGTGGGACTCGGGGCGCCCTCATGCAGCGAGCGCGGCCCCAGCGAACGCCTGCTCGGCGGGTGCGCCCGAGCCGGGAGCCAGGGCGCACAGACACGCGGCCGCGCGCTCCGCTTGGCGCCGCAGCGAAAAGCCGGACGGCCAGGGGCGCCACGCGACGACGCGAGGCAGTAGCTTTCCCGCGCCCACCGCCGCCACCCAGCTGCGCAGGGTCGTCCACCGCCTCAGGTCGAACCCCACCCGCCAAGTGCACACCCGCTCTCGGGTCTCTCCCATCGACAGCCCCATCAGCCCGAAGAGGCAGAACGCCAGGCCCATCGCCGACGCCGAGTAGTGCCGCCGGGCGCAAAGCCCTCCCGGTAGCACCGTCGTAAGCCCTCCGCAGCGCTGGCACCGGTATCGACGGACGGCCACAACGGCCGTCTCTGGCTCACCATTGGCGCTTGCAGGGCCCCGCACCTGTCGCCAGCGCACACCGTGGCCATGCAGGCCCAGCCTCGCGCCCATCGGCTGGCTCGCAGCTCCACACCGGCTACAGCAGCCCGGTCGCACCTGCTCCGCCGGTGGCAGACCTTCCGCCCATTTCTTGACACTGATCGTCGAGTAGACGATGCCTTCGCCGCTCTGTCTGCGTTGCACAAGCGCCGAGCACGACGGGAGGCTCTGACCGCAAATCTTCGCCTCCCGTCACCTTCTTGTGGCCGACACCACGTCGCTGCTCGCTCCATTTGCGGCGCGCCTTTACCTCAGCCAGCGCGCGCGGGCCCAGTCTCCGTCCATGCCGGGAAACGCACTTCGCACCAGGGCCCGTCCCTCAAATTGTTGGCGCGAGATCAGCCCCGATCACGTCAGCTGAGACGCGCCGTAACACGAGGAATCGTGCCCACGCGACGACGGGCCAGCG
>JAYTOL010000112.1:0-65522 GCA_043747815.1 Deltaproteobacteria bacterium
GTTGGCGTCGTCGCAGGTCTCGGTTCCGAGCGTGAGCCCGTCGGCGCAGGTCGCCGTGCAAGTCACGCCCGAGCACGTCCAGCCCGTCTCCAGGCTGCAGGCAGACGAACAGCCGTCGCCGCTCGAGGCGTCGCCATCGTCGCAGGTCTCTGCTCCAAGCCTCAGACTATCGCCGCAGATCGGCGTGCAGTTGACGCCGGAGCAGAGCCAGCCGCTCTCCAGCGCACAAGTCGCCGAACAACCGTCACCGCTCGTCGTGTTGGCGTTATCGCAAGTCTCGGCGCCGCGCGTCAGACCATCGCCACAGATCGGCGCGCAGTTGACGCCGGAGCAGAGCCAGCCGCTCTCCAGCGCACAAGACGCCGAACAACCGTCACCGCTCGTCGCGTTGGCGTCATCGCAGGTTTCCGGCCCCAGCCTCAAACTGTCACCGCAGATGGGCGAACAGCTCACGCCCGAACACGTCCAGCCGCTCTCCAGCGTGCACGTCGCCGAACAGCCGTCTCCGCTCGTCGTGTTGGCGTTGTCGCAAGCTTCGGAGCCCCGCGTCAGGCCGTCCCCGCAGATCGGCGAGCAGTTGACGCCCGAGCAAGTCCAGCCGCTCTCTAGCGTGCACGTCGCCGAACAGCCGTCTCCGCTCGACGTGTCTCCGTCATCACAGGCCTCACTGCCCTCCAGCGCCGAGTTGCCGCAGACGGCCGCCACGGTGACGGTAAATGACATCGACCAGGCATTGCCTACCGAAAAGTCGGCATTGACGAGCACGGAATAGGTGCCCGCCGACAACGGCAAGCCCGCGACGGCGCCGAATGAGCCCGAGCTCGTCCGGGTCTCGTTAATGTTGAATGTGACGAAGAGTCCCTGGGCGCTAGGCCTAGGCGAGGTGTCGAGAGTCAGGGCGACTGCGGTCAGCTGGTGCCCGGCGGGCACCAGAACCGAAAAGGGGTCTTGGCGGTCGTTCGGTGTCGATACAGAACCCGACGCGCTGTTCGCGCCCGCGGCTAGCGTGACGGTCGAGCCATCCGTGGGCACCGCTGCAACCGCTGCTGCCCTTCCGGCGAACAGGCTCGTCGCGAGCGCAATGAAAATGGCAAACGCCCACGGACGGACCCCCCGGTATTCCATAGCGCTACAATCGAACCAATGCCCATGATCATTAAGACCGGCTCACTTGATTCACGGAAAGCAAACGCATTAATGTTGTTGTTGCGCTTTTTGCGAGCCGGATCGCATGCTCGACGACACGAGCACAATCCGCGACTGTCCCGCTCCAGAGCGCTGCGCGCGCGGTGGGCTCGGGCTCTGATGCACCTGGCTCGCGCCACCTTTGACCGGTGCCGGTGACTAGGCGCGGGATCCCAGGGCGCCAGGGCCGCCCTAGGACAAGGCACTTTGGAGGTGGCGCTCATCGTGTAGGCGCGCCCTCACTGCAGCCTTGAGCTGGGATACTTTGAACGGCTTTTCAATACTCCGATTGGGTATCGCGGCCAAGAAGGCCTGCACGAGGGGGTTCGACGCACCCCCGGTCAAGAACACGAGCTTATGCGCCTGTTTGGGATCCAGCCGCTCGAGCCGCGTGTAAAAGGCCATGCCGCTCATCATCGGCATCATCAGGTCGCACAGAATCAGGTCGAACCGTTCGCCGGCAACCAGGAGCGACAACGCCTCTGTGGCACTGGATATCGCCGTGCACTCGTAGTGCTTTGCCAACGTCCGAAGTAGCACCCCCAAGACGGCGCTGTCATCGTCGATCAAGAGCACACGGCCGCGCCGCGTCACCGCAGGCGGCGGGACGGTGCTGGGCGTCGCAGGCAGCGCCGCTGCCACCGGGATAGCCGGGAGAAGCGCTACGTGAAACGCTGCGCCCTCGCCGGGCGCGCTATCGACGCTGATTTCGCCACCCACCGCCGTCACCAGGCGTTGGCAAATCGACAAGCCCAGGCCCGTGCCGAGCCCGACAGCCTTGGTCGTAAAGAAAGGTTGGAACAGGCGCTTCATCGATTCTGGCGCAATGCCCGGACCCGTGTCGGCCACCGTTACGACGACTCGCCCCGCGGCGTCCGGGCGAGTGGAGACACGAATCTCGTGGGCACTGCCTTGCCCCTCGGGTAGTGCTTGCACGGCGTTCATGACCAAGTTCAAGAAGACTTGGCTGAGCCGTGACTCGTTCGCCAGCACGCGCGGCACAATACCGAAATCCCGAACCACGCGCGCACGATGCAAGAGCTCGTGGTTCGCCATCCTGAGCACGCCTTCGAGCACCTCGTGGATGTCCACCGGTTCGCTCGAGTCGGCCTCGGCACGCGAGAGCACGCGCAGGTCGCGCATGATCCGTTGAACGCGCCCCGCCGCCACGCTAGCGTCCTGCAACATTTGCGAGAGCTCATCCAGGTCCGTGCCTCGGATCAGCTGCTGGGAGAGCGGGGAAGCCAGGGAGACGGCAGAGACAGCATCCTCGGCGAGCTCCAGATTGGCCATCACGGCAGCCAAGGGATTGTTGATCTCGTGCGCGACTCCGGCCGCCAGCATACCTATCGACGCCAGACGATCAGCGATGAGAAGTTGCGCCTGTGTCGCCTTTTCCTCCGTCACGTCGCGCAATACGCCCACCGCGCCGATCGGGCGTCCGCGGTCGCTGAGCGGTCGCGCGCTGATCGAGACGTATTGCGCTTGCGCCGCCGGCGCACCGAGCACGAAGGGCTCGAGCCCTTGCACGACCTCGCCCCGGAGGGCTCGCACTAGGGGCCAGTCATCCGGGGGCACGGCGGTGAGTGTATCTTTATAGGCCAGCCCAAACCGCTTCGACCAGTCTCGAGCCGGAACATGCACGTGATCTGCTCCCAAGATCGCCGCGGCAGCAGGGTTCCAGAACATCGAGGCCCCGTCCAGATCCGTCACGACCACCCCTTCGTCGACGGTATCCAAAACTGAGCGCAGGACGGCGGCCTGTTCACATGCTTTCTGTTCCGACGCATCCTTATCTGCGAACGCCCGCGTCAGGCTCAGGGCTTGAGCAATCTGCGCGCCGACGGCTTCCAGGAACGCCAGGCGGTCCACATGGTGGACGGCGCTCCCTTTGGCGCCCATGGACCAGCGTACCAAAGAACGTATTCCGGTGCGTTACCCGTACTGCAATCAGGGCAGACAGACCGGCACGCTCGAGGAGCGGCGAGAGGTGGCGAAGCCCGCTCGCCGTCGATACCGAGAGGGGCCCGCCCTGAAGGGCAATGAGCGCGTGCTCGGCGCGCTCTAGGACCGACTGCGCCTCGGCCGCAATCCACCCCCCCCAGTCGCCAAATCTCAGCTGGTGCTCCAGGCCATTGCTTGTCAGATGCAGCGCCCCGACCGCAAACTGCCCCGCATCCAGGCACGCATCGAGCACGGCCGTGAGCGCCGGCTCGATCGCTTCGCGGACCGCAAGAGCGTCTGAGATGCCGCTCAGGATGGCCAGCTCCGCCGCGAGCATCGAGCAACGCTGAGCGTTGCCTGCATTGATAGAGGCCTGGCGCTCGAGCTGGGCGGTTATTTTGCTGGCCCACGCTGGCCCGAAGCCAGCGGAAACCTCCGCACGAGTGCCCCGCACCGCCCCCGGCGAGAGCGTCCGCCGCACGGCTTCGACGACCTCCAGCATCTTGGCGGTCCGGATCACGAGCTGATCGGCGCCTGCGGCCCGCGCGTGCTCACGGTCCTCCGCATCGACATAGCTACTCGTCATGAGCACGATCGGAATCGCCGAAAAGCTCGGGTCGTCACGGATCAACGCGCAGAATTCGAAACCGTCCATCGCCGGCATCAACACGTCTGCCAAGATGACATCGGGCCTTGCCTCGTGCGCGAGGCTCAAGCCCTCCGCCCCCGCCGATGCAATCGTCGTCTCGAAACCCAGGCGTTTCAGGCACAGATCGGCCAACTTGGCCTGGATCGCGTCATCGTCCACGATCAGGATGCGCCGCCCCGTTCCAAAGCGATCACGAGCAGTGGATGCGCTGGGCAGGTGCGCTAGCACTGCTTGCCGAAGCTGCAACGGGTCAACCGGCTTGATAATTACTTCGCAGAACCCCACCGAAGCGATGCGCGCCTCATCCATTTCGGACATCAAACCCGACAGTGCGAGAATTGGGACCGCCGCACCTCCCGGCAAGCGCCGCAAGCAGCTCGCCAGCTCGAACCCATCCATGTCCGGTAGGCTCAAGTCCTGGAGCACGACGTCACTCGGGTGCTCTGCCCACAGGCGCAGCGCCTCCAAGCCACCCCGCGCCACAGTGACCCGCAGGTCCTGCCCGGCCAGCGCCGAGCACACGAGCCTAGCCATTACCGGGCTATCTTCGATCAATAGAACACGGTTGAACGCCATCTGCCCTCCCCCTTTCGACATACTCCGAATCCCCCAAATGGGCTCCCCGATTTCGCGCTCCAAATCGAAGCATGTCCTTCATTTTCCGTGATGCTGCCGAATTTGACTACCTCCACGCTGCCTTCGGGTGCGCGTTGACCCACCGGCGCAAAATCACCACGCTGAAGCCAGCCCGCTAGATCGCAAGCGGGCAACATGTCCAACTGCCTCAACTTCAGCTGCCCGAACCCGATGGCTTTGCCGCGGACGATCGGGTGGTGGACGGCAAGGCCACGACGCCCGCGATCGCCAGCGTGCTATGGGAGCCCACCGAGCTTAGCGCCTCATGCCCTAAATCCATGCCGGGGTCGCCCCGCACGTCGACGCTATACTCGACGTGTGCGTGGGATGAAGGCTCGCAGGGGTGCACGGCGCTCCTGGCGCCGGACCCGGATGAACTCGAGAGCCGTTACAGTTTGGCGCCGGCCTGGGCGGCCACGATCTGCTTCACGCAGCCCGCTCGATCCGGCGTGTAGGCGTAACCGAGCTCGTTCTGGGGGAACGTCGTGGTGCTCTGCCAGGTATCCGCGTTGGCGAGCGTGTCTTCCTCGACGTCCCAGGTGACGTTGGGACCGACGTGGTTGTTGCGCAGGTCCCAGAAGCCCACCCCGTCGCTGTAACGGGAGGTCACGGGGTTATGCGCGTTCTCAAAGAAGTTGGACTCGACCAGCGCAACGCCGCCCATGCGCACGTTGATGCCGCTGCTGGTGATGGTGCCGAAATAGTTGTTGAACAGGTGGATGAAACCGAAGCGATGCAGCGGCGTACGCGAGACGACATTCTCGTAGCGGTTGTGGTGGAACGTTACGTAGCGCTCGGTGGCGTCGGTGTCGCTCGAGCCGAGCAAACCGGTCTTCTGGTGATCGTGCAGGTAGTTGTACGAGACGGTGATGCGGCGCGCGCCCTTCTTGATGTCGATGAGGCCGTCGAACTCCGTGTCTCCGGCGCCTTCGCAGTCGTCCTTCGTCGAGCTGAAGAGCTCGTTGTGGTCGATCCACACGTTCTCCACGTCGCCGTTGGTGTCGTTGCCCTCGAGGGTGATGGCGTCCGAGGAGCCACCGCCGGGCAGGAGCCCCAGGGTCATGTTGCGCACGATCACGTTCTTGGCGCGGCTGACCTTGATGCCAAAGTTGGCGCTCGAGCCCGCGGCCCCCAAGATGGTGACGTTCTCGAGCTCCTTGACCTCCAGAATCTGAGCCTCCTTCAGGTGCTGCGCGCAAACATCTGTGATGCTCGAGAAGTTGAACGTGCCGGTGTATCGAAGCACGAGCGCGCGCTCTGTGCCCTCTGCAAACGCATCTCGATAGTCGTCCAGCACGGCCTGCGCCTGATCGTAGGTGCTGACGACCACGGGCGCTGCATTGCCGCCGCCGGTAGTGGCAGAGCCGTACCCGACCGGTGTCGTGATGACGGGCGGGATCACACAATCGGTGGGCTCGGCGGCGCCCGGGACGCTGACAGGGCCGGGGGGCTGTGCTGCGGGAGGGACGACTGCTGGGGGCACTGCCCCGGAAGGCGGCGCCATCGGGCTGGCGCCTGTATTGTTCCCATTCAGGCCGGCGACCGCGGGCGTGCCCTCGCCCGTCAAACCACCCGCTGCAGGGGCTGGCGAGCCGTTCGCGCCGGCAGCAGGGGCTGCGGGCGCCTGGGGAGCGCCCGACACCGCGCCCCCAAAGGGTTCAGCGCCGCTGCCCTGCCCCGGCTCCTGCGCCACATCGGCGCTGCCGCACCCACCCAGCACGGCAGCCGAAGCGAGCAAGCCCAGAATCCGTCCCACGATCGTTGTCTTCACGCCACTCCATGCAGGTGACGTGCAAACAGATCCCGAAATCGCCGCCACCGCCGGGCCGCGGCGTCGCTCCAGCGGCCCACTCCCGAGCGCCTCGACGGGGCGCTCGGGGTCGGCTCATTCGAAATGAAACATCGGCACGAGCGGCCACTCGCGCGGGCGATGGCTCGGCTCGGTTTCCATGAGGTCGGCCATGTAGCTCCACCAGCGCTGCATCACTGGCTGCTGAGGCAACTCGTCGCGCCTGTGGTCCGGCCGCAGCTTGAGCACCGCAAACAGGTGCAGCGTCTCTTCGTCGAGGAAGATCGAGTAATCGTAGATGCCGGCTTCGCGCAGGGCGACGCTGAGCTCCGGCCACAGCGCGTCGTGCCGCCGCCGATACTCAGCGACGGCACCTGGCTTCAGCTTCATTCGAAAGGCGTGTGAGGTCACGGGCAACTTCCTGTTACTGGCTCAGCACGACGACGCAATCTACTACCGCACGGCCACCGAGATCTTGGCGACGCCGCTCGATGCGACATCGGCCTTCACGTTGGCCGCCGGGGTGGCCGTGTACTTGTAAGTGTCCGTGGGCTTCCAGATATCCGCGGTCGAGAGCACCACGGGATCTTCGTCGGCCGCGGCCTGCTCTTGGACCGCAACCATCAGATTGGCCTCGGCACCGTTGAGCCGCGACCCCTCATCGAAAAAGTACGTCTGCTCGTTCACGTCCGGCGTGTTGCCCTCCGTGGGCGTCGCTCGATGGGCGGGCTGGGCAACGTTAGCTGGGGTGGGCTCGGCGTCGCCCATATAGCCCTTGACGACGTACGCGTTGTTCTGAGAATAGACCTTTGCCAGGTGCCCGATGGTGAGCGCAGAGCCCATCGGATAGGCGGGCATGGGCTTGCCCTGCAAGTCCGCCTGCGTGGCGATCAGCGGCGGGCGCGAGCCTTCGATGTAGTTGGAGTACACGTGCACCTTGCCGAAGCGAACGCGAGGCGTGCGCTGCCCGACGTTGATGAACGCGTTGTGATGCACCGTCACGCTGAGGGCGCCCCAACCGTTCGTGTCGCGCACCGTGTCGCTGCCGCCGATCAGCATGACCTTGTCGTGATTCCGGAACACGTTGCGCGACACAGTGACGAAGTCGGAGAAGCCATTGATGTCGAGCGCGCCGTCGTGGGGCTGGAAGCGGATGGCGTACTGGTCGTAGGGAGCGCCCCAAACGGAAGTCGACATCTCGCGGTCGCCGTCGTTGAACGTGCAGTGGTCGACCCAGACGTGAGTGGCGTTCTGCACCCTGAGATTGTCATATTCGGCATTCCAGCGGCCGCCCGGGCACTGATGCGGGCCGGCGTTGCTCACCGCGTCCAAGGTGACCTGGCACAGAGGGTAGAGACCGTCCGGGTTGGCGACCTCAGGCGGGTCCGAATACGAATCCGTCGGTGTCCAGGCGGGGAAAAAGTCATACGCGTCCTGGAAGGTGATGTTCCTCACGACCACATTGTCTGCGGTGGGGACGATCGCCGGAGCGGGTGGCGGGGTGGGTGCGGGGTCGGTCACGGGCGGTGCCGCGATGTTGCACGCTGCGGCGAGCTCCGCGTCGAGCGGGGCTGGCCCTACCTGTGGGGGAGCCCCGGAAGCCACCGCCCCGCCGATGATGAGCCCGCCGTGCACGATCTTGGCGTCATCGCCGAGGCCAAAGATGGAGGTGTTCGACCCCACCTTGAGCTCGACGACCGCCCTCTGGCGACGCCTGGAGCAGTCGCGCAACTCTTCCTGACTGCCCGGGCACGGCGGGATCTCGCGTAGGTCACCGTCGACGAGCACCTTGTTCCATTCCTTTGGGTCGTAAGCAGCCTTGAACTGCTCGAAGTCGTAACCTTCGCAAGCGTAGTCTTCGAGCGTGAGCTCATCGCCGGCGAGGTTGGTGCTCAGGCTGATCGTGCCCTGGATGTAGATGATCTTCGGCGTGGCATCGGGGCCGTTCGCCGATGTGAAGGTGCCGTCTGCCGCAATGTTCGCGTCCGGATAGAGCGCGCGGACGAGCTCGGCCCGGTTCGTCACGGTGTAGACGTGGGCCGCGTCGGCGTCTCCGCCGCCGTTCGTGACGCGAGCGCTATCTGCCGGCCACACACTGGCCCAGCCGTGAGCCTTCTCTCCGGGGTTGACCGCGAGGCGACCGACGGGCGACGTCGGACCCGGCGTGGGCGCCGTACCCACAGTGTCGTCGGAGCAGCCCACGACGAGCGAGGTGAGGGCCAGGAGCGACGCGAGGTTGCTCGACAGGGTTCTGTAGTTCATGGGTTCTTCCTTAGTCCGCGGGTAAGAGTGCCTCACGTTAGCGTCCTTTCGGCGTGCTGGCGAGTGTAAGCGATCGCAAACTCGTCATGGCGGCGCCGCTCTAAAGTTCGCCTTTTTGCAAAAGGGGTGTAACGGAAACCAAGGCATCCCGCGCCGTGAGAGCAGGGCGATCGCGTTGTGCGTTCAACCTCGCGTTCTTGCTCAGCACCGAGGCGGGAGGCCTCGGCAACTCGTCGCGGCGTCTTGCGTTGACGGTTGTCGTGGGGTGACGCCGCCGAGGCCATTCGCTTGGCGGAACCCACCACGAGTCGCGTTCAGAGCCACGCGGGAGATAATCGCTCAACTTGGTGAAGGCGTTCGCTGAGCACGGTGCGCGTGAATGCACGCTGGCGAGCAGCGGCAAGTCGCACGTTCGACCCACACAAGGCGCTCGACGTTGCGCATGTCCGCCGAACCCGATGCCAAGAGGTCGCTGCTGCCCAGCGGCGGCGCGGGGCGTTGCTGCCTGTCCCCCCGCTCCAGCGGAGCGAGGGCTTGGTGGACCGGGCGCGTTGCGCGCCCGACGGGGGCATCAACGAGAGTACCTCCTGCCGGCCTCGTCGGCGCCGCGGCGTGAAGCAGGTTCGGGTCATGGGGTCGAGCGGATCGTGCCGCCGACGGCCGCCCCAGCTCAGCAGCAGGTAAACCCCGAGATGTATTGGTATTGGGCGCGGGCTACGCGGGTCTCATGGCCGCGCTGCAGCTGAGCCGTCGCGCCCGCAACCGGGCTCGCGTGACGGTCGTGAACGGCAGCGACGGCTGCGTCGAGCGCATCCGGCTGCACCAACTCGCAGCGGGGCAACAGCTGCCCTTGCGCTCCATTTCGCAGCTCCTCGCCCGCCGCGGCGCCGCGCTGCTCGCAGGCTGGGCTCGCCAATTGACCTGGTGCGTCGGACCGTGGACGTCGACGGGCGGCAGATCGGTTACGATTCGCTGGTGATAGCGCTCGGCAGCCGCACGGACGTGACGTGCCTCCCCGGAGCAGAGGAGCACGCTCACAGGCTGGACGCGGACGGGCAGGCGCGGCTGCGGGCGGCGCTCGGCGCGCTCCCGGCGGGAGGGCGCGTCGGGGTCGTTGGCGGCGGGCTCACGGCCATCGAAGGCACGAGGTGGCGGCGCGGTGACGGGCGGAGCGACGCGATGAGGGACGCACGTTGACGACAACGGCGCTCGCCTCCGCCCTTCCGCCTGCGCAGGCGGCGGTCGCGCGCGCCCGGCGCCGGCTGATTCCGTTTCTGTTTCTGAGCTACGTGGTCGCCTACCTCGATCGCGTGAACATCGGCTTTGCCGCCAAGACCCTGCAACGCGATCTCGAGCTCTCGGAGAACGAATACGGGATCGCTGCGGGCCTGTTCTTCGTCGGCTACCTGCTGTTCGAGATCCCGAGCAACCTCGTTCTGGCGCGCATCGGGGCTCGCGTCTGGATCGCCCGCATCATGGTGACGTGGGGCATCGCGTCCATGGCGATGCTCTTTGCGAACGGCAAGTGGAGCCTGTATGGGCTGCGCGTCTTGCTCGGCGCGGCGGAGGCCGGCTTCTTCCCGGGCGTCGTCTTGTATCTGACGTACTGGTTTCCGGCGCGGGAGCGCGCCAAGACGATCGCGCTCTTCATGCTGGCGGCGCCCATCTCCGTCGCCATCGGCGCGCCGCTCTCGGCGCCGCTGCTCGCGCTCGACGGCACGTTCGGACTGCGCGGCTGGCAGTGGTTGTTCCTGGTCGAAGGCATCCCGGCGGTGTTGCTCGGCGCGCTTTCGCCGTTCTGGCTCACCGATCGCCCGGAGCACGCCGAGTGGCTGCCGGAGGCCGAACGGCAGAGCCTCGCCGAGGAGCTCGCGGCCGAGCAGCGGCAGCGCGACAGCCGGCACACGGGCTCCCCGCTCGCCGCCTTGAAGAGCGGTCGCGTGCTCGCGCTCTGCCTCGTGTTCTTCATGAACACGATGGCCACCTATGGCATCTTCCTGTGGTTGCCACGCATCATCGAGGACGTGTCCGGGCAAACGGGGCTCGAGCTGGCCCTGCTCACAGCGGCGCCTCTGCTCGTGGCGCTCGTGGCCATGGTGGTCGTGGGCGCTCACTCCGATCGCAGCGGCGAGCGTAAGTGGCACGTCATCGCGTGCGCGCTCACCGGCACTGCCGGGCTCGTGGTGGCGGCGTCCTTCCAGCATCACCTGCTCGGGCTCATGCTCGGCTTCACCCTGTGCCAGGTGGGGCAGCGTTCCGTCTCTGCCGTGTTCTGGGCGATCCCGCCGGCGCTGCTCGGGGGCACCGCCGCGGCGGCCGGCATCGCTCTCATCAACTCGATCGGCAACCTCGGCGGCGCCATCGGGCCTGCCGTAATGGGCTGGCTCAAGCAAACGACGCACGGATACGGCGCCGGGCTGTCGGTGCTCGCGGCGGCGTTGTGTGTGCTGGCGGCGGTCCTTGCGAGCCTGCATCTGCCGCGCGAAGATCAGAAGCCGGGATAGAGCTTTCATTGCCCATGGCAAGCGGCGCGCATCTGGCGCTGGGACGTTGACGCGTCGCTGATGGCGCTAACTGCCCCAGTGCGAGCTATTGCCCCACGTCACGTTCCGTCAGGCCTCACGAACGCCAATCTTCCACACCACACCGGCACCTCGAGGCTTCGATACGGGCTTGCCTGTGCCAGTGCCAAGGTGGCCCCAATCTTGCTCGTAGTGGCGCTTCAACAAGGAGACCCTAGACATGGCCAATGACACAGTAGACGCGCTCAACTCATTTCTTCGCGGCGAGATTTCCGCCGTCGAGACCTATCGCCAGGCCATCGAGCGATTGCACGACAAGCCAGAAGCAAGCACCCTGAGCGAATGTCTGCGCTCGCACGAACAGCGCGTTTCCCTGCTCGAGAGCGAGATACGACGCCGCGGTGGGAAACCGTCACAGGGCTCGGGGGCTTGGGGCACATTTGCCAAGTTGCTCGAAGGCGGGGCAACGCTGTTAGGGAGCAAGCCGGCAATAGCGGCGCTGGAAGAGGGCGAGGACCACGGTCGTGACGACTACAAGCGCGACGCTCCGAAGCTAGAGCCCGACGCACGCGCGTTCGTCCAACAGCAGCTCATGCCCGAGCAGCTACGCACGCATCAGGTGATGAGCACCCTCAAGAAGCGGCTAGACGCGGCGGCGTAGTCGCGGCGCTCGAAACCGTGAGAAGCTACGGCGCACGTGGCGTATGCCGCGTGCGCCGTTCCCGACCAATAGGAGCGCGTGTCCTCGACAGCGAGCTAGCCGGCTTACCCCGGCTGCACGCGGAGCCGAAATGGCCACACGCGGGACCCCTCCCGGTTCATTCCGAAACGCGTGCAACACCTTGCCTTCGGCGCGAGTCAAACTAGGGCGTCGTTAACAGTACCAATCGAAGCTGCCGCATCAAGGGTTTGCCGCGCCTCGCCGCTAGGTGATCATGCCCTATCGCCTCATCATCGGCTTCGGCCTGTTCGCTTGCGCCCACCTCGTCGCTTGCTCCAGTGATTCAAAGAACCGCGCAGAAGCTGGCGCTGGCGGGCAGAGCGGCGCCGACGGGAGTGGCCCGCTCACTGGCGCAGCCGGTAACGCTACAGCGGGCGCTGCGGGTGGCCCGGGCGGGGGCGCGGGGGGCTCACCCACGATGTCGTTGGGCGGGGGCGGCTTCGAGCTGCCTCGAGTATATCCCTTGCTGCGTGCAGCGACCCCCGCGACGCTGATCGTCGGACCCACCGCCCTCGAGCTCGAGCAGCCTTCGCAGTTTGGGCAGGCGCGGCAGGGCCTCGCTGCGGGCATCAATCTCGCGACCGCCGTGCAGCAGCGGTTCTACAGCGGCGGGCCCACCGATCTGCTGCGCATCGTCAGGGACCTCGATGAGCGCGTGCAGGGGCTCGTGCTCGATCCGTCGGCGCATGCGTGCCTGACCGCGGCGCCGGCGATAGTAACCTACGCTCTACCCGCTGGGCAGACCTTCCAGGTCAAGCTGCAGTGCCTGCAGACATTCGGCGCGGCGGGTGCGATGGGCTCGGGTTGGCTCGGGTTCGGGTTCGCAGATGTGGCGTCGATCGACGCTGGGGTCGCGCCGCCGAACGCCGCTCGGGACGCTGGCGGAGCAGACGCCGCGGACGCCGCCGTCCCGATCGCGGGGCGCGACTTCTATTTGGCGCAGGGTCAGCAGGGCGGCAACGGCGGCGCCTATCACATCGACGCCGAGGGCAACGTGCAGGCGTGGATCGCCGTGGCCGAACGAGACCTACCGTCAAACAGTCAGGTCATCATGCAGCTCGAGACGCTGCGGGCGGAGAGGAGCCTGGAGCTCACGCTCGCGGGCTCGGGCGTCGGCTTTTGCTCGGCGCACTTGAAGACGAACCCGGAGCTGTTGTTCGTGAGCGGCAAGACGAACGCGCCACCGCCCCCTGGCACGCAGCCCATGGTCGGCACGCAATACTGCGATGAGGCCCGCGGCGGTTGCTTTCAAGCGAGTGACCTCACGACGGACCTGGGCGCGGGCTCCTCAGTCTGCACTTCCATCGCGATAGGCTCGTTCGCCTTGGGCGTGGAGCTCGACACCGACAGCGCGCCAGATGCGGGGGTCGCCAACGTCACTCCCGGCAACATCTACACCTACTTCAGCGAGACACCGACGGGCATCGCGGCATTCTGAGACGGTCTGCCTTTGAGGCCGATCCATTTTGGAGCGCAGGCAAGCGGCCGCCTCCTGTGCCAGCGCCGCAGTGATCTGTGAGATCGCCACGCTTGGCTCGGCATGGCAGCTGACGGGCCCCAGTGCTCGGCTCAGCCTCGGGGCAACGCTGCAAAAATGCGGTCCAGGTAAACGCCACTGGAGTCATTTTCCAACGCCGAGGTGTTTCATGAGCACATTCGAGATGTTCTTGGTACCTTCTCTAAAGAACGGGTCAGATGCTGGGCCGTTCGAGAGACCGCGCTGGCTCGAACCTTCGCGCTAGCTGCCTCGCCACTCGATCGGAAATATGCAGAAGACATCACGCGCTACGACGCTTCGGTACCCGCGCCGCCTCCTCCTTTGGGGCTCCACCGTTGCCGCGTCGGCAGGCCTGCTCTCAGCAGGAGGTTGCCAAAGCGAGGACGCCGACTCTTCCGCAGCGGTCGCCCCGTTCTCGGGCGCTGGTCCTGCGATGGCCGGCGCAACGAGCGGGCCGATGCAAAGTATGGGCGGCACCAGCACCGCGCCAAGCGCGGGCGGCACCGGCAATACATCCACGGGCGAGGGCGGACCACAGACGGTCACCCCTCTCGCGACAGGGGGTGGCAGCGGGGGCGCGGTTTCGAGCGGCAGCGGCACCAGCGAAGTCCCCAAGCCCTGCGTGGACACGCCGCCCCCTCCCGATCCAACCTGGCCAGACGCCACGTGTGAGAACTGGGCGACCGAAACCGAGGAGTGTTCCGCGGCGTGGTTCTCGCAATACTGCGACGTGAGCTGCGGTCGCTGCATACCGGAAGGCGGCTCCGCGCTTCCCGAGCCCGTAGATTGCTCGGGAGAGGGACTGCCGAACGTCACGGGGGGAGAGGGATACACCACGCGCTACTGGGACTGCTGCCAGACGCATTGTGCTCAGTTCGACGGCCACCGCTGCGGCCAGGACGGCGTCACGCGGACCGGCGACTCGAATAGCGCCTGTTCCGGTGGGGGCTCCTTCGCCTGCTATGACGAGGCCCCTCGTGCCGTCTCCGAGTGCCTCTCGTACGGATACATCGCCAAGGCCAATCCCAACTGCGGCGGGTGCTACCGCATCCAGTTCACCGGCGAGGGGGAATACAACGCCAACGACGTGGGATCGGGGCTCATCAAGGGCAAGCAGATGATCGTGAAGGTGTCCAACACCGGCAGCGACGTGAACGGCAACCAGTTCGACTTGATGATCCCCGGCGGCGGCGTGGGCATGTTCAACGCCTGCAGCAGGCAGTGGAGCTCGAACGACCTCGGCGCGCAGTTCGGTGGTTTCCTCGCGGAATGCACCGGTGCCCATTCGGCGAAGAAGGCGTGCGTTCGGCAAGAATGCATGAAGATCCCCGCCGGGGCCGCGCGCGACGGTTGCCTATGGTTCGTCGACTGGTTTGAAGTGGCAGACGACCCGAAGTTTACGTCGCAGGCCACCGACTGCCCCTTCTGAGCTGAACGCGCCGCCTGCTGCGCCTCACTTGGCGTATACGGAGCCGTGCCGCCCACGAAAATAGGAAAAACCACGATGCGAAGCTTGGCGCCGGCGATCCTCGTGGGGTTGTCGCTGGCGGCCTGCGGCGCGCCGCAGAGCGTGCAGCAGAGCCCGCCTCACGAAGCGCCACGAGAGGCCGCACCCAGGTTCAACCGCGCGCCGGTCGATACCACGTTGCAAGGCTTCGTCGCTCGCGGCCAGATCGCCGGGGTCGAAGCCGTCGTGTTCGAGCACGGCCAGGAAGTCTACTACGGCTCATTCGGTCACGCCGATCGCGAAGCCCAGCGCCCGATGAGCCGTGACGCGCTCATTCAAATCTATTCCATGAGCAAGCCCATCACGGGCGTGGCGCTCATGCAGCTCCATGAGCAAGGTCGCTTCCAGCTGGACGACGCGCTCGCGAAGTACCTGCCCGAGTTCGCCAACATGAAGGTCTACGTCGGCGAAGACGCCAAGGGCGCGCCAATCCTGGAAGACGCCCATCGCCAGATCACCGTGCGCGACATCACGCGGCACACGGCCGGCTTTGGCGGCGCTGGGGATAACGGTCTCGGTCGCCTCTACAAGGCCGTCGACCCGGCGAATTGGAGCAACACTCTGCCCGAAATGGCGCGCCGCCTCGCCAGCCTGCCGCTTGCCTTTCATCCGGGCGAGAAATGGCTGTATGGCCCCTCCGTCGACGTGCAGGCGTATCTCGTGCAGAAGCTATCCGGGGTGCCTTACGAGCAATACGCTCGAGAGCACGTCCTCGAGCCGCTCGGCATGAGCGAGACGTCCTTCTATGTCGAGCCTGCGCGCCAGGGCCGCCGCGCTGCAGAGTATCAGCTGAGCGATGCCGGTGTGCTGACGCGCACGCCGGACGAAGAGGCCTTCAAATTTAGCTCGAAAGAGTGGGAGCTCGATCCGGGCGGCTTCGGCTGGACCTCGACGATCGACGACTATTGCAAGTTCGCGCGCATGCTGCTGAACGGAGGCGAGCTCGGTGGCGCGCGCATCCTGAAGCCCGAGACCGTGCGCCTCATGGCGACGAACCACCTCGACGACGCGATCACCGACCGCTCTTGGCTGCCGAACAAAGGCCAAGTCGGCTTCGGCATCGATTTCGCGGTCCGGCTCCGCCCTCCCGTCGACGCCAAGGAAAATCCCGGCCAAGTCGGCGAATTTTTCTGGGATGGGCGCGACAGCACGCTCTTCTGGGTCGACCCCGCCAGCGAGCTCACCGCCGTGCTGCTGGTGCAACTCCTACCGTTCGACCGCATCGGCCTCCACCACGACTTCCGCCGCGCGGTGTATGACGCGATCGCGCCGCGGTGACGCGGCAGCAGCAGCCCTCACTGCCCCGGAACACAAGCCATCTGCAGGTTCCAGGACTTTAAGAGCGCCGTCTGGGTCCGGTCCGACGTCGGCACAAGATTGGACGTGACGCGGACGTAAGCGTTGTGACGCGGTCGGCCCTTCACGACAAACGTTGCGTCGACGTCCGCTGCCCCAATCTCTGTGTTGGGCGACCCCGCGGGCTGATTTGCTGCGTGCGCGCTAGCGGACATGCCGGCAAGCGATGCAGGTCCGGGCGGGCTCGAGAATAGGAGTGGATCCGAGGGAGCGCTCGAAAGCCCGGCTGAGGTCGTCGCGGTTTGCACGCTGAAGTCGATGTGCGAATTGGACGGCGTCGTCGAGTTCCAGGACCATAAGCTCCACACGGGCAACGTACTGGAGGGACAGCTGCTCGAGTAGTCTCGAACGAAAGACCCGCTCGTGTACGACGTGACGTGCCCGCATGTTCCGGGTTGCCCCCCGCCACCGCAGGTATCGGGTGCGTTGCAGGAGCCGCAGTCCAGACTGCCGCCGCAGCCGTTTCCGGCGGGTCCGCAGCTCAGGCTCAGTGCGGCACAGGTCGTCGGCACGCACGCGGGAGGACTCCCGCACAGCCCGCGTTGGCCCCCGCCGCCACACGTTTGGGGCGCCGTGCACGATCCGCAGGCGAGCGTGCCACCGCAGCCATCGCCTGCGGGCCCGCAGCTCAGACCGAGCGCCGTACACGTCGTGGGCACGCACGCCGAGGCGGGGACACCACAAGTTCCGGGTCCACCTGCACCACAAACCTGGGGCGCAGGGCACGTGCCGCAGTTGAGCGAGCCGCCGCAACCGTTACCGGCTGGGCCGCAGCTCAAGCCGAGCGCGGAGCAAGAGGTCGGAGCACAGGCGAGCGGCAACGTGCACACGTTGGGCGTCGAACCCCAGCCGCAGACCAGCGGTGAGAGGCAGGAGCCGCAGTTGAGCGTGCCACCGCAGCCGTCGCCCGCCTGTCCGCAATTCAGACCGAGCTGCCCGCAGGTCTTCGGAGCGCACGCGGGTATCGTATCTGGTGTGACGCACGACGCGAGGTCGAACATCATGAACTCGAGCATCTTCTCCTGCGGCGTCATGGCGGCGTTACTGCATTCGCCGGGATAGCTGAACTGCGTATCGTCAGAGTCCTCGACGTGGAAGTCGCTGTAGACCACGCGCCCGCACTGGTTCGCCGCAGAAGCTCCGAGCGGCGTGTTGAACGTCACGTGCATTGGCGCGTTGGCCGTCGGCTGATTGACCGTCATCCAGTTTTGCGTGGGCGCGGTGGGGGCATTGAAGTCGCGGCGCAACGTGTCGATCGGGATCTGCCCGAGCGTTGACGATGCACCGACCGCCGGCAACTTCAGCCATTGCGCGAGCAACGCTCCCTTTGTAAAGGACTGATTGATGTAGCCCGTCTGCGGGTCAGGAGTGGGCGAGGCTTGGCCGAGGTTCCAGTTTACCGCGGAAGAGAGGGGTGAGAAGTAGTTGGAACCGTTGCTGTAGATCCAGTGATACGTGTAGTGGGTGGTAAACACCCGCCCCCCGAGATTTGTGAAGCTCGAGAGGTTGTTTTGGTATCGCTGCTCGAGAGATGTGGGGTGGTAGTAGGCAGCCCCAGGGCAAGGAAAAAGGGCGATGTCGTACTGGTTGAGGGGTTGATTGATGAGGACCTCGGAGTATCCGAGCAGGTTGCCTCCGGAGGTGTAGCCGCCAGCCATCAGCACCCGCCCGTTCTGCAACATAGTCGCCGTCGGGAAGGCGTGCGTGTAGTTGTACCCATAGCCGACGACGGACCATGTGTTCGAGGTCGGGTTATACGTCTCTTCGTTCGTGCGATAGGTGGTCCCATCGACACCACCGAATGCCACGACGGTGCCGTCGCTCAAAAGTGCAGCCTGGTGGCCCTTCCGAGTACTGGCCATGGAGGCCCCGGAGGTCCAAGTGTTCGCCGTCGGGTCGTAAATGGCAGTGGTAGCGATCGAAGAGGCGCTCGAGCCGACGCCGCCCGCGAGCAAGACCTTGCCCGTTGCCAGCCGCGTGTCGGTGTGTTGCTGCCGAACGGCGGGCATGGCGGGTGTCGCGGTGAAGCTGTTCGTCGCGGGGTCATACAGCTCCGCGCTACTCGAGCTCGTCGTCCCGCTATTGACCCCACCCGCGATCAGAACCTTGCCGGTCGTGAGGAGCGTCGCTGAGTGATAGAAGCGGCCGGTCGTCGGAGCGCCTGTCGTCGCTGACCAGGTGTTCGCCGACGGGTCGTACAAGGAGGCGGTCGCGGTCGACGCGGTGCCGTTGGTCGACCCACCGACGACGAGGACCTTACCGTTGCCGAGGAGGGTCGCGGTGTGACGCGTGCGCCCGACGCCACCCGTCATCGTGCCAGCAGCGGTCCAGGTGTTGGTTGCCGGATTATACAGCTCGGCCGTCTGTAAGTAAGTGCTCGTGTTCGTCACACCGCCTGTGACGAGGACTTTACCATTCGGCAGTAGTGTTGCCGTTGGAGAGGTGCGTGCCGTCGCCATCGCAGCCTTTGTCGTCCAAGTGTTCGTACTTGGGTCATAGATCTCGACCGCGCTCAGGCTGTTCGTCGTCGCCGCGGCCGTCGCTCCCAGCGCACCGAGCCCCCCCGCGACGAGCACGCGGCCATCGGCCAGGAGCACTGCCGCGTGGTTGGCGCGGCTGTAGGCCATCGACGAGGCCATCAACCAGGCGTGCGTGTCGAGGAGTCGGTGATCCCACTCCGTCGTGCCGGTGGGGGTGATGGCTGAAGCAGCAGCGCCCCCGATCCCGCTCTTGTAGGCCCCGTGTATGCTGCCTCCGTTGGCCACCCCCGCCGACGCCGTGTGGCCGGGGCCCCCGGCGGCATAGAGATGAATGCGCCCGTTGCCGATGGCATTCGTGAACTCGCTATCGTCGACGCCGATCTTGCGCAGCACGCACTCGAGCGAGTCGACCCTGCCGGTAACGAATGCCTGCTTCGGGATGTCCCCCTCGGTCTTGTTCCGCGGCAGCCGAGTGAGAGATGCCGGTAGCGCAGTGTTCGCGCAGGCCGTGACGGTCGGGATGGTGACCTGGCGCCGCCAGCGGCCGATCTGAACGACGAGCGGGACGTTGCTCCCCGCCGGCACGTTGTTTAGCTTGAAGGTGCCGTCGACTGCCGTGGTGCCGCCTACCAGAGGCGAGCCCGACGCTTGTGCGCAGTTGTCGCACGACACGTTCGGCGCGAAGGCTGCAACGGGGGCGTTGGGCACGTACACGACGGCGTTGGGCAACGGGTCGACGCCGTTCGGCGCGTAGACGGTGCCGCTGATGCTCGTCGTCCCGATCCCCGCGCAGCTGACCTGCTGCAGGCACAGGTTCGTACAAGAGGGGCTCGTACCGCACACGCTCGGCGTCCCGGCGCCTCCGCACGTTTGCGGCCAATTGCAGCTTCCGCAACTGAGGAGGCCTCCGCAGCCATCTGATACGGGCCCGCAATTTTTGCCGAGTTGCGCGCAGGTCTTAGGGACGCAAGCGGCCGGACCGCAGGCTCCGGCGATGCCTCCGCCGCCGCAGGTCTTCGGCGCAGTACAGCTGCCGCAGCTCAGGAGCCCTCCGCACGAGTCGCTCGCCGGACCGCAGTTCATTCCGAGGCTCGCGCACGTCGTTGGAGCGCATGTCGACGGCGGCGTACCGCAAACTCCCGACACTCCGTTGCCGCCGCAGCTCTGCGGAGAGGTGCATGTCCCGCAGCTCAACAGTCCTCCGCAGCCATCAGCGGCTGGACCGCAGCTCACGCCGAGCTGTGAACACGTCTGCGGAACGCAAAAACCCCCGGGCGGCACCGCCGTCCCACAAACGCTGGCCGTCCCCGTGCCGCCACAGGTCTGAGGAGCGACGCAGGTACCACAGTTGAGGACGGCACCACAGCCATCGCTCACGGGCCCGCAGTTCTTGCCCAGCGCCGCACAGCTCCGCGGCGTACAATTCGAGCTCGTCTGCGTAACCGTCGTCAAGCCAGTGTTATCGGCACTGATGTTCGATCCGGGGTTTGTCAAACCCGCCGGCTCATCCGAGAACGTGACGCAATACGGGTCGCAGGGGTTGCCCGCGCAAGGGCTTGCCGCTCCCAGACTCTGAAGCGACAGTCCACCCGATGGCTCGGGGACGGTGATGGACGACAGGTCGCTGTAGTTCAGCGAACACTCGCTCCAGGCGCCGAGCGTGCAGACGCTCACGCCCTTGCCGCACACAATCTGTTCGTGGAGCCTCTCGACGACCTTTCCGCAGACGAGGTGCGCGCCTTCGGTATCGCACGGGCAACCGGGCTGCTCATGGTCGGTGCAAAGCGCGTTCCCCCCGTCGCGCAGCTCCGTCCTCGGCAGGACCTGATCGCCGCTCGGCTCGAACGGAGGCGACCTTTCGTCCTCCGTGCAGCTCCCCAGGGCGGCAAGCGCTCCCGCGAGGGCTACGACGACGAGACACAGGCGCTGGATACAAACGAGGATGGCTCTACGGGGCAGCATGGGCTCAAAGTGTGTCGAAGTCGAAGTCCAACGGAGTCCCCTGGAAGACCGCGGCGATCTCGACTGGGATCGGGGTGGGGGTGGGCCTCCCAATAGGCGTCACCCTCGGGTTCGAATCCGAGCCCGAAGCGCTGATCAGCTCGCCGATGGTTCGATCGCCTGCGGCGAGATGAACCACGACGGAGAACTGAGACGGAGGGAGAACGGCTTGGAAGCTCACGCTCATGTCGGCACACGTCGAGCCTTGCGTGGCGCGCCACACGACGTGTTCGAGCTCGACGTCAACGGACCCTTCCTCGTCCTGGAACCCAAGCATCGCCCGCGGCTGAGGGTCGACGCTCGTGACTCCCGGCGGACTCCCGAACGCCAGGACCACGGGTGCGAGGAGCGGAACCTCGTCTGGCAAGAAGACTTCCTTGCCCACGCCCGCCGAGATCGTAGCCGAAAGCGCACCGATCAAAGCGCCATCCTTCAGATGCAGCACCAGAGAAATGGGGTGCGCTGTGCCCAGAGTGGCCGTCAACGCGCTGGCAAGCGCTGGCGGCGTAGGGTCCACGAAAAAGCTAGCGGTCAGAGGAGCCCCAAAGGCATAGTCCCCATCACAGCTCCACGCCGCCATGGCTCCGCTGCCAGCATCGCTCGCAGCGCCGTCAGTCGTGACACCGCCATCTCTCAAGACACCGCCGCCTGCGCCTGCTCCCTCTGTCCCGTCCCCGGCCGCATCGGGGTAAGCGTCCTCGGAGCCAGCGTCCAAGAGCAGCGTGCCTCCGCCTGCACCTGCGCCGTCCCTCGGCAGCGTATTCCCGACCGTCGAGTCGCCAGCCGCCCCCTGCGGACCTACAGCAACAGCCTGCGGGGCGGCGCTCGATCGTGGGGCAACCTGCGCGGAACCTCCGACCATGGGACTTCGCTCTGACCCATCGCACGCCAATACCGCGGCGAATGCCATGCACAACGCGGGCGGAGCAGCATGCCGCGTCCGCGGGCGTTCGGTTGCGCAGGTCTCCTTACAAGTTAACCTGCAAGCGGAGTGAACTGAATTGACCCATGCTGAGTCC
This sequence comes from Deltaproteobacteria bacterium, assembly GCA_043747815.1. GTDB lineage: Bacteria > Myxococcota_A > Polyangia > Polyangiales > Polyangiaceae > SZUA-265. The sequence continues at coordinate 21,570 of JAYTOL010000112.1, forward strand.
CATCGACCGAATGCCATCAGAACAGGGGAACGGTGCCATAGGCCAAGACTTAAGCATGTGCGTACTCCGCTGCCTCCGACCAGGCGTTCCGGTAAGCAAGAGGGTACGGGGGTGGCACTGTTCTGCTTCGACGGCACCACGATCGTGCTGCTGCACGCCTTCCTGAGAACGTGCTTGGCTCGAGCTGGACGAGCGGATCATCGTGGTGCCCGCCGCGCACATGAAGGGCCGGCGGGAGTTTGCGCTGCCACTCTCGGGGCACAGGGTCGAGCTGGTGAAGCGTGCACTCGCCATCGGCGACCTACTGTTCCCCGGCACTCACTTCCTGTTCCCCGGACCTGCGACCGCCCGTGTCCGCGGTTCCTCTGCCTGCCTTGTCGTTCGAGGACGACCCGAGGATATCGTCGACGGGGGCTGCAGAGCGGCCCGGAGTCGGAGCACGGTCTGATCTTCCACGACGACTCGCCCACGGAGCCGTTCTCGAAGGAGACCTTGAGGCGTTCAATGTCGACACCGACCGAACGAGTCGACTCCCGCCGTGGCGTTCCTCGAGAGCAGACTGGACGTGCTCGGTCGTCACCGGCGCCGCGAGCTGGGCGTTCGCGCATATGTTCACCGGCGTTCAGGCGAGTATGGCTGCCCTCATCGGTATCGACTTTACGCACCTCAATCGAAAGGTCAGGATTCAGTACGTCTCGACTTCGTCCGGACGCACCCCGAGCGTCTTGGCAATTCGCTCGAGCGTGTCCGCGTGAGGTCTGCTGACTTCGCCTCGTTCGAGGCGAGCGATCTCTTTGGCGCTGATCCCGTTGAAGTCTTCACGACGCAGGCCACGTTGTTTTCGCAATCTGCGAAGGGCTCCACCGAAACTCTGGTCCTCTCGGATCGACTTCTGTTTGGACCTGCGACGGGCATCGGCGTCGAATTCGCAAAGGATTGCATCTGATGCGGCCTCGAATTCACCGAGCCGAACTGTTTGCCCGGAATCGACAATCTCGAACTTGGCCGGGTCAGGTCGCGGGCCACCGGCAGACGAGAACCAAGACAACGGAACGACGAGTGGCTCCAGACTTCCGCGATACAGCACGATTGGAGATCCGTCGGTCCCAAGTGATCGGCGAGCTCATGGATTTCACAAAGACGAATCGCGCTCAAACAATCTACTTGCCCACTGCTCTACGCGAGATCCTCGACCAGCACGTTGCCGACCTGGATGCCAGCGACGGTCCAATGGGCAGGTCGGACTTGCTGTTCCCCGGTGAGCACGGCGGCTATCGCGCGCGGTCAGTGCTCGACGAACCACTGCGCGACATCGCGAGTGAAGTGGGCCTGCCGTTCAAGATCATCCCGAAAGCGTTCCGTCGGAGCTTCAAGAACTTCACCCGTGGGAGCAAGGTCGACCGGGTACTGGAGCGCTCCGTGAGCGGGCACCACACCGAGGAAATGGATCAGGTCTACGGCTTTGCTTTCGAGGCCGAGCATCGGCCCTGCTCGAGTCCCGCCTTGCCCAAGCTGGCATCGTGCAGAAGGGTGTGATCCCGGGTGTGCTCAGGAAGCTGGTGAGTGCCGGGGGGAGCCTAGGGTCGCGCACCAGTGCGCTCAGAGCCCCTCCTCCACCACGGGCAACCACGCGAAATGACCCACAAAGCTCAAAAGCCCACCTCAGAGTGAGATGGGCTTCGTGCAGAGCGGGAGAAGAGATTCGAACTCTCGACGTCAACCTTGGCAAGGTTGCACTCTACCACTGAGTTACTCCCGCGGAAGAAGCCGTCATGTAGATGGCTGGCCCGGATCTGTCAACTACCGAACCGTCACTGGGACGCCTCAATAACTCGCCTTTCGCGCGGGTTGACCGAGCCCACCGGCCGCGGGGCTTACGTGGCGTAAGTTCGCGGACTCATTCGCCCTCAGGAACGGCTCGATTTCTCGGCGCGCGCGTTTCTCGGCGTCTGTGGCCCCTCAGACGCGTTCGACTTGGACGACGCCGCGGACCTTGTCTAGCTCCCGCATGAGGGTCTTGAGCTGGGTCAGGTCGTCCGCCATGAAGGTGAAGACGTTGCAGGCGAGGCCGTCTTTGCTAGCGCGGCAGTTGGCTTCGCTGATGTTGATATGCTGGGCGCTGAAGGTCTGGGTGACGTTCGCCAGTATGCCGGGCTCGTTTTCGGTCCGGACTCGGAGGGAGACGGGCCGGGTGATCTTGGAGTGTGAGCTCCAGCTCACTTCGACGCGGCGCTCGGGGTCGGAGTCGAAGGCCTTGGGGCACTCGCGGCGGTGGACGGTGACTCCCCTGCCCCGGGTGATGAAGCCGATGATGGCGTCGCCGGTGACGGGGTTGCAACACTTCGCGTAGCGGATGAGCACTTCGTCGGAGCCGCTGACGCGGATGCCGCCGTGGTCTTTGCGCTGGACCTTGCGCACGAAGCGTTCGATCGCGCCCTCTTTGAATTCGGGGACGGGCGTTGTGCGCTCGCCGGTGCCGTTCCCGTTGGCGGCTGCGTCCGCGGGTTGGGTGCGTATGGTGCGCACCACGTCTTCAGCTTCGATTTTACCGAAGCCGATGCCGACGAAGAGGTCTTCCTTGTTGCTGACCTGGTGCTCGACACAGACGCGGGCCAGCTCTTCCCCGCTCTTCAGGAACTTGGTGAGGCTCATGCCGGCGGCGTGCATCTCGGTGCCCATGAGCTCACGGCCCAGGTTCATGCTCTTCTCCCGCCGCTCGGCGCGGAGGAAGGCGCGGATGCGGTTGCGAGCCCGGGTGGTCACGCAGGCTTCGAGCCAGTCCTTCAGTGGCTGAGCGTCGCTAGAGGTGGTAACCTCCACCACGTCGCCATTCCGAAGCTTGTCGCGGATCGGTGCGACCTGGCCGTTGACGCGAGCGGCCGAGCAGTGGTCGCCTACCTCGGTGTGGATCGCGTAGGCAAAGTCGATGAGGGTTGCCCCTCGCGGGAACATGCGCACGTCGCCGCGCGGCGTGAACACGTACACCTCGTCGGGGAAGAGGTCGATCTTGACGCTCTCGAGGAACTCGGCAGGGTCCTTCAGGTCCTTCTGGAACGCCGCGAGCTCGCGCAGCCAGCTGTACTTGGCCGCTTCGTCCGGCGGGACACCGCCGGTTTGCTGCGGCTGCTTGTAGTCCCAATGCGCGGCCACCCCACACTCGGCGACGCGGTGCATCTCATGCGTGCGGATCTGCACTTCGATGCGCTGCTGGCCAGGGCCGACCACCGTGGTGTGGAGCGACTGGTAGCGATTGGGCTTGGGCAGCGCGATGTAGTCTTTGAAGCGGCCCGGCACCGGCGTCCACTTGGAATGGATGACGCCGAGGGTCGCGTAACAGTCGGCGGCTGACTCGACGCAGATGCGGAAGCCCAGCAGATCGTAGATTTGCTCGAAGGAACACTGGTGCTCCTTCATGCGCCGATGGATCGAGGTCACGTGCTTCGCCCGCCCGGTGACGGTGGAGGCGAAGCCCATCTGGCTGAGCAGCGCAACCACGGTGCGGCTGACGCCTTCGATGTAGCGCGTGCGCTCCTTGTCGGTGCGCTTCAACTTGTCGACGATGGTGGCGAAGGCCTTGGGCTCGAGATACTTGAGCGCCAGGTCTTCGAGCTCGCTCTTCAGGCTCTGCATGCCGAGGCGGTTGGCCAACGGCGCGTAGATTTCCATGGTCTCGGTGGCGATGCGCTCCTGGCTCTCCTCTTTCATGTGGTCGAGGGACCGCATGTTGTCGAGGCGATCACACAGCTTGACCAGCAGCACGCGCAGGTCCTTGGCCATGGCCACGACCATCTTGCGAAAGCTCTCCGCCTGGCGGTCTTCGCGCGAGCTGAAATCGATGTTGTTCAGCTTCGTCAGACCATCGACGAGCCGCGCGATCTCTGTTCCGAAATGGCTCGCCACGTCGCTCAGCGTCGTGTCGGTGTCCTCGACGACGTCGTGCAACAGGCCCGCGCAGATGCTGGCGGTGTCGAGGTGCAGGTCGGCGATGATCCCCGCCACGCCGGCCGGGTGCACGAAATACGGCTCCCCGCTGCGCCGGCGCTGGTTACGGTGCGCCCATTGCGAGTAGCTGTACGCGCGCTCAATCAGCGCCGCATCCGCCCCGGGATGGTAGGCTCTGACGCGCTCGACAATGGAATCAACGGTCGGGACCATAAGGTCGCTTTGCGAACAATCTCCATGAACAAGCTAACACCTGCTGCGGCCGCCGCCAACACAGCCGAGGGGCCTGGCCCCCGGCCCCATGCCGCGCAGGGAGGCCATGTGAGGCAGGTAGATCCGCTCGGAACCCAGAAAAACGGGGACAAACTCGGGTCCACAGGCGTCGAGGGGCTCGCCCTGGAGCCGCCGGGAGTGGGTGTCTATGTGCACTTTCCCTGGTGCATAAAGAAGTGTCCCTACTGCGATTTTCTTAGCGTCCCTTCGGCGCGCCAGGACATCCCGCACCGGCTTTACGCCGATTCGGTCGTAAGCGAGCTATCCGCCCGGCGCGCTGAGCTCGGGCCCCAACGGCTGCGCAGCGTGTTTTTCGGGGGTGGAACACCCTCCCTGTGGCAGGCATCCGAGCTCGCCAGAGTGCTCGACGCCATCCTGCATGCGTTTGAAGCCGGCCCGGCTCCCCCAGAGGTGACGGTCGAGTGCAACCCCGGCAGTCTGGGTTTCGATTCGGCTCGGGCTCTGCTCGACGCGGGGGTGAACCGGCTGAGCATCGGGGTCCAGGGGCTCGACGAGGCTCGGCTGCAGTTTCTGGGACGCTGGCACAGCGCAGAGCAGGCGTTGGCGGCCGTCCGCGCCGCTCTGGAGGCGGGCATGCCCCGCGTCTCCGCCGACCTGATCTACGGCGTGTGCGAGCAGCGCCCAGAGGACGCCGCCCACGAGGTTCGAGTGCTCGCCGAGCTGGGTGTGAGCCACCTCAGCGCGTACGCGCTGACGATCGAGCCGCAAACGGCGTTCGGAGCCCTCGCGCGCAAGGGCCGCCTGCCCCTCGCCCCCGAGCAGGCCGTCGCCGAGTCCTTCCTCGCCGTCGACGAGGCGCTCGCCAACGTCGGCTTCGAGCACTACGAGATCAGCAACTTCGCCCGCCAGGGCCACCGCGCCGAGCACAACCTCGGCTACTGGCGCGGGCTCGACTATGTCGGCTTAGGGTGTGGGGCGTGGGGCACGGTGTCACGCCAGGGGCAGCGGTTTCGCTACCGCAACCGACCGCAGCCGCAGGGCTATATGGACACGGCGCTGGCGCTCGCGGCCGGGGGAGCCAAACCCGAGCTGCGCTCGCTCGAGAGCGAGAACGAGGCGCTCTCACCCGACATCCTGCTCAGCGAGTCCTTGATGCTGGGCTTGCGCCTGGCTGAAGGAGTGGACGTCGACGCCGCCGCTGCGCGAGCTGGAGCCGAAATGTGGACGAGCGAACGACGGCGAGCGGTGCGGCGCCTGCTCGATCGCGGGCGGTTGCTGCAAGCGGGTTCGCGGCTTTCGATCCCGAAGCCCGCCTGGCTCTTTTCGGACGGTATCATCAGCGAGCTAATTTGATCTCGCCGCTCGAGCTCTGCATGAGCTCGCCTTGCAGGGTGAGCAGCAACACGCCATGGCTGACCTCGGCGGCGCTCAACCCCACAGCCTGGCCGATCTGATCCGCGTGCTCTAGTCCCGCGCGGACAGCGCTCAGGATGGCTGCTTCAAAGCCCTTGGGGGCGCCGGATTTATCGCGACGGAGCGGGAGCGTGACGCCGACCAAGCTGGGCGCCGGCGGCACGACCCCCGTCATCGCGGCCGGCTCTGGAGTTGCGACCGGGTGCAGCTGCCGCTCGTTCAGGCAATGCATCACGTCGTCGGCTGAGCCGAGGGCGCGCCCGCCGAGCTGCAGCTCCGCGATGCAGCCCAGGCCGCGTGGATTCCAAGGCGGCGAGGGGACGATGTAGCAGGGCCGCTGGAGCCGACGCGCCCACGAGGCGGCGTTGCGGGCCCCGCTGCGCAGCGGAGCTTCGACGACGATGAGCACATGACACAGAGCCACCAGCAGCGAGTTCCTCTCGAAGAAGTGATGCTGCCGCGGGAGCACGCCGGTCGCGAACGGCGACACATATCCGCCGCCGTTCTCGACGATCCGAGCAAACAGCGGGCCGTGCGTGTCGGGGTAGGGACAATCGAAGCTGCTGGGCGCCACGACCAGGGTGGCGCCGCCGGCGTCGAGCGCGCCTTGGTGCGCCGCCGCGTCGATGCCCTCGGCTCCCCCCGACACGACGGCGACCCCGAGCTCGGCAAAGCGATAGGCGAGACCGAGAGCGTATTTGAGAGCTTCCGGCGTGGGCTTGCGCGTGCCGACGATGCCCACGCAGGGACCCCGGGGCAGCGTGCCCTGTAGAAAGAGGCGGGCCGGAGGCTGCGGTAGGTCCCGGAGGCTCGGCGGTAAGGTGGCGCCTTGGAGGACCTGCGCCGGTGTGCTCTGCATTGGCGTGGCTCGGCTGGTGGAGCCGCAGAGTTGCGTCGTTCCTCAGGTAGAGCGCGGGAGGACCTGCCTCCTGAACCGCACCAACGGCGGACCGGCCCGCGTCGAGGCAGAGAATCCGCCTCGAATCGCGATGGGGGTCGGCGCAGCGTTTTTTCGAATTCTGCCCAGTCTGTGCTACTAGCGAGGCGATGCGCGCTGTCGTCGCAACCCACGGGCACTGTTTTGACGGGCTATGCAGCGCCGTGGTGTTCACCCGGCTGCTGCGCGAGTTGCGCGGGCCCTCGCTACAATTTCGATACCTCAGCTGCAGCTACGCGCCCAGGCAGTCGGGCCTCGAAGGCCTGCTGGACGGCGATGAGAACGCCATCCTGGATTATCGTTTCTGCGCGACCGAGCGCGTGCACTGGTACTTCGACCACCACCGAACCGCCTTTGCCAACGCGGCGGACCGGGCCTTCTTCGACGCCCGGCAGCCCGAGCGCCCGTACTACTACGACGCCAATTATAGCTCCTGCACCAAGCTGGTCTGGGATATCGCCATCGAGCGGTACGCGGTGAGCATGCCGGAGCTCGAGCCGCTCACGCTCTGGGCGGACAAGATCGATTCGGCCGCGTTCGAGAGCGCCGAGGCAGCCCTCGACTACAGCAACCCGGTGATGCAGCTCGCCAGCGTGGTCGAGCACCACGGCGACGGGCAGCTGCTCTCCCGCCTCGTTCCGCGCTTGCTCGATACGCCCTTGGACGTGGTCGCCCGGCGCTCCGAGTACAAGGATCTGTATCGGAAGATCCGCCGGAAAAAGGCTGCATTTGCCGAGCAGGTGCGCCAGAGCGCGACCACCATGGATCGCGTGGTGCTCGTGGATCTGAGCGGCTCAGAGCTCGAGACGTACGGCAAATTCGTGACCTACGCGCTGTACCCGAACGCCATGTATTCGGTGATTGTCGGGCGCTTCAAGAACGGGGCTCGCATCAACGTCGGGTACAACCCCTGGAGCGACCAGACCCTCGATCGGGATTTGAGCTCGATCTGCGGCCGTTACGGCGGGGGTGGCCACCCCTTCGTCGGGGGTATCTCCTTCCCCGCCGAGGATGTGCATCGCGCCAAGAACGTGGCGCAGGAGATCGCGCTCGAGCTGGACAGCTGATCGTGCTGGAGGACCTGTCCGGGCTCTGGACGCCCGCCAAATCTCGACCTTTGCTGCTCGGTCACCGGGGCGCGCGCCACGCGGCTCCCGAGAACACCTTCGCAGCCTTTGACTTGGCGCTGGACGAGGGCGCGGAAGGCGTCGAGCTCGACGTGCGCATGAACGCCAGCGGCGAGGTGGTCGTGTGCCACGACGTGACGCTCGAACGCGTCACCGAAGGGCTGGACCTGCGCGCGATCCATCGGCTTTCAGCCAGGGATTGCAAGGCGGTGCGGCTCGCCAAGGGCGAACCGCTGCCTCTGCTCTCTGACGTGCTCGACTGGGCAGAGCGGCGTCATGCCTGCGTCAACGTGGAGCTGAAGATGGACGGGCCAAAGCGGACCGAGCTCGTGCTTGCCGTAGCGAACCTCACGCGCTCGCGACCCGTCGCAGGCAACGTCTTGATTTCCTCCTTTAATCCCGTGGCGGTGCTGACACATCGCGCGCTGGCGCCGGGCGTGCCGAGCGCCTGGCTCGTAGATTCCTCGACGTTGGCCAAGCTTCCTTTCCTGTCCCTCGCCGGCAACGTCGCGCTGCACCCGAAGCACACGTTGATCACCGCCGAGCGCCTCGCGGCCTGGAAGCGCTACGTGCCCCGCATCCACACGTGGACCGTCAACGATCCGGCGCGGGCCCGTGAGCTCGCGGCGCTCGGCGTCGCTTGTCTGATCACCGACAACCCCGGCCTCCTAGCGCGCGCCCTGGAGCCCGCAGCTCCCGTGCCGAACGTTGACGCCCGCAGCTGGGAGCTGCCGAAATAGGTCGAGCGTGATCGGAGGGTTGTGGTGGACCTCGGCCTGAATGAAGATCAGGTCACGACCCGCGCCCGGCACCCGGAAGCGCAAGCGCCGCGGGACCTCGGCGTCGCAGCTCGGTCCACTCGGCGGCACATCGGGCTCGATACCGTCGGGGTCCACGCGGGGCCCCGCGCTCGTCACCGCGCGATGGCCCTCCAGCTCCACGTCATACAAGGGCCGTCCTTGCTGCGAGACGCTCACGAATTGCACCCGCAGCCGCTGCTCCTGCCAAGGACGGGTCCAGTCTTCGTCACGCGGCACGAGGCGCACTACCTCGGCCGCACGATGCTCGCTGTCGATCCGCAGCACGTACGCGCCACCCTCCCAGACCAGGCTCGCCTGCTCTGGAGAGTGGACGAGGACCGGTGCCTGACCCGTGAGGAGCTCACCCAAGGCTTCGGGCGGCACCGGCACCTTGAGCGCTTGCTCGACGTTGCATTCGTCGGCGGGGCCCTCCAAAAACAGCCGCTGACGCAGATCGGCGAAGGCAAACCGCTGCCCATCCGAGGTCAGCGTAGAGAGCACGCCCCCGAGGGGGCTGAGCACGTCGAAGCGCAACCGCGCGGGGCGCGCCACCACGTATAACGTCTTGGCGCGAACCCTCCCCTCATCCCCAAAGTAGTCGAAGGTCCCCTCCCCCACGAGGCCCCGGCTACACTCGACACCGTGCCGCATTAAGTCGATGGCGGCACGGGGCGAAGGGATGCGAGACGGGGGGGCCGCTCGATGGCAGGCGACCACGAGGGATAGCCAGAGCAGGCGAGAGGGCCCGCGAACGGCCCACCGCCAAGGGCCCTCTGCCGTAGATCCCGCGACCTTCAACTCGATGTCAACTGGCGGTCAGGGAGTCAAACAACTCGGCATCCACCGTGGGGAGGCGCAGCTCCTGCCAGGCCACACCCACCCCATGTTGTGCGCTGAGCTTCGCCAGAGTGGGTCCGTCCAACAGATTCACCGGTGCCGCGTTGGGAACGCGCGCCTCCTCGCGAGCGCCGCTCATGACCTGACCGGTGGTCGCCAACAAGCCCGCCTGGGCGCCGTTGTAGTGATGCAGGGCCCCGCGCAGATCGATGACTCGCTCGCGCCCGATGTCACGGCCGTCACGGCGAACGATGATTGCCGTCGGCAGATCCCCCGTCGGCGAGCGCGCCAAAGCGGAGAAGTGGATCTCCTGGTTGTGCGCGCCTTGGCGCCGCACGGGCTGGATGTCTTCGAAGCCGATTTGGGAGAGCAAGAGCGTGAAGAAGTCGCCCACGGCGCGGGGTTGCAGCGCCTGGAGGCGCTCGCCGAAGCTTCGCGCAAAGGCCTCGCGGTGCCGCGCGGCTAGCGACGTGAGCTCCTTCTCGAGCCGTACGACTTCCGGATCCAGACCCCAGTCGGTGGCGCTGACGGCGCGACCGTGAATAGAGAAGCGGGGGCGCCGACGTTCGGCGCGAGCGCGCACCACTTCGCCGCGCACGGCGTCGGCGATCGCGTCCTGAAGCGCCTGGATTTCGATCTTGGCACGTACGCGGCGCACGCCCTGCTCCGCCAGCTGCCGAATCGGGATCGATCCCGAACGCGACCGGGGCGAAAGCAATTGTTCGAGCAAGGCCATGACCGACGGCGTGCTGAGATCGTCGACGGCTCGACCCGGGTCGACCGCGACGCCCTCAGCCCCGCGCGCCTCGAAGTTTCTCGATTCACCGTTACGGCCTTCAGCGCCGCGGCTCTCACTGCCGCGATCGTCGCCACCCCGGCTCTCGAGGCCGCGGCTCTCGCGGCCCTCGTTGCGGTTGTCGCCACCCCGGCTCTCGAGGCCGCGGCTCTCGTTGCGGCCCTCACTGCCACGGCTCTCACTGCCACGGCTCTCACGACCCTCACCCCCACGGCTCTCGCGGACGCGAGGTTCCCGCCGGCTCTCGCTGCGAGCCAGCGTCTCCAACGGCGGCCTCGGTTCGTGATGAGCGCGTCGCGGAGCTTCGGCCCGCGCCGGAGCCGCGAGCACATCGTCCTCGGTGTCGGCGAGCAAGGGCGCGTCCGAGACCGTATACGACGGCAGGCCATTGTCCTCGTCCTGGCTCGTGCGACCGCCACGCCGACGGCGGCGGCGGCGACGTTTCCCCGCAACGTCTGCGCGCTCTGCGGTGTCCAGTTCGACGTCCCCGCCGAGTATCGGCTCGTCGTCGTCCTCCTCGGAGACAAACAGTTCGGTCGCCGCGGCCGCGAGCTCGGCGCGCGCGCGCTCGTCGTCGCCGATGTCCTCGTCCTCATCCCCGTCGATCCCCGAGACGTCGGGGTAACCGCTCGTATCGGCCTCGCCATCATCGGCGTCCGGGGCGTGCGACCCGAGCGCCGAGACATCCGGCGATTCACTTGCCGACGCCGTGTTCTCTGCGCTGCCGACGCCCAGCTTGGCCAAGCGCTCGAGCGCCGGGGTTCGGTCAGCCAAACCCGAGTCGATCACCGTCTGGTCCCAGTCGCGCAGGGCGAAGACCCCGGGCTTGACCCTCACCAACGGATTGTCTTTGGGGTCCTTCTTGACGACCGCCGCCAGACGCGCGCCCATCGTCACTTCAGGGCTCTTACCCACGTGGCTGAGCAGATCCCGCTCGATCGCGACGTCGGTGATCTCCTTATAGTGCAAGGGTTTCCCCACCAGGCGCAACACGTGCGCCGCAGCTTCTGTAAAAGTCATTTTCTCCTGATCTCTAAAATCTCGAGCAGATGGCCCCGCCGGTTTGCTCGCCTGCCTTCCCGGGGCACTGATAGCGTCCGAACCCAGGAAACGGCCTCAAACTTGCTGGCCCGCGATGGTTTCTCTCGTCACCCTCCGCGAGACTGCGGCGCTTCATAACACAGGGCTCCCCGTGCCCCCTCATCTTCTGGTCAGTAACCCATAGTTCCGCCAGAGGCCAACGGGCCGAAAGATTAGGTGCTGCCGCTAGCGAGATCAATAACTTTGAGCTCGGTTGCGGTCATCGAGCCCGGCGGTGTAGGTCGCAGGTGTCCCTTGATAGCGCCCGGTTTCCAAATGCTCCGGGGAGAGCCACTGGCTTCCCACACCAGCATGGGTCTGGGAGGTCAGGCCGAGGTCTACGCTCGGGTCACACAGGTCGACGGCGTGGCGGCGGCGCTCGATTGGGCCGCGCGCCGTAGCCTACCCGTCAGTGTGCTCGGAGGTGGCAGCAACGTGGTCGTGGCGGATGCCGGCGTGAAGGGCCTGGTGTTGACGCTGCGCGTGCTGGGACAATCGGTCGTCGTCGACGGCCCGCACGTCGATGTGTACGTGGGCGCGGGCGAATCGTGGGACCTGTTCGTCGCGCAATGTGTCGACCGGAATTGGGCAGGCGTCGAGTGTTTGAGCGGCATTCCAGGGCAAGTCGGCGCGACGCCGATCCAAAACGTGGGCGCTTACGGGCAGGACGTCAGCGGCACGTTGTCGTCCGTGGACGTCTATGACCGCGTGTCGAGGCGTCGGCGCGAGCTCGCGCACGGAGAGTGCGAGTTTGGCTACCGTACGAGCCGTTTCAAGGGGCGAGACGCCGGGCGCTTCATCGTGCTCGGCGCCAAGTTCAGGCTCCACGAGGGAGGCCCAGCCTGCCTTCGTTACCCCGAAATTGCCAAGCGGCTGGCCGCCGTTCCGGGGCAAGCCCCCAGCTTGCAAAGCCTGCGCTCGGCGGTGCTCGCCACGCGTCGCGAAAAGTCGATGCTGCTCGATGCCGGGGATGAAAACGCTCGCAGCTGTGGCTCATTTTTTCTCAACCCCGAGCTCACGAACCCAGAGCTCGAAGAGCTGGCTAGCCGCTGCAGCACGCCCCCACCGCGCTTTCTACAAGCGGACGGGCGCGTAAAGGTACCCGCAGCTTGGTTGATCGAACAGGCCGGCTTTGCGCGGGGGCAGCGCTTCGGCGTGGGTACGGTCGGGATCTCCTCGCGTCACACGCTCGCGTTGGTCTGCCACGACGGTGCCACGGCGGCGCACCTGGTCGAGGCGGCGCACTGCGTTCGCGACAAAGTGGCCGAAGCTTTCGCCATTTGGCTGACGCCCGAGCCGAGCTTCCTCGGCTTCGGCGGCGCCTTCGACGGCTTGCCCCCGTTAAGCTAAAACGCCCTCACTCCGCCGCGGCAGCGCTGGCCACGCAGTCGTAGATGGACGCGATCGCTTCGTCGAGCCGCGACACGTCGGAGCCGCCCGCCTGTGCCATGTCCGGGCGCCCTCCTCCGGACCCGCCCACGACCTGGGCGATACCCCGGATCATCTCGCCGGCCTTGTAGCGACTGGTGAGGCCCTTGGCGACGGTGAGCACGAGCTGCACTTTGCCCTCGTGCTCGGACGCGACGAGCACCACGCTGTCACCGAGCTTGTCCCGCAATTGCTCGGCGAGCTCGCGCAGCGCGGAGCGGTCTGTCACCTCCGTTCGAACGCCGAGCACCCGCACCCCACCCACGTCCCGTGCTCCGGCGGTGAGCTGCTCGGTGCCGCCCCCCGAGCCTTGCATCCAGCGGCGCTGCGCTTCCTCGAGCTGACGCTCGAGCACCTTCTGCTGAGCGACCAGGCGCTCCACCTTTTCCACGATGTCGCCGCCTCCGGCTTTGGCGGCTCGGGTGGCGCGGGCCAGGGTGTCCTCTAGCTCGCGCACGTACGCGAGCGAGTTGTGCCCGGTCGTCGCGACGATACGCCGAATGCCCGCGGCCACGCCTTGTTCCTGCAGCACCTTGAACAAGCCGATGTCACCGGTGGCGCGCGCGTGAGTTCCGCCGCAGAGCTCGGTCGAGTCCCCCATCGAGAGCATGCGCACCGTCGAACCGTACTTCTCCTCGAAGATCATCATCGCGCCGAGCCCCCGCGCCTGATCGAGGGGCAGCACCTGCGTGCGGATCACGCCGTTCTTGACGATCGCCTCGTTCACCGCGTCTTCGATGTCCGCGATCTGCTGCTCGCTCAAGGCCGAGCCGTAGGTGAAGTCGAAGCGCAGCCGATCGGGGCCCACGAGCGAGCCTTTCTGTTGCGCCTGAGGGCCCACGACCTTGCGCAGCGCCCAGTGCAGGAGGTGGGTCGCCGAGTGGTTGCGCCGGGTGGCGTCGCGGCGCGCGGCGTCGACGTGCAGCGTCACCGGGGTGCCGACGGCCAGGCTACCGCTCTGGACGACGCCCCGATGCACCGTGAGCCCGTCGAGCGGTTTCTGCGTGTCTTCGACCAGGAATGCTCCGTCCGCGAAGCGGATCACGCCCCGATCGCCGGACTGGCCGCCTGCCTCTCCGTAAAACGGCGTGCGTGCGGTCACGACCTCCCCGCGCATGCCCGTGCGTAGCTCTTGGACGAGCGCTCCTTCGCTGAGCAACGCCGAGACGTCGGAAGCGTCCTCGTTGCGCTCGTAACCGGAGAACTCGACGCGCGCCTCGGGGACGCGTTCGAGCGCGGCTCGATACACGCCCTCCACCGCCTGCTCGCCGCCACGAAACTCAGAGCGCTTGCGTGCTTGCTCGAGCGCCTGTTCGTATCCCGCCGTGTCCACGGCGTAGCCTCGCTCGGCGCAGATCACTTCAGTCAGATCGAGCGGAAAGCCGTAGGTATCGTACAGTTTGAAAGCGTCTTCACCGGCGAGGACTTTTTCCCCGCGCCGGGTCAGGTCGTCGAACGCTTGATCCAAAAGCCCGAGGCCGCGCTCGATGGTCTCCCTGAAGCGCACCTCCTCCTGCTCGGCGACGCTCGCGATCATGTCCTTGCGCTCCTCGAGCTCGCCGTAGTGGCCGCCGAGCAGATGCACGACCTCGAGCGCGACCGTGTGTAGAAAAGGGCGCTCGATACCCAGCCGATGGCCGTGCCGAATGGCTCGCCGCATCACGCGCCGCAAGACATAGGCGCGACCCGCGCGATCGGGTAAAACCCCATCAGCGATCAGGAAGGCCGTCGCGCGAGCGTGATCGGCGATCACCCGCATGCTGACGTCGTCGGGCGACATGCTCGCGCCGTAGGGCTTGCCGCTGAGCTCAGCCACCTTGTCCACCAGCGGACGCAGCAGATCTGTATCGTAGCTGCTGGTCTTGCCCTGCTGAATGCACGTCACCCGCTCCAGGCCCATGCCCGTGTCGACGCTCGGCGCCGGCAGCGCTGTGAGCGCTCCATCAGGGCTGCGTTCGAACTGCATGAACACGAGGTTCCAAATTTCGACCCAGCCACTGCCGTCCGGAGCAGCGTCTTGGCCGAAGCGGCTCACGTCTACGGGGCCCTCCCCCTTGAAGTAGAAGATCTCGCTCGAGGGACCGCAGGGCCCGTGATCTCCCATGCGCCAGAAGTTGTCTTCAGCACCACAGGCGATGATGCGATCGTCCGGCAGCCCCGCGATGCGCTTCCAGAGATCGCGCGCCTCCGTATCGGCGTGTAGCTTATCGTCCCCGCGCAGGTAGGTGGTCGCCAAGCGTTCCGGCGCCAACCCGAGCACCTGGGTCACGAACTCCCAACCGTAGGTGATGGCCGCTTCCTTGAAGTAGTCGCCGAAGCTGAAGTTGCCGAGCATCTCGAACAGCGTGTGGTGGTTGGGGGACGGCCCCACGTTTTCGAGGTCGTTGTGCTTGCCGCTCACCCGCATGCACTTCTGGCTGCTCGCGGCTCGTCGGTAAGCGCGCTGCTCGCGACCGGTGAACAGGTCCTTGAACTGCACCATGCCGGAGTTGGCGAAGTAGATTGACGGATCGTTTTGCGGCACGAGCGGGCCGCTTGGGACGATCTCGTGGCCGCGATCGCGAAAAAACTCCAAAAAAGCGCTGCGGATATCTGCGGAGCGGACGGGACGTTCAGCCATGGCGGGCCTCCTGTAGCACAGCGCGAGCAAACTCGGATCAGGCTCTTGGCCGGGCACACGCAGAAGTTGGCCCGGGTGCCGGAACCTGAGTATCCACCCCTGGGTGGAGCGTCGATTGGCGATCGTTCTGGCCCCATGGCTCGGCCCCTGCTTTCGGATGGAGCTCTGCTACAGGGGCCTCGTCATGGGGGCGGGCCTATATGTCTCGGTCGCCGGCTGTAGCGGACCACCGGGGATGGGGCGGACACTCGGCGCTGACTTGGGGACGTTCCAGGTCGAGGCCGACGAAACCACCAACTCGTGCGGCGTCGACGCCCTGGGGCGCGCACCCTCTTTCGCCTTCGACGTCGAGCTAGCGCGAGCGGACACCGAGCTCTTCTGGGATGGCCATGTCGGCGGCACGATTCGAGCGTCGCTGCAGTTCGAATTTGCCACGTTGGTCAGCGTGAGCTTGCGCCCCTCCCGAGCTGCCGATCCCGGCTGCACCATCACGCGCACCGATCGGATTTCGGGGGCCCTCCGAGCTGACCCTGGCGGTGACGTGACCGCCTTTTCTGCCGCAATGAGCTACGATTTCTCTCTCGAGCTCGGCTCTCAATGCTCCTTTGAGGAGGGAGCTGGCGCCGGCCTGGAGCGACTGCCCTGTAGCATGAGCTACGTGCTCGACGGTCGGCGGACCCGCGCGCCGGCGCCCTCGGGGGGTGGCCCGACGGAGCCCACCGGGCCAGAGCAGCCGAGCGACCCCCAAAGCGGAGCCGAGTAGCAGCGGAGCAGAGTAGCAGCGGAGCAGAGTAGCAGAGTAGCAGCGGAGCCGAGTAGCAGCGGTGTACCCGCCGAGTAGCAAGCGGAGTGGCAGGAGTACCCGCCGAGTAGCAGCGGAGTACCCGCAAACTTTCTGCAAAAAATTGAAGCGATCTCGCTTTGACGCCCATGCGCCCGAACGCGATTCGTGCCATGCTCAGATCATCGTGCAAGTTGGAGTCTACTCCCGAAATCATTCGGCGGGGGAGCACCCGCGCAATTGCACCCGTTGTTGGGTTCCGGAAAGGACCCACCCTTGAGAAACGCCGCGCCCGCGTGCCATCGTCCATTGTGTGGCTTGTTGTCACCCTTAGTGGGCGAGCCCCGCGCGCGTTCTCGCGGTTGTCCGGGATATCCGGAGGAGGCGGTTGAAACGATGCATAAATATTGTTCCTCGAGCTCGGAGGTACTTCGAGCGTAGGGCTACCGCTCGCTCCCGGGCCTTGTCGTAGAGGCTCGGTCGGGCGGACTAGCCTGGCACTGCAGGCGTGCTGACCCCTAGGCGGCAGCCCTCCGAGCGGCAACGGCGCTCGGAGCTCCTGGCTCGGCGGCATGGTCGATAGCGGCCAGTGTCCCATCGGGTGGGGAGGCCTCCCACGGCGGGCCGGGTGATTGACGAGAGTCGCACCCGGCCCGTTTCTATTTGGTCTCTTTCCCGCGCTGGAACGAGGGAGCCCGTGCCCAGCGGGGGCGTCGAATTCCGTTCGCTTCCATGGATTCGGTGCACTAGCCTGCGCCGATCCAAACATGAGCGCATCCTCCCTATTGACGGCAACGTCGTGGTCTCCGTGGTCAGCCTTCGGCGCAGCGTTGGGTGCCGACCCCGGTCTTTGGGATCGCCTCTTCTTTCAGCGCTGGCCCGGCGCTTTCTTTCAGCGCGAAGTCTTCTCGAGCTTCACCGTGGCGTTGTCGATCGGGGTGGCGTTCGTGGCGGCCGGGCTCTTGATGCTCGAACAACGCGCAAAACGCCTCGGGTACCCGGTGCCGCCGCGAACGGCCAAATGGATCGGCATCGGGCTGACGGTCGTGAGCTTCCTGCTCTACTTTGACTTCTTCAATCCAAACACCCGTTACGCGAGCTACTACCATCGCCACGAGCTGTATCACTACTACCTCGGCTCGAAGTATTTCGGCGAGATCGGCTACGATCGGCTCTACACTTGTACGGCCATCGCCGAAGTCGAGCTCGGGCGTGGAGCGCAGATCAAAAAGCGCGAGATCCGCGATCTCAGCGCCAAGAACCTGATCACCCCGACGACGGACACCTACATCTTCGACGACCCGGGGCAATGCAAGAATCACTTCACGCCCGAGCGCTGGCAAGAGTTCAAGACTGACGTCACCTGGTTCGAACAGTCCTCGCGAGGCGAGTACTGGGAAAACATGCAAAAGGACCACGGCTACAACCCGCCGCCGGTCTGGACGATGACGGGCAAGTTCGTCAGCAGCTTGGCGCCGGCCGGTGACGGTTTTTTCAAGCTGCTCGCGTTGATCGACATCGGCTTGCAGCTCAGCGCGGTGCTGCTCATCAATTGGGCTTTCGGCTGGCGGGTGATGGCGCTGGCCACGATATTTTGGGGCTGCAACGCGCCGGCGAATTTCTACTGGACGGGCGGCGCCCTGCTGCGCCAGGACTGGATCTTCTTCGCCATTGCTTCGCTGTGCCTGACGCGCAAGCGCCACTTCGTGCTCGCCGGAGGCGCCCTCACCTGGGCGGCTTTGTTGCGCATCTTCCCGGTCGCGTTATTCGGCGGCATCGGCGTGATCGCGATGTTCCACTTGCTGCGCCACCATCGCATCCACAAAGACCACCTGCGCTTCTTTGGGGGGGCCGCGCTGGCGGTCGCTGTGCTCGTGCCTGCGAGCATGGCCGTGACGGGCAGGCACGCCTACGGCGAGTTCGCGGCGCATATCGGCTTGCACAAGGACACGCCGCTCACCAATCACATGGGGCTCGAGACGATGCTCGTGCACGATTGGGACGGGCGTATGGTGTTCAGCCGCGACGACCGCCTGGACGACCCCTTCGAAGCTTGGAAAGCCGGTCGCACCGAGCGCAAACACGCCCTGCGCCCGCTTTTTCTCGCCATCAACGCCTTCATGTTGGGCTGGCTCGCGTGGGCGCTACACCGCACCAAGCTGCTGTGGATCGGCATGGCCCTCAGCGTGCCGGTCATCATCTGTCTGACCAACCTGACCTGCTACTATTTCTCGATTTATCTGCTCGTCGCGGCGCTGGTTCGCTCGCGGAAGGCGCTCGGGCCGGCGTATCTGGCGCTGGCAGGCGCGAGCCAGGTCCTGCTCGGGCGGTTTTATTGGATCGACGACAAATATACGGCCGAAAGCTACCTGTTCTTCGCGTTTGGGCTTTGCATGCTCTACGCCTACAGCAGGCCCTTCAAGCTGTCGGAGCTCTTGGCCAGCGTGCGGCCGCGCGTGAAGTCGGCTATGGTTCGACCCTGATGAAGCAGCCTGGGACAGCATTGAAACGAGCGGGCCTTGGATTGGCGCTCGCGGGCGCAGCCTGCGCGTTCGGATGCGAGAGCGGACCCCTCGCGTCTGGCGCGAAATCGGAGGAGCCCGCGGCCGCGGTGTCTGGGTCGCCTGCCGCGGCTGGCGTCGCTCCGACGGCAGCGGTCTCACATTTTGGGTCCGCGTTCGAGCCGGGTACGGCCGTCGCGCTGCAGTCCTTACTTTCGGACCCCCGCGCGTACGCCGACAAGACCGTCACGACCGAAGGCAAGGTGCAGCGCGCCTGCAGTCGTAAGGGCTGCTGGATGGAGATCGGGGAAGGCCCTGACGCTTGTCGTGTCACCTTCAAGAATTACGGGTTCTTCGTGCCGACGGACTCGGCCGGGGCGTACGCGCGCATTCAAGGGCGGCTCGACACGCGCGAGGTGGAGGCCGCAGCCGTGCAACACCTGGAGTCAGAAGGCGCGCGTTTTAGAGCCAAACGGGCCGACGGCTCCGCCACCGAGGTGAGGCTAATAGCCAGCGCAGTAGAGCTGCGCCGATAGGCCACGAGCGAGCTCGCTGAGGCGTCGTGCCAATCTGGAGCGTCGGACCGGACGAAGGCCCTGTTCTGAAACGGCGGACCAACGCTCAGCGCCCACATGGGGTCGGCGTGTGGTTTTGGCAGGCCTACACCTGAGTCTGGGCCGATTTGGGGGCGCGCCTTCGGTGTGTATCCAAAGCGACTCAGTAAACCAGGGGCGATGCCGTTCCTTTCGCTACGGCGACAGCGCGGGCACGCGACGACGTCGACGACACCCATGACCGTCCACCGAGTGAGTCAACCCACCAAGAGCCGCCACGGCAAAACGCCGCCTTCGAGCACCGGGGGTCGCAACGGCGGGGACCAAATGATGTCGGCTGCGGCGGCGCGCATCGCACAAGAGGCGCTGAAGGCGGACGTTACCGTCGAGTCGCTCGCCAAGTTGGCCCACGCCGACGCGGCGTTCGCCATGAAGCTCTTGGCATTGGTCAACAGCCCGGCGTTTGCGCGCTCCCGCGCCGTCACTGACATCAACCAGGCGGCCTCGCTGCTGGGCATCCGAGGTCTGCGCACGGTTGCCCTGAGCCTGCTCGTGTCCAGCCTCTGCCCGGAGCATGAGTCGTGTCGCGTGCTGATGGCCAATTCGCTGCGCCGTGCCGCGGCCTGCCGCCTGGTGGCGACCGAGCTCGGCTACAAGGACCTGGACGGGTGCTTTACCACCGGGCTGTTCCTGGATAGCGGCCTCCTCTCTCATGCCCAGGATCACCTGGAGCTGGCGGTGTCGATCGCGGCGAGCCCCGCCCACCATCGAGTATTGCGCGAGCAAGCCGAGGGCCTGACGCCGCATCCCGTGCTGGGCGCTGATCTGGCGGCGAAGTACGCGCTGCCCGAAGAGACCGTGGCGGCGATTCGCAATCATCATGCACCCGAGCCTCCGATCGGTGCGCTGGCTCAGATCGCGTGGCTCGGGGAATGCGTCGCCGCCGTCTTTGAAAGCCCCGACGTCGATCGCGCGCGCGCCACGACGCTCTTGCAGGCCCGCAAGATCGGGGTCGGCGCCGCCGCGGTGGGCAGCATTCTCGACGCCCTCCCCGCGCACGTTGCGAGCGTGGCGGAGGCGCTGAACAGCAACATCGGTGAGCTGCAAGACCTGGATGCGCTGCGCAACGACGCCGGGCGGCTGCTGTCCGAAATCAATCAGCAGTACGAGGGCGTGATCCGCAAGCTCGGGGAGCTGCTCGCAGAGAAAGAAAAGCTCACCGAGGAGCTGCGCAAAGCCAACGAGGCGCTCGCCTCGCTCGCCCGCACCGACGCGCTGACCTCGCTGCCGAATCGCCGAGCGCTCGAGGATGAGCTCGTCCGATCGGCCGCGCGCGCGGCCCGCGACCTCACTTGGCTCAGCGTGGTCGCCATGGATGTCGACCACTTCAAGAGCTTCAACGACAACCACGGTCACGCGGCAGGAGACGCCGTGCTCGCCACGGTGGGTCGGATCTTGGTGGAGCAGTGCCGCAAGGGTGACATGCCCGCTCGTTACGGCGGCGAAGAGTTCACGGTGGTGCTGCCCAACACCAATCCGCTCGGCGCAAACGTCGTCGCGGAGCGCATCCGGCGTGCCTTCGAGGCCAGCGAGACGCTGTTTGAAGGGAAGACGCTCAAGGTCACCATGAGCCTCGGAGTGGCCTCCGCCCAGGGTCCTGGCGTGCATCCGATCACCGCCTTGACCGCCCGCGCGGACGAGGCACTGTACGGCGCGAAGCGAGCCGGGAGAAACCGCGTGGCAAGCGCCAGCCCGGTGAGCCTCGAGGACGACGAGGAGGATACCGTGGTCACGCGCAAGAGCGCCCTGCCGGGGACCTGAGCTGCTTGGCTTGCGGCAGTGAGCTCGTCGCGGCCATAGACTCGCGACTATTGCAACGCATCCGTTGAAGCGACGGCGATTTTGAGGCTACGCTTGCCGAAGTGGAGCAAACCCGTTTCTTGGTCCTGGGCGCTGGGGTTACGGGCCTGGCGTTTGCCGGCCATTTGATCGAGCGCGACTACCTGATCTGCGAGGCCGCGGCCGAAATCGGCGGCTACTGCCGTACTGTCGTTCGAGACGGCTTCGTCTGGGACTACTCCGGACACTTCTTCCATTTCCGTCATCCCGAGATCGAGCGCGAGCTGGTTGCCAAAATTGGTCCCGATCGAGTGCGGACGGTGCGGAAAGATTCGCGCATTTACTATTCCGGCGGGCTCATCGACTACCCGTTTCAGCGCAACATCCATCAGCTACCGCCCCTGGAGTTCCTGGAGTGCCTGGGTGACTTGTTTCGTCGCCCCCCCGGACCAGCAACGAACTTCAAAGAGATGCTGTACGCGAAATTTGGTCGCGGCATCACTGACAAGTTCCTCGCCCCTTACAACGAAAAAGTCTACGCAACCGAGCTAGCTCGGCTCGACGTGGAGGCCATGGGCCGCTTCTTTCCTCATGCGGACGCGGAAGACATCGTGCGCGGCTTCGCGAGCGATGTGGGCGCGAGCTACAACGCGACGTTCACCTATCCAGAGGGCGGCGCCGCCGAATACATCTCCGCGCTAGCGCAAGGCCTGCCCAGCGAGAAAATCTTGCTGAATGAGCCGGTGCTCGAGATCGACTTGCAGAAGAAGACCGCACGCACGCCCAAACGGGTCATCGGCTTCGAATACCTGCTGAGCAGCGCGCCCTTGCCACGCCTTCTAGCGCTCTGTGGCCTGCCCTTCGAGGCGGCGACGTATACGCACAACAAGGTCCTGGTGTTCAATCTGGGCTTTGACGGCAAGGGGCCGCGCGGCATCCACTGGATCTACTACCCCGAGCGCGACGTCAGCTTCTATCGCGTAGGATTTTACGACAACATCTTCGATACACCGCGCATGAGCCTGTACGTCGAGCTCGGTTACCCGAGCGAGGTGGACCTGGGCGCAGCCGCGATCGAAGCGGCCAAGCAACGCGTGCTGGCCGATCTGCGCAAAGTGGGCGTGCTGGAGGGGCAGCGCCTCGTCGCGGAACACCACGTCGTGCTCGACCCAGCGTACGTGCACATCACCCAG
This sequence comes from Deltaproteobacteria bacterium, assembly GCA_043747815.1. Classification (GTDB taxonomy): domain Bacteria; phylum Myxococcota_A; class Polyangia; order Polyangiales; family Polyangiaceae; genus SZUA-265. The sequence goes on from JAYTOL010000112.1 coordinate 43,652, forward strand.
GCCTCATTGGCGGACGTGGAGGAGCAACGCGCGTTGCTGGCGCTGCGAGGTGTGTATAGCGCCGGCCGCTACGGCTCTTGGACCTACTGCTCGATCGAGGATAACATCGTCGAGGCGCGAGCCCTGGCAGCGCGCTTCAACACCCTGCATCGCTCGAGCTCCCCTTAGCCCTCATGATTGGTCACATCTCGCAAGACGCGGACGACGTGGAAGATGTGATGAATTGTGAGCCCCTTAGCCTGCTCGGTCCGGCAAGGCTGACTTGATGCCTCCCCTCTCACCCTCCGCGCCTCGGGCTCGGCACGCCATGATTGACAACCCCATCTTGCCCGGCTTCTACCCTGACCCCAGCATTTGCTTGGTGGGCGACGACTACTATTTAGTCACGAGCTCATTCGAATACTTCCCCGGCGTTCCCATCTTTCATAGCCGTGACCTGATTCACTGGCGGCAGATCGGGCACGTTTTGACCCGAGTGAGCCAATTGCCGCTCGAGGCCGCAAAGAGCTCGCAGGGCATCTTCGCGCCGACGCTTCGGCACCATGCCGGTATATTTTACTTGGTGACGACGAACGTTTCGTCGGGGGGGAGCTTCTTCGTGACCGCGCGCGATCCCGCGGGATCCTGGTCTGAGCCGACGTGGCTGCATGAACCCACCTTCGCCATGGATCCATCGCTGATGTTCGCCGAGGACGGGCGGGTGTATTACACGCGGCACGGCGGGGGCGAGCACGGCGGCATTTACCAGTCGGAGATCGACCTGAGGGGCGGCAAGCTCGTGGGCGATGCCCAACAGATCTGGGCGGGCACGGGTGGAGTCTGGCCCGAGGGTCCGCACCTCTATCAGATCGCGGGCCGCTACTACCTGATGATCTCCGAGGGCGGCACGAGCAGCGGGCATATGATCACCGTCGCCCGCTCGTCGGCGCCGTTTGGTCCGTTTGAAGCGTACGCCAAAAACCCGATACTGACCCACGCCAACCAGCCCTCGGAGGCGATCCAGGCGACGGGGCACGGCGACCTGGTACAAGCGCGTGATGGGCGCTGGTGGCTCGTGTTCTTGGGCATTCGGCGCTGGGACGGGAAGAATCACCACCTCGGGCGGGAGACGTTTCTGGCTCCAGTGGAGTGGACTGACGATGGGTGGCCGGTCGTCAACCACGGCTCGGCGATAACGCTGCGCCTGCGGGCGCACGGGCTGCCGCCCCGCCATCCGTGGCCGAGCCTCCCAGCTCGCGATGATTTCGAGAGCCTCACGCTCGGCTTCGATTGGAACTTCTTGCGTAACCCTCCCGCGGGCAGCTGGTCCCTCTCGGAGCGCCCTGGGTTTCTGCGTCTGAACGGCTCGACGGCTTCGCTCGACGAGGTCAGCTCGCCGGCGTTCGTCGGGCGCCGGCAACGCCACCACACGGCCCGCGTCGTGGCCGCGCTCGAGTTCTCGCCGGCGAGCGAGGCGGAGCGGGCGGGGCTCAGCGTTCGGGCCAACGAGGCCAATCACTACGACGTGAGCCTCACCGGCGTGCCGGGTCGGCGCAAAGTGCAGCTCCACACGCGCGTGCTCGGCAGCTCGCAACTGGTGGCCGAAGAGCGGGCCCCCGAGGGCCGCGTCGAGCTCACCGTGGAGGCCTTTCCAGACCGCTACGAGTTCTCTTTCGCAGTCGAGAAGGGCGCGCCGCGTTCGCTCGGCAGCGGCCCCACGGCTCCCCTCTCCAGCGAAAACGCCGGCGGCTTCACCGGCGTCTACTTTGGAATGTTCGCGACCACGACCGCGGCTACGGGCATGCCGCCCGCAGACTTCGATTGGTTCGAATACGCCCCCGGTGAGTAGAGGCCCAACTCAACCGGACGCGACCGCTTTCGCCAATGCCCGAGCCAGCTCGTCAGCGCCGGGGCCAAGGCTGGCGGACGGCCAGCGCACGCCGAGCCCGCGCTGCTCGTCGGGTTTGGGGATGATGTGGAAATGCACGTGGAAGACGGTCTGATGCGCGAGCGCCTCGTTGTTCTGCAAGACGTTATAGGCGGCGCAGCCCGTGACGCTCTTCACGGCGCGGCAGATCCTCGGCAGCACTCGACCGATGGCGGCTGCCGCCTCGTCCGATAGCTCGTCCAGCGTGCGCGCTGGCTCTTTGGGAATGAGGAGGGTGTGGCCCGGGGAGACCGGCGCGATGTCGAGAAACGACAGCACGTGCGCGTCCTCGTACACGCGATGGCATGGCACCACACCGGCGATGATCTTGGAGAAGATGGTTTCCGACATACGCGGCGAAGGTAGCAGGAAACGCTCGCGGGGTCCCGCCCGCTGACCCCGTTCCGGCGCGCTACCCGCGCTATCGTCACCGCATATGTCATCCCCCTCACTGTGACGGGGGTTCACAGCGTGGCCCGGCGAGAGCTGATGGCGAGGCCGTGCCGGATCGGGCGCTCGAGCCGTGCCAAAGCGGGAAACGCGCGGATAAAGGCTGCATCCGCTCCCGTAAAGGCGGCCGTCGACCGCTCTGACGAGCGTGAACGCGGGAGCAATCGCGCGTGGCCCACGACTTGCTTCTACGGGCTCGACTTATGGGCAGGGTGTCGGACGAACGATCGCCGCCACCCGGGGTAACGGAAAGGCTTTTTCGATGACGAAATCGTTAGTTCGGCTGGGTGTGACGTGTTTGAGCTTTGGCATCCTCGCTTGTGAGAGTGACCCGGAGCAGGTGCAGATCTCGAGCGCACAGGCTGCCCTCACGGCCAGCGAGAACTCTGAGCGCGCGCTCGATGGGCTGATCGATGCTGCGGACTTCCTGGCGGAATCTACGGCCATCGCCGAGACGTTAAACGCCATCGGCGGCGGTAGCCAAGAGTGTGACAGCGTCGGCGTTTTCTGCGCCGGTGACCAGGGCAGCTGCCCACCACCAGAGGCCATCTGCACGTCGACCCCGGTTAGCGCCGCGGACCTCGAGCAGAGCCGGACGGAGATTCGCGAGAGCGCAAAAGATTTGGTGCGCGAGCTTCGAGAGCGGATCTTGATTCCGGAGAACCTGGAGGCCGAGACGCCGACGTCCGCGACCTACCGGCTCAGCGCCGCCGTGCTGTGTCCCGAGGACGATACGCCATCAAATGGGCTCGCCGCTGACCCCATCCCGCTCGAGCTCGATTCCGACTGTGTGGACCGAGTCGAGCGCCTTTCGCCGCGGCTCGTGCTGGCGTCGCCGCGCGAGGGCGACATCGACGTCACCTTGTTACTCGGCGCTGCGCGCCACGCGCCGGCCTCACTCCAGCTATATCAGGGGAGCTTGGGCGTGCGGATCGATCTAGGTGAGGCCCTCGGCGTGGCTCGCGAGCTCGGTGAAGAGCTCGAGGGGGTGAGCGACCTCGAGGGGGTGCTCGAGCTCCGGCTCGTGGAGAATCAGCCGAGGGATTACAGCCTGGAGCTCAACGTAAAGGAGCCTCTGCGCTTGCTGGTCGATGCGGACGGCGACACGCTCTCGGCAACACTCGCCAAGAGCTCGCCCACGTGGAACGTGCGCGTGGATGGCAACGCGAAAACGGTGTCGGCGGGCCTGGACCTCGGCGCGCTCCAACTGCTGGGCCCCCTGGGGCTATTTGCCGATTTATTCGAGGGCGGATCGGCTGAGCTCTCCGCGGCCGAGCCGCCGCCGGAGCGCTCGTACACGGGCGTGATGGAGGTATTTCTGGCGGGGTTGAGCGGCACCCTTAGGTATGCGGGGGACGGCGACGTGCTCGAGCTCCTCGACCTCGGCTTTGGAGATAGCACCTCCACGCTGAAGCACGACGGCCACACCCTGATGTCGCTCGACCTCAATGCGCTACAGGGGCGCCGCGTCAACGTGGTGGTGAACGCGCAGGGAGAAAGCGGGCAGCTCAGCATCACGCCCACGCTCGATCTGAGCCTCAGCTTCGCATTTGACTACGTGGCGGACCAATTCGAAGACGTCGCCGACTACTTGCTGCATGACACGCTACGCGTCTGGCTGGGCGGCGACGCACCGGTGCTCGAGCTAGCCGATGAACGAGTGAAGGTGATATCGGGCACGCTGAACCTCGAGAGCGCAGCGGCGCCGGGCTCAAACATCAGCGTGGGGGCCGGCATGTGCCTCGTCACATCGGAGGATGAGGACGGGACTGCGGCCGAGGCAGGCACGGACGCCGCGCATCCCTTTGACGTATTCTCAGCCGTCAGCTGCGAGTGAGGTGCGCCGCCCGACGAGCAGGCACCAATCGTCAGCCCGGTCGCGAAGCTCGAGCCTGATCCCCGCCTGCGCATAGCGCTCCACCAAAGCAGCGCACTGTTCGGCGATGAACCCTGCCAGCGCTAGATCGCCGGCAGGGTCCAGCTTGGTCGTGATCGACTCGGCCAAGCCGGAGAGCGCGCTCGCCTCGATGTTGGCGACGACCAGATCGAAGTGACCCTCGACCTCGCCGAGCGGAGCTCCTAAGAAGAGCACGTCCGTCATCCCATTGAGCGCCGCGTTCGCCCGGGCCGCGAGCACGGCCGGCGCGGAGACGTCGACCCCCAGCACCTGGCCCGCCCCGCTTTGCCGAGCCAAGAGCGACAGGACGCCGGTGCCACAGCCCACGTCGAGGACGGAACGACCGGGGCGATCGAGGCAGGCCTGCTCGAGCCAGGTGGCGATGAGGCGCGTCGAGGGGTGCTCGCCAAACCCGAAGGCAAATGCGGGCTCGAGGTACAGCTCACCCGCCAGGGGCGCCCGCAGCGGTGCGTGGGGATACAACCGGGTGCGTTCGGTGAGAGACACTGGCTCGAGGTGTTTCGTCCACTCGAGCTGCCAGCCCGCGTCCACCTCAGAGAGCTCCAGGCGCAGCAGTGGCTCCGCGTCAAATCCAGCATCGGCCCGAGACCGCTCGGCCAGCGCGCGAAGGCGAGCTCTCACCTCCTCGAGCCGCTCGGGCTGCGCATCATAAATGAGGATTTGCGCTCCGGTCGCGCTCTCCCGTTGCTCGAAGCTCTCATAACCCAACTCCGCCAAGCGCTGCGTCAACCACGGCACGTGCTGATGCAGGAGATCGATCGCGAGCGACCAGTGCTCGTCCATTGGCTGTCTCACTGGCCTCGAGCGCATAACGCTCGCTCGCTGTGATCGTAGAGTGCAATTTGCATTTGTGACCCGAGACATCTCATCGGTCCACGCTTTGTGCAAGCGCGTCATGACAACCCGAGCGCACGCGACTTCCCGCGCGCAAACCAGGAGTGGTAATATTTCGGCGAAGGCGCGGGGGTCGTTTGCCCCTGCGCTCGGCCCACGACCGACCCCGAGCCCGCGACATCGAGAGCATGCCCACCGCCAAGTCATCACCGCGCCAGCGTATCTGTTTCAACGCTGGCTGGAGGTTCTCGAAGGGCGACGCCCCCGATGCTGGCCAATCCCTGGAGCGGAGCCGGCTCGAGCCCTGGCTCTTACCCACGAGCGCCGAGCTCTGTCAGCAGCGCCCGGCTTGGCCCCGCCCCGCTACAGAACCAGCACCGGGCCTCTCCTTCATCGCACCCGATTTCGACGACTCGAGTTGGCGAGAGCTGTCTGTGCCTCACGACTGGGGCATCGAAGGGCCGTTTGACCCCGATCTGCCGGGCGAGACGGGCAAGCTGCCCTGGCACGGCGTCGCTTGGTACCGGAAGAGCTTCCACCTGAACCGCACGGACGTGGGCTCGGTGATCGAGCTGCATCTCGATGGCGCCATGTCGTATGCTACGGTTTGGCTGAACGGCGCGTGCGTCGGCGGCTGGGTCTACGGCTACACCTCGTTCAAGGTCGATCTGACGGCGCGAGCGCGCTTTGGCAAACAGAACGTGCTCGCCATCCGCCTGGATAATCCCCCCGGCTCATCGCGCTGGTACCCGGGTGGCGGGCTCTACCGCAACACTTGGTTGGTGAAGACCCCGGCGCTCCGCTTCAGCCACCTCGGCGCGTTCGTCACGACGCCGCGGATTACGGCCCGGCGAGCCCGCGTGAACGTGGACCTCGAGCTCGAAAACCGCACTTCGCGCAAACAGCAGCTCTCGATCACCAGCTCGATTTTTGCGCTCTCCAGCGACGGCTCTCTCTCGTCGAAGGCGGTCGCTGTTTCAGAAGCCGCCTCGCTCGAGCTCGAGTCCGGCGCGCGCACCCATCGCAGCCACGGCCTCGATGTCGCTCCGCCGCGCCTGTGGAGCCTGGAGTCGCCAGAGCGCTACGTGGCAGTCAGTCGTATCGAGTCCAAGGGCAAGGTCATCGACGAAATACACACTCGCTTTGGCATCCGCAGCTTGCGAGTCGACGCGGGCGAGGGCTTTTTTCTGAACGGGGAGAAGCTGCGCCTCAACGGCGTCTGCATGCACCACGACCTCGGTGCGCTGGGCGCGGCGGTCTCGGAGCGCGCGATCGAGCGGCAAATCGAGATCCTCAAGAGCATGGGCTGCAACGCCATCCGAACGGCGCACAACCCGCCGGCGCCCGAGCTGCCGGAGATCTGCGATCGGCTGGGCATGCTGCTCATGGTCGAGGCCTTCGATTGCTGGCGGCGAGGCAAGAAGGGGCCCGCCGGGATGGCCGAGCGCGACCCCAACATGGAGTACTTCGACTACGCGCGCGCGTTCGACAACTGGCACGAGCAAGACCTGCGCGCCATGGTGCGACGCGACCGCAACCACCCGAGCGTGATCATGTGGAGCATCGGCAACGAGGTGCTCGAACAGTGGAGTCCCGATGGCTGGAAGCTCGCCAAACACCTCGCCGGCATCGTGCGTGAGGAAGACCGCACCCGGCCGATCACTAGCGGGTTCAACGCGGAGAGCTCCGGGTACACTGGGTATCAGACCGCCGTCGACCTGGTCGGCTACAACTACAAGCCAGGCGCCTATCTGCCCTTTCACCGGAGCCAGCCGACGATCCCGGTCTTCGGAGCAGAGACGGCTTCGACGGTGAGCTCGCGCGGGGAGTATTTCTTCCCTGTCAGCGACGATCCCGCGGAGGGCCGGGCAGACTTCCACGTCAGCTCGTACGACCTGTATGCGCCCGGCTGGGCGTTCCCTCCGGACCGCGAATTCCAAGGGCTGGACGAGGCCCCCTTCGCGCTCGGCGAGTTCGTCTGGACGGGCTTCGACTACCTAGGCGAGCCGACTCCGTACAACGCGGACACCACCAATCTGCTCAATTTCACCGACCCAAAACAACGCGAGCGCATGGCATCCGAGCTGGCGCGGCTCGGCAAGATCAGCGTGCCCTCCCGCAGCTCATACTTTGGCATCATCGATCTGGCGGGCTTCCCCAAGGACCGCTTCTATCTGTACCAGGCGCGCTGGCGGCCCGAGCTCGAGATGGCCCACATTCTGCCGCATTGGAACTGGCCGGAGCGCATCGGGAAGGTCACGCCGGTGCACGTGTACTCTGCGGCAGACGAGGCCGAGCTCTTCCTCAACGGGAAGTCGCAGGGGCGCCGTCGCAGAAAGGAGGGCGAGTATCGCTTTCGGTGGAACCAGGTGCGGTACGCGCCCGGCGTGCTGAAGGTGGTCAGCTACCGGAACGGGAAAAAATGGGCGACCGCGACGCGCCAAACCACTCGGGAGCCGACGCGGTTGAGCCTCACGGCGGACCGCGCCAACCTGCGCGCCGACGGGCGGGACCTGTGCTTCGTGACGCTGGCGGTGGTGGACCAGCTGGGTCAGGTGGTGCCGCGTTGCGACGCAGAGGTCACGTTCTCGCTGACGGGGCCAGGTGAGATCGTCGGCGTCGACAACGGCGACCCCACGCGTCTCGAGTCGTTCCAAGCGAAGCACCTCGCGGCCTTCAACGGCCTCGCGTTGGTGATTTTGCGGACGCGCGCCGGGCGCGGTGGGCGTCTGGTGCTGACAGCGCGTTCACGCGGCCTCGCGAAATCCACGCTGAACCTCGATCTCCTTCCTCAGCAGAACTGAGATTCCCGACGCAGGATTCGAGATGCGCGCGGGGCGAGCCTGCCGCGCCGATACGGCTGCTCTCGCGCGGATTGAACTCGGGAACACACTATGCGAGGACTCGCGCATGGCCATTCGATCCCTCATTTGCGCTGGTGTGCTGACGTCACTAGTGGCCAGCTGTTTGAAGCCACCTGGCGGTGAAGCCGCCACCGCGACGTCTGGCGCCCGACCCTCTGAGCCTGTGGCCGACCCCGCCGCAGGGAGCGACACGACCGCCGATGGCACGCCCTACGTTTGGCAGAATGTGCCCATCTTGGGCGGCGGCTTCGTGACGGGCGTCATTTTCAGCAACCTGGAGAAGGACCTGATCTACGCTCGAACGGACATCGGCGGCGCGTATCGGTGGGAAGCCGCCAGCAAGAGCTGGGCGCCCATCACCGATGGTTTGAGCCGCGACGAAGCCAACTATATGGGCATCGAGAGCCTGGCGATCCACCCGACCGATCCGAACAAGGTGTACCTCGCGGTCGGCACGTACACAAAGGACTGGGCCACGAACGGCGCCATGTTGCGTTCGAATGACCGCGGCAAGACCTGGCAGGTCACGCCGATGCCCTTCAAGATGGGTGGCAACGAGAACGGGCGCTCCAATGGGGAGCGGCTCGCGGTCGACCCGAACCACCCGGACATCCTCTACTTCGGCTCACGCAAGAACGGCTTGTGGAAGAGCGAGGACGGCTCGGCCACTTGGAAGCGGGTCGAGAGCTTCCCCGAGGTCAACGACCCGAGCGACGTCGGCATCCCGATCGTGCAGTTCGCGGTGAAGGGCGGGAAAGCCACGATCTACGCGGCGGTCTCCAGCAAGGAGAAGAGCCTGTACTCTAGCCAGGATGACGGCAAGACCTGGAAAGCCGTCGTCGAGCAGCCGACGGGGCTCTTGCCGAGCCAGCTGGAGCTCGACGCTAACGGCACGCTGTATGTGTCCTACGGCAACCAGCCGGGGCCGAGCGACGTGACGGACGGCGCCGTTTACAAGTTTACGCCCGCCTCGGGCAAATGGGAGGACATCACTCCGCTGAAGCCAGGCGGCGAGGACAAGTTTGGCTACGGCGGCCTCAGCGCGGACCCACGCAAGGTCGGGCATTTGCTCGCTTGCAGCATCGACCGCTGGGCGAATAAGGACGAGGTGTTTCGGACCACGGACGGCGGCAAGACCTGGAAGAAGGTCGGGCAGCCCGGCAATTGGCACGCCGAGGGCGCGCGCTACTTGCACCACGGTAAGGACAAGCTCTCCATCACGCACTGGACCGGCGACGTGGATCTGGATCCCTTCAACCCGGCGCGGGCAACGCTGGTGGGTGGAACGGGCGTCTTCATGACGGAGAACCTCGACCGCGCCGACAAGGGTGAAGCCGTCGACTTTCGCTTTACCAACAAAGGCCTGGAGGAGACCGCCGTGCTCTCGCTGGCGAGCCCGCCTGAAGGCGCCCCGCTCCTGAGCGGCGTCGGCGACATCTGCGGCTTTCGGCACGACAATCTCGAGGCCGCGCCGGCGCACGGGGCCTACTCGAACCCGAGCTGCAACGGCACGACGGGCCTCGACTTCGCCGAGAAGCAACCGAGCTTCGTCGCCCGCGTGGGTCGGGTCTGGGGTGAAGACCCGCACGGCGCCTATTCGACGGACGGTGGCGCGACCTGGACGGCTTTTGCCAAGGAGCCCGAGGGCAGCAAAGCAGGCGGGGGCATCGCGGTGTCGAGCGACGCGAGCTCGCTGGTCTGGTCGCTGAAGGGTTTCACGCCGGCGGTCTCGCGGGATCGGGGCGCGACTTGGGCGAAGGTGGGCGGCGTCCGCCCCGGCGCCCAGCTGCCGGACTGGACCAACATGGATCTTCAGCCGGCCGCAGACCGAGTGAATCCGAGCACCTTCTACATCTACGACGCGCACCAGGGAGGGTTCTACGTCAGCCACGATGGCGGTCTGAGCTTTCAGAGCACGTATACCGGCCTACCTCAGCTCGCGGACTGGCAGCTCAACGGCGCGTCCATCACGGTGGTGCCCGGGTTCGAAGGCCATGTCTGGATCACCACGGGCAAAGAGCTCTACCGCTCCACGGATTCCGGTAAGACCTTCGATCACAAGGACACGGTGCGAGAGAGCTATGGCCTCGGTGTCGGCAAGGCCGCTCCCGGGCGCGCGTACCCGGCACTCTACCTGGCGGGCCAGGTCAATGAAAAGAAGGGTTTTTACCGCTCCGACGACATCGGGCAGACGTGGGTGCGCTTGAACGACGACGCCCATCAGTTCGGCTTCGTGAACATCATCGAGGGTGACCCGCGCGTGTACGGCCGCGTGTACCTGGGTACCAGCGGTCGCGGCGTGCTTTACGGGACCCCGCGCGCCCAGAACTGAAGACCGACGCTGGGTTCCGCTTGCCCTAGGCGTTGGCACGAGGCTCCGAGGGCTAGGCAGCCGGCGCGGCTGTCGACACGCATCACGAAATCGACTACGGAACGAGGCGTGGTAGTTGTGCAACGGCGCTCGAGGCAAAGTTCGTTCATTAGTTCGTGCGGAGGGCTCGCCCTGAGCGTCGCGCTCGCTTGCGCGGCGACGCCACCCGGAGCGAGTGACGCTGACCTGGCGCAAGCGAACGACCGCGCCTCCGTCGGCGCCGCAGCCTTCGAGGGCACGTGCGCTGGCTGCCACGGTCCGCGAGGCGAGGGGCTCGCGGGTGCGCCTCCCATCATCGGCATCACCGGCTTGCCGCGCTATCCGCGAGACCAGTCGGGGGTGCAGCTCTATCAGGATCCGGAGCAGATCCAGCGCCAGGCACAGCTGCGCGTTCCCGGCGCTTCGTCGCGGCCTGAATTCGTGACGGCGTTGGACCTGCACAATTACCTGAAGGTCCACATGTCCACGGTGCAGAGGCCTGCCAACGTTCGAGACCTGACCGAGGAAGAGCTCTGGGGGGTACTCGAGTTCATGTTGATCGCGCACGGGAGCCCCGTGCCGCAGGCTGGTCTGTCCGCGGAAAACGCGGCTTCCGTGCAGATCCGCGCTCAATAGACACACTTTCGAGAGAGTTGCATGGCAAGCGCAGCTCACCGATGTTGGCGCAGCGTGTCGCTCGGCAGGAGCGTCTCTCTGCGTCATCACTCATGCGGTACGGGGCTGCGCGCGAGCGTCGTGCGTCACCGTTTCGAAAGGGCTGATGAAATGATCTGCTCACTAGAGTGCAAGCAGAAAAGAGATGACAGCGTCTCTCTCGATTTGCCACGGTCTGCCGAGCCACGGCCATGCCATCACGCCATCTGAGTTCAACGAGCGTGCTCGACGTACCCATCGCCTTCGTTCGTTGCGCTCATCGCCTCATTCAGTCGCGCGCGCTGAGCGCGTCGCTCGCGGCACTGGTGGTTACGGCAGCCGCCAGCAACGCTCACGCACAAGAGGCGACGAGCACCGCGGTAGCTGCCCTACCCGGCTCGCCCCGGCCGATCGGGCCCGGGCTCTCGCCTGAGGCGCCCCACGCAGGACCCGCCGCTGGCGGTCGTGCGCCGTCCTTCGGCGCGCCCACGAAGAAAGACGCCTGGGCTTTCACGCTCGGTGGCACCATCTACGCGTGGGAGGCCGTGGGCTTTGGGAAAACGCCGGACTTGCCGGCTCCCAACCAGGTCTCGCGCCCGCTGCACGTGCCGGCGCTGGTGGAGGGTCGTCAGCCCAACGGGTCATCGACGGGCGGCTCGCTCTTCATGCAGTACGGGAACTCCGTGGTGAGCGGCACGGTCAACGCCGTGTTCAACGCCACGGGGAAGGAGCGCCAGGGCTTCTACAACGCCGCCAACGGCCCCTCGATGGGCGCCGCGTACCTCACCATCAACCCACAGCCGGTAGGTCAGCTGCAGCTGCAGCTGCGCGTCGGCGGCTTCACCGAGAGCTTCGCCGGCCCGGGCCAATGGGGCTGGGGCCTGTTTGGGCCACTGCTGGCGACTCGCGGCTATGGCTTCTCTGCGATCGCCCAGTACCCCTACTCCGACCAACTGCTGATGACGATGCAGCTCGGCGTCCAGGGCGTGCCCGGAGTTCCCGAAACCTTCGTGCGCGGGGAATACACGGGCTGGCTGGAGACGGGCATCAACTCCCTGGTCAGCCACGCCCACTTCGGGGTCATCTACCAGAACCAATACACGCTGCGGCTCCACTACGCCCGCGCCTACGGCTTTGACGAACGCACGTTCATCGTCGATGAGCCACGCGACGGCAAGATGGATGCTCTCATCCTGGAGACCCGCTACATGGCCTCGCCCTTCGGGCAGCTCGGCGTGAGCGTCGGGTTCTGGAACTTCGATGACGCCAACCACGTGCACGACGGCATCTGGTGGGGCCTCGACTGGACCAAGGGTGGCGCGGACTTCCTGCGCGACTACATCGGGCTCGGCGGCAACCCAAACGGTCAGTGCGACCCGCTGCCCGTGAACAACGTGATCGGGCCACCTGTTCCGTGCACCGGCGCTCCGACGGACGGCGCTCCGGTGCTGATCGCCAACGGCGACGGTAAGCTGCTCGCCATCAGCGCCGAATACGACACCAGCCTCGCGCAGCAGCTCTGGAGCCCCAGGCCTTTCAACGGTACGGCCCCCGATATACGCATCGCCCTCGCCGCGACCGCCCACTGGACGCTCCAGACGGGGGATCCGCTGTTCGAGGGCGCGAGCGGGGTTTTGCTCGGCGCGCAGCTCGAATACCAGATGCTGTCCTGGTTCAGCGTGCCCTTGCGCTTCTTTGGTGAGGACCGCGACTTTGAGTTCGGCCGCTATCGCGTGTACAGCATCTCGCCGGGCATCTCCTTTCGCACGGACTGGCAGAGCACCGACCGGATCGAGCTGATCTACACCCGGCGCTTCTACAACAGCGACGTCGACGACAACCCCGCGCGCCCTCTCGACCCCCACGTGCTCGCCTTGGGCGCTCACATCAATTTTTAATCGTGGCTGCACAATACCATGGCTCGCTTTCCACTCGCTCATCACCCAATGGCGCACCGCCACCGGAGCTCAGAAAGGTAACCGTCATGCGACGTGGCCTCATTGCCTTTCCAGGGGGTCCGATGCGGACCCCTCCCCTCACCGGCGTCAAGCCCGACCGAGGGCCCGCCACCTCGTCCGCTGCGCGGCCCGCGCGGCGTCTCCTTTCCGCCTGCCTGCCGCTCTTGGCGTGTCTGTCCACGCTGAGCCTGTCAGCAGAGGCCCAGGCCCAGGCGGCGGCCCCGGTGCTGCCGCGCCTGGGCATCGCTCCGGGGGAGCCACAGAACCGGAGCGCTCAGCCGTCGGTGGCGTTTGGCGTGTCACCGGCGAAGTCGAACGCGTTCGTGCTCGACTTCCACGGGTACCTGCTGATGCCGCTGACGCTCGGCTTGAACGAGCGTGACAACCCCTTGCCGGGGCAGGGGAAGACGGTGCTCCACAACCCGCCGCTGATTCCGAACAACAGCCGCAGCTTTACCCACACGGGTGTCGTCCCCACCGCCTACGGCCAGATCAATTTCACTTACGGCAACAAGCTGCTCGCGGCGACGTTGATCCTCGCTGCGGAGAACTTCACTGACGCCACGGGGCTGTATAACCCGGTCGAGCAACTCGGCGCGCGGGACGCCTTTGTGAGCCTCAACTTGAGCGAGCAAGTCGGTAAGCCGTTCGAGTTACGCATTGGCGCGTATACGGGGCGCTACGGCGTGATGGGGAGCTACGATCTCGGGCGCTACGGCACTCCGCTCATCGCCAGGACGAACACGATCGGGGAGACCGCGACGCTGGGTCTGACGCTCGGCGAGCAGGTGACCCTCGTGCTGGAGGAGGGCGTGGGCGGCCAGCTCGGCAAGCCCAACGTCAACACGGTATCGAGCCAGTACAACGACTACGCCTTCACCGAGGTGGGCGCCACCTTCGTCGGCCACCTGCACGCTGCCGTGGACATCGCGCGTCTGGCGCAGTTCGGGCTGCATTACCTGCAGGCTTGGACGCGCGACGACACCGCCAGCACAGGCGTCACCCCCGACGGCACCATCAGCGTGATCGGCGCCGACGCTCGGCTCACGGCGGGTCGGGGTGGACATTTGTACCTGGGCTTCGCGCACACGGCGTTGACGAACGCCTCGACGGTCTCCGGCGCGATTGAGGTCTTGAACGCGCGCGGGGGGCCTGAGCTGATCCAGCAGTACCTGGGCCCTGCGAGCAACGGGGACGGGGGCCTCACCACCTTTGGCGCCCAATACGACCTGAGCGTCTCGCGCCTGATTTACGGCGAACGTTTCACCGGGCTGAGCCCTGATATCCTGGTCAGCATCTTCGGCATCGGCACGTCCGTGAGCAGCGACGACGTGAACTTCGATGGCGACAGCAAGCTCAAGCTCGGCACCGAGGTGACGTACACCCCGCTCTCCTGGTTGGGCGTGTCCGGCCGCTTCGATCACGTCGCGCCGGGTGAGTCCAGCACCGAGGCCTTCAACATCATCACGCCGCGGGTGTTGTTCCACAACGGTTGGGACAGCCAAATGGAGATCGCGCTCTCGTACTCCCACTTTATCTACGGCGGAGACGTAGTGATCGACGCCGGCTCACCGCCGAGGCCGGATCCGCTCGCCATACCGGACGGAGAGGTGCTGGCCCTGACGGGCTGGCTGTGGTGGTGAGCATGAGCCCGCGCCACTTTTGCGAGCCACGCGAGCGACGCAGCGTCTGTTCGGCCGTGGTTCTTGCGCTCGGGCTCAGCGCGTGCGGCAGCACGGTGCCGGCTCGGACGTTCGAAGTGGATTGCAGCGTCACTGACGACTACGAGTTGTTGCCCGTCCAGGCCTTCGAGGGCGGGATGGTCACCTGGTACAGCTACGGCGATGCTACCCCAGGCTCCGTCACCCTGGCCGAGTCGCAGGACCTGCTCGAGCCCCGCTGTGGGAGCAACCAAGCCCTTCGGCTCACGTCACGCGGCCACACCGACTGGGGCTCCGGGTTTGGTGAATACCAGACCCCCGCTGCGCCGGTGGATGCGACCGGCTACGACGGAGTCTCGTTCTGGGCACGCACGACAGGGTATGGCTCGAGCAGCGGTTTCTCGATGACGCTCAACGACAAGAACACGCACCCGCTGGGCATGGTGTGTATCGAGCCCCTCGCTGCCGACGTCGTCGGAGGCAGTTATACCTACAACGAAGCCGGCATGATCGTGCCCGTCGGTGGCGAGCTGCCGTCCCCGACAGATTGCGGCAACGTGTACGTTCGCGTGGTGAGCGCCACCCAAGAGTGGCAATTCTACACCCTGCCCTTCGAGTCCTTCAGGCAGAACGCAGAGCCCAACCGCATCCCCACCGGCTTCGATCGCTCCGGTTTGTACCAATTTGGAATCACTGTCCCCAAGGACTCGAACATCGAGCTCTGGATCGACGATCTCGGCATTTACAAGCGCCTCGAGCCGAGCGCGCCAGCGGCTGCCCCCTAGCCCCGAGCAGTAAACGAAAGCACTATCCGTATGAAGCCAACTGACGACAGCACATTTTCAAGGTCGACCTCGGCCTGCGCACTATTTGCCTCAACCGTGGCGGTTCTGGGACTGAGCAGCGGCTGCTTGTGCCCCCCGTGCGCGGCGGGCCCTGCCACGGCCGCGACGACCAGCGCGGAACCTTCGGCTGTTGCTACGTCCCCCGCCGCGGCGGCAGCGACACCGGTCGAGAGCGGCAAACGCGAGGTCATCTGGGACGGCGACAACGTGGCCAAAGGCATGAGCTGGGCCAGCTGTGACAAGAAGGACGAGTGCAAGGCGACCTTCGTGCCGGCACCGGGCGAAGGTGCTGCCGGAACCAACGGCCTCAAGCTGCATGCTGAAGGCCCCGGCTGGCAAGGCGGCGGTTGGAACTGGTTTGGCTGGTATCCGGAAAACGCTGGGACCGACCTCTCGGGCTACGACGACTTGAAGTTTTCCATCAAGGTCAGCGGCGCTAAGGACAAGGTGCCCAACGCCGGCGGCATCAGCCTGGCTTTCGGCTGCAGCAAAGACAAGAAGACGAGCGCCGACGCAGCTTTGGGCAAATACGCGGCCACCGCCGCCGACGGCCAGTGGCACGAGGTCAGCATCCCACTGAAGGACTTCTTCGAGGGCAAGGGCGCCGAGTGTGACGCGCGCACGGCCTGGGAGATTCGCGTGAGCTCGTGGTCGGGCACACCGGTCAACTTTGATATCGTCATCGATGACGTGGCGGTCGCGAAGAAGTAGCCGGGCGTAAGCGGCCGACCTGCGTCCTGACCCGCGAAAGCAGCCGCTTTTCTCCGCTGCTATCGGCGGCCGATCCTTCTAGCGCGCTGAGCAACTAGTAGCAGCGCCAGGACATCGAGGCGCCGGGCGCGAGCCGGTGTGACATGTCTGCCCCGCAGGTTATCATCTCTGACGAAGGGGCAAGCCTGGACGGCCCGTCGTGGCATGCGCTACGCGACGGGACATCCGGGGCCGAAGCGCGCGTTAGAGGTGGCCGCGCGCCGCTACCTGGCCGCAGGGGCCGAGCCGGAGCGCGATGGCGCTCCGCCGCGCGCACGCTAAGCTGGCGCCCTCGTTCCCGGTAACTTTCGCCGGATTTGATATACCCGTGTCTGGAGGACCTCAGAATGCGATTTGGTGACGGCGCATGGCGCATGCTCGACGACGTGAGCCCCAACTACCTGGCTCGAGTGGATGGCGTAGACGTCGGAGCGCGGCAAGCGGTGTTCAACGTATCGAGCCGCTTGGAGCAGGAGCGCTGGGCGACGCTGCAGGGCCACATGTTCACTGTGCGTATCAGCACTCCGATGGAGAACGTGTTTCGTATCGTCGTCACGCACCATAAGGGCCGCAAGCCGAAGGGGCCGAGCTTTCCGCTCAGCGACGAGCCCCAGGCTCTACACAGCAGCGTGAGCGAAGGGCGCCAAGTGTTTCGCTCGGGCGCGCTCGAGCTCTCGATCGACGAAAGTCCTTGGAGCATGAGCTTCGTAGACGCCTCGCGCGGGGAGCAGATCACGACGAGCCCATACAAAGCGCTGGGCATGATGGAGAAGCAGGGCTTAGGCACCTTCATGCGGGAGCAGTTTACGCTCGGAGTAGGCGAGCAGGTGTACGGCCTCGGTGAGCGCTTCCAGGCGTTCACCCGCAACGGCCAAACCGTCGACATGTGGAACGCAGATTGCGGGACATGCTCGGACAAGGGCTACAAGGACGTCCCCTTCTTCATGACCAGCAAGGGCTACGGCGTGCTCGTGAATACGCCGGCGCGCGCGTCGTTCGAAATCGGCACCGAGCAGGTCATGCGGGCTCAGTTCGCGGTGCCGGGCGAGGACCTCGACTATTTCTTCATTCTCGGGCCTAGCCCTAAACAGGTGTTGAACCGCCTGGGGGGGCTGAGCGGGCGGCCCGCGTTGCCACCGGCGTGGTCGTTCGGATTGTGGCTGACCACGTCGTTTACCACCCAGTACGACGAGAAGACGGTGCAGAGCTTCGTCGACGGCATGGCGGAGCGCAACATCCCGCTGCATGTCTTCCACTTTGATTGCTTCTGGATGAAGGCGCACCATTGGTGCAACTTTCAGTGGGACGAGGCGGCGTTTCCCGACCCTGAAGGCATGCTGGCGCGGCTGAAGGCCAAAGGTTTGCACATCTGCGTGTGGATCAACCCATACATTGCCGAACGTTCACATCTGTTCGATGCAGGTGAGCGCGGCGGCTATTTGCTGAAGCGGCCTAACGGGGACGTCTGGCAGCGGCCCAAGTGGCAGGCGGGCATGGGTTACGTGGACTTCACGAATCCGGAAGCGACGCGCTGGTTTCAGGGGGAATTGAAGCAGCTTCTGCGTATGGGCGTGGACTGCTTCAAGACCGATTTCGGCGAGGAGATCCCGACGGACGTGAGCTACTTCGACGGCTCGGATCCGCTCTTGATGCACAACTATTACACGTACCTCTACAACAAGGCCGTGTTCGAGCTGCTCGAGGAGGAGCGGGGGCGGGGCGAGGCCTGCCTGTTCGCTCGCTCCGCGACGGCCACCTGCCAGCAGTTTCCAGTGCACTGGGGCGGGGACTGCTACGGCAACTACGAATCGATGGCGGAGAGCTTGCGCGGCGGGTTGAGCCTCGGGCTCTCCGGGTTCGGCTTCTGGAGCCACGACATCGGCGGGTTTGAAAGCAAAGCCAGCGCCTCCGTCTACAAGCGTTGGATCGCCTTTGGCTTGCTCTCCTCACATAGCCGCTTGCACGGCAGCACCTCGTATCGCGTGCCCTGGAGCTACGATGAAGAGGCGTGCGATGTGCTGCGGCATTTTACTCAGCTCAAATGCCGGCTCATGCCTTACCTGATGGCCTCCGCGGTCCAGGCACACGAGGAAAACCAACCCATGCTGCGAGCCATGGTGCTCGAGTTTCCAGAGGACCCCACCTGTCGCATGCTCGACCGGCAGTACATGCTCGGCGATGGGCTACTCGTCGCCCCGGTGTTTCACGACAAGAAGGCGGAGTACTACCTGCCAGCCGGGACCTGGACACATCTCCTCACGGGTGAAGTGCGAAGCGGGGAGCGCTGGTGCTTCGACGAGCTCGACTTCTTTGGAATTCCGGTCTGGGTTCGTGAGAACGCGCTCTTGTGCGTGGGCACGAGCGGGGCGCTCGTCGACTACGACCTGAGCCGTAACGTGCGGCTCGTGTGCGGCAAGCTGCAAGGGCGGGTCTCCCTCGACGTCCGCCTGGTCGACACCAAGGGTGACACGGCGTTCGTGCTCGAGGTGTATAACGACGGCAACCGCATTCGCGTCAAGAGCCCGACGCTGTCGGACTTTCAGGTGCATTTGCCGTGGGCCTCGGCGATCGTGGAAATGGAGCGCGGCAGCCTCGTGAAAGATGATGCTCGCCCACCGCTCACGACCAGCGGCGTGCTCGTGAGAGCCAACGGCGGCACTGCGTCATTTAGCTACGAATTCCGCTCCTGATGCCGCCATCCGCTGGGGTCAGTGATTCGGAAGCCAGCGTGCTATCCCCTCGCAGATCTGCCCCGGCCTAGCCGGCGCGAGCCGGACCGGCGCGTGCGCGTCGCTTGAATGCGCACAATAGTGGAGCTATTCATGAGGCGCGTCGTTGCCCAGGCAACAGCGCCCCCTCGCACTAAGGTAGAATAAATGAAAACATTCCGGTCCTCTTCGCCGACGCGCTTCTTGGCATGGGCCATGCTCGTCGGACTTCAACCGCTCGCTTGCACCACCGAAGACGTGGACCCAGTCAACACCGCGACAGCGGGCGGCGGCGGAGGAGGAGGGGCAGCCAACGCGGGCAGCGCCGGCGCAGGCATGGGCGGCACGTCCGTGGCGACCAACGGCGGCGGCGGGGGCAGCGCTGGCACCACTGGCACCGCTGGCGCGGGCAGCATCGCGAACAATCCCCTCTTTGGCGTGGCGTCGCCTTGCTTTCCCATCGTCCAGCCGCTGATCACGGACTTCACCTACGCCGGCGCAGCGCTCCTTTCGGACGCTGGCGCCTCTGACGCCGGACTCGTGGTCCCGCTGCCGGACCCGACGGGCGTGACCTTTGGTGATTACACCGCGAACCTCTCGGGCGGCGTCTACCGGTACCCGTCGGGTGTGGGGGATCCCTATGCGGTCGCCTCGGACGTCTCGACGAACGAGTGGCATTTGAGCGGGTCCATCGGCAACTACTCTGGCTTCGCCCTGTTTTTCGCGGCGCCGGCGGGCTGCAACCAGGTCAATGCCGCTGCGTACGACGGGATATCGTTCACCATTCGTGGCAGCGTCGCGATGGGCAACGCGCTCACGTTCAGCGTCAACACGTCGGCCAACGAGATCTCGCACCTGTGGCTGAACTCACAGGTGCCGCCTCCGGCCATGGCGGCGAATCCCAATTCGGGCCGTTGCTTGCCCACTGCCAACCAGTATGACGGTTCTTGCTCGCCAGGTACGTACCAGGTGCCGGTCACCGAAACCGAAACGACCGTCACCATCCTCTGGGCGGATCTGGTCGGCGGTCGCCCTGCCGCTGCGGTCAACCCGGCGGAGATCACCGACATCCGTTGGGTCTTCCCGAACCCGCCAAACGTGGGGACGCCGACCGTGGTGCCGTATGCCGTGGATTTCTACATCGACGACCTGAGCTTCGTCGGCGGTCCCTGACGCCGACGCTTTGCGCGCCGCTCCTGGTCCCGCGCTCGCTGAAGACCCGCACTCGGTGGCGAGTGCGGGTGGCGGGCGCCCACGAGTCGCCCGGTGCACGCTCGCGTCGAGGTCGCGCTCAGGAGCTCATCGCCCGTGACCCAAGTCGAATGCTTGAGCGATGATGGTGTTCGGCACGTTGGCCTCGATCGCGCACCCGATGTCACTGCCGAGCTCCGCGGGGCGCCGCCGTGCCGAGCGGATGCTCTGACGATTCTCGACATACTGGCTGAGCCCGGTCCCAGCATCTAGACGCAGGCGCAGCTGACAGACGCAGGCGCAGCTGAGCTGGCGGCTTACGACCGCGAGGCATGACTGGCGTTGGTGTCGACTCGTCTCACAAGCCCCCGCGCAGAGCAGGCCAGTCGCGCGTCATGAGCCGAGTTTCCAGACCGAACCCAGAACTTCAGTGGGGATGGTAAACCCTGAGGTCTTGGGAAGAGGCGGAAATCCTCGCATTTTCCCCAAATTTTCGAGATCATATATCTGCTGTTTCCGCATTTACGTCACCTGAGCAGCTCAGCTCGCGCCGGCTCGTGGTATAAAACGCGGGCATAGGAGGCACGTTGCAAGCCATTTCTACCAACCAGGTGTTGACCGACTCCCTGTCCACCCCATTCGGCGCATCCGGGGCAGGTGCTTCCGAACTGGGTGGCTCTTCCGAATTGGGGAGGGTGCTTTCGGTCTTGTCCGCTGCTGATGAGCTCGCCGGCTGCAAGGAAGCGAACTCCATGCTGCGGCTCGCGATCGAGCTCGCTCGTGAGCGCTTGGGCCTCGAACGGGTGGGCATCTACATGCGTGACCGCGGGGTAGATCGCATCATCATGCGCGGCACCTGGGGCACTGGCGCCCATGGCGAAACGACGGACGAGCGCTCTCTCTTCCACGAGGTCGCCCCGCGAGAATACAACGCCCTGTTGGGCTCACGGCAATCGGGCGGCCTCGGGATGTTTCGCGCCCAAGCGCCCTGGTTCGCTACGGAGCAGGGGAAGAGCACCACGGTGATTGGGGAAGGTTGGGTGATGGCCACGCCGCTCGTCGCCGCCCGGGACGTCGTGGGCGTGATGTACAACGATTGCGCGCTCACGCAGAGCCCGGTGGACGAGGGCAAACAAGCCGCCGCGGCGATCTTCTCCACATTACTGGCCGTGCTCTATCTCTCCAAGCGGGGTAGCGTGGCCTGGCAGCCGTTGCCGCGCAAATCGGGTCAAAGCCCGTTGGTCGAGCGGATCCTGAAGGCGCTCGGCGAAGATCTACCCATCACGGGCGAGCGGCTCGCGGGGGAGCTCGGCGTGAGCCCTGGACATCTGGCGCGCTCCTTCAAGCGAGAGATGGGCGTGTCCCTCGTGGATTACCGCAATCGGCTGCGCATCGATCGCTTCTTCGAATCCATCCACCGCTCCGGTAGCACGTGCAATCTGCTCGACGCCGCCTTGGAGGCGGGGTTTGGTAGCTACGCGCAGTTTCACCGCGTTTACCGCAAGTTCCTCGGTACCACGCCGCGCGACATCTTTTCGAGCGGTGCCCAAGGCGGCATTCGCCCCGGCACCAGGCTGCTGGCAACCCCACCGGGTCACGCCGCCTCGAGCTCCCTCGACACCGGCAAGCTGCCCTCGGCCCTGACCGGTAACTTCAATCCGACCTAGACAGGGCGTTCGAGGCACTAGGGAGTGTTTTCAAACCCCTTTCCATTCTCCGGAAAATGTGTTCCATCCTGGCTGATGGAACGCTTGGTTCGACTGACGGACGCGCAGTGGGCGC
>JAYTOL010000113.1:0-23885 GCA_043747815.1 Deltaproteobacteria bacterium
CTGATTTCGGCGCTCTTTCGATTCTCCAAGCTCGGCCAGCACGCGGTAGAATGTGCGGATCGACGCCAGGTAGACTCCACAGCTGAGCAGCTTCGCGAATACCTCCATCGGAGGCTGGTCCACGAACTCGGCGCTGTGCATCAAGTCGACAATGGCTTGCCGCTCGTCGTCACCGAGTCGGCGTGGACTCCGCGCGCGTTGGCGCACCATCGGTGGCGGCGCAGGGCATGTGCTGCGGTACAGCGAGGCACGGCTCAAGCCCAGGACGGTGCAGGCGGCGACCACCGACACCGCAGGCTCAGCGAGGTCCTCCACGAGCTCCATCAAACGTCTCCGTCGCTCTCGGGCAGTGCCAGCCCCAGGACTTCGTGCGCTTTCCTAAGAAACTCCACCCCCATCAGCAGGCGAGCCACCCTCCACGAGCTTAAAGCCGAGGGCGTCAGCGCGACGACGGAGATTGTCTAAGGTGCGCTTACGGAAACGCTCCTCGTAGTAGTCCACCCCTGGATCCACGTACACAGAGCCGTAGCGCAGGGTGTTGTAGAAGAGGACGGCAATCTTCCGCGCCGTCGCCGTCACGGCCTTGGCCTTGCCGACCCGAGCGGCCAATCGTCTAAAGAAGGCGCCGAGGGCTGTGGTCGTGCGACCGACGCTGAGCGCAGCCATGCGCAACAGCGAGGCCGCACGATTTGCTGATCGTCGGGATCGAGCGCTGAGGACCTTGCCACCGGAGATCTTGCTTCCGGGGGATAGAGTGAGCCACGAAGCAAAGTGTTTGGACGTCGGCCACCGGCTCATGTCGGTCCCACATTCACCGATGATTCGAAGGACAGAATAGGGACCAAGTCCGTGAATCTGCGTGAGATCGATACCGCCGACGAGGGTGTACAGAGCCGACCGGATCTCAAAGGCTGGCTCATTCTTCTGACGCCCTTTGCGGCGCTTCTTCGGCAGGGCTACGGTAGGGGCTTGGCGCTGCGCATTCAACGCGTTCAAGTTGCGCTCGATCTCGGTGTCGCACTCCTGGACCTTGGTCTGATAGAAGTCGTACAGTTCAAGCGCTTGACGGAGCGAGAAGACGTGCTCGGAGCGGTAGTTACCGGTCAAGGATGCTTGGATGGTAGAGACAGTTGCTTTGCAGCGCCAGTCGCGAAACGCGGCGAGCGTGGAGGCGTTGCGCTCGCCATCAACGATGGCCCGAATGATCTTCATCCCTGTGACGCCGGTGATATCGCTGACCACGTGATGGAGCTGAAGATTCATCTGCATGAGCGACTTCTGCATGTGTTGAACGTGCGACGCCGTGTACTCCACAAGGCGTTCTCGGTGACGCAAAAAGGCGCGGAGCGCGGTGATCGTCTCATGGGGCCGGAAGCTCCCACGAAGCAGCCCATACCCATGCAGTTGCTGGATCCATTGCGCGTCGCTTACGTCAGTCTTGCGACCCGGGACGTTCTTCGCGTCACGTGCGTTGACGAGCACAACCTCGAAGCCCCGCGCTTCCAAGATCTCAAAGACAGGGATCCAATAGACACCTGTCGACTCCATCGCGATCGTCGTGATGCCGACGAGAGCGAGCCAGTCTGCCAGACGATTTAGGTCACCAGTGAAGCTGCGAAACGTACGGACAGGTTCGGTGTCCGCATCGGCAGGAACCGCAACGACGTGGAACGTTGACCCGATGTCAATGCCAGCCGCACGATGATGAATGATTGGGAGGCTCGCCGAGCCCCGAGAGCTACTCCGATTCTTGGTCGCCATCAACGCCTCCGATTAGAAGTGGCCCGGAAGGCGGGATTGCGGATAAAATCACTTTCCTAAACGGGATCGCCCGAGGGCGTCACCACTGCCAAGTCCGCTGCAGTCCCTGGACCATGTTTTTTTACGGGATCGCCGACGTCTCCAAAAAGCTAGCGGCCGCTCCTTCCGGACCACCTCCTGGGTAGCGCGCCTAGAGTTTCTGGTTCAACAGGTGTGAGTCGCCTCTGAGACAGTTTTTTTGGAGCGTTATGAGCACGTTGGCGATGTGCAGTTTTCGCTCGAGCTCGGCGTTGCGCTTCATGAGCTCGACGTTGCGTCGCTCAGCATCGGAGAGCTTCGCCTTACGGCCCGGCTTCTTCATGGCGAGCCCTGCAGAGCCATGGGCACCGAGCTGGATGCGCCATGACGACAGGAGCGACGCGTAGATGCCCTCCCGTCGTAGCAGGGCACCCAGCGCACCACGTTTGCCGCTGGCCAGGCACCTGTCTGCCTCCTTCACGAGGCGCAGCTTATCGGCTGCGCTAAAGACCCGGCGAGACCGCTTCGGCACCGTCTCCAGGATAGCCCCAGCGGCGCCGAGCGCACGGGGCTGGCGCTCACTCTTCGGAGAGCCTTCACGATCAGAAACACGGAATGGTTTGGGCACGATCTGTCGTCCATTCTCCGCCCATTGGTACTTAGGTTTCCAGGGGGAGCTGTCTCAAACGACGTTGGCACGGGGGGAGGAGGTATGTGCATATGAATCGGTACACCAAACAGAGAATTGCTACCCTTTCAGCGGCGATTGCGTTGCTGGCGCTGGCTACTGCCTTCCCGGTACAGGCCTTCACGTGTTCGTCGCAGCGGGCATGGGGTATTACGCACGGTTGTACGGCGGCGGGCGGAGAGAGCGCGGTTGGGGGCGGAGACTTTCTCTTCGGGGTGCGAAGAGCACACATCAAACTGACGGGTGGTCATGGGTCGCTAGTCCAAGGTATTACGGCCGCTGGCGGTAACGCTGGCCTGTGCCGAGCCAAGGACAATGGCCTCGACTTTTTCGGTGAGTGGACCACATCACTTGATTGCAACTCGGCCGTGACCACGATCGTGGCGGCGCAAGACATTCCTTTTTGAAGATGGCTGCCCTAGCGGGTCGCAGTGGCCATGGCTGGGTCTAGCGCGTCATGGTGCTAACGATTTGTGCCAGGACTTTGCCAATGGACGAATTGTGAGCGGCTTTCGGTTCCGCCCGCCAAGCCACACCTTATCTGAGGACTTCGGGCCCCGGAAATGGCGGTGATCTCAAGTGCAGTATCGGCACCAACAGGACCTGTTATCTGTGAGACGCAAGTTACTGCGCTTCAGCACGGCCTTATTGGTGATTGCCGGGCTCGGCGTGGCTTGGCGGGCCGGCAAATCCGCGGTAAACTCTCTGTTGATTGACGAGGGGAGTCGGACCGGTGAGGGCCTTGCCGCACGATCATGGCAGGTTGACACTCGACGGCCGCGGCGCCTACCTGACCGAGCACAATACCTCGTTCTAGATCCGGAGGACGTGAGGCACATCTCAGGTGTCGTCCAGAATGTTTCAGGATCCGCGATTGCCGCCGAAGTATGTGCGAGCGAAAGCATAGAAAAATGTTGTGTCCCTACTCGTTGCACTCTGAGTAACGCGCTGGGAGAGTTGTATGCGCTTCACGGAGCCGTGTAGCGACGGCGGGTGCCTGACCGCAGACTGGGCGGGTGACGAGAGAACTGCGCAGCGGTCGAGCTTTTCTTTTCGGCCGCTCAGGTCGTATCGAGCGGCAGCGCGGGGATGGCAATCGGTCCGAACTCAGCGGCAAGAGCCAGCGGGTCGAGTCGGACGCGAGTCTGGTTCCAGAAGAGCGGGCTGAGCTCGATCATCCGCTCGGCGGGCCACAGTGGCACGAGGCGGATGAGACAGCGGAGGTATTCCTCGGGGTCAAGGCCGTGGAGTCGTGCCGAGCTGACAACGGAAAACAGCGCGGCGGTGCTCTTTGCGTGATCGTCGCTGCCGCAGAAGAGCCACGCCTTACGGCCTGTGGCGACGGGCTTGAACGCGCGCTCGGCCCAGTTGTTGGTCAACACCAGGCGGCCGTCGTCGAAGAAGCGCTGCAAGGCGTCACAGTGATTGTGCGCGTACTCGAGGGCGGTGCGCACCAGCCCGCGCTGGTCCTTGAACGCCGGTCGCTGCTGCTCGACCCAGGAAAAAAAGGCGAGCACGTGCGGTCGGAGGTAGGTTGTTCGCAGGTTTTTGATCTCGGACGGTGGCTTCTTTTTCCACGACTCGTCGAGCTCGAAGATCCGCCCGACCCGCATCAGGCCCTCGCGGGCGACGGCATTCTTGGCGACCGCGGCCTCCCACAGGCGGCGGCGCGCGTGATACCAGCAGCCAACCTCGACCCGCTCGCAGCCATCGTGCTCGACGTCGTGCTGGGATGCCTTCAGCGTGGCCTCATCGGCGAACAGCAGATTGAAGACGCTCTTGGCGTCGGCCTGAACGTAGCCGCTGAAGCCTCGGAAGCGGGCGTAAATGGCGTCGCTGGTCTCCCGCTCCAGGTAGTCGAAGATGATGTGGTCCCGGTCGGCGATCTGGACGAGAAAGTGACCCTTCTTACAGGGCTGCCGGGTCCGATCGTTCGGAATGGGCTGCACGCAAACGCCGGTGGCATCCGTGGCGATGCAGAACGCATTGGCGAGCGCATGCTGTCGCATTGCCTGGACGACGGTCGCCGCCAGGCGGTCTCCCACCGTCTTCTTCCAGCGCGAGAGGCTGCCTCGGTCGAGGGGGACGCCATCCCGAGCCGAGCCGTCTTCGATGCGGAACAACGGCATGCCCTTGCCGATATTCTCCATAATGACGTGGGCGACGAGCGACGGAGCCGCGATGGCCCCGGGCAGCATCTGCTCCGGCATCGGGGTGCTGATGACATCCGTGTCACCGGCCGCATCGACCGTCTTGTAGCGAACGCGGGCAATGACAACGCGCCGCTTGCCGCCGCGTTTGTGAGCGATCTTGCAAGTCTCCTCGAAGCCGTGACGAACGACCTTGCCTTGCTCGACGAGGGCCTCGAGGTGAGGGTCGGAGATGACGATCCGCTCTTCTTCGAGGGGGAGCGAGCGCAGATCCCGTCGGCCCGTCCCTCGATTCCCTTTGCGCTTGCCGCGACGCTTGCCATCGCTGGCGGGAGTGTCGTCCTCGACTACGACGGGCGTCTTGCCTATGCCCAACGTGCCCGCGAGTTGGTCTAGCTCTCGCAGCTTGTGAGCGTACTCGAGCTCGAGCTGGCGCGTGTCCATGCGCTCCGCCTTCGCGATAAACAGCCGACGCTTGAAGAGCTCGAGCTCCTGGCGCAGCCGCTCGTGAGAAGCTCGCAACCGGTCGCGCTCTTGCTCTAGCTCGGCGATGCGCGCGGTGAACTGTGCCCGCTCGCGCTCGAGCAGCGCAGACAACTCGGGATGTGCTTCGAGTCGGGCCGCCAAGCTGTCCGTATGCGCATCGAGCACGAAGCCATTGGTGCCACAAGAGATCGTGCTGTCCAACGTTTTTCGACGAGGCGCTTCACTTTCTCAATGCATGCGCTTGCGAACGCGGGGTGACTCCGGAGCGAGATCGACATCGATGCCATCGAGCAGGTCATCGAGCTCACGCTCGCTCAGCTCGATGCTGGTCACGCCGGGTCGCGGCGGATCGGGAACTCGAAATGTGCGACGGTCCAAACGCTTGTAGAAAAGGCACATGCCGCTACCATCGAAGAAGAGCACTTTGAGCGCCGTCTTCCGCTTGCCCACGAACACGAACAGCGCGCCGCTTCGCGCCGAGCGTCCTGCCTGCTCTTGCGCCAGACCGGCGAGACGATCAAAGCCCCAGCGCAGATCGATCGGATTCAGTGCGATGAACACCTCCACCCCACTCGGAATCATCGGCGACCTCCAACCTCGACTCGCGCACTCAGCACCTCCAGCACCGTCGAGACCGTCGCTTTGTCTGCACCAGCCGGTACCTCGATACGGGCGCTACCCAGGTGCACGACAACGGCGAAGGATTGAGCTCGCCCCTCGGGCCTTCGAATCACTCGCGCGAGCGCCACGGGGTTGGCCCGCGGCTGCATGATGCCCCTGCGCTTCAGGTCGCTAGACCACCACAGCAGCCGACCCGCCGTGTAATCTCTCCCTTTGCAAAATTCCCTGGCGGTCTTCCCGCTAGCTCGCCATGCAGCGACCCGTGTGGCCCATTCCGATGCTCTGGTCATGCCGCCCAGCGTGCGACCCGCTGGGCACTCCCGCTACACGGCTGCGTGAAGCGGATACCCACCATCGTCCTCACCCGCTCGTTCGATGCGCCGCGCCGGCTCCTGTGGGAGGCCATGTTCGTCCCGGACAAGCTGCGCCGATGGATGCTCCTCCCCCGGGGTGGACCACCACCACCTGCGAGTGCGACCCGCGTGTGGGCGGCGCGCTCGAGGTGGCCTGGAAGAGCGAGGAAGCCGATCCGGCGATGACGCTCCGGGGCGTGTTCACCGAGGTGGTGCTGCACGAGCGGATCGTTCACACCGAAACGATGGCACTGGGTCAGGGCAGACCATTGGCTCCCTGGTGGAGAAGCACGAGTTCTCCGAAGAGGACGGCGTCACCACGATGCGCATCACACAGACGTACGCCTCCAAGGAGCCCCGTGACGGCTCGATCGCCTCCGCAGGGGGGATGGAGGCCTGTTACCGGCAGCTGGAGGCGTTGCTGGCTCGGCCCTAGCAGCCCAGGTCGGGGCCCACGTCTGGATCGCACCGGGTCGACATCCCGCCAAGCTGCTTCTCTTCTCGTGCACAGTCGAAGCTGAGGGGCAGCACGCGGCTCGAGGGGCTCGGTGCTCGGACCGTCGGGCAGAATCTGCTACATTACTCCAAGCGACACGGAGAACCGCATGTTTGGCCTTTTCAAGAAACGACCCAAGCCGGATTTCGGCAGACTGCGCAATACGTTGGTCTATTCAGACTTCGAATGCCGTCGGCGTGGGCGTTGTAACGTTAGCTCAGTACACGGGGCAGTTGAAGGACTGGCACTTGCGATCGCGGTTTCGGGGGCCGTCCGCACCCATGTCAACCACGAGCTCACACAGCGGCTGTTCCGGCGGACAATCGGAGCTCACGGCGCACTGGTCGCCTGATGTTTGACAGGCAAATTCGCCTTCGCAGCCCTCGCTCTTGGCGCAGAGGTAGCCGTCGCCGCAGTCCGCGTCCGTTCTGCATTGCGCTTTTACGCAGTATCCTCCGTACCAGTCACACCGACAGAGTTGCTGAGGGCCACAGTCAGCATCGGTCACGCAGCCGTAGTTGCAGTACGGTCCGCTGAAGTCGTCAATGCAGTGCCCGTACGCCTTTTCAGTGCAATCGGCGTCGCGGATGCACTCGACGTCAGGGATAGCGCCAGCGTCCACCAGACCCTCGAGGCCGGGCAACACATCTGGAATCGGCAGGAGGGAAGGGCAGCTTGCGGGTGCGACGCGATGCTCCAAGTAATTGGCGCAGCGCTCGATACCCCCTGGAAGCGTGGCCTCGAATACACACGCGGATGGGCGGCCAGGCGCAACGATCGTAGAGCCTGATGACCCCGCGGAAACGGAGTCAGGTGGCTCCGCCACGACTCCGGCTGAAGCCCCGCTACGTGCCGAGCTCGCGCCACCCCCTCCACCCTGCGATTCGGGTCGCCCAGCACGCCCGCCACAGGCGCCGAGGCAGACCGCGAGCAGATTGACCATTGAGGCAGCCGCAAAAATTTGACGACGCTTCAAGCTTGGCGCGGGCATTCTGCAGAGTGTGTCACGGACGGCGCAGCACGCAACGGGGGGCTGGTCGGCAAGGAGCATTTCGCGGTGGACGGGTGCAAGTTGCCGTCGAATGCGTCGAAGCAGTGGAGCGGGACGCACCGGGAGCTGGCGGGCGTTGATCACTACGACGGGAAGCTTCGCTTGCGCAAGGCTGCGTACGCGCTGGAGTTCGTACCCTCCCGACGGTGCAACGACGATGCGATCGCATAATCGCTGAATCTTGGCTGAAGTCATAGCGTCGAATCACTGCTCGTAAAGCACTGGTCGGGTAGAATAGCGCTATGCGGTGTAGCCACGGGTCCAGCCAGCCTGCGCCGACGCGGGCGCTTCGAAGCGCCGCTCGCGCTCTGCTGCTATGCATGCCAGCGCTCGCGGCCGCTTGCTCCCAAGACCGCGCATTCACCCCGCCGAACACCGTTCCGCCGCGAACCTATCCCGTCGATCTCCCCACGCCAGCGCCCTCATTCCAGCGCGGCATCAACCTCGGCAACCGCCTCGACGCCCCGAACGAAGGTGACTGGGGTCCCGTCCTCGAAGAGAGCGACTTTCCTTTCATCGCTGCGCGCGGCTTCGATCACGTGCGCCTGCCTGTGCGCTTCAGCGCCCACGCGAGCGCTGAGTATCCCTACGCCGTCGACGCTGACTTCATCCTGCGCGTCGATTGGGCGATTGAGCAGGCGCTCAGCGCCGGCCTCTCCGTCGTACTCGACCTCCATCACTACGAAGAGCTCTTCACCGATCCCGCCGCTCACCAGTCCCGCCTCATTGGGATCTGGGAGCAGCTGGCGGACCATTACGTTGGCTTTCCGAGCGCCCTGGCCTTCGAGGTCGTCAACGAGCCACAGCAGAACCTCGACGCCCAGAGGTATGACGCGCTGCTCGACATCGTGCTGCCCCGCATCCGCGCGCTCCATCCCGATCGCCTCATCGTCATCGACTCGCCCGACCTCGGCTACGCCCTGAGTCTCCCCGATCTCGAGCCCCGTATGGATCCGAACCTGGTCGTCGCCGTCCACATCTATACGCCCACCCTGTTCACTTTCCAGGGCTCCACCGTCGCGGGGTCCGGCTATGACACGACCGGCATACTCTTTCCCGGGCCCCCGGCGGTTCCGATCGAGCCCGCGCCCGAAGCCAGCACGGAAGATTGGGCTCGCGACTGGATCGCCGAATACAACAGCTTGCCCGCCGAGGAGAACCCGAGCGGCCCCGCCGCCCTGAACCCACTCTTCGAAGCTATGGATGCATTCATGGCCAGCACGTCCGTTCCCATCTACCTCGGCGAGTGGGGAGCCGGCGACGGCGCGGACCCCGAGTCACGCGCCCACTACACCCGTGCTATTCGCCGTGCCGCCGAGTCCCGCGGGATCGGTTGGTGCATCTGGGAGGACGGCAACGCCTACACCCTCTTCGACTCCGAGCGAGGCGAATGGACCACGCCGGTCGTTGACGCGCTGTTCGACGACGTGCCATGACTGTGCATCAACGGGTCCGCCAAAGGCCAGAGTGAGCCGCCTACCTCCGCCGTTGAAGCTGGCGTGTTCCTACTGTGATGTCGTGCATCGCTGCCTTGTTGGCTTCGCCCAAGGCCGCGGTCGTACCTGGCATTTAGGTTTGCGCGAGTTGGAGCGCCCGCAGCTTAACGCGGTCTCGGTTGGACGGACGGCAGCAGGTCGACTCACGGCGCGAACTGCGAACAGAACTCCGATGACCAGTCGTTGTCGCGCTCGGGCTGAGGTTCAGGGCGCCCAGCGTTGAGCGGCGCGCCTTCGACGAGCACGTACTTGATGCAAATGCGCTCCACGTCACCCGTCACGTAGACGACCTTACTCAGCATGGCTGACAGATGGCGCGGGTGGTCCCATGTGAACAGGTGATGCCTGCGCTCGAGCTGCTTCGCCAGAGCTGACGTTCGCCCGCTGTCGTGTCATCGTGCTCGGGTAGTTTCGACTGGGCGCCGCAGCTGAATGCCAAGCCGTTAGACCGGCTGCGGCACGCGGAGACGCCGAGATGAGGCGTTGGACAAGGAGAAGGACGAGGCCGGAGAGGTCTCTTTGAAGTACGCGGTCCCCTATTCCGACCTAACCAGCATCGAAGAAGGTGAGCGCCTGCGCTTGATCGAGGTCGGTGCGAAGGTCCCGCACCTCGAGTTCGGCCATTCTCTGCAAGATCAAATCGGTGGGCAGCTGGAAGCGGGCCTCCATCTCACCGGTTTTCTCGACTCTCGATGGGAGGGGGCGACGACCCTCGATCGCTACGCTCCCGTCTACATCCTAACCTGCGCGATTCAACCATGAGCGGCAGCGAACGGGCGGGACCCGCAGTATCCTTCGGCGCGCGCAATTCGATGGGCGCCAAAGGCGTGCCTGTGCTTCGATGCCATCCATGAGCTCGTCAAAAAGCGTAGACCCGCAATCGAAGAGCGCCCGCGAGTCGGGTACCGCTTCACACCTGACGCACGAAACCTACACGCATGGCCACGCGCAGGCGACAGTGCGCCAGCACGGGCGACGAACGGCAGAGGAGGCCGCAGCATTTCTCTTGCCAGAGCTGAAGCCCGGGATGAGGCTACTCGACATCGGCTGCGGTCCAGGGAGCATTACGCGAGGTTTGGCCGAGCGTTTGACGCCAGGAGAGGTGGTCGGCATCGACTTGTCCACGCAAACTCTGGCGGACGCACAGCAAGATGCTGCGACCCGAGGGATCACGAACCTCCGATACGAGGAAGGCAGCGTGTACAACTTGGCGTTCCCCGACGCATCGTTCGACGTGGTCTTTGCCCATCAGGTTGTTCAGCACCTACGGGAGCCCGCCATTGCCGTTCGCGAGATGCTGCGCGTTCTGCGATCGGGTGGCCTCATAGCAGTCCGTGACGTTGACTGGGGGACCGTCGCGTACTGGCCATCGGATCCATGGATCGACCGGTTCATTGACGTGCACGTTAAGACATGGTCGCAGAACGGCGGAGACCCTCGGATCGGGCGGAAGTTGCGCGCGCTCTTCAACGCCACTGAGGTCGCGGACCTCCGGATAACGGGCAGCCAGTGGTGCTACGCGACTGGTCTCGAGACGCAAGATTGGGGCGAATCATACGCTGAGCGCTTGCTGACATCCCCGATGGGTTCTCGGATCGTGGAGCGGGGAAACGCATCGCTCGAGGATCTCGAAGCAATGGCAGGCGCCTTCAGGGCGTGGGCGCATCATCCCGATGCCTTCTGGGCGTTCATCCACGTTGCGGCGCTTGCCCGAAAGCGAGAATGACGTGGGCCACGCGGATCGGACGGGCGTCGAACCCTCTCGTGCGACATCTCGCCCAGGCAATGAGCGCGGTGTTGGAGCATCAGGACCGAAATCTCCGATTCCGGACATGATCCCCGGCGTGCACCGGATCATTCCTTTTTCAGTTTGGTCGAAGGCGCTCCTCCTTGCCTGCCTGGTTGCCAGTTCAGTGTCATGTCTGGCACGAGGAAGGGGAGAGCCTTCGACCGCGGCAACGTCGTCGAGTGCGGCGCCCGCGGGCAGCGCGCAGGCCCGCTTAGAGTCGGCGAGCCCACCTCGAACTGGCGATACGGCAGAGGGAACGCTGAACGAAACCGCGCGTCGGGAGGTTATCACCGAGCTCGCAAGGCGGATCGATGCCGAGTACATTGATCCCAGCGTGGGTACGACGCTAGTGGCCTTGCTCGAGCAACGGCTGGAGACGAATGCCTACGAACGTCTCTCGAACCCCGACGCTCTCGCTCAGCAGTTGACGCGGGATCTGCAAGCCGCGTCAGGGGATCGACACTTGAACCTGTTTTGGAGCGCAGAACCCATTCCACCGCCTCTTGGCGATTCACCACCACCAGAAAAGCTGGAGCCACTCAAGAAATGGACCGGCGGTGTCCGACAGCTGGAGGTGCTGGACGGCAACATTGGGTACATGAAGCTCGTCGGCGTCGGTGCGAGGCCGGCATCCGAGGAAGCCATTGCCGCAGCGTTCGCATTCTTGCACTACACCGATGCATTGATCATCGACAACCGCGCGAACACGGGCGGCGACCCGCGCACCGTGATGCTCTACCTGAGCTATCTGGTCGACCGTCCACCGTTCGTGGTCACGCGCAAGGTCGGGCGCGACGGTGCTGTGCTCGAGGAGCTGGGCACGACCGAAATCAGCAAGTTCCGCTACCCCTCGACCAAACCGGTTTACGTATTGACGTCGAGCGGCACATTCTCTGCCGGAGCGGGAATGGCCTACCAGCTGCGTTTGCTAGGCCGTGCAGAGATCATTGGAGAGGAATCCGAACGCGGCACCGGTTATCCGCGAGCGATTGGGGTTGGTCACGGCGTGTATGCATGGATTCCATATGCGCGAAGCGTCAGCGCGTTATCGGCAACCGCTCCGCCGAACAACCGCGTGAAGCCGGACATCGAAGTGGCAGCGCAGTATGCATTGGAGGAGGCCCTGCGCGCGGCACGGCAACGACTGCGGGCACCCGGGGAGTAGTACAACTTGACGAGGCTGAGCGTTTGCTGCTCATGGAGAGAGCAACCGAGAGGGCGGCGCCCGTCTCCGCACGGACGCTGGCCACCCGCCGGAAGCGAGTCCTGCGTGGCCGTACGACCGCGGAAGCGGGAAGGAAAGCTGTAACCTCGAGCTAGGCATGGGAATCGGTGACCGTGAGCCTTGCGGGGATCCGGCGGCGACTGACAAGCTGGCGCTGGTGAGGCATGCTCCACGGTAACGCCGTCGAGTCATTGACTCGACAGCGCCACCGCCCACCGTCAGAGGCGCGTGCTGCATTCGCAGCCACACTGCACGTCAGCCTCTTGCCGATTGTGCTGCCGGTCGCCTGTGAAGCAGCCGTTCTCTTCCCAGACATCGGTGTCGGTCACCTCGTAGCTGCACATGGAGAAGCCGCCGTTGGAGTCCTCATAGCCGTTGTTTTCGCAGACCATCTGGCAGTAAGCCGCCCAGAAACTCGGGTCGTTGTCGCTGAGCGACTTACAAACGGCGTTGCCGTTTTCCTCGAGCGTGTCGATGGCGCGCTGCTCCGCCTGGTTCTTGCGGCCGATCAGCGCGCACGAGTCGCCCTCGCCGCTAGCCTCCATTTCGAAGAGCTCAATACACCCAATCGCCGTGAAGCCTTGCTCACTCGACAGTGCACTGTTTGCGCTGAGCAAGAACATCGCCACAATTGCAGAACTGTCAGAATACCTTTTGTACATGATGCGCCTCTTTTTTTGCTTGGCTAAACGGTAAGAAAATCTTGGGGCCCTCTGTTACCCAAGAGGGAGCTTTCCAGCTCCCCGGGTCCCCGCCCCCAACGCCGCGACAGCCGTCGGTCAGGCGTTGGGGGAGCGACGGCTCGACAAACGCCACTGGCGCGTGTCGAACCGCAGCGCTGCCGAACGGTTGCCTGCTCGCGGCTTATGGGCAACACCTGATGACGTCACAGTTGAGGAACGTGTCACGGCCACAGTTCCCCTCGCACAGGTTGAACCCGGTCCCCCCGTCGATCGTATCCGAGAAGGGGCCGCAACCGCCGAACAGTACGTCGTCGCCGTCGCCGCCGTCGAGCACGTCGTCACCGGCGCCACCGAACAGGATGTCATTTCCGACGCTGCCGTTTAGAGAATCGTTACCCTCGCCTCCCGTCAGCTCGTCGTTCTGGCCGCCGCCATTGAGCGTGTCGTCGCCGTCTTCACCGTTCAATTCGTCGTCGCCCGTCGTCCCTGAAAGAACGTCGTTGCAGGGTCCGCCGAACAGGACATCGTTCGTCCCAGCTCCGGTCACGATGTCGTTGCCTGGGCCGCCGTTGAAGAGCTGGACGCCGCTGACGTTCTGACCCGGTGGGCAGAAGGCAATGGCGACGGGGGGCACGATCGGACCTGGTACAGCGAGTGGACCTGGCGCATTTAGCGCCTGCTCCGCTGCTCCGAGCTCGAGTGAACCGTCATCGCTCGGCAGCTGAACGTCCTCCATTGGCTCGGCCCCGCCAGGATCGTCCTCGGCAGACGACGTGATGTCAGTGGCCTCCGCGGCGCTGCAACCGACAGCGAGTAGCAGCGCGCCGCAGGCCAAGAAGGACTTTGTGTAAAAACATGATGCCATGGCTAATACCTCTGATGTGTTTGTTGTGGTCGTGGCGGGGCACCCGATGCGCGTAGTACGCTGCACGCTGCACGCTGCACGCTGCACGCTGCGAGCGGACGCCCAGGCGCCCCATCCACCCTTGAAGATGCCCGGCTCGAGCAGCTCGGATCTCGCAGACTCGTGCTTCGACCCAACACGGGCTCCCCGCCCTACGCCGCTACCTCGAGCACCCGGCGGGTAGTCGGGCCCGCCTGGCGCGGCGCACCGCTCAATCTCTGCAGCAACGAATGCCGACGCCCGCGGCGCGCTCGGTCGGCGGATGTGACCGCCGAGGCTCGACGGTTCCGCCGAGCTCTTCGATGAACGCGCAGGCAGCGAGCTGCGACTCGAGCGTGCCGTACTCGCCACCGCGGACCAGGCACATCGTCCCAACGCCTCGCCGGGTCTCTTGGCAGAACAACACCCACTCGGAGACGTTGCCGCTGAGCTGTTCGATGTTGTCGGGTGTCACGCAGCCCGGGAAATCGTCTGCGGCTTGGACGCCCGACGAGGCCACGTTGCAGATCCCGAGCTGGTATTTCTCGTAGGGATATTCCCGGTCGGTGCCGCCCGTGCACGCCGTGAACCACTCGTCGACGTTCAGATCATTCACAGAGTCACGCTTGACGGTATCGCCCCCGCGCCCGCCACACAGCCGCTTGCCCCGGAAGCCGCAATACGCCATCGCGTCGCACAGATCGACGCACACCACAGGCAACTCGGGCGCCACGCCCGGCTCGTACGCCGACGTGCAATCGGCTCCCGCGCCCGGCTCAAACCTGCCCGGGTCGGGACACAGCGTCGCGTCCTGCAATGCAAGCGCTACCTCGCTGCTGGGCGCCATGAAGAATTCCTCGTACTCGGCGCGCGTGGCTTCGCGCTTGTCGATGCAGAACGCCGCGCCGTCTTCAAATCGGACCTCTTGCATCTCGTCGGGGCACGGCTCGGCGCGCAGTGAGCTCCGGGAGCTTTCGAGATCGTCGAGCGGGCGTAGGAGTGAGCACGCGGCCAGGGCCCATACGCACAGCGCGAAGGCTGTATGTGCCGAGCGACGGCGGATCAAAACTCTCCCTCGAAAGCGACGCTGTGCGGACCGAGCGACAGGCGGCTCGTTGCGCTGGGTTCCCCAGGCGCCCAGATCCAGATAGCTCCGGCCGCGAGCAGGGAGGAGACTCCCACTCCGAGGGCCACGTCAGCGAGCACGTAGCGAGCTCGCACCGAATCCACCGCGTCGGACGTGCACGCACCCACGCAGGTCTTTCGCAGATGGCGCTCTGCCGCATACCCGCTGGTCGCCAGAACGACGAAGGTCGCCAGGCTGGCGGCGCCCAACCCCCCGAGTAAGTAGCTCGCCCTCGGGACCGGCTCTGGCGCCTGGCGGGCTCGGGTATCGCTCGGCAGTGGCGCTCCAGGGCTCGACGCGATGTCTGCGGCGCCCGAGACGACGGGCGCAACTACAGCCGGTGGAGCGGCTGCCGATGGCGACGCGGCCGATGGCGACGCCGCTGCTCGTGACGGATCGCTCTCGATCGCTGCAGCGGGCGGTTCTGGCAAGGCTCCGAAGCGCACCTCGACGGTACGGTACTTTTCGGACTCGCGAATCAGCGTGCGCTGCTCGACGACTTGCTCACGATAGCGGAAGCTCAGCACGTATTCCCCCGGGTCGAGCTCGAGGGCCCGCCCGTTCAGGCGCTCGGCGAGCAGCTCCCCGTTGGCCTCCACCCGCACTTCGGCGAGGGACACGCCCGCGCCATCTCGCGCGTCGACCACGAGCGTCGGCAGCGCGCGTTCGATGCTCTCGAGCCACGTCGTGCATTGCGAGCGCACGGTCGCCGAGCAAACATCCTGGCCGCAGGTCACGGCCTGGCGAATTGCGGCTCGGAACTGCGCGGCTCGTTGCAGGCGCTGTGTCTCCACGTAGGCTCGCCGGCACACCTCGTCGTCAGCGGAGGCGAGCGCCGAGCAGAGGCTCGCCGTGGCAAATGCAGCGACCGACGGCCAGCGTGACCGCGCTTTCACTTGCAGCCCGGTTTCATGTGGCGAATGCCATCTGCGTCCAGGGAAAACGCCGGCGAGCAATCGTTTTCCTCCGCCCCTGCCGCGGCATTCCGGCCAGACCCCACCCCGGAGCGGCTGACGTCTGGACGCAGCGCAGCCTTGATGCTCGTCGTGGGGCCTGGACGGCGAGGTGGGAGCGGGGCGGCCGCGTCGCTGATCGCCTGCTCGAGCGCCGGGGCACGCTCGCCGCCTGCGGGCGCGGAAACGGCCAGCACCGATGCAGGCTCGACCGCTGCCGACACCGCGGCGCCAGCCCCCGTTCGGGAAACCGGCGGCGGCTCCGGCACGGCACGTGGCCAAAGGCGATCACCTGCCAACCAAATCGATGAGACGCCAGCCGCCATCGCAAATACTTTGAGAGCTGTGCTCCCGAGCGCTCCTGCCCGCTTAGACGCACGCTCCAGCTGGCGGTCGCGCTCTCCCGACAGTGAACCCGCGGTGTTGCCCGCGAGCACCGTCGGCTCCAGAGACTCCGCGGAGAGCTGGGGTGACCGCCGCTGGCTCGGCGCCGTCTCCGACTCGGCGTCGATCACGAGCAGGGCCCGAGCCTGCAACGACTCGGATGCAAGCTCGCTCACCCAGGTTGCCGTGGCCTCGATGCTGGCCGGCCGCACACAGGATTCCAGCGCGGCCGCCATGGCGAGGGCTGACTCGTAACGCTGCTCCGGCTCGCGCGCGAGCGCCCGTAGGACCACGCCGTCGATGGCGGGCGTCAGGCTCGGCGCCAACTGCGAGGGGGGCGGCACGACGCCACGCAGCAGCTGGGCGACGAGCTCAGGCGCGGTCCGATCGCGATACATCCGTTCGCCGCTGAGCAGCTCCCAGAGCACCACACCTACGGCGTACAAATCGGTGGCGAACGTCAAGGGGCGGAGCTCCACCTGCTCCGGCGAGGCATAGGTCAACTTACCCTTGAACTCGGCCGCGTTGCTGAGCCCCGTAGAGCCGGCGGCCTTGGCCAGACCGAAGTCGGCGAGCCGCGCGACGCCATCCACGCCGCACAAGATGTTCTGGGGGCTCACGTCACGGTGGATCAACCCCAGAGGTTGACCTCGCTCGTCCCGAGCTTGGTGGACGGCTGATAGGCCGCGCAACACGCCTCCGACCAACGTCACCACGACCTCGATCGGCACGCGTTCTCCCCGCTGCCGCGCGAGCGCCGTCAGCGCAGAGAGGGGCTCGCCGTGGACATACTGCATGACGATGAGGAATTCGCTCCCCAGGTCGATCACGTCCAGCGTGGAGACGACGTGCGGGTGCTGCACACGCGCCGCGAGCAGGGCCTCGCGCGTCGCCAAGCGCCGAAAGTCCACGCTTTGTTGCAGCGCGGGCAGCGGACGTTTGATGGCGAC
The DNA here is from genome assembly GCA_043747815.1 of Deltaproteobacteria bacterium. Lineage (GTDB taxonomy): Bacteria > Myxococcota_A > Polyangia > Polyangiales > Polyangiaceae > SZUA-265. The sequence continues at coordinate 17,114 of JAYTOL010000113.1, forward strand.
CGTTCGCGCAAAGCCCGCCGTACCGAGGAAGCGGGCGAGGTGCACGCTGGCCATGCCCCCGACGCCGATCTCCGCGTACATGCGGTACTCTCCCCTCGCGCCCCTCACCAACGATTGCCGCACGCGACCGGCACCTTAGCGTTAAATTCAAATTCTGTGATCCCGACGATCAATCCTGGGCCTTGTAGAGTCTTCACATGTTCTCCCTGGCACCTGCGCCCGCCGAGGCACTGACGGACACGCCGCTGCCCCCCGCCGCGGCAGCCCGCCTCCGCAGCATTGTCGACCAACATTTCGCCTTTGTCTGGCGTTGTCTGCAGCGCGTGGGCACCCCTGAAGCAGATATCGATGACGTTCTCCAACGCGTCTTTCTGACGGTAGCCCGCAAGCTCTCGGATATCCAAGTTGGAGCCGAGCGCAGCTTCCTTTTCGCCGTTGCCCGGCGAGAGGCGGGCCACCTGCGGCGATCGCATCGGCGGCGGGGGGAGGTCGGTCAGGAGGCGATCCTCGACAAGTCGACCGGGGCGCTACGCCCAGACGACCTCGCCGGCCGCAAGCAAGCGCTGGCCTTCGTTAGCTCAGTGCTGGAGCAGATGGACGAAGATTTGCGCATGGTCTTCTTGCTCTGCGAGGTGGAAGAGCTGTCTTCGGTGGAGGCGTCGGAGGCCCTAGGCATCCCGATGGGCACGGTCAAGTCACGTCTCCGGCGCGCGCGTGAAGACTTTGCCTGGCGCACTCAAACTCTACGAGCAGGAGCGCCACGATGACGAAGGACCAGCCTCCAGACACGCGCGAGGACGTCGCGGATGATCCGGACGCCTGGGTACGGGAAGGTTTGAAGGCCCTGCGAGAGCAGGCCCCGTCGGATGCGTCGAAACGGGCGACGCTGGCACAGCTCGGTATTGGTGACGCCCCGGGTCAGCTCCGTATCGGCAACGATGCCGCCGCCCCGGGAGCTCCAGCTCGCGCCTCGGCGACGGGCCGCACCCTCCTTCGCTGGCTGCTCTGGGGAGCGCTGCTCGGCGCGCTCGCGCTGGTATTGCAGCGCTGGCTCGGCTGAGCAGCACGCGCAAGGCTTGGCGTCGAAATCGATCCTTTCGCCACGTAGTGGGCCTTTGTTCCTACCTGGCCAGCCCATGGGGCTGGAGGTCACTCGAAGGATCAAGGCCATGCAAAAGTCAGCCACTGCGATCGTTCCTCCTGTCCTCGGCATGCTCGCGTTACTCGCCACCAGCTGGTCTGGCCCGGATGCTGCTGCCGCTCCGGCCACGATCAGCCCCGTCGTAGGCACGGGCCCTGACCCGCGGCCGCGGCCCTATGTGTCTGATCTCAACTACCCAGTGGGAGAGGTGGATTCAGTCACGTTGTTGGATCCCGCGCGGCAGGACTGGCCCGTTCCATTGTTGATTCGCTATCCGCTGGGCGCGACCGGGCCGCGCCCCATCGTGATCTGGAATCATGGCGGCACTCCCTCAGTGAAGGGTGAGACGCGCAGCGAGGAGTGGGGACGCACCTTTGCGGCGGCCGGCTACGTCGTGATCCATCCCGCCCGTGTGCCGGTCACCGACGTGACGCCCTTTGCGGCGGAATGCGCGGTGGAGGGGTTCGTGGCCCCAGAGGAGTGCGCACACTATATCGCGCAGTCGAAGTTCGGCACCATGACGGCGGTGTTTGTCATGAAGTCGCTGCCCCAAATCGAAGCGCAGGTACCTGCGCTATCACGCCTGCTCGATACGGCGCGGATCGTGGTTGGCGGCCACTCCGGGGGCTCTCCTGTGCCGCTCGCGTTGGCGGGCGCAGAGCGGCGGTACGCGGGGGCCGCCCAGCACGATCGCCATCCACGTCCGATCGCCTTCATCGCCACCGGACCACACGGGGCGGACTACGGATCGTTCGACGACGGCTTCCACGAAGACAGCTTCAATCAGATCGATGCGCGGCCCTTCTTGTGGATCTCGGGGCGGGGTGACGAGACAGGGCCCGTGAGCGCTGCAAACCACGAGCCTAGCGAGACGCGCGTTGCGGCCTGGCTCACCTCGACCCGCGGCAACAAGTACCTCTCCTGGGACAACGATCTCGCCGCTGTCCACGAGACGATGGACATTCACAAGTGCGACCAATCGGCGGTGCAACAGGCCCACTGCAGCGCGTTCGCGATGCTGGGCGTCGCGTTTCTGGATGCCTTCGCTCGCCAGCGCCCGGAGGCCGTGCACTATCTCCAGAGCTCTGCCTACGAGGGCTTCTCCGGCGGCGTCATCGAGTTACACCGGCGCTGAGCCGCCCCCATGATGATGGGTTCCTTGCAGCCCACCAGCGGGCTCGTCCTGTCCAGGCCCGGAAACGCCGTGTCGGATCGCACGTCGCATTGCCGTACTTGGTGTCCCCGCCCCAATCGCCTTGCGCGCCGGGAGCCCCGCCGAGCCCAGGCTTGCCAGCGCTGCCCGCGGCGCCTCCCCGTGCGGTCAACACCGGTGGCTGCCCCGCGCTCTGATCCGACACGTAGTAGACGTAGATGTCAGCGCCATTGCCGCCGTTGCCACCGTTGCCGGCGGCACCGCCCAAACCGCCGTTGCCTCCCTTGCCGCCCATGCCGCTGGGCTCGCAGCTGCCGCCGCTCCCGCCCATGACGAAAGTGGATCTCGAGCATCCGTCAGTGAGCGGCTGGGTCAGCGTGGGCCCGGCGCCTCTCGCCGCCAGCGTCCGTGGCTCCTGACATGCGCCTCTCCCGACGGCAACTCGGGATCCGTGCCGCCATCTCGGTCCAGGCGCCGGGAATCGAAACGCCCGTCGCGTCAGCTCCAATCGTCGCCTCGACTAGCGAAAAGCAGGCCAGAGGCGCGACGCGAGACGACGCTGACCGCCGGGAAGTTTCGGCTTCTGGAGTCGGGTCCTGTCTTGTTGTTACAACGGCAGACGTGGACGCCTCGATTCGGGTGGCGGCAAAGACCGCAATCGACGCGGGGGACTACTCGCGAGTTCGTGCACTGCTCGAGCTTCTCGACGCGAAGCGAACCGAGGTGCCAGCCCTTCCAGAGTCGACCATCAAAGTAGGCCAAGCCACTAATCCATCAAGACTTCGCTTGGCGGTTGCCCTGGCTCTTTGCGCTCGCGTTGATACTTGACGGGCTCTCAGTCGGCGCGCACCATTTGCACTGGTGCCCCACTACGACTTCAAGTCACTGTCGAGCTTCGACTTCGAACAGCTGGTTCGAGATCTTCTGCAGAAAGAGCTCCAGATAAGGCTGGAGTCATTCAAGCAAGGCCGGGATCGGGGCATCGATCTTCGGTACTCTCAAAGCAAATGGCCGCGCGGAACCACACCGCGTGAGCTCATCATACAGTGTAAGCACTATGCCGCCACGCCGTACTCCACCCTTCGGAGTCATTTGGAGCGCGACGAACTTCCGAAGGTTCAACAGCTAAAGCCGCAGCGATATGTTGTTGCCACTTCAGTTGGTCTAACGCCAGGGAACAAGCAAGAGATCGTGGACATCTTCGCGCCGTACTGTCAGGGGCCCGCAGATGTCTTCGGCAACGATGACGTAAACAACCTGCTGGGTAAGTTTCCTGCGATTGAAACTGGTCATTTCAAGCTCTGGCTCACCAGCACGCCCGTCATGAATCGCGTTCTCCATAGCGCGCTCTTCAACGAGTCCCAGGCGGCACGGGCACGAATGCTTGAGCGAATGAAGCTCTACGTTGCGAATAAGAGTTTTGTTGAAGCCAAGCGGTTGCTGGATTCTGCCCACTACTGCGTGATCGTGGGCGTGCCTGGCATCGGAAAGACGACGCTAGCTGAGACACTGATTGTCGACTACTTGGCGAGAGAATACGAGGTATTCGTTCTCTCACACGACATCAGGGACGCGTTTAGAGTTCACGACTCGACGAGAAAGCAGCTTTTTTACTACGACGATTTTCTCGGCCAAACCGGGTTAGCCGACAAGCTCCAAAAGAACGAGGACGAGGCTCTCGTCCGATTTGTCGAAGCCGTACAATCATCGGGCCTTACTCGGCTAGTCCTCACTACGCGCGACTACATCTTCAACCAGGCCAAATTGACCTATGAAAAAATCGCCCGTTCTCGGCTAGATCGCCAACTCTGCGTCGTTGACCTGGGAGCATACACCAATGCGGACAGGGCAAAGATTCTCTTCAACCACGTGTATTTCTCGCAGTTGCCACACGACTACAAGGCAGCTGTGCTTATTGACCGAGGTTACCGCAAGATCCTGAAGCACCCGAATTTTTCCCCACGTATCGTTGAGTGGATGACGGATCTGTCAGTGCACGAAGCGACATCTCCTCAAGAGTATCTGGACGAGTTCGTTCGTAACTTGAGCCATCCGCTCCGGCTTTGGGAGCACGCGTTCAACAGACAGCTTAGCAACGCATCGAGACATCTCCTTCTTTCGCTCGCTACGCTACCAGATCCTGTCCGCCTTGATGATTTTCGACAAGCGTTTGAGCACGTGCTCGCATTTCAGGCTGAGCGCTTTGGCTTTTCTCGCCACCCCGACGATTTCCAGCATGCGATCAAGGAGTGTGAGGCCAATTTCGTTTCAGTATCGTCGCCAACTGCGCAGACGGAAGTGCTGCTGGCGACGTTTCACAATCCGTCGATACGCGACTTCTTGTACGACTACCTCGATTCGAACACCGACTACGTTCGGGCGATGTGCCAGTCGGCGGCATACTTCGAGCAGGTTGAGCGCCTCTGGGCAGGATTCGCGCGCGGAGATCACGCAGAGAGTGTAACGCCAATTACGCGAGCCTGGCTCTGTGCTAATCCCGAGCCTCTCTGGCGTGGTCTAGACCGCACGTTTCGCACCGAGGCATGTGGCCTAATTTGGGGCGAGCAGCGCGCACACATTCACGGGGTCGAAACTAGCTACGAAAGGCGGCTCTTGTTCGCTCTTTCCGTTGCCAGCTTCACGTCCCGCCCAGAAGTGCGTGCGATCCTTGGAACGATGGTTGAGTTTGTCCATTCGAGATTGCAGAGAGGGAGCTGCGATCCCCAGAGCCTCAACCGGCTGCTGACAACGCTGAGTTGGACCTATATTTCTACTGGGATCACGTCGAACGAGTTTGTCGCTGCCGCGAAGTCTGCTCTTGGAATTGGTGTCGGGCCGCTGATGGACCATTTGGACCGCGACTTCGATGAGTACGGTGCTGCCATCGAGTTTGCGCAACGTCACGTCGATGTGGTCTCAGTCGACGAGTTGAGGCAGCTGACCGACTTGTTCCAAGAACGGGTGCGTGACTTTGACTCCGATCGAGACTTCGAGCACCTGGAGGCAGTCGCCTTTAAGATCGAGACTATCGCGACAATGTGCGCGGTCGACGTTGAGGACGACATCGTGCGCCTACGCGAGCGCGCCACGGAACTGAAAGACGAAGCCGAGTCCCGCGCCGACGACGACTACGATCGTTGGAGGGATGACGAACCTCTTGATAGGCAGGACGACGAAAAGGGGATCGATGACATGTTTGATGCTCTTCGCTAGTCTCAGCATGATGCACAACATCGAAGGTCGTTGAGTGCTGCCGAGCGCGCTGAGTACAGCAAGGCCGGTCGGGCGAGGCGCCAGCCCTCGCGCTCGTCCAGAGTCGGCCATCAAAGGTGGGCCCGTGGTGCTAGTCCGCTACGCCCGTGATTCCGTTCTTGAGCGCCCGTCGTAGGCTGTCGGCCAAGCGAAGGCCTCGGGCGTGAATCTGTCGACGGGCTTACCATTCGCAGAGGACGAGCGAGGCCTCAGGATCGAGCGGTACGCCATGCTGGCCGTTGCAAGTGTTGCAAGGCCCTGGCTGCGCTCAGGAGCTCGCACGATGCTAATAATTGGGCCAACATTGAGTCCATGAAGTCGAACATGACCCATCACCACAATGCTTGTACGGTGCCCCATGGGTCTCTGCTGTCTCAGGTGGGACCGGGACGCCATTGGCGTTCCAGCAAGTCATCTCGTCATGCGCGGTGCCGGCTCAGAGCCTGCGTGTCGTCCGGATCGGCCTGATCGCGCCGGCCGAGGTGCCCATCAAAGCGGTCCAAGAGCTCCTGGGGCACAGCACGATCGAGATGACGATGCGTTATGCGCACTTGAGCCCGGATGCGCGGCGGGAAGCCGTGCAGCTGCTCGACGTGAGGGAGGCGGTCACGCTGGTTTGGAGGACAGCGAGGGGAGTTCTTCTCACAATTCCGCTCGCCGCCGACGCGCAGGCGGACGACAGAGAAATGCAGAGGTGGGTCCATGGAGGATGGAATGGCATCCTCGGTCTACCGCGGACCAAGTCAAGGCGTCCATCGTTTACCCAGAGCCACTCTGGTTGTCGCTCGGCACCGTTGGCTTGCGACCTGGGAGCGATTCTGACCTAGCGGTGCTCAAGGGCGGCGATCACTCGCTCCACACCCGCGAGCCAAGAGCGCAAATCCGGCGCGCTGGGAGCAAGCTCGTAGCCGCAATGATGCGTCGCACCGCTGAGCGCTGACCAAAGGTAGTTGGCCTCGCGTGCCACGTCGTTGTCGGCCACTGTACCCTGGAGACAAAGAAGCTGAGCGCGGAAAGGGGCATCGTCGAGACCGGTAGCGTACGGGTCGAGTTTTGCACGCACTGCGGCCTCTAGGGCCTGCCGCGCGAGCAAGGCGGCGGAGCGCGCCCAGACGCCCCGCGACTCCGTGTTGACGGGCACGAGAACCCGCGGGAATTCGGTGAAGTTCACCGGTGAAATCCGCGCCTGAAGGCGGTGAAGTTCACCGGTGAAGAGGGCCGTTCAG
>JAYTOL010000114.1:0-19067 GCA_043747815.1 Deltaproteobacteria bacterium
TGATCTGCGACGAACTCGGCTATCAACCCATCGACGCTCGCGCCGTCGACCTGCTATTCCAAATCATCAGCCGGCGTCATGAGCAGGCCTCGACGATCATCACGACGAACTTACCCTTCAAGGACTGGTCGAACGTCTTCCCGGGCGCCGCCTGCCTGGTCCCTCTCGTCGACCGCTTCACCGAGAACCTCGTCGTCTTCGACATCCACGGCGATTCCTACCGGCAGCGGAGCAAGACGACGACCCCGCCCACCAAGCCCGCGAAAAAATCGCCGAAGGCCTGACGAGCGAACCCCAAACACACGCGGCCCAGCGCACCCAAGGGTGGCGCTGGGCCGTTTGCTTTCCATCTCACACGGCTCCCTCAAGTCCGCGCGCACCCCCGTGGACCAAATTTCCGCGGATCCTGATGGCCATCTACACTGAAGACGCTGTCCGCAGCCGGAGCCGGACCCTGGTAGCGGGCAGTACCGGAGAAAATCAGGCTCCAGCCCTTCTCCTTGGCTTCCTCGTAGAGCGCGAGGCCCTCCGCGTCGAGGTTGACGAGCTTGGCGTTGGCGGCTGCCGGCGCGAGATCGTAGCTGAAGGCATAACGCGAGGTGGGATCGAAAGGTTGGCCGTTGGCCTGTGATTCAAAGGCCGCAATGGGAACAGTCTTCTCGTCGGGAGAGCCACTCTTGCCGACCACGTTCCCGCCGATGCTCACGTCCACCGCCCAGGGGCCGTCGGCCGATGCAACCGTGGCGCCCAAGTCGAACGGGTTGCCCTCATCCTTGTCGGGGTCAGCATTCACCCGCAGCTTGTCCAGCGTCACGATCACGTGCTCGAAGCTCAGTGCCCAGCCATCGACGAACGCCGGCGGATCACCATCTGCCTCCGAGCTGGCGGTGAAATCATAGCCCAGGAGCGCCAAGTCTTCGCCCGAGACAGTCACCCAGAACGCACCGGCGCCCGGATCTGCTGGGGGGCTGAAAACCGTGCTCCCCGCGCTACCAGGAGTGCCTCCGCTGCTGGGAGTGCCTCCGCTGCTGGGAGTGCCTCCGGACCCTGCGTTGCCTCCGACGCCTTCGGCAGTTGTTTCGTCAGAGTCACCGCAAGCGGTGAGCACTTGCAGCGCCAAGAATAGGCTCAACGTAGCATTTATTTTATGTAGATAGAACATGACAACTAGCTCCTGCTTTATGCGTGAAGGATTAGACTGAAGGCGGCGCCGCGCGCCTCACGGCTCGATCCAGCTGACCGTGTAGGTGCCGTTGGCGTCTCGCAGGCCTTGGTACATATTGGTCATCACCTGATCCCGCCCGGACCTGGCCTGGATCAACTCTCTGGCGCCACTGGCATCCGTCGGATTCATATCGAGCCGGGAAAAGTCGGCGCCGCGGAACAAGCGCGAGATGTCGACGCGTAGCTCGAGGTGCCCGCCCTCCCGCGGCACGAAGGAGGTCGCGATGCCACGCACTCGGCGGATCTCCGCGATGGATTGGCTGCCTCGGGTGCCCGCCGGCTGCTCCATGAGCCAGTCAGCGTCGAGCACGAGCGCGCCATGGAAGGGCACGAGCACGCCATCTCGCATCGCTTCCCCCGCGACCGCGAGCGCCACGGTGTCGATTTGCGTAGTGTCCGGTGAAACGCCGGGCGCCGGATAAAACCACACCTCCGCCGTGCGCACTTCCTCCTCCGTCAGAGTGCCCAGCACTGGAAATGGCACGAGCGCCGGGGAGAGCGCGCTGAACGTGACCTGCCCCAGCACCTCGCCCAGGATCCGACCCGGAGCCAGATGCTCGGACGCCTGCGCGTGAGCGCTCGGAATCAACACATCGAGAAAGCTCCGAGCCTGACTCCTCAAGGGTGGAATGACATTCAAATAGAGGGGCCCGAGCGTCACCTCAGCCTGGGTCAGCGTGATGCTCCAGCCCGCCTGATTGATGAACGTGAACGGACCTGGGTCGGCAGGCGCGGCCACCCCTCCCGCTAACGCCTCAAAAGAAAAGCGCTGGCTGCCGGTGCTTGCTGCACACCCTGGTTGCAATGGGAGCAGGCCGATACAGGCGACCGCTGCCCTCCAGACTCGACAGGTCATATGCTGGGCCCCGTGTTGCCGAGCGATATCGTGAGAGTCACGTACCCCGCACGCGGCTCACCCGCGCTGAAGTGCCGCGCCGCGACCAGAGTTGGATACGCTTGACTACGAAAATCCGATGCAAAATTGTATTCACCGAGCCGGTACTTGCGGTCGAACAGATTGGTCAAAATCAAGCCGAGCGAGAACGCCTTCCAACGCACGGACGCTCCGGCATCCACCAGAAAGCTCGCCATCGATTGCTCGTCGAAGGGCAACGGACGCGGGCCAATGAAGGACGCACCGGCACCGACCGAGCCGGATAGCGCGCTCCCACCCAGCAAGACAGGTAACGCCCCGAAGACGACGCCATCCGCACGCCCGACAGTGCCGGGGGCGTAGGGCACCGCGAGCTCGGTGTCGTCAAACGACGACTTGACCAGAGTGAGGTTTGCAGCCAGGTCCCAAAACGTTCCCGTCACCCGCGCGCTGCCCGCCCAGCCCGTTCGCGTCGTGCCGTTCGCGAGCGTATTTCGACCTTCCGTCTCGTTAAAGAACAGATCTTTGTCGACGTGCGTTTGGAACGCGACCGAGCGCAGCGTCAGATCGGCGACTTCGAACGTGTTCGCGTACGAAGCCCCGACCTCATAGGCATCCACGGTGGCAAATGGCGTATCCAGGCTTTGATTGATGTACTGCGGGTCGAGGCTGCGTGAGCCGCGACCGTAGCCTGCGGTGAAAGCGAGCCCATAGAACGGGCCCACCTCGAGCGTGGCGCGTGGCTCGAGCAGGGAAGCGGCCGTCGATGCCGTTTGGTCGGGGCTGCGGTAACCCACGCGATCCGAAGAAAAGCACTCCGTATCCAGCGGATCCCCGCCGAAGGAGCTCTGCGCGCTGAGAGCGCAATGGTTGGTCACCAGGTAGTGATAGAGGTCGGCGCGCAAGCCACCTCGCACCGTGACCCACGCGAGCGGTCTCAGGCTCGTGTCTACGTACAAGCCGATGTTGGTCAACCCCGAGGTGAGATCGAGGTCCTTCCGATAGGGAATGTTGGTGCCCACGCGGTTGCGCTGCTGAACCCCGTCCACCTGATCGTACCGGGCGAAGTAGCCGAGCTCGATGTCTTGCGGGCGGTCTAACACGTTCCAGGTCTGCCGCGCGTTGCCACGACCACCAAGTGTGAGCGCGCGCGAGCGTTGATCGATGAGATCACCCCGCTGAGGGTGGAGCGCCTGCCAGGTCTGCTGTGGATCCTGCTGAAAGCCAGTCAAGTTCTCGCGCAGACGAAAATCCCGCAGCACCAGAAACACCGATTGGCTGAGTTTGGCGACCTCGACCTGCCCGTCCACGGTGGCCGCGACCGAGTGCCGGACGGAGTCCCCGCCCTGGGTATCGTCATACGTGTCGTAGATACCCTTCCGACCCGCTTCCACATCGTCCAATCGCAGGAGCCCAGCCTGCGCGTAATGGCTGGCATAGGACGCCACGAGGAGCCGAACGGACGCGCTGTCTCCGAGCGCCGTTTCGTAGCCGGCCATGACCGTTGCGCGCTGGGCCGCGCGGTTTTGTCCAAAGCCCTTGCTGGACTGCAGCTCGGCCCCGCCAAACGTATGGTCGGCAGAGCCGTCTGGGCGCCAGAGGACGAGCACCCGCTGCGTGTCAAAGGACCCTGCCATCGCCTGCAAGGTGAGGCCCGGCGTGGACAAGCCAAGCTCGTACTGGGCAGACCCGGCGACAGCGAAGTTGCCCTGCTGAGGCGCCAGCGGCCCCTCCACGACCCTCAGGTTCTGCACGAGCTCAGGAATGATGAAATGCGTATCAGCCAGACCGTTGCCGTGGGGATTACCCACTTCGTTGACGGGCATACCGTCAACCGTAAATTCGATGTCCTGCCCCTCTCGGGCGTCGAAGCCGCGCAAGAAAATCTGGTAGGGGTGCCCCACTCCGCCTTCATTGGTGAGCACGACCCCGGGAGCCAGGCGCAGGAGGCTCGCCGAGTCCATGTGTGGCACCGCAGCGAGCTTGCCTATGTTGATCTGGTAGTCGCTCGTTCCCCGGCTCGGAACGTGGCGTTCGCCTGAAACGACCACTTCGGCGATGGGCTCCCCTGCGCCGGGCAATTCAGATGCATCGGTCAATTCGGGGCTGCCGACTGACTCCGAATCCGTGGCAGCCGCCAGCTGGCGCTCCACGAGCACCTCATCGCGCGGGGCACCTGCTTGACGGGCCGGCAGAGGCGGAGCGAAATCAAACGGCACTTGGAGATGCGCTCCCACCGGCCTACCGCCGCGCAAGGCTGGCCGAAAAGTCCATTCGCGCATCGCCGTGATGGCCGCAGCATCGAAGGCGCCCCCGGCGGACTCGAGCACATCCACCTTGACGACGTGCCCGCGTTCATCAATGGACACCGAAAGCAAAACCCGCGTCCGCCGGTTCATCGCGTCCTCCGACGACAACTCGGGATACACTGCATCCCGACGGTGCAACACAGTTGGCAGCTCCGCGGCTTGTGTCGGCAAGGCTTCCTGCGCACCGGCAGGCCCGGACGCCAGCGCCAACGCCAGCGGCAGGCCCAGGCGGCTCATCAAGTCGCGCAGCCTCGTGTGACACATATAAGCTTAGAACTGCTAACAACACGGCGGTCGCAATGCAAGTGCAATTGCATTAAACTTGCATTTGCGTCGATCGCGCGACCAAGTGCTATAATGCAATTTATATGCGATAACATCTGGAGAGACGTGATAAGTCCTGTGAATGCAGCACGTGCCATCGGCATCCAGGGCGGTCGAACGAGGCGGCTTCGTTCGGGGCCCGCGCTTACGCGTCGATCACCTGGGCGTCGTGGCGTCTTGCCTGTGTGCCGTGCACTGCGCAGTCGGGACGTTCATTGTCAGCGCCACTAGCCTGGCGGGCTATCTCTTCCGTGACGAACGCCTCGAGCTGATCTTCCTGCTCGCAGCGCTGTCCATCGCCATCGTTTCGGTCATGACGGGGTACCGCCAACACCACAACCGAGGAGTTGCCGCTCTCGTCGGGAGTGGCCTAATTCTTCTCGGCGCCGCCCGCGCCATCCCTGGGCCCCGCCTTCTCGAAGCTGCAGCATCCGTTGTCGGAGCCAGTCTCCTGGTCGCGGGCCACATCCTCAGCGCGCAGCTGCTGCATCGCCTCGGCATGTGCTGCTCGGGGGACGCGGGCTCGAGCCTCCTCGCACGGGAGCCTCCCGTGGAGGGCCGGTGACGGGCCTATCCGTGCTTCTGCTCGGTATAGCGTTGGGCCTGCGTCACGCAACGGATCCAGACCACGTGGTGGTGGTCTCGGCTCTCGTGCAAAGGCAGCCTGGTGTCTGGAAGGCGGCTCGAATCGCTGCCCTCTGGGGAGCCGGACACACGGCGGCATTCCTGGGCGTGGGACTGTTGGTCCTGCTCGCGGAAGTGCGCATCCCGGAGGCTTTCGAGCGGCTCGCGGAGTTGCTCGTCGCCAGCATGCTCATCGCCTTCGGCTGCTGGCACATTGCGACGAGTCGCACGTCATTTGACCAGTTGCCAGGGGCGACCCAGCCCGCGAGCAACGGTGCCCGTCCGGTGTTGATCGGGCTCGTGCACGGGCTCGCTGGCTCAGCGGGCATCGCGCTGCTTGCGGCGACGACGATAGCGTCGCGACCGCTCGCGGTTGCCTACCTCGGCCTGTTCGGATTGGGCACGGTGCTCGGCATGGTTGCCCTGACCATGCTCCTGGCGCGCCCCATCAGCCGGACAATGCGTCGTGACGGGTTTGTCAAGCAGGGGGTTACAATCCTGGCTGCACTGCTGAGCATGATGCTCGGGGCGATTGTTCTGGTCCAAGCGCTCGGCGGGGAAGGCGCGCCATGAAGCAAGTGAAACCGCCCCATCCTGGCGGTGAGTCGATGGTCATGTTTGGACGCCAGGACGACGGGTGGCGCACGGCCGCGATCCGCAAGCTCAAGTCGTCAGCACGGGCTCTTTTTCACGCTGACGAGGACGACGCGGTCGTCGTGAACGAGCTGACCTGCACCGAGCCGGGCTGCCCGCCCCTAGAGACGGTGATTGCCCTACTGCGAGCTGGCAGCGAGCCGCGGCAGGTCAAAGTGCACAAGGCCGCGGTGGACGTGAGCGAGGACGATTTGCGCGCGGCGATTGTGCGAACTGGCGAGCACGAGCACACCGGTGGCTGAGGCCCCGTGGCGGGCCGCTTCGCGCCGGCGGCGTTAGCGCGCGAGGTAGCTGGCACGTGTTCGCGGCTGCAGTCCTCTTTTCTGTCGTAGGGCTCCTTGCAGGATTCGCGCTGATATCGTGGACACGCGGCAGTCGCACGGCGTTCGCGGCGCTCGACGGGGCCACACTCGGAATCATTCCGGCGTTGGTGCTCTTGCGCTTGTTGCCCCATCTCGTCGAAGAGACAGGCGCCTGGGCAATGGCGGCGTGTGGGGCTGGCTATCTCGTCTTTGGAGGGATCGAAGCTCGTGTGCATAGCCGCGCCGCGGGCATCGGCATGGCGATCGTTCTTCCAGCGCTCGCCGTCCATGGTTTTCTCGATGGTACCGGACTGGCACTGGCGTTTCAGCATGAGGACGCCGCCAGTGCTAGCTCGCTCGCTATTGGTGTAACGTTGGTTCTGCACAAGATACCGGAGGGTCTATTTGTTGCCTCCGTCCTTTTGCCGACCCTCGGTCCGCGCAAGACGGCCGTTCGCCTCATGGCCCTGGCCTCGGCGACGGTGTTGGGCGCACTGAGCGGTCGCGAGCTGCTCGCACACACGCCGGATCGCGCGCTGCACCTCGTTGTGGCGCTCGGATTGGGTGTCATGTTGCGCATGGCGATTCATCGTCACGGCGCCAGTCGCCAAACCAGGCCTGAGCGCCTGGCAAGCGGTCTGGCGTTCGTCATCTGCCTGGCGTCACTTCTCGCGGTTCCAGATCCAGAGCACCTATTCCTGCGAGCGCAGCCCGGCGAGCTCACCGCAGCGCAGGCACTCGCGCCGCTTCTTCTCGAGACGGCACCCTGGCTGCTCATCGCGCTGCTGATATGTGAATGGCTCGCCTTCTCGAATCGCAATTTTCAGCTCCCTGCGCGTCCCTCGACGAGCATGTGGCTGCCCATGGTCGCGTTGTCGGTTCCACTGCTCGGCCCCCTCGCCACTCTGGTGCGGGCATTTCTCGAGCCCCTCTGCAGCGCACCCCGTCGTCAAGGTAAAGGGGCGCAGGCCGGGGCTGCTCAGCCGTTGTCTCGATGCTTGCGCTCACTGGTCGCACTTGCTGCCCCTCAGTCGGCCCGAGTGTTGCCATCGTTCACGGTCGGCGTCGGGCTTTCGATCGCCATCGAGGCCGCCATGCCCGGCGGTATCCTCCGAGGTGTGGGATGGCTTGCGCTCCCAGTCGCGTCGCTCCCAATTGTCTTCCGGGTGGGAAGCGCTGGGGTCACGGTGCTGGCGGCGCTGTCTGTCCACAAGGGACTGCCACTCGCAGCGGCGATCGTATTTAGCGCCACCGCTGCGCACTTCCTCAGCCTTGCGCAAACCAAGCCGTCACTCCGTTCGAGCGCCCGCCCGCTGTTGGCGCTGGTCATCGCCAGCCTCGTGATGTGGCTGCTGCCGCCAGGCGCAACACCCCCCCTTCACGCCCTCGCTTCGCACCCGCACCCATGGGTCGAGGGGCTCGCGGCGGCGACCCTCTCGGCATGGATCATACTGCAGCTCGTGTGGCGGGGACCGCGGACCTGGTTCGCAGCGCTTCGGCGATCCGATGCTCGGGCTTCGACCTGACTGCCTCTCGCTCAGCGGCCTGTCGGGCGCGCTACCGTGAGCTACGACGCGTCACACGCTCCGGTTGAAGTCTAAAACCACCGCGCACGAGCCCGGGTCGAACTCGGTGCGCACGGCGTCCGCAAACGGCAAGAGCACTAAGGGCTTAAGCAATACAAACCGATTGCGCTCGCAAGCCGCTTCTGCCGGGCATCCGATGTCACGAACGACTGCACCGCCAGGCTCCGAGCTGCCGAACAATGCAAGATATCGAGCGACCGGCAGCCGAGCTTGCGCGTGTGGCCCCGCGCCAATGCCATCGAGTCTCGCAGCACATCGTCCCAAACCAGAGCGGGGCGGTGGAGTTTGCCGGAGCGAAGGTCTGCTTCTACGAACTCGTGCACGGCGCGCACTTGATTCGGTTTGGCTTCCTTGCGGAAGAGCTTGAGCTCGAGGGCGTTTGACAACTCGAGCTCATGCAACGAAACCAACGCGATCGGCTGCTCGTGTACGAGGCTCGCCACGGCCTCGCTCTCTGGCTCTGGATAGTAGAGTTTCAGCAAGCACCCCGTATCGAGGTAAATCATCGTTCTCCACGTGACTCGGTCACGATAGCGCTGAGGGTGCTACCCGGCGGGGCCGCACCCCAGATGGCCCGCGCCCGGGCCACGAAGTCTGGAGATCGGCTCGGTTGCGGTCCTGGCGGCAGGAGCCGCGCCACGACCTTGTCACGCCTGAGCACCTGAACCTCTTCTCCTTGCTCCACCCAGGTCAAGACCTCACTCAAATTGTGCTGCAGCTGGCGTATCGTGGCCCTCTTCATGTATTACATTATGACGCACATGGCGAAGTGGTCAAACACAATCGGGCCCAACTCCGGCCAGATCCAGTGGCGAACAGGTCGGCGGGCAAACACGCATTGCTCGAGATGTGCGGCCCTATCGGTCATCACGCCCGCTCGCGCGAGGGTCACCTCACGGCATCAAGTGCTGAGCACCAAGACCACCCGCAGCAACCCGCGGTGCTCGATGGGCGGCGAGCGGTGCACCAGGCCCGGGGCGCCACCCATGGCGCCTTTCATGATGAGTACGTCTCCGGCCTGAGCGTGCCGCACCAGTCCAGCGTGTTTGACAATCTCGCGGTTGGCCTGTTCAAAGCACGGCGCCGGATTTTCGAGAGCCGCGCGGCGCACCGCCCCCTCGGGCAACCACTCGGTGCCCGGTCCCGCGTACGTGGTGATGAGCCTCATCCGCAGCTTGTCGACATGAAACTTTCTGCATTGATCCGTGCGTATCGGGCCAAATGTGACACGACAGCTCTTCACGGCGGCAAGCCGAGAGAAGTCCTCGGTCAAGCTCTTCAGATCTTCCCACAGCCATTGGCGCCATGGTTCGGCGTGAAACGCGGCGAGGCATGACTCGACGTTTCGGGGTGGCACCGAGACCGCATCCTCGACGCCAGCCGGGTATCGCCACGCCCAGTCGAGCAGGGCCAGGCTCAATCCCTCCGGTAGCTCGCGCTGCCAGATGGCAAGCCTCACACCCGGCTGCGTGAGGCTGTCGAGAACACGCCTGCGCCTGCCCTGCCGATGGGACGGGGGACGCCTTTGATTCGGCGAAGGTTGACGCTGCTTTACAGCAGTTTCCGGGTCCATATCGAGCTCACCGTGCAACGTTCACCTCTCGCTCGCGCCTTCTCGAACGGCTCCGCCAAAGCCGGCCTCCGTGGGTGCGGATGGCTGCTCCTCGAGTCGAGGGAAGGGATTGCTGAGCTGACTCCACTCGCTGCTGTTCTTCAGCACCAGCGCGGGCGCGAGCAGGCAGGCGTCGAGCTGAGACCGCAAAGCGGCCTCGGCCAGGTCAATGCCGATGAACACGAGCTCTTGACGCCGATCTCCGTAGCGTGGGTGCCAGGTCTGCTCGCCGTTCTGGTTTTCTCCAGGCCCCGGGGGCCGACGGGCATGCGGTAGAGCCGCCCACCACATCCCCGCCGCCCTAGTGTTGCTCACCCCGCCCGCCTGGCCCCACTCGTATGCCACCCGGTGATCCGCAGCCACCCAGAAGAAACCCTTCGAGCGCAGCACGCCGCGCCAGGTCTCGGGATTGCACAGCAACGCCCAGAGCTTCTCCGCGTCAAAGGGTGCCGGGTTCCGATAGACGAAACTAGAAATTCCGTAGGTTTCGCCCTCCGGTGCGTGCTTGCCCTGGAGCTCTCGCAACCAACCGGCAGATGCCGAGGCGCGCTCGAAATCGAACAATCCCGTATTCAATATAGTTTCGAGCGAGACACGTCCACGCGTGCTGGTGACCACCCGCGCTCCGGGATTGAGCGCTCGCAGTGCGGCTCGCAATGGCATAAGGGTATCCTCGACCACGAGGTCGCACTTGTTGACCACGATCACGTTGGCGAACTCGACCTGTTCGATGAGCAAATCCGCGATCGTGCGTGAATCGGTCGAGTCGAGCGCTGCTCGGCGCTGGATCAACGACTCCGCGCGCTGGTATTCGGCCATGAAGCTTACCGCGTCGACGACCGTCACGAGGGTGTCGAGGCGGGAGAGCTGCTTCAAGCTCGTCCCGTGCTCGTCCTCGAACGTGAAGGTTTGGGCGATCGGCAGCGACTCGGAGATACCCGTCGCCTCGATCAGTAGGTAGTCGAAACGCCCTTCGCGCGCCAGGCGGGAGACTTCTTTGAGCAGGTCATCCCGCAGCGTGCAACAGATACAACCATTCGACATTTCGACCAGTTGCTCGTCCGTACGCGAGAGGGCCGCGCCGCCTCGCTCGATGAGCTCGGCATCGATGTTGACCTCGCTCATGTCGTTGACGATCACAGCGACCCGCCGCCCCTCTCGATTGTTCAAGATGTGGTTCAGGAGGGTGGTCTTGCCGGCACCCAGGAAGCCGGACAGCACCGTAACCGGTAGTCGGTCGCCCGTGTGGAGAAAGGGTGGCGGCACCTGTCGGGACGGAGTCTTCATATTCATCAACGTACCTGTAGAGGCTGCCACACCTCAGGTCTGTATTGCAATTACATTGCGATAACTGGCCCGCGTCATCGTCGTTCGATGCGTAACGCGGGGTATCTAACGCGACACTATTGCGTCAGCAGCCCGTGGACCGTATCCTGCCACGCTTGAGCGAAGACACGCGCGGAACGACGTGCGACGGCAGCGCCCAGGCGTCGAGCATCGGACAAGTCGATCTGGAAACACCCATGCGCGTGGCTGGCCTGAGGGTCACCGCGAGTGGGCTGGCTGTGCTGCGTGTGCTCGCCAGCTCCGAGCGCGCCATTTCGTGTTCCGAGGTCCTGACCGCGTTGGCACCCGCTCCCTGGGGGGCAGCTACGGTGTATCGTATCTTGGTGCGGCTGACCAAAGGTGGCCTCATATGGAAGGAATGCTTCCCTGACGGCTCCACGCGCTACGGGATGGGCGGCTCGGCGCGGCACGGGCTGGGGTCGACGCCTCAGTTTTGGTGCCGGTCGTGCGGCGCGTCGGAGCCGGTCCTGGCGGTAAGCCGGAACACGCGCTTACCAGACCACTGGAGGGCGGCCCTCGCTCATGCGCGCCTTCGGTTTGTGGGGTTGTGCCCCACTTGCGATGAACGGGGTGAGTTGCGCTCGCCCCCCGTCTAGACGTGCAAGCCCTTCGGAAGGTCGAGGAGCTCGTCGGCAAACGCAAAGACAACTCTCTGCTCGTGCTGAATGGCACCCACCAACCGGGCCTGCCTTGCGAGAGCGGCGCTTGACCCAAATGCAATTGTGTTGCATGTAAAGCCGCGATGAATTTACCCGGCATCAAGCTGCCCGTCACCGTGCTCTCGGGCTTCCTCGGCGCGGGTAAGACCACGCTTCTGAATCGCATTCTTTCGAATCGAGAGGGGCGCAAGGTCGCTGTCATCGTGAATGACATGAGTGAAGTCAATGTCGATGCGCAGCTCGTCAAGCGGGGCGACGCGGCTTTGTCGCGCGTCGACGAGCGTCTCATCGAGATGCAGAACGGGTGCATCTGTTGCACCCTACGTGAAGATTTGCTCGTCGAAGTTGCGAAGTTGGCAAGGGAGCAACGGTTCGACTACCTGCTGATCGAATCGACCGGCATCTCCGAGCCCTTGCCCGTCGCCGAGACGTTCACGTTCCAGGACGGGACCGGCCAGGGCCTATCCGAGATCGCCACTCTGGACACGATGGTCACCGTGGTAGACGCCAAGAATTTTCCAGATGACTGGCAGAGCGAGGACGACCTGCGTTCGCGCAAGCTCGCGCTTGGAGAGGATGACGAGCGGTCCATCACTGACCTACTCGTCGAGCAGGTCGAATTCGCAAATGTCATCGTGCTCTCCAAGTTGGACCTGGTTGCGGAAGCTGATGGGCAGCGGCTCGAAGCCTTGCTCCGGCACCTCAACCCGGAAGCGCGCATCGTGCGGGCGGACCACGGTCAGGTGCCTATCGACAGCGTGCTGGGCACGGGGCTCTTTGACTTCTCCAAGGCGGCGCAGGCACCGGGCTGGCTCAAGGAGCTGCGCGGCGAGCATATGCCCGAGAACGTCGAATACGGTGTTTCGAGCTTCGTGTATCGCGCCCGTCGTCCATTCCACGCCGAACGCCTTTGTGCGGTTCTGGATGACCCTGCAACCTGGCAAGGAGTATTGCGGTCGAAGGGTTTCTTCTGGTTGGCCTCCCGCATGGACATCGCAGGCATGTGGTCGCAGGCAGGGGGCACCGCTACGCACGAAGCTGCCGGCATGTGGTATGCCGCGTTGCCGAAGAACGAATGGCCCGAGGATGCCGAAGCCCGTGCTCAGATCGACCACGACTGGCAGGAGCCGTGGGGCGATCGCCGTCAGGAGCTGGTGTTCATCGGGGTGGAGCTAGATGAGGTCAGGTTGCGGGCCCGGCTGGACTCAGCCCTGCTGAGCGAGGAGGAAGCACGGCTGGGCACGGCTGGCTGGGCTAGCTTGCCCGATCCATTTCCGGACTGGCTCGATCTAGATCAAGGCAAAGCGTGAGCGCCTCGCCAACTAGCGCCCCCATCCCCGTCTCGCTGCTGACCGGCTTTTTGGGCAGCGGTAAGACGACCTTGCTCAACCAGCTACTCCAGTTGCCCGAGTTGAAGGAAACACTCGTCCTGATTAACGAATTTGGAGAAATCGGCATAGACCATGACCTCGTTTCTAGCGGACGAGACGGAGTCGTGGTCGAAATGTCGAGCGGATGCCTGTGCTGCACCATCCGCGGTGACCTGGTGAAGACCCTGCGCGATGCCACGTGGCGCTTCGCACGCGGCGGCAAGGCCCGTTTCAATCGAGTGATTGTCGAAAGCACGGGGCTCGCCGATCCGGCACCGATACTCCACACGCTCATGGCGCATCCGAGTCTCTCGAAAGCGTTCCGACTCGATGGCGTGTTGACGACCGTCGACGCCGTGAATGCGATGACGACGCTGGACCGCCATGTCGAATCCGTGAAGCAAGCAGCGGTCGCCGATCGACTGATTTTGACCAAGACGGATCTCGTGGACGCAGGGCAGCTCGCGCAGCTAGAGGCTCGTCTGCACGCGCTCAATCCGGCAGCCACCCAATTGCACGCTTCGGACGGCCAGGTCGACACGGAGCTCTTGTTCAACCTCGGTCTTTACAACCCGAAAACAAAGAGCCTCGACGTTCAGCGCTGGCTCAACGCCGAGGCCTACGCGGCTCGGGACGCTGATGCAGAAAACCCTCATCACGCTCATCGGCACGACGTCAATCGGCACGATGCACACATCCGAGCATTTTGCTTCTGGGTCGACGAGCCGTTCGAGCCTGACGCGCTCGAGGCGTGGTTGGGGACGCTATTGTCCTTGCGCGGACCCGACCTTCTGCGCGTGAAAGGCATCGTGAACGTCATCGGGTACAA
Source organism: Deltaproteobacteria bacterium (assembly GCA_043747815.1). Lineage (GTDB taxonomy): Bacteria > Myxococcota_A > Polyangia > Polyangiales > Polyangiaceae > SZUA-265. The sequence continues at coordinate 13,715 of JAYTOL010000114.1, forward strand.
CGGGCCAATGGTCATCCACGGCGTGCAGGACCTCTTCCATCCACCGATGATGTTGCCGAACTGGCCGAGCTCCGAGCGACGCACACGTGTGGTGTTCATCGTACGCGATATCGCTGAACACGAACTGCGCGAGTTACTGGCTTGCGTCCGCAATGCACCGCAGCCGGCTTACGTTCGCCCCTGAATGCGAGCTAGCTGGCATCGTTCCGGTGTAACCCGTGTCAATCGCCTGCACGCCAGCGTTCGCTGCTGCCGATGCATTCACGGATGTCTCGCGCTGTGACCTGCGAGATTTCTTTGCCTATCGCCACGCTAAAGTAGCGCGTGGGTTCGATCACGGTGATCATCGTCGGGTGGGGCACGTCTCTCGGATCGAAGGCGCCCCACTCCGCAATTCGATCCGCGCGCCGGCGGAAATCGCCAAGGCGGAGGCTATCCGGGCTCGAAGAGCCTCGATCTCGGTACGGTCCACGTCCCGAAGGCGGGGTTGTAAATAGGGAGGACGACTCAACACCACGTGTCGGATGCCCGAAATGAGGACCTGAGTGAGATCGTTACGCAAGCTCGCGCGCCATCCGCGGGAGGTCCACGCTCCCAATCTCGCTGAGCTCCTTCCCTACGGCGAACGCGAATTGTCGCTCACCGTCGCGCACCGCGATCATCGTGGTGTGCGGCGTCTCGCGCGAGTCAAACGCCACCCACTCGGCGACCTCGATCGCTGCACGGGCCGAGAGGCGCAGCTCGGCGGCCAACCAGCGTCGGAAGCGCTCGATGTCCGCCGGAGCGAGCTCCCGGGGGCGCGGCCCTTGGTAGGGGGCGCGCCCGAGCAGCGTAAACGTCGGCAAGTCTGGACGTCGTTGGCCGACCTGTTCGCTCTTTCTACTCGTCATGAGCGAACAGGCTACGGACTCGACGTCGCAAATGCAAAAGAATTGCAATGAATGGACCCAGACTCTCACGGGTCGTAGCCTGAACGTCTGCGATCGCCGGTAGCGGCGCGCATGACGACTGCACGCCGTGGCTGACGGGTGCATCCCGGGCTACACTTCTCGGTCGCTTCGGGCCTCTTGGAGCCTCAAGGCAAGAACACGGCAGGCCCGCACACGGCGGCACCCCCGCGAAAATCATGCAACACGATGCCGCCGTTGCCGAATGATTTGTCCAACACGCCATCCGCCGTGTAGCGCGCAACCAGGGCGTTGCTATCGCCGAGCGTCTCCGCCTGCTCGCTGAATTCCCAGCCCGCCACGGTGACGCTCTCTAACGAAGCCGCCAGATCATAATACGCCGCGTACTCCAGCGCGAGGTGCTCGCGCACGAGGCCGCCCCCAAAGCTCGAATCGAGCGCCTCGCCTGCCAAACGTGTGAGGAACGCGTCCCCCAAGGAAAAGTCCTCGTTGTAGATGGCGCCCGACAAATACAGCGCGCCGCCCCACCAGAAGCTGCCCCCGGTGGGGGACGTGCCGGCGGGCAACTGCACTTCCGGGCCGGGATGCGCCACTTGCCCGCGCGCATCGAAGAGCGTCGTGACGGCGTGCACGGAGCCATCACTGCCGAGGTGCGTGAGGGTGACGGCGGTGCTGCCGCTGCTGCCGTGAAAAGACACGGCAGCATCCCCGAGCGTTTCACCGACGGAGAATAGGGACAGCCCCTGGTCCCCGAAGCTCGCGAGCGGTGTCCCTTCGAGATCCAGACCCAGCGCGATGGCCGCGGCTTGCCCGTCGACGGTCGACACGCCGCCAGCGTAAACTCTGTTCGCCAGCACTCGAATCGAGAGCAGCCGGTCGCTGTCGCTGCCCGTGTCGACGCGGAACACACCCTGATCGGCGACGTCGGGATCGAGCACGCCCTCGGGCGTCAATCGCAGTATGAAGCCGTCGGAAGCGCTGTCGAGCGCTGTCGAGCCTGACAGCCACACCCCACCTGCAGGATCCAGAGCCAGCCCCGCCAGCTCGTCATCACCCCCGAGGTCGAGGGTCACCTTGCCAGTGGCTCCGAAGGTCGGGTCGAGTTGCCCGGTCGGCCCGAGGCGCAAGACGACGAGATCTCGATCACCTCGCCGCCCGTCCATCGTGGGTGCCGTCACTCCGGCCGCGTAGACCCAGGGCCCCAGGGCGACCACTTCCGAGAGTTCATCGAAGTCACCCACGTCGAGCAGTAGATTGCCGCCCCGTCCAAAGTCAGCATCCACGCTGCCATCTGGCATCAACCTCGACAGCGCCAGGTCCGCGTAATGCGCGTGGCCCGTGTCCCACTCCACGATGCGATTGTCATAAGCAGCACCAGCGACCAGGGTTCGTCCCCAAGCGTCCAGCCCAACGCCGAGCGCAGCGTCGCTGCAGCCGACTTGTTCCGCCGACGTTTGCGCGCCGGCCACTCCGACGCCGAGCCAGCACGTCATTGCTACGACGCCGAGTGAGTTGCGAATGGTCTTCATTGAAGGTCTCCTCGATTGACGATGGCGCGCCGACTGACGCGCGCGGAGCAGCCTGCCTGCGGCGGTCGTCTATTGCAAATAAATTGCGATACGTATATTCGCAAGTTGGTTGCAATAACGAGCGGACCGAGCTAGCTGTGCGACGTGGCGACGTCCTCTCGAACAGTGCTGCCGCCCGGCGCGGGGCTGAGCGTCGGTCCGCTATTCATGCGTCGGAGCCGAGGGCGCTCCGTACGAACGGGTGCGCTCGCGCTCTATCCAGGCAGCGTCGCGCCGCGCCCATTCTGGACGCTCATCCACGAACTGGCCGCGGAGACGGAGTGGCTTCGAGGCACCTTCGTGCTCTCGGGTGCGGTGCCACGTCGCGGCGTGCTTCGCGCCAATCAGGGCCCTCCGAGCTTCTCGTTTCCAAGCCAATGGCAACAGGTGGATGCTGGCCTGACGCTGCTGCTGTCGGGGGAAGGGCTGTCTGAAGCGGCGCTCGAGCGGCGCATCCTGCGTTGCATCGAGTGCGACGATCTCGGGATCGATCCTTTCGCCGATGTGCTGCGCGCGTCCTGATCGGCAGTGCCGCGGGCGCTGGCCAGGATCTGTTCCGGGCTATCGAGTGAGGAAGTGCACTTCGAAGGTCGTCGAGCTGCTGCTGCCACCCCCGACCAAGGTGCCCGCGATCCGATAGGTAACCGTCCACTCACCCGGCTCGTGCGAGAATCCATGGTTGAAGTGGTCGTGACCGATCGGCAGTTGCAGCGTATCGCTCGCCGTGACCCCATCGCAGCTGGACAGGGAGAAACTGGGAGGAAAACCGTCTTTCCAGAGCGAGTACGCGCCGCTCCCGGAGGGCGACTCCACGTTCACGAGCGATAGCGACAGCCGATCGCCGACGAAAATTCCGGGAGAGATCACGCTTTCGATGCCCATGAACGGCACGCCCAGAGCGGCCGCGTCCGTGTTGTTCTGAGGCAACCAGTATGCGCTCTCCCCCGCGTCCACGCACAGCGGCGCGAAGAAGCCGCCATCGGGATTGGGGCGGACGAACGTCGCGTTTGTCACGATCTGAACCGCGTCGAAGTCTATGGCGCCGCTGACATCGCTCTCTCCATCGATCGTCGCTCCTTCTGTCAGAAGGTAGACGTCCCACTAGCCGGTCGCGTCATCGAAATCAAACTCGAAGGCCAGGTCAGCGTGACCAAACGTGTGCTCGTGGAGGTCGTTGGGGCCTGCCGCACTGCCGGAGCCCCCGGAGCCTGCCGCACCGCCGGAGCCTCCGGTGACGAAGCATTGCACCGTGACACTCTGCGTGTCCGTGCAGTTTTCCCGTGTGACGCCGATGGGCTCCGACCCGAGCTCTGGGGCGACGGTCAGGCTGAGCACGGCCGGGCCGGGCGCCGTGCAAGTGAACAGTGTGTTCGGTTCGTCCGGCTCGAGCACGGAACCGGAGCTCGAGCGCCAGGAATACACGAGATCGCCAGCGAAGGGGGTGGCTCCGGCGGAAAGAGCGATCTGCGCTCCTACCAAGGCTCGGTCAGGGCTCGCGGAGTAGTAGGCCACCTCGGGGCACGCCGACGGCGCCGGTGCGAGATGACCTTCGAACACGGTGTTTCCAACTCCTCCGCCACCAGGGCTTCGCCATCACACAGAAGATCGACGACGACCCGTTGCGTGACGCCCGCCTCGACGAAGAAAACCGCGGACCCTTGGCACTCGATGCCATCGCCGGTCACGGCGCGGAGCGTGATGGTATAGGTGACTCCGGCCGGCAGCGCCAACTGCACCGAGACCTCGGGCGCAGGCTCCCACTCGACGCTGTCGCTGGCCACCACGACACCACTCGCGTTCGTGCCGCTGTAGCGGACCGAGGCCACATAGATGTCGCCTCCGGCAAGCATGGCTAGCCGCACGTTGCCACTCGAGCCCTCCCCCGCGAGAAATGTGCGGTCCTCGTGGTCGGACCCGCAACCGGGTGCACCGAGTAGCACTATCAAACCCATCAGGGTCGCACCGCCTCGCACCTGTAAATTTTTCATCTGCCAGATTCTCCAAGTGGAAGTCGCGAGCAACGGTCGGCTCGCTCTTGGGCTGTTCGAGAAATACGGGACCTTTAGGCTGCGGGTGTACCCGCGCGATACGGTCGTTGCAGAGAAACTCGAAGCGATGGTGCAACTCGGCATCGCCAACAGCCGAATGAAGGACTTCTTCGATCTTCGTTTCCTCGCGCGCTCTTTCGAGTTCGAGGGCGACATTCTCGTCGGTGCGATCAGCGCAACCTTCGCGCGTCGCGGCACTCCCGTTCCCGCAACGGACCCTGTGGCACTCACCGCTGCCTTCACCGAGGACGCTCAAAAGCGAGTACAGTGGAGGGCTTTCCTCAAGCGTCTCGATGCGGCCGACCAGGCTCTCACTCTGGCGGCGGTCATCGCAGAAATAGACGCTTTTGTGAGTCCGCTGCTCGATGCTATCCGCAGCGATACCTCTTTTCATAGAACGTGGGCGCGGGGGCGATGGAGCTAGCACTTGCCCGGGGCCTTCGAGCGACGCTCCCTACTTGCGCTTGCCGCGCCCGGGAAAGAGCAGAGGACCTTGCGGTCGCTCCTCGCGCCAGTACTCGGGAAGAGCTCTGAGCACCCGCTCACTCATCGGCACCTCGCGCGGTTGACTCTTGGTGTGCGGGATGCGGAGCACCATGCGCCGACTGTCGACGTCTTCGATGCGCAAGTGCAGCGCCTCGTCGAGGCGCAGCCCTACGCCGTACAGTAGGCTGAAGATCGCTCGATACTTCGCCGAGCGCGTGGCCTCGAGTAGCTTCATGACTTCGCGGCCGCTCAGCAGCGTCGGCAGAGGATGCGTGACCCGTACCCGTCGCAGACGAGCCACCACGGCGGGCCGTCGCAATGTCTCCACGTAGAAGCACGCGAT